>NZ_JMCC02000105.1 GCF_000737335.2 Enhygromyxa salina | reverse complement strand
AGCGGGCCTCGAGCTCGAGCTTGGCGCGCCGCCAGCGAAGCCCGAGCTCCGCGATGTCTGGCGGGCCGAACTCGCCGGGCGCCTGACCGAGTGCGCGAGCTCGCTGGGTTCTGCAGGCGCGACCGCGGAGAGCGTTGACGCCCACCTGAGCGCGGCCGCGCTGCTTCGTGTCGCGGGCCGTGACGAGCCCGCGCGGGCTCAGCTCGACGCCGCGCGGCGCGTCGTGGTCGAGCCCGAGCAGGAGCCCGCCCTCGCATCTGCGCTGGCGCTCGCGCTCGAGTCTCTGGCCCAGGCCAAGGACCCCGAGCAGCTGCGCGAGGCGTCCCTCGAGCTCGCCGCGCTGCCTGCCCCCACGCAGCTGTGGGCCGCCGGCGAGCGCCTGCTGGCGTGGGCCTACGACCGGACGCTGCTCGGTGTGCTGCATCGCGGCGGCGCCGTCGGTGATCCTGCCGCGGCCTCCGTCGCGCGCCGCTTGCTTCGATACCTGGAGGAACTCATGTCCAAAGCCACCCCGCTCGATCGTCGCTCCCTTCGCCAATCGCTGCTGTCCGAGGCCGGAGAGGCCGGGCCGCTGCGCGACCTGGTGCGCGAGCTCGAGGCCACCGAGCACGAAGTTCACGAGCCTGGAACTGAGCCTGGACCTGCGCGCGGCGTCGATCGCCGCCGCGAACACGACGGCGAGACCGCCCGCCTTCAGCAGCTGCTGCGTCTGTTTCGGCGGCTCGCCCGTCACGACAGCCTCGAGCGCCTGCTCGAGCAGGTCGTCGAGGCGATGATGGAGCTGACGGACGCCGAGCGCGGGGTTGTGTGTGTGGGCCACGGCGAGCAGCGCATCGAGGTCGTGCGCGAGTTCGCGGCTGGCGGCGAGGGCGTCAGCTTCTCGCGCTCGGTCATCGATCGCGTGCTCGGCAGCGGCGAGCCCGTGCTCAGCGTCGATGCAGCGAGCGACGACCGCTTCGATGGCTCGCGCTCGATCAGTCACCTCAACCTGCGCTCGGTGTTGGCGGTGCCGTTGGTGTTTCGCGGCGAGTTGCTTGGGGCCGCCTACGTCGACCATCGCCTGCGTCGTGGCAACTTCGACGCGACCGATCTCTCGCACATGGAAGACTTCGCCGATCTGGCTGCGCTCGCGGTCGCGCAGGCGCGTGCGCTCGCGGCCGTGCGCACGCAGGCGGCCGAGCTCGAGCGCCAGCGGGCCGAGCTCGCGGAATTGCTCGAGACCCGCGAGGTCGCGCTCGTCAATTTGCGAGAAGAGGTCCGCGCCGATCCAGAGCGCAGGGTCTATCGCGGCATGGTCGGCTCCTCGAAGTCGATGCAGCGCGTGTTTCGGCTGGTCGATCGGCTCGCGGACTCCGATGTCCCGGTGGTGATCTACGGTGAGAGCGGCACCGGCAAGGAGTTGGTCGCGCGGGCGATCCACGACGGGGGAGCGCGCGCAGACAAGCCCTTCGTGGCCGAGAACTGTGGGGCGATCCCCGAGACCCTGCTCGAGAGCGTGCTGTTTGGTCACGTGCGCGGGGCGTTCACCGGTGCCCAGAGCCTGCGCCCGGGTCTGTTCGAGGCTGCTGACGGCGGCACGATCTTCCTCGACGAGATCGGCGAGACCAGCCCGGCGATGCAGACCAAGCTGCTGCGCGTGCTGCAAGAGGGCGAGGTCCGGCGGATCGGCGAGACCAAGCCTCGCAAGGTCGACGTGCGGGTGATCGCGGCCAGCAACCGGGACCTCGCGGCGATGGTCGAAGCCGGTGAATTCCGCCAGGACCTCTTCTACCGGATCAACGTGGTCAAGCTCGATCTGCCAGCGCTGCGAGATCGTCGCGAGGACGTGCCCGCGTTGATCGACCACTTCTTGGCTCGGCACCAGCGCGAGGCTCATGAGCCGCTGGTCGTCAGCCCCAGCGCGTTGCGAAAGCTGGTCCGCCACGCGTGGCCAGGTAACGTGCGCGAGCTCGAGAACGAGGTCCAACGCTGGCTCGCGCTGTGTGAAGATCGGGTCATGCCCGACGACCTCTCGGCCGCGATCGAGGGCGCGGGCGTCGACGTCACGGTCGATGATCCCGATGACCTCGAGCTGCGACCCCGGGTCGAACGTCTCGAGCGCGAGCTGATCGCCCGCGCGATGGAGCGGACCGGCAACAACCAGACCCAGTCCGCGCAGCTGCTGGGCCTGAGCCGCTACGGGCTGCAAAAGAAGCTCAAGCGGCTGCAACAAGACTGAGCGCAGGCTGTCAATCAAGTTGGCGCCTGCTCGTGGGTTATGCCAACATGTTTGTCGACGCAGCCATGTACCTGTTTGAAATTACACGAGTTCACGCAAGCACGAGACTTGCTCAACTAGTGCCCGGGACACCAGTGCCGAACCTCCACCAAGCAAGCAAGGGATCCACGCGCGAGCGGGCGTCGAGTCGACTGGCGCGTCGCACGTTGCCGGTTCTGCTCCTCGCCGCCAGCGTCACGGTGGTTGGCTGCAACGAAGCGAGCTTCCTGGTCCCGCCCCCCACCTTGCGCGGCATCGCGATCCCGCTGCCGCCACCGAGCATCGCGGATCAAGTCCTGGTCTACATCGACGTCGAGGGCGGCGTGCCGATGGGCTTCGATCATCCGGCCACGGAAGCCTTCGTGTACGAGACCCGGACCGAGCGGGGCTACTTCGTCGGCACCGACGGGCTCGAGTTCACGGTCCAAGACGTGCTGGTCGACGTCACCAACAACTGCCTCGAGACCTGGTTCGTCGATGGCGTCGATGGTGAGGAGTCGTCGCTCGTCTCGTACAAGGCCGTTGTGCTCGAGGGCGAGGAGGCCTGCGCCAATCCAAGCTGCTCGGCGCCCGACGATCTTGGCGCGTGCCTGTGCCTCGAGAAGTGGACGACCGGCTGCGGCTGACGGCGCCCGCCCAACCACGAAAAAAACCAACGAAAAAGCCCGCGGTGGTCGCCGCGGGCTTCTTGCTTGGAAGCGGTGAACGCTACTCCAGGAAGTCTTCCGTGCCGCCTTCGGCCGCCGGTTCTTCGGGGGGAGCTTCGTTGGCCGGCTCGGGGCTGGTGCCAACGCTGACGCCACCACTGGCTGCCGCCTCGCTCTGCTTCTTGCCACGCAGCTTCTGCTCGAGACGGCTGCGCTTGGCCTTGGGCGGCAGATAGAACGCGAACCCGAGGTTGAAGCTGACGTTGTGACGCGCGACGCGATCGCTGCCGCTGCCGCCGTTGTTCACGACCGGAGGCACGTCGGTGATCGTTGCGTTGAGGCCGGCGTCGTTGTGGGCCACGACGATGTCGTGAACCTCGGGGTTGATGCTCATCCAGTCGGTGATGAACAAGTGCAACCCAGCGCCGAAGCTGCCGCCCACGCGGACGCCCGTGTCGGGGCTGACCGGGTGGAGCAGACACTCCGAGTTGGCCTCACCAGCCATGTTCTCGCAGTAGTTGTCGAGGCTGGGATCCGTGGAGTTTGGAATCCCCAACAGCTCCGAGGTGGAGGTCGAGCCGAGCTCCTCGGGGTAGTGGCGCGCCCAGTTGACGAGGCCCACACCACCGAAGATGTAGATGTCGTACTCGGTGAACACGGCCGAGAACAGACCGAGCTTGCCGGCGAAGGGCGTGAACGCGAGGTCCAAGCTGGCTTGCCACTGCAACTTGGTGAGGCCAGCGCGGAAGTCGTGGCGCAGCGCCGACGGGTTGTCGTACTCGCTCTGGGGCCGGTAGGGGCCCGGGGCGCTGAGGTCGACGCCAGCGGGATCCGCCACGCCAGTGGGGAGACCGCCGTCGTTGAGGGCCTTGAGCAGCTTGCCTTCGACGTCGACGGCTCCGTACATGAACGAGCCACGGACACCGATCCAGTCGGTGAAGTCGAAGCGGAGCTTGGCGCCGACGAGACCCTTGTGGACGAAGGGCTGCGACAGGCTGACGCCGATCATCGGCACGATCTGGAACCGGAACTTGCGCAGTTCGAGGCGATCGACGACGACTGGCTTGCCTTCCAGCACACCTGGCTTCTTGGCCAGGGCTTCGCTGGGGAGCAGGAACATGCCTGCGCCACAGATTGCCGCCGCCGTGAGGGAGAGCTTGAGCGTCTTCTTCATGGTCACGTCACTCAGCGGCGGTAGGAGTAGTCAAACTTGGGTGGAAGGTAGAACGACGCGCCAACGAAGAACAGCACGTTGAACGCGAGGCGATCACCGAGCGGTGCCTGCTTCGCTTCCGCGTACGCGGCTGCCGGATCGTCGAGCAGCGGACTGTCGCCCGAGCCTGGGTTCACGCCGCGGTTTTGTGGCTCGTAGGCGTCGAAGAATCCGAAGGTCCGCACACCCAGGTTGACCGAGAACCAGTCCAGGTTTTGGATGTAGTACCGGACGCCGACCGCGAAGTTCACCTGGCCCGTGATGTGGTTGTAGGGCGTTGGGTGAACAGCCTGGAACCGGGGCAGGTTCTGGGTGTGGATCGCTCCACCACCGATCTGCAGGTACGACTCCCAGTGGAGCAGCAGCCGGTTGAACAGCGCGATCTTCCCGTAGAAGGGCTCGTACTGGTAGTCGAGGCTGGCCTGCCACAAGGTCTTGTTGGCGGTCAGCAGCAGACCTTCTTGGAACCGAATCCGGTCGTACTGCGCCGTCTTGGACCCAAAGAAGGCTGTGCCGTTGATGCCCAGCGCCATGCGGTTGTTCAGCCAGAAGTTGATCTCGGCCCCGGCCGCCCAGTGGCGAACGAAGGGGTCGTTGATCGTCAGGCCAACCTGCGGCATCAACTCGATCCGGCGCTTCTTCTTGCCGGTGTTCGCGTCGATGTAGACGTTCAAGAACGCCTGCGGCTGGATGACGGTGATCTCCTTCTCGTCGATCTTCCGCTGATCTTCCTCGGAGAGAGAGGCAGTGCCTTCACTCGCTTCGCCAACCGTACCGGTTGCGCCGATTTCGGTGGACGGCTTGTCGTCGTCACCTCCGTCGTCGAGAAAGCTCGTATCGGCGGGGCCGCTGTCCTCGGGTTCGTCCGGGACGGCGTCCATGTCATCTTCATCGAGGACTAGCTCGTCTTCGATAACCTCCTCGTCCGGTGGCGCGGACGCCAGTAGCGGGAGGGGGTAGGCGCAGACCACGAATGTGGTGAGGCCAGTCAGAAATCGTCGCATGCTCACCTCTGGAGAGGACTCGCTGGAGACAGTGGGCGGGGTGGAAGCCGGTGCGGGAGTCGCGGACGGCTCGTGAAGCGCGTGAAATGGCCGGTTGAGTCAGACCTGGCTACAGCACGCTGCTGCAGTTTTGCCAGGGGTTTGTGGCAAACCCAACCATGAATTTCGGCGCGGAACGTATCATAGGGTAAGCCGACTCACAACCGCTGTCAGCGGCCGAAGTGGACGCGGCCACAGCATTGCAAGTCGTTGAAATAATTGGAAAATTTAGGGCTCTTGGGGGTCGACCGGTCGAGACCGACGTAAGCGACCTCGCACATGATTGAGCCGTGTTGCGGGTGGCCGATCTCGCTTTCGCGAGAAGTGCAAAACACGCACGGGCTCATGTGATCAGTCATCGTCCCCATTTTCGGCATCTTCGGCGTCGGGCTTGAACAGCACCTCACAAAATGCTTCGGGATCGAAGCGCCGCAGATCATCGACTGCCTCGCCGATGCCGATGTAGCGGATCGGCACCTGAAGCTCGTCGACGACGCCAAGTACGACACCGCCTTTGGCCGTGCCGTCCAGCTTGGTCAGCACCAGGCCGGTGAAGTTCATGGTCTCTTTGAACAGCTGGGCCTGGGCGAGCGCGTTCTGACCGATCGTGGCGTCGAGCACCAAGAAGGTGTCGTGAGGCTCGAGCTCGTCGCGCCCCTTTGACAGGGCCTTGGACGCGGCGCGACCCATCTTGCCAAGCTCGTCCATCAGCTCTTTGCGGGTGTGCAGGCGGCCCGCGGTGTCACACAAGATCACGTCGTAGCCCTGCTCGCGGCCCTTCGAGATCCCGTCGAACAACACCGAGCTCGGATCGGCGCCGTCCTTGCCAAGGTGGATGTCGCAGCCGACCCGCTGGGCCCAGACCTCGAGCTGCTCGCCCGCGGCGGCGCGGAAGGTGTCGCCGGCGACCATGAGCGTCTTGCGTCCAGCCTCGACGTGGCGAGCGGCGAGCTTGCCGATCGTCGTGGTCTTGCCGACGCCGTTGACCCCGATCATCAAGAGCGTGTACGGGCCCACGCTGGGCGTGTAGTCGAGTGGTTTGGCCTCGATCTCGAGCACGTCGAGGGCCTTTTGGCGGATCACCGACCACACGGCGTCGGCATCGGCGACTTCCTTTTTGTCGAGCTCCGCGGTCACCGACTCGAGCAGCGTCGCGGCTGTCTTGGCGCCGATGTCGGCGGTGAACAGGACCTCCTCGATGTCATCCTTGAGGTCGTCGCTGACCTTGGGCCGGCCCTTGAACAGCCGCGCGAGCCGAGCGACGAACCCCCGCTTGGTCTTCTTGAGGCCCTTGCGGTAGCGGTCTCGCTCGCTCTTCTTGGTCTCGAGCTCGGCCTGCTCACGCTCCTCGCGTGTCGCCACCTTGGGCTTGTCGACCGGCATCGCGACGGGGGCGCGCTCCGGTTCGGGCTCTGGCTTGGCGGGCTCCGACTGGGCGGGCTCCGGCTCGGCGGGCTCCGACTTGGCGGGCTCCGACTGGGCGGGCTCCGACTTGGCGGGCTCCGACTCTGGCTCGGCAGGTTCTGGCTTGCCGGCTTCGGGCTCGGGTGCTGGCTTCGCGGGTTCGGCCGGCTTCGCTGGGAGCTCGGGCTCGGGCTTGGGCTCGGGCTTGGTCGCAGAGACTGGCGCCGCGAGTGGGGGGACGGTCGTCGGCTTCTTGAGCGACGGCGGGGGCGCAAAGGTTGGAGGTGGAGCGAAGCGCGGGACCGCTGGTTTCGCGGCGGGTTTGGACGTCTCGGCGAACGGGTCGTCCGAAGCCTCGCTCGCGGCGTCGGCAGCTTCTGGCTTGGCGTCTGCGTCTGCGTCAGCGGCCTTTGGCTTGGCGTCAGCGGCCGCTGGCTCGGCGTCGGGCGCCTGCGGCTCAACCTCAGCAGCGGGCTCGGCTGGCGCGTCGTCGGCTTGCTCTGCTTGCTCGGGCTCGGGCTCGGGCTCGGGCTGCTTGGCTTCGAGTTTGGGCTCGGGCTGCTTGGCTTCGGGCTCGGGCTTCGGTCGAGCGATGGCCGCGTCGCGAGCTTCGCCTGCCGCCGCGTCCTCACCCTTGCCCAGCGCATCTTGCTCCTCGGCCGGGGGGAGCGCCTGCTTCGGCTTGGCGACAAACCAGATGATCGCGGCTACGGCGAGCGCAACGACGATATAGATGATGATCTCTCCAGGTCCCATCGGGCTTCCGGCCGGCAGTAGGCCACCGTGCGCGCGGCTCGTCAACGCTGGCGCCGCATCGGGTCTCTCTGGGGGGATCTCGCGGGAGATCGCGTCAGGGAAGATCTCCCCCGGCGGGCCGGGGCGGTCGGTGCTGATCCAAGCGAAGCGACGCGATCGACCAAGGACACGTCATTGGACGCCAGAATCACGTTCACGGCGGCCTGTGCCCCGGTGGCGGATGCTGAACGTCGAGCCCTTTTCGCCGGGCCGTACACTCTGCTACCTGACATGCCCGTGCCCGCGCGGCTCTAGCACGCGACGCGCACCGTTCGGCCAGCACCATGCGAATCAAGAAGATCGAGGTCGTCGGATTCAAGTCCTTCGCCGAGCGAGAAGTCGTCGTGCTCGACGACCACGTGACCGGCGTGATCGGCCCGAACGGCTGCGGCAAGTCCAACATCGTCGACGCGATGCGCTGGTGCCTGGGCGAGCAACGCGCCAAGCACCTGCGCGGCAGCGGCATGGCTGACGTGATCTTCGCTGGCACGAGCACCCGTGGACCCGCCGGCATGGCCGAGGTCACGATCGTGTTCGAGAACAGCGGCGACAGCCCGGCGGCGTTCTTGAAGTTCTCGGAGATCGCGGTGACCCGTCGGCTGTTCCGCGACGGCGCCAGCGAGTACCTGATCAATAAGGTGCCGTGTCGGCTCCGCGACATCAACGACATGTTGATGGGCAGCGGCGTCTCGGCCAAGAGCGGCTACTCGATCATCGAGCAGGGCCGGGTCTCGCAGATCGTCACCAGCAAGCCCGAGAGCCGGCGCCAGGTGATCGACGAGGCGGCGGGGATCACCAAGTTCAAGCAGCAAAAGCACCAGGCCGAGCGCAAGATCGAGCAGACCCGGCAGAACCTGCTGCGGGTCACCGACGTGATCGGCGAGCTCGAGGGCCGGCTGGGCACGCTCAAGCGCCAGGCGCAGAAGGCCGAGCGCTACAAGCGGTACCGCAGCGAGCTGCGCGACCTCGAGCTGTGGAACGCCAGCCACAAGCTGCTCGAGCTGCGCGCGACCGCGAGGGTGCTCGAGCAGCGCCGGGCCGCGCTCGACGAGCGGGTTGAGGATCTGCGCCACGACTCGGCCGCGATCGAAGCCCGGCTCGAGGCGGATCGGGTGTCGCTGCGCGAAGTCGAGACCGAGCTCTCCCGCCAGCAAGAGGCCCTCTACGAGCTCGAGAACCGCATCCAGCTGGTCGAGCAGGACCGCCGCTACAAGCTGCAAGAGCAAGAGGGCCTGCGCCGCTCGGCGGACCAGAGCCGGGCCGAGCGTGACGCGGTCACCCGTGGATACGACGGCCTCGAGCGCGAGCTCGCCGAGGTCAAAGACCAGCAGGCCACGCTCGGTGAGAGCGACGGCGGCGAGGGGCTCGAGACCCAGGCCAGCCGGCTCAACGTCGAGCTCGAGGAGGTCACGGCCAGCCTTCGGGCCGAGCGTGAGCTGCTCGAGCAGCGACGTCGTGAGCTCGCGCAGACCCAGCAGCGCAGCGCCACGCTCGAGGCGACGATCTTGTCGCGCACGGAGAGCGTCGCCGAGCTGCGCGAGCGGGCCGAGGTCATGGCCGCCGAAGCCACCGCGCTCGAGCAAAGCACCGACAGCGACTCCAGCCGGCTCGAGGCCGCGCAGGCCGAGCTCACGCAGATCGTCGAGCGGCTCGAGGGCGTCCGCGAGCGTCGCCAGAATTTGGATCGCGAGCGGGTCGAGCTGCGCGAGCGCCTGCGTCCGGCCGAGGTCGAGGTCGAGACGGCGCGCAAAGAGCTGATGCGGGCGCGCTCGCGCTTGCAGTCGCTCGAGGAGATTCAGTCGCGCTACCAGGCCTGCCAAAGCGGCGTGCAGGTGGTGATGGAGCACCGCGAGGCGCTCGCGGAGTACGGGGCGCAGCTGTCGGCTTCGGCTGGGTTGCACGGGTCCGAGCTGGGCGCGAGCGCCGGGGCCGGGCGCGCGACGACGTGGGGGATCCACGGGATCATGGCCGACTTCATCACTGCCCCGGCGCACCTCGAGTCGGCGGTGTCTGCCGTGCTCGGTGATCGGCTGCAGGGTGTCGTCGTCGACGCGCCGGTCACGGGTGCCAGCGGCGTCGAGCTGCTCAAGCACCTCAAAGAGGGCCGGACGACCTTCTTGCCGATCTCATCGGGCTCGCAGGGGCGCGGGCGCGAGCTGGTGGTCGGCGAGGACGCCTCGCCCAGCGAGGGACGACCGCTCGGCTGGAGCGCGCCCGATCGCGGCACGGCAGGACGGATCGAGGTCGTGGATCTCGTTGGCGAGGCGGCCGCGGGATCCGAGCCCGAGCCCGCGGCGCTCCAAACTACGCAAGATCAGACCGAGTGCGGGGCTTCGACGCTGGAGGCCGCGTCCGTCGTGATCGGGCAGCCGGCCGAGTCGTCGGAGCGCGACACCGTCGCGGACAGCTCAGCCTCGCTGACCGTCGCCGAGGGGCCCGCAGAGACCTCGCTCGGCGTCGCCGCGCCAGCAGTCGCAGCGCCAGCAGCCGCAGCGCTGCCCGCCGCGGTCGCAGCCCCGCCCGCGCCGACACCCGAGCCGGGCCAGGACCCGCTCAGCTTGGCGACCCCAGCCACCGCCCCGAAGCTCGCGCCCGTAGATCCACTGGGTGCGCTGCGCGGGGCCGAGGGCGTGGTCGGCCGGCTCAGTGAGCTCGTCGAGGTCGAGCCGCAGCTGCACGAGCTCGTCGAGATCCTGCTCGGCGAGACGGTGGTCGTCGATCGCCTCGCGCGGGCGCTCGAGCTGTGGCACGCGCTGCGTCGTGAGCTGCCCGTCGCCGATCGCGTGCCGCACACGCTGGTGACGCTCGACGGTGATCGCATCGAGCCCAGCGGCGTGGTCGTGGGTGGATCCCGCGACGCGATCGACTCGGCGCTGCTCCAGCAAAAGCGCGAGATCGGTGAGCTTCAGGCGATCGTCACCGAGCTCGAGGACACGCTCACGGTCGCGCAGCAGCGCCGACAGGGCCTCGCCGAGCGGCTCGACGAGGTCGAGCGTGGCCGCGAGGTCGGTGAGGCCGAGCTGCTCGAAGCCGAGAAAGCCCGGGTGCTCGCGGTCCGCGAGGTCTCGGCGATCGAAGAGGCGGGTGTCCGCCTGCAGCGGCAGGTCGAGCAGCTCGAGCGCGGGCGCGCCGAGCTCGAGCTGACCCTCGAGCAGCGCCAAGCCGAGCGCCTGGATCTCGAAGAAGAGCTCGCCGAATTGCGCGAGCGCAGCCCCGAGCTCGAAGAGGAGACCGTCGCGCTCGAGGAGCGCGTCGAGGTGTTCGCTGACGCCCGCGAGCAAGTCAGCACCTCGCTGACCGAGATCAAGGTCGCGCTCGCGAGCTGGCAAGAGCAGCGCAACGCCCTGGCCTCGACGGCCCAGCGGCTCAGCAAGCAGATCTCCAGCGAGCGCGACCGGGCGCGGCGGCTGGGCGAGGCGGCCGACGAGGCCGATGTCCGCATCGCGACCCTCGTCGAGGCGGTCGAGGCCATGGTCGTCGACCACGCGACCTTGCTCGATCAGCACAAGCTCACGACCGCGGCCAAGCACGACGCCGCCGAGGCCCACGACGCCGCGGTGTTGCGCGTCGACGAGCTCGAGCTGTCGATCCGGGATCGCCGTCGGCAGCTCGAAGAGCAACGCGAGCAGCTGCAAGAGGTCGAGCTGGGTCTGCGCGAGCTGGTGCTCGAGCGTCAGCACCTCGAGACCGACATCCGCGATCGCTTTGACGTCGAGCTGCGGACCATGTTGGTCGACTTTCACGACCGCGCGCTGGCGACCGGGACCGAGCGTGAGCGGATCCGCGAGCTCAAGCGGATCTTGTCGCGGATGGGCGAGGTCAACCTGACCGCGATCGGCGAGTACGAAGAGGTCTCGGGTCGCTACGAGTACCTGACCAGCCAGCGCAAGGATCTCGAGGACGCGGTCAACCAGCTGCAAGAGGCGATCGATCGGATCAACGCGACCACCAAGGAGCGCTTCGCCGAGACCTTCGCCGCGGTCAACGAGATGTTCCAGCGGCTGTTCCCGCGCCTGTTCAACGGCGGGCAGGCCAAGCTGGTGCTCACCGATCCAACCGACATGTTGACGACCGGCGTCGATATCTTGGCCCAGCCGCCGGGCAAGAAGGTTGCGAACCTCGAGCTGTTGTCAGGTGGCGAGAAGGCGCTGACGGCGGTCAGCTTGATCTTTGGGATCTTCCTGATCAAGAGCAGCCCGTTTTGTCTGCTCGACGAAGTTGACGCGCCGCTCGACGAAGCCAACGTGGGTCGGTTCTGCGATCTGGTCCGCGAGCTGGCCCAGGGCACCCAGTTCATCATCATCACGCACAACAAGCGGACGATGGAGATCGCGGACCGGCTGTATGGGGTGACGATGCAGCAGCGAGGGGTCTCGAAGCTGGTGTCGGTCAACATGCGGCGGGCGATCGCCGAGGCGATGGTCTCGTGATCGGCTAGCGTCTCTAGGCTCTAGGGCTCGGCGAGGGCGGCGACCTGCTCGGGGAACCGGCGCTCGAGGGTGCGGACGGCCAGGTAGAACAGCGGGGTGTCGAGCAGGGCGATCGTCCACTTGAACAGGAGCCCGTCGAGGAACAGGCCGGGGAGGTTGTCCCAGGTGATGCCGGCGGCGTTGAAGCTGGCGAGCAGGGCCAGGACGACGAAGGTGTCGACCAGCTGCGAGGTGATCGTAGAGGCGTTGTTGCGCAGCCACAGGTGCTTGCCCATCGTCACGCGCTTCCAGAAGTGGAACAGGCGGATGTCGATGAACTGGGCGGTCAGGTAGGCCATCATCGAGGCGAACACGGCGACCTTCGACAGGCCAAACACGCCGTGGAAGGTCTCGCTGCCGATCCCGAACTCTGCGCTGGGGGCGAGATCGGCGAACTCGACGAGGGCGGTGGTGAAGATGCTGGCGACGAGGCCCGCGAGCACCACTTGGTTGGCGCGGCGTGCTCCGTAGATCTCCGAGAGGATGTCGGTGACGAGGAAGGTGAGCGGGTAGGCGAGGATCCCGACGGACTGGCGGAACACGTGGGTGCCGCCGCCGGGGAGCGGGACCTCGATCATGAAGAACTTTTGGAAGATCAGGTTGCAGGCGACGAGCGAGGCGATGAACAAGCCCGCGAGGATCAAGTAGGTCTGCTCGTAGGCGCCGCCGCGCATGGGCGGGAGCTGATCGCGTGACTCAGTCATGGGCAGTGGCGGCGGGTTGGGGCAGGGGGGCGCGCTTGGCGAGCGGCCAGCTGATCGCGCTGAGCAGACCAAAGAACGCGATCACGCCGACGCGCTGGGCGAGCACGAACAGGCTGATAGCGACGGCGCCGAGGCCAACCCAGCCGAGGCCACCGGCCCAGCCGGCCTCGAGCACGCCCAGCCCCCCGGGGGTGAGGCCAAGCATGCCAGCGAGCTGCGCGACCGGGGTCGCGGCGGTCATTTGTTGCCAGCTGATCTGGATGCCGACGGCGCGGGCGATGCCCCAGAATTGGAGGACCACGGTGGCGAAGCGTAGCAGGCTGTAGCCGGCGACCTTGGCGGACAGCGCAGCGTTGACGTTGGGGGTGGCGACGGGCGCGGGGGCGTCGGGATCGGCCGCGGCTTGGGCCTGCGCTGGGGACCCGCTGACGCGCCGCTTCAGCCTGCCGTACAGGCGCAGGGCCGCGGCGTGCAGGCGCAGGGCCACGCCGTGCAGGCGCAACGCCACGCCCACGGCGGGCCGCAGCAGCGGAACCGCCAAGGCCATGAACACCAGGCAAAACAGGCCCAGGGTCCCGACCGGGCTCAGCGGCAGCCAGCCATCGCGCACGCTCAGGGCCCAGGCCAGCAGCCCCAGCGGCAAGGCGGCGTCGAAGATGCGCTCGAGCACCACCTGGGTGGCGGCGTGGCCAAGACCGCGCTCGCTGCCAGCCGAGCGCAGGGCGACGCCGCGGCCCACCAGATCCATGGCCACCGTTGACGTGAATTGGCCGAGCAGCCGGGTCACGACGAGCCCGTAAAAGTAGGCGACGAAGGGCAGCTTGGTCCCGCCCATGACCTCGGCCAGCAGCCGCCAGCGCGCGGCGGTCACGAAGCTGGCGAGCGTGGTCCCAAGCAGGCCGACGAGGGCCCAGCCAAGATCGAGCTCGACGCTGGCGACCAGCTCGTCCCAGTCGGGCGCGAGCCAGCGCAGCACGACGGCGAACAGCACCACCCCCGCGACGAACTGCAGCGCGGCCTTGATCGGGCGCCGGACGGGCCGCGCTCGCGCGCCCAGCTGCTCGCCCAGCTGCTCGCCCAGCTGATCGCCCAGCTGATCCCCCAGCTGATCCCCCAGCTGATCCCCCAGCTGATCCCCCAGCTGATCAACATTGCGATCGGTCATGAGCTGCTTGGATCGCCCGTCTGGGTGGTGGCCGAAGGGTCCGACTCGACCGTGGGAGACCCGCTCAGCGTAGCGCGCCAGTCGAGCGCGAGCATCCGCTGGGCGATGATCCCCAAGACCACGCCCATGCCCAGCTGGGTCACGAACATCCAGAAGATGAACACGCTGCCCTGCTGGTGGACGACCTCGTCGCTCACGAACATGCTCAAGCCCAAGATCATGCCGTAGTGGAAGATCCCAAACTGGCCGGGGCCGCCGGGGATCAGCAGCGAGATACCGAGCACGGACATCATCGCGAGCGCCGCGGGGAACGAGATGTCGAGGCCGCAGCCGCGCGCGAGCAGCCAGGTGCCCAGCGCGTTGGCGGCCCAGTACGCGACGGTGCCGGCCAAGAACTTCAGCAGCGGAACCAACGAGGGCAAGGCCGCGAGGCCCTCGGCGACAGACCGGGCGAGCGACTCGAGCTTGTCCGCGAGCGGTGGGATCACCCGGCCGAGCGTGGCGGCGACCAGCCGGCCCACGCGACTTGGCGACAGCGCCATCGCGAGCAGGACCACGAGCACGGCGAACAGCCCCGCGCTGGCGAGCAGCCCGAGCGAGCGCAGCCGCTCGACCGCCACGGCTTGCTCACCGTGGACCTCGGGCAGCAGCGGCAGCGAAGCGAAGAACAGCCCGCACACGAACAAGCCATCCACGACGCGCTCGATCGCCACGGTGCCCAGGGCCTGGCCCACGCCGATCTTGCTCTTCTGGGCGAGGAACAGCGGCCGCGCGAGCTCGCCGAGGCGCAGCGGCAACACCATGATCCACATGGTCCCCGCGACCGAGACCGGCAGCGTGGTCCGCCATCCGATCTTCGGTCCCGGATCGGCGGCGAGCGGCGCGACGAGGTAGTGCCAGCGCCCGGCTCGAAACACGAAGTAGGCGACCAGGGTGACGAGGTAGCTTGGCAGCACCCACGCCGGGACCCAGGGATCAGCCGGGACGAACTCGATGCGGCGGACCAGCGCGAAGCAAAACCCCGCGCCAATGACCAACGAAAGCGACAGGCGAAGCCACCACTGTCGCTGGGTGCTTCGCCTGCCTTCGCTCATCTTCTCTTGGCGTGGGCCAGCGCGCCGGCCCACTTGCCTAGCCCGGCCTCACTTCTTGAAGCGGCTGGGGAAGTCGTCGGAAAAGCTCTTGTCTTTGTGGATCTCGCGGGCCCGGGCGATCAGCGTGCTCTCGTCTTCGCGAAGCTCGGGATCGGGGAGGCAGCATTCCACCGGACAGACCGCTTGACACGCCTCGTAGTCGTGGAAGCCAACGCACTCGGTGCACAGCTTCGGGTCGATGACGTAGATCTCGTCGCCCTCGGAAATGGCCTCGTTGGGGCACTCGGGCTCGCAAGCGCCACAGTTGATGCACTCTTCGGTGATGTGGGTGGCCATTCGTGTCTCCTGGTGTGCTGACTCGTGCTCGAGCTCCCCGAGCTCGAGGGGTGGTTTGCTGACCCGGCGCTTGGTAGCCGGTGTCACGCGTCCGGCAGTCTACCTATGGGGTGATGGGCGTCAAGCGGCGCGCGTGCGCGGTCGATCTCAGCGCAGCAGCGCCAGCAGCAGCTCGGCGGTCTCGTCGAAGTCTCGCATGGCGCGCGCGAAATTGGCCCGGCGGTTGAGCAGCAGGGTCAGCAGGTACTTTTCCCACAGGACCTTGGTGATGAGCACCGATTCTTCGGTCTCGATCACGACCTGCGCGCGGCCAAGCCCAAAGATGATCGACGCGGTGTTGAGGTGCGTCATCGGCTGGCCGACCTGCGCGCCGGCGATAGACACGTCGATCTTCGAGATCTCTGCGGGCCGGTAGGCGGTGTCGATCGTGTCGTCGACGCCGTCGGACAGCACGGCTCCTAGCGCGCCGGGGTTGCGCTCGAGCAGGGCGCCAAGCAGGTCGCCAAACTCGCTCACGCCCCGATCGATCTCGTCGGCCTGAAGCTCGGTCATCATTCACGGCCCTCGCTCGAGCTCGGGGGACAGGCGCACGACCCGGCGATCGCGGATCTTGGCCAAGGTCTGCTGCAGCTGATCGGCTTGCCAAGCCTGCTCGATCTCGCCGCGCAGGTGAGCTTCGCGAGCGGCGCGGAGCTGGGCCTCGGGCAGCGATCCGTCGGCGAAGGCCGCCGCTTCGATGCTGGCGACGAGCACCAGGTGCACGCCAAACTGGGTGGCGAACGGACCGACGATCCCCGGCGCCTCGCGGGCGGTCACGGTCTCGACCCACTGCGGATCGAAGCTGCCGGCGTCGCTGGGGGCGAACGCGAAGTGTTCGTAGCGCAGCGTGAGCGAGCCGGACCCGGTCGAGTCGGGACCTGGCTCGATCGCGAAGCGCTGCTGCGAGGTACCCACGATCCGCCCGAGCACCGCGCAGCCGCCCTCGCTGAGCAGATCCGGCTCGAATCGGCGGGCCCGCGCGACCAGACCTGCGAACGCCTGGTTCGCGGCCGCCCGCCAGCGCTCGGCCGCTTCACCCTCGCTGGGCGGCTTGACGAACGTATCGGCGGACTCCGGGGTCGGGACGATCAACGCCTGGCACACGAACCACAGCTCTGGATGAAACATCCGCCGGGTCGTCCCCGGGTTGTTCATGTTCTGCTCGACGAGCCGCTGGGGGATGTCCGCCGCGCGATGGCTGGGCTCGAACACGTCGTCGAGCCAGACCCGGACCAGCGCCGCGCGCTCGAGCTGTTCGCGGCGCACCGGGTCGAGCTCGTCGGGGTGCTCGGGCGGCTCTTCGCGGGCGGCGAGCTCGGCCCGGCGGGCGGCGACCAGGCGCAAGTCTGCGAGGGCGCGCTCGCGGGCTTCGGCCTCGCTGATCTGTTCGCGAGCGGCGACGTGCTCGACGACCGCCCGATCGAGGGTGAGCGTCTGGCCCTCGCCGCTGATCTGCGCGACGACATTTTTCTCGCCGCCCGCGTCGTCACCACAGCCGAGCAGCGCCCCGCTCACGACCGCGGCGCACGACCACGCGCAGACCCCCGCGGCCGCTGGCCGCCATGAACCATCAAAACGCAATCGAGAACGCGAGGTTGCCGTAGCGGTTGTCGCCGTAGCGGGTCGAGCGGACCGTGCCATAGCCAAAGTCTTGATCCATGCACGTCGGAGACTGATCGTCGCAGCGAACGAAGACATGGTTGTAGTTGGCCTGGATCCAGGCACCGTCGAGCCATCCTAACCCCTGTAATTTAGCGACGCTATCGAGGTGCCAAGTCAGCTCCAAACCGACAGTGTTGGACCGAAAATCGTCCATCTTGGGATCATCGGTGCGGAACGGGTCGGTGTCAGCATAGGCGCCGCCGTCCCGCCAGAACTTGGCTTGGGTCTGCGTGTAGTAGCGGTAGCGCAGCCGCAGCGCGAGATCCCGGTGCGCGCGAAAGTGCACGCGCGCGTCGGCGCTGTGGGCCGTGATCCCCCAGTCGTCCGCGTAGAACCGGTAGTGCGGCTCCAGGGTCATCTTGGCCTGGGGAACGTGCGCGCGCAGCCACAGGGCGGGCGCGAGGCGCTTGCGCAGCAGCGGGTGCTGCTCGGTCATCGCGTCGCGGGTGCGCCGGTAGGGGTTGTCTTGCGGGCCCTTGGCGTAGATGCCCTCGAGGTTGACGCCACCGACCACCTGCTTGTGGAGCACGTGGCTGTAGCCAAGGTTCAGGTAGTGGACCTGCAGCAAGTTGGAGGTGCCGCTCGAGGTCCAGGGATCTCGCGAACCAAACGCAGAGACGATCTTGTAGACCCGGTCGAAGGTCGCCGAGTAGCTCAGCGACACGTTGGCGGTGCGCTGCAAGAACTCGCGGGACAGCGCCACGCCGAAGTTGTTGGACTGGTAGTCGGTCTCGGTCGAGTACCGATACGACGCCGCGGCGCCCCAGTCGTCGATCTTGGTAGTCGCGCGAAACGTGGCCTCGTGGCGGGCCTCGGTAAACACCTTGTCGCCGCCGAGCTCGACCGAACCCGCGCCGATCGAGGCGGAAGAGATCACGTCGAGCAGGTACTCGGTCTCGAGCGCGAACCGTTCATCGGGCAGCTCCTTGCGGAACGTGACCATGGGCTGCAGCACCCGCGTGGAGGTCTCGCGATAGTAGTTGCCGCGGACCGTGACCCGATCCTCGGCGCGGGCGCGGGTCACCGGGAGTCCGAGTGACACCAGCAGCGTCAGCGCGACCACCAGCGCCGGGCCCACTCGCGCGAGCGACAGACCCGACCGGGCCCGAGCTGACGACACGTCGCTCATGCTCAGCCGCAGCCGCAGCCGCCACCCGAGGCACCGTGCCCGCCAAACCCAGCTTCGCGGGCCGACTCGATGTGGCTGAGAAATTGTTCGTCGAGCGCGTGGCTCGCCGGGTCCATCGCCGGGAGCGCGAGGTGTTGACGCTCGTGAGATTGAACGGTGACGCATGCGCTGCTGGCGAGGCCGAGAACCAGCGCAAGGACAGCGCGAGGCAGGTGAGATGCCATCCCCGCGAGCCTGCCCGACGTGAGCACCCCTCGGCAAGCGCCGCCCGAACACAGGTTGGGCCGGAACGTACTCAGGGTGTGCGGCACTAGTTCGCGTTGGCGCCGAGGTGTCGCTATTCTTCCGCGAATGCCCGCTGAGCTGATTGTCATCGATGGCCCCGCAGGCGCTGGCAAGAGCACCGTCGCGCGACGGATCGCCGATTTGTTTGGGGCCGCGCTGCTGGACACGGGGGCGATCTATCGGAGCCTCGCCTGGCTCGCGCGGGGGCGGGGCGTCGCCTGGGAGGACGAGGCTGGGCTCGCGGCGATCGCCGCCGAGCTGCGCATCGAATTCCAACCGCCAGCCGAGCCAGGCACACGCCAGCGAGTCCTGATTCTGAGCCCCTTGGAGGCGCCGGAGCGCGGGCCGATCGACGTCACCGGGCTGATTCGCTCGCCAGAGATCTCCGAGGGAGCCTCGCGCGTGTCGCAGCACGCGGCGGTCCGCGGGGCGCTGCTGGACATCCAACGCGCCATTGCCGCTACCTCGGTGGCCGCTGGCCGTGGCTGCGTGGCCGAGGGCCGGGACATGGGCACGGTCGTGTTCCCCGACGCCGCCCACAAGTTTTTCCTCACGGCCACGCGTGATGCGCGAGCCAGCCGACGCCACAAAGAGCTGACCGCGAGCGGGGAGCTGGCCGCGAGCGGGGAGGCGCCCAGCCGCAGCGAGGTCGAGACAGAGATGGCACGCCGGGACCAGCGTGATTCCTCACGCGAGACCGCGCCGCTCCAGCAGGCCAAGGATGCCGCGCTGATCGACTCGAGCGAGCTCGACATCGACGCCGTCGTGGCCCGGATCGTGGCGGCGGTTCGGGGCCCTGGCCAAACCACTGCTTGACCAGCGGTGCGGAAATCTCTAGCTTCCCCCGGCTCTCGACCTTAGCGCCAGCTCGCGGCCACAACTTTGGTTCGCGCGTTGGCATCGCTTCGGTGAGGGACGCCAATAGAGAGGAACTCCAGCAACCACATGACACAACCCATCACCCACGAGGTCGGCGAAGAGAGTTTTGCCGATCTACTCGAGCAGTCGCTCCTCGACACGAGCGAGGTCAAAGAAGGCAGCATCGTCAAGGGCACCGTCGTCGACATCATCGGCGATTACGCGGTGGTCGACGTCGGCCTCAAGGCCGAAGGCCAGGTGCCGCTGCGCGAGTTTGCCGACGAAGACGGCAACATCAACGTCAAGATCGGCGACGAGGCCGAAGTCTTGCTCGAGCACGCCGAGGACTCCCACGGCCTGGTCGTGCTGTCCAAGGACAAGGCGCGCAAGCGCAAGGTCTGGGACGAGATCCAAAGCGCGATGGAGGAGGACAGCATTGTCCGAGGCCAGATCCAAGCGCGGGTCAAGGGCGGCTTGTCCGTGACGCTGCAAGGCGGCGTCAAGGCGTTCTTGCCCGGTAGCCAGGTCGATCTCCGCCCGGTCCGCAACCTCGACGCGTTCTTGGCTCAAGAGCTCGACTTCAAGATCATCAAGTTCAACAAGCGCCGGGGCAACATCGTGCTCTCGCGCCGGGTGCTGCTCGAAGCCGAGCGCGCCGAGCTGAAGACCGACACGCTCAACAAGCTCGCCGAAGGTCAGATCGTGGAGGGCCAGGTCAAGAACCTGACCGACTACGGCGCCTTCATCGATCTTGGCGGCATCGACGGCCTGCTCCACATCACCGACATGAGCTGGGGCCGGATCAACCATCCGTCCGAGCTGTTCCAGGTCGGCGACAAGGTCAAGGTCAAGGTCTTGAAGTTCAACAGCGAGTCCGAGCGCGTCAGCCTTGGCCTCAAGCAGATCACCCCCGACCCGTGGATCAACGCCGAGGAGAAGTACATCCCCGGCACGGTCGTTCAGGGCAAGGTGGTCAGCATCAAGGACTACGGCGCCTTCGTCGAGCTCGAAGAGGGCATCGAGGGTCTCGTCCACGTGTCCGAGATGTCGTGGACCCGCCAGGTCAAGAACCCCAAGCAGGTCATCAACCTCGGCAACGAGGTCACCGCCGTCGTGCTCGACATCGACGTCTCGCAAAACCGGATCTCGTTGGGCATGAAGCAGCTCGAGGAGAACCCCTACGAGAAGGTGCTCGAGAAGTACCCGCCCGGGACCGTGGTCCAGGGCGTGATCCGCAACATCGCCGACTTTGGTGTGTTCGTGGAGCTCGAGCCCGGCATCGACGGCCTCGTGCACATCACGGATCTCAGCTGGACGCAGCGCGTCCGTCACCCCTCGGATCTGTTCAAGAAGGGTGATGAGGTCCAAGCCGCGGTGTTGAACATCGACAACACCGGCGAGAAGCCCAAGATCAGCCTTGGCATCAAGCAGCTGTCGAGCGACCCGTGGGACCGCGTGCCCTACGAGTTCCCGATCGGCAAGGTCACCGAGGTCAAGATCCTCAAGCTCACCGACTTCGGTGCGTTCGCCGAGATCATCCCCGGCGTCGAGGGCCTCATCCACATCTCGGAGATCAGCGAAGAGCGGATCGAAGATCCACGCCAGGTGCTCGAGCCCGGCCAGACCATGCGCGCCGAGGTGATTCAGCTCGACGCACAGGAGCGCAAGATCGGCCTGTCGATCAAGAGCGCGCGCCGCCAGGACGACCTGGCCGACGCCCAGGGCTTTGCCAACGTCAGCGAGGCAGGCGCAACCCTGGCCGACCTGATGTCGGACAAGTACAAGAAGAGCTAGGGCGGGGCCGGCAACGCCGGTCGAAGCCAAGCGCGCGCGAGCCAGGTCGTCACGACCTGGCTCGCGCTGTTTAACGGGCAGTTGCCAGATCTGTCGCAGCCAGGTATCTCGTGGGCATGCAGGGCGGATCGTCCAAGGTTCAGATCGTGGAGGGCTCGCTCGATGCGACTGGGCTGCGCTTCGGGGTCCTGGTGGCCCGCTTCAACGCGATCGTCACCGAGCCGCTCCTCGATGGCGCCGTCGATGCGCTGGTGCGCAGCGGCGCGAAGCCAACTGACGTGGTCGTGTTTCGCACGCCCGGCAGCTACGAGCTGCCGATGCTGGCCGACAAGGTCTTGGCGACCGGTCGCTTCGACGCCTTGATCGCGCTTGGCTGCCTGATCCGCGGGGACACGATCCACTTCGATCTGATCGCCGCGCAGGCATCCAAGGGGTTGGCCTCGGCTGGCCAGCGCCACCGCAAGCCGGTCGCGTTCGGGGTCTTGACCACCGACACGCTCGAGCAGGCGATCAACCGGGCGGGGGCCAAGGCGGGCAACAAGGGCGCCGAGGCGGCGATGACCGCGATCGAGCAGGCCCGCCTGTATCAGGCGATCGAGAAGCTGTGAGCGGGCGACGAGCATGACCGATCACGATCCCAATCAGGGCGCAGGCGGGTCCAAGGGTCCGCCTGGTCGGGCCCGGGGGCGCGAGCTGGCGCTGTGGATTCTGTGCCACCTCGAGTCCCACCCAGGGGAGGAGCGCGACGCCGTCGAGCTGTTCTGGCGCGAGCCACCCACGCTCGAGACCGGCGACGAATTCATCGGGCCGATCGCGGCCGAGCTCCGGGCGCTGCTCGACGACGGAGTCGCGGGCCGCTGGGCCCGGCGGCTGACCCAGGCGTACGTGAACGACATGATCTCGGTCGACGCCGCGATCGAGCTCGCGTCGAAGCGTTGGCGACTCGAGCGGATGGATCGGGTCGACCGCAACTTGCTGCGCCTGTGCGCGGTGGAGCTGCGCGCCGAGAAGACCCCGCGCAACGTCGTGGTCGCCGAGGTCGTGCGGCTCGCGGCCCGCTACGGGGGCGATCGCTCGCCAACCTTCGTCAACGGTCTCGCCGAGGCCCTGGCCCAAGCGCTGCGTGACGTGACCCCGCCCGAGCCCGAGCCCGAGCCCGAGGATCCGGGAGCGGTGACGTGAGCCGCCAGCTCCACCCCAGCGAGCTGGTTCGCGTTGTCCACGTCGAGGCGCTCGAGCGTGCGCTGCTCGACGGCGTGAGGCTCGATGAGGTGCCGCTCGATGAGGTGCCGGACGTGCTCGACGCGCTGGACCTGCCGCTCGATCCCGACGCGGATCCGCGTGGCGCTGGCGACCGCGTGCGCGTCGATCTTGGCTTGGTTCCCGTGTTCAGCGACGAGCGGCCGCTGCTCGGGCTCGCGGGGTTGATCGACTGGCGTGGCTCCGGGCGCCTGTCGGGGTTGATCCGCTCGGGGTTTTGCACGGCCGCCGCGGGCGAGCAGCTGTTGGTCCCCTGTGATCGCAGACTGCCAATCGATCGTCTGGTGCTCGTCGGGCTCGGCCCGCGGGCCGAATTCGATGAAGCGCGCGCCCGCGCCGTGGCCAGCCAGCTGGTGAAGATCTCCACCGGGCTACAAGCGCGCACCGTGCTGATCGCGCTCCCGACCCAAGGGATTGATCGCGCGCTGGCCGAGGCTGTGTTCGAGGCGCTGCTGGTCGAGATCGAACAACTGGTGACGTCCGCCCCAACGTCTCAGCCCGACCCGCTCGACGATGCGCAGGCCGCCGCGGAGCAGGCGGGCGAATTGGCGGGCGAGTTGGCGGGCGAATCGGCGCCCGAGCAGCCGGGCGAGTTGGCCCCCGAATTGGCCCCCGAATTGGCCGCTGAACCCGTGGCCCCGGAGTCGTCGATGCTCGATCCCGACGCCCCAGCGGCCAAGGAGGTGGCCGCTGACGCGCCACAGGAGCCGACCGGCGATCCGCCTGGGAATCCAGAACCGGACAGCGGTGGCCCCGAATTGCCGAGCTCGCTGGAACCAGAAGCGCCCGCGCTGGCGTCGCCAGATGACCCACCCGACCTGGATGTGACGACCGCGCGCTGGTGGGTCGCCGTTGACCAGGCAGTCGTGGCGCGGCTGCGGCGGGTCCTCAGTGGTCCACCCCGAGCTGCGCGGGGCGGCTCGAACCTGCACACCTGACACGTTGTGGGAGCGGCATCGCACCGCGGCCGGATGCGCCGACGTGTCCGAGCGCTCGTGTCCGCGCTGGGGGCCGAACGCCCGCAAACTCCCCCGAACGGCGCCGCTGGCCCTATACTTTGGCGCGATGCCGACCCAAGTGCTTTTGGTCGAGGACTCACGGGCGATGCGTGACTACGTGAGTTCGATCCTCGAAGCCGAAGGGGGGTACGAGGTCCACGAGGTCGGGAATGGATTCGACGCCCTGCGGGCGCTGCCCCGCGACTTGTTCGGCTTGATCGTCACCGACATCAACATGCCGGACGTCAGCGGGATCGAGCTGACCCGATTCGTGCGCCAGACCCCTCGTCACGCCAACACCCCGCTGATCGTGATCAGCAGCGAAGCGTCCGCCGTCGACAAGGATCGGGCCATGAGCGCGGGCGCGTCGTCGTTCGTCGCCAAGCCGTTCACGCCCGAAGAGTTCCTCGCGGCGATCCTTCAGGCCGTTGCCACGCCGCGCCCGGATCTCGCTGATCCAGCCGGTCCTACCGATTCAGGGGGTGAGAGTCCGTGAGTGATTCGCCCGAGTTCGTTTCCGAAGCTCAGGAGATCATCGAGACCTTCTCGCGCCAGCTGCTAGAGATCGAAGGGCAGATCAAGGACGGCGACGACTACGACCCGGATCTGCTCAACGGCTCGTTCCGCTCGGTCCACACGCTCAAGGGCCTGTCGTCGCTCTCGGGGGTCAACGAGATCGTCGATCTCAGCCACGAGCTCGAGACCACGCTCGATGCCCTGCGGCTCGGCAAGCTGCCGCTCAACCACGCCGCGCTCGACTTGATGTTCGAGTCCGTCGAGCTGTTTCAGCAGCTGCTCGCAAGCGCCGTCGATCCAAGCGTCGGCCACGCCGTCGACGTCCGCCCGTTCCTCGCCCGGCTCGCGGTGCTGTCCAAGCCTCGCGAGCAGGTTGATGACAAC
Organism: Enhygromyxa salina; assembly: GCF_000737335.2. Lineage (GTDB taxonomy): Bacteria > Myxococcota_A > Polyangia > Nannocystales > Nannocystaceae > Plesiocystis > Plesiocystis salina_C. Next base: position 15,311 of record NZ_JMCC02000105.1, on the reverse strand, counting down.
CCGCTGTCGTGGCTCGACGACTCGATCCTCAGCGTGCTGACCGAGTACGAGGAGCACCGGCTGCGCGAGAACGTGCGCCTGAACCGGCGGATCTTCCGGGTCCACGCGAGCTTCGATCTGATGGCGATCGATGTCGGCATCGAGGCGCTCAAGGGCAAGCTCAAGACCCACGGCGAGGTCATCACCTACCTGCCCAGCGCGGATGGCTCGAGCGACGATCGCATCGAGCTCGACATCCTCGTTGGCTCGAAGCAGAGCCTCGAGATCGTCGCCGAAGGCATCGGTGAAGACGGGGTGATCGTCGAGGCGCTCGGAACTGGCGAGCGGATCGTGATCAGCAAGACCCGGGCGTCGGCGCCCGAGCCGGAGCCGGAGCCCGAGCCGGCGCCGGAGCTCGAGCGGAGGCCTCGCGCCAAGGTCCACGTCGAGATGGTCGACGAGGACGAGTTTCCGCCAGACGACGGCCTCGCTGGGGCGGGCATGCTTGTCCCACCACCCAGCGCGAGCACCCTACCGTTCCCCGACGAGCCCGCGCCAAGCAGCGCGTCTTCGGGCGCTGGAAGGTCTGCGGGCGCGGGGGCCGGTCCAGCAGGATCAGGTCGAGATGGGGGCGGTCGAGATGGGGGCGGTCGAGACGGGGGAGGTCGAGATGGCGGCGGTCGAGATGGGGGTGGCCAAGCGGGTGGGGAGGTCCACGATGATGGCGAGCAGGTCAGCCTCAAGAGCCTCAGCCAGACCGTCCGCGTCGATCTGCGGCGCCTCGACCACCTCATGAACCTCGTCGGCGAGCTCGCGCTGGTCCACGCCAACCTGGCCGCGACCGTCGACCGGATGCAGCGCAGCGACACCCCGGTCGAGCAGCTGCGCGAATTCCAAGATCAGCTGCGGGTCATGAACCGGCGGCTTGGGCTGCTTCAGCAGGGGATCCTCGAGGTTCGCATGGTCCCGCTCGGGCAGGTGTTCGACAAGCTCGCGCGGGTGGTTCGCAACCTCAGCCGCGAGTCCTCGAAGGACGTGCGCTTGGCGATCTCGGGGGCCGAGACGGAGCTCGACAAGCTGATCGTCGAGGAGCTCAGCGATCCGCTCATGCACATGATCCGCAACGCGATCGACCACGGCATCGAGAAGCCGGCCGAGCGCGTCGCGGTTGGCAAGCCTCGGGCTGGACGCGTGTCGCTCTCGGCCTACCAAAAGGGCAACCGTGTCGTGATCGAGATGACCGACGACGGCCAGGGCATGGACTGGCGCTGGATCCGGGACAAGGCGATCGACAAGGGCGTGCTGACCCGCGAAGAGGCCCGCGACATCAACGCGTCGCAGGCGATCAACCTGATCTTCACGCCGGGGTTCAGCACCCGCGAAGCCGCGACCGAGGTGTCGGGCCGCGGGTTCGGCATGGACGTGGTCAAGACCAACATCTCGCGGCTGTCGGGCATGATCGACGTCGCGTCCGAGCCCGGCCGGGGCTCGCGGTTCCGCATCACGTTGCCGGTCACGCTGGCGATCATTCAGGCCCTGGTGATCGAGACGGCGGGCCAGACCTTCTGCATCCCGCTCAACTCGGTCCTGGAGTCGATCATGGTCCAGACCGACGAGATCCAGACGATCGAGGGCCACGAGGTCGTCTCGGTTCGCGGTCGCACGCTGCCCTTGGTCCACCTGTCGCGGGTGTTCGATCTCGAGCCCGACGGCCGCGAAGCCGATCGGCGGATGTTCTACGATCGGCTCTACGTGGTCGTGGTTGGCCTGGCCCAGCATCGGGTCGGGCTGGTCGTCGACGAGCTGCTAGGCCAGCAAGACGTGGTCATCAAGCCGATCGGCAAGGCGCTGCGCCAGGTACCCGGGATCGCCGGCGCGACCGAGCTCGGTGACAACCGCACGGTGCTGTTGCTCGACGTCGGCACCTTGGTCGGAGAGGCGGTCGGCGGCGTCGAGGCGGCGGTCGCCGGGATCGGCAGCGGCGGCGCGAGCGAAGGCATCGGCGTGTTCTCGTCGAGCGTGTCGGTCGGGCGCGGCAAAGAACACGGAGGTTGGGGCGATCATGGCTACTGACGACGACGATCTGTGGCAGGCGCTGTTGGCCGTGACCGGCGACAAGGTCGCGACCGAGGCCGACTACGAGCACGGCTACAAACGTGAGATGCGCAGCGATCTGCTGCGCTACGTGACCTTCATGATCCGCGGTGAGATCTACGGTCTGCCGATCGAGCAGATCGTGGAGATCTCGACGGTGTTCCCGACCACGCCGGTCCCGCGCACCGCGGACTTCGTGATCGGCATCGGCAACATGCGCGGCTCGGTCATGCCGGTCATCGATCTGGTCCAGCGCCTCAGGCTAGGGAGCGTGCACCGCGGCCGCGAGACCCGGGTGCTGATTGTCCGCCACGACGACGATCAGCACGGTATCGTGGTCGACCGCGTACTCGAGGTCATCTCGTTGCCCCCCGAAGACATGGAGAACACCCCCGGTGGGATCGGCAGCACCCGCGCCGACTTCATCCTTGGGCTCGGGCGGCACCGCGGCCGGCTGATCATCATCCTCGATCTCGAGACCGTGCTCGCCGAGCGAGACTTTCTCGAGGCCAAGTTCCGAAGGGAGCGTGTCCTGCAGTGACGAGCGAGATTGGCAGCAGCCCCCGCGGCGCCACGACGGCGTGGGACGACGAGGAAGCCCCCAAGGGGCAAGATCAGCTCAAGCTCGCCGGGTTCTTCGTTGGCGGCGGGCTCTACGGGATCGACATCATGCGGATCAAGGAGGTCATCCAGTCCGCCCCGTATCCAACCCGCCCGGTCCCGCACGCGCCCCCGATCATCGAGGGTGTCATCACGCTGCGCGGAGTCGTGATCCCGGTCATCGATCTGCGCAAGCGCTTCAACGTAGAGGTCGACGACGCCGCGATCCCTTTCAACAAATTGATCATCGTCAGCGTCAAGGGGCGGATCGTCGGGCTCAAGGTCGACAAGGTCCTCGGTGAGCTGCGGGTCGACGCTGACGAAGTGCGTCCGGCCCCGTCCATGCTCAGCGCCTCGATCGGTGACGACGGCGAGGACTTCTTCTCGGGCGTGTGCAAGATCGAGAACGACGTGGTCTTCGTGGTCAACCTCGACGGCCTGATTGGGTCCACCAGCGGGAGCGACAGGTCGCGTTGATGAGCAACCCCTCCCAGGCAAACCCGCCAGTGGGTTCGAGCGCGGGGACCCGGCCGCGGGTGCTGTTGGGCCACGGGGGCCCGGTGATCGCCGGCGCTGCTCAGCGGATCTTGGATGCGCATGGGTTCGAGGTAGAGATCGGCGCGGACTCTCGCGGCATCGAGGCGGCCTTGAGCAGCAGCAGCTGGGACGCCTTGGTCGTCGACGTGGCGCTGCCTGGCGCGCCGGGCTTCGAGCTCACGGGGGTCGCCCGCGAGGCCGGGGTCAAGGTCGTGATCCTGGTCGCCTCGGTGTTTCGTCGAACCAGCTACAAGCGCCAACCCAGGCGGCTGTACGGCGCCGACGACTACGTCGAGATTCACCACCTCGGGGATCACCTGCCCAACCGGCTTCGCGCTCACTTGGGGCTGCGAGACGCAGAGGTGCCGGTCGAGACCCTGCGGGAGCTGCTCGCAACCCTCAACGAGCGCGGTGACGACCACTTGCTCGAGCAGACGCCGCGAAGCTTGGCGATGCTGATCGTCGCTGATCTGCTGCTCTACAACGGGGATCGGATCACCGAGGCGGACAGCATCGACGAGGCGCTGGCGGCGGTCGCCACGGATCTCGATGGCGCCCGCGACCTGTTCGAACGGGTTCGGGACCAGGTGCGGGGCGACGTCGATGTCCGCCTCGGGGCAGCAGACGACGACCTGATCGGCGAAGCATTTCGCGAGCTAGTCGCCGGTTTGGACCGGACGGGAGACGTATCTTGAGCGCCAAGGGAGGAACCAAGGTCACGGGCCGTGGCAGCGCTGGCTTGCCGCCGCGCCTGCTCGATTGCATCCGCAGGTTTGGCGACGAGGGCTGGCGCGAGCGCAAGCAGGCCGTCGAGGAGGTGCTGATGGTCCTCGCGACCGAGCAGCCCGACGGCCCCACCTTTGCCGCGCTGATCGACACGCTGATCGACGGGGTGATCGATCCGCTGGACAGCGCGATCTATGAGGGCCGCGAGCACGAGACCAAGGTCGTCGCGGGCGGTGGCGTCAGCGCCCGCGCGGCGTGTCAGGACGTGTTGATCCAGCTCGGTCGCGCGAGCCTCCCAAAGGTGTTGCAGCGGCTCGACCCCGACGACACCCGCAGCTCGGGGACCCGGTTGATGGTCGACATGATCGGCCAGATCGGTGGCGAGTCCGAGATCGGGATCTTGACGGGCTTCTTGCGTGACGCCAGCGCCGACGAGAACCTGCGCGCGTCGGCGGCTGCGGCCCTCGGTGAGATCGGCGGGCCCCGGGCGATCGCGGCGCTCGAGCAGCTGCTCGCGGATGACTCCGAGATGTTGCAGCTGTATGCCCTCGACGCGCTGCGGGCTGCGAGCGCCGCGGTCCCGGTCGATCGTCTCGCGCCGCTGTTGGGTCACGCGGTCACGCGCAAGGGCGCCGCGGCGCTGCTCGGGGTCACGAGCTCGCCCGACGCCGTGCCGTTGCTGATCCCGCTGCTCGGGGACGACATGCGCGGGGTTCGGGCGGCGGCAATTGAAGGCATCGCGCGGCTCCGCGTGGCGCTGGCAGATCGTGATCTGTCCGACATCGTCGACGACGCGGTCGCCAACATCGACGACGAGACCAAGGCCAAGGTCCGCGAGCTGATCGGGCACCGCGAGCGCGACGTCTCGATCGCCGCGATCGCGCTGGCCGGTCTGGCCAAAGACGCGGGGGCGGTCGCGGCCGTGCTCCCGCGCATGGAAGATCCCATGGTCTACGAGCGGGCGCTCGCCCTCGTGGAGCGACTTGGGACCGCGGCCAACGACGCGCTCGTCGAGGTCCTCGACAGCCTCGAGGTCGCCTCGCGCGAGGCGCTGTACCGCCTGATCGGGGCGCTGCCGGGCGAGGTGGATCAGCGCCTGATCAACCTGCTGCTCGAGGGACTCGAAGATCCGCTCGAGACCGTGGCGGCGGCCGCCTGCGACGCGCTGCGGCGGGTTGGCGGGCGCTCGGCCATGGCCCCGCTGTACCGAGGTTGTGGGCGCCAAGGTCCGGTGGGTGAGCACGCCGCCGAGGCGCTCGCGGCCGTCGCCGAGCGGATGGCCAGCGCGCGCCCGGGCGGCGGCCACGATGAATTGTTGCTGTTGATCGGCGGCTCGTGGCCACACGCGGGGGCGCTCGCGCGCAACCTGTGTCGGGTCGTTGGGCGGCTTGGGTTGTTGGAGTTCGTGCCGCCGCTGGTGTCGATGCTCGGCTCGAGTGACCTCGGTGTTCGGGTCGCGGCCGCGCTCGCGCTTGGCAACGTCGCGGGCGACCACGAGGGCGTCGGCGCGCTGTGCTTCTCACTCGCCGACGAAGATCCACAGGTTCGGGCGGCCGCGTGCCGTAGCCTCGGTCAGCTGGCCGACACCCAGAGCGTGCATCCGCTGCTGGCGGCGACCTCGGATCCAGTCGCCTTGGTCCGCGCCGCCGCGGTTCAGGCCCTGGTTGCGATCGGCAACCCGATCACGCTCGCCCGCATGCGCGAGATCATCCTCGACGACAATTCGACCAACGTCGTCGTGCATGCGATCGCGGGGCTCGGTCACTCGACCCAAAACCAAGATCTGACCTTGCTGATGAGCCTGTGCGCGTCGCAGGACCACGAGGTCGTCAAGGCCGCAGCTCGGGCGCTCAAGCAGTACCCGGCCCATCGCGCGACCGCGGCGCTGCTTGGCCTGCTGTCGCACGAGCGCTGGGACGTGCGCTGGGCCGCCGCCGAGGTGCTGTCGGAGCGTGGCGATGTGACCGCGCTCGGGCCGCTCGAGCGCGCCCGAAAACTCGAGCAAGACGCGCTGGTTCGGCAGATACTCGGACAAGCGATCGATCGCCTGCGCGTGCTCTTAGATCCGAGCGCGGCGGGGGCCCCCGAACACGAGGACTCCAAGAAGGCGTAGCGTCGTGGCCCGCACTAACCCCACCGACCGACTCTTCGCCGGCCTCGGCGCCGCGAGGGTGCGGATGACCGACGACGAGAGCCGTCTCTTGGTCGAGGCGATCCAAGAGCACAGCGGGATCACGCTCGCCACCAATTCCGGGTTCTTCTTGGAGCGTCGCTTGAGCTCGCGGCTCGACGCGCTGGGGCTGTCGAGCTACCTCGACTACTACCAGTACCTTCGCTACGACCCGTCGGGCCCGCGCGAGATGGAGGAGTTGGTCGAGCGGATCACGACCCACGAGACCTACCTGTTTCGCGAGCAGTATCAGCTCGAGGCGTTCTCCGAGGAGATCATGCCCGCGCTCGCCAAGCGGCTCGAGCGTCAGCAACGGATCCAGGTGTGGAGCGCGGGCTGCTCGACCGGGGAAGAGGTGTACACCATCGCGATGCTGCTGCTCGAGAGCGGCCTGTTTCGCGGCTGGAACATCCGCGTGATGGGCTCTGACATCAGCCGCAAGGTGCTAGCGACGGCCCGCGCGGCGGTCTACGGCGAGAACAGCTTTCGAACCACAAGCCCGGCGCTGCGTCGCAAGTACTTTGTAGAGGCCAACGGACGCTGGACCGTGCGCGATGACGTGCGCGCGCTGTGTTCGTTTGGCCAGCTCAACCTGATCTCGACCGAGCGGTTCCGCGTGCTCGGTCCGCAAGACGTCATCTTCTGCCGCAACGTCTTGATGTATCTTTCTCAGGAGTCCCGGCACAACGTCGTCGAGGCCTTCTACGATCGCCTGACGCCCGGTGGCTACTTGCTGCTTGGCCACTCCGAGAGCTTGCTGAACGTGACGACTCGCTTCGACCTCGCCCACCTTCAAAAAGACCTCGTGTACCGCAAGCCCCCGACCGCGACCGAACCGTCGAGCTACTAGCAGCCGTGCGTCCAGATGTCCGCAAATAGCGAAAACCGACCCCTCCGCGTGCTGGTCGTCGACGACTCCGCCTACAATCGTCAGACCATCACGAGCATGCTCGAGTCCCGCGAGGGCGTCGAGGTCGTCGGCCGTGCGACCAATGGCAAAGAGGCGCTCAAGCTCGCCTTCGACCTCGAGCCCGATGTCATCACGCTCGACCTCGAGATGCCCGAGATGGACGGCTTCTCGTTCTTGCGGCTGCTGATGAGCCGGCGGCCGATCCCGGTGGTGGTCATCTCGGGCTACGCCCAGCGCGACAACGTGTTTCGGGCGCTCGAGCTCGGGGCGCTGGACTTCATCGCCAAGCCGCGGCGCCACATCAGCCCCGACATCCGCAACATCGAGGACGACCTCAGCTCCAAGATCACGATGGTGCGGCGGCTGCAAAGCGTGCGGCTCAAGCAGCGCGCCGACTCGCTCGCGGCTCAGGGCGCGCGCCCGCATGGCAGCAGCGACGCGGACACCATGAACCAGCCGCTCGAGGGTGAGCCGGCCCAGTTCGTGGTCGGCATTGGCTCATCAACCGGCGGGCCACCTGCGATCCAGCAGCTGCTCGCCGGGCTGCCCGCCGAGCTACCCGCGGCTGTCGTCATCTCGCAGCACATGCCCGCGCGCTTCACCAAGGCATTCGCTGCCCGACTCGATCGCGTCGTCGATCTTCGCGTCGTCGAGGCCGCCGAGGGCCAGCCGCTGTGCCGCGGCGTGGTCTACATCGTGCCTGGCGCGTGCAACATAGACATCGAGTCCAGCGCCGGGGGCACCGCGATCGTGCACATCGTCGAGCCCCAGCCAACTCGGGCAGGGGTCGCGCCGCTGACTCCGTCGGCGGACCACATGCTCAAGTCCTTGTCCGCCGCGTTCGAGCGGCGGTTGGTGGCGGTGATCCTCACAGGCATGGGGTCGGACGGGACCAACGGAGCGATCGCCGCCAGGCGGCTTGGCGCCTACGTCCTGGTCGAAGATCCGCGGACGGCCGTCATGCCGGGGATGCCGCACTCGGCCCTCGAGGCCGGGGCTGTCGATCGAGCGCTACCGCTCGAGCGTCTGCACGACGCGATCATCGAAGTCATCGACAAGCGCCGCGCCGAAGGCTCATGACCCTCTCATGACCCCCACAGGCGCCTTCGCACTTCGCGGTCACTCGCTTCGCTCGCTCCCAACGGGCTGGCTGTTCGCAGGGGCATGTGTGGCCCCCTAGAAGGGGGCTTCCTAGCTGTTACCCCCACAGGCGCTTTCGCACTTCGCGGTCACTCGCTTCGCTCGCTCCCAACGGGCTGGCTGTTCGCAGAGGCATGTGTGGCCCCCTAGAAGGGGGCTTCCTAGCTATTACCCCCACAGGCGCCTTCGCACTTCGCGGTCACTCGCTTCGCTCGCTCCCAACGGGCTGGCTGTTCGCAGGGGCATGTGTGGCCCCCTAGAAGGGGGCTCTCCTTGCCATCCCAAAATCGCGCGCCAAGTCGCCCGCCCCCCAATTCACGAACCACGACACGTGAGTGGAGCGGTACCCAACGGCTGCAGGTGCCCAGACGAGAGCCCCCTTCTAGGGGGCCACACATGCCTCTGCGAACAGCCAGCCCGTTGGGAGCGAGCGAAGCGAGTGACCGCGAAGTGCGAAGGCGCCTGTGGGGGTAACAGCTAGCGTGGCGTGGCTTTACGCCCCAATTTGTAGCGGCGGCAGCGGACGGGCGGGATCGGGCGGCGATCTCGGGCGGGCGGGTGTCGTTTTAGCCGCAAAACCGCGATCAGACTGGACACCCGTGCTCTCGCGCGCAGCGTCGCTGTGTTACTGTGCGGGCGGTGAGCGCCGACGACCCCAGGCAGAGCCTGCAGCGGAAGACCGACGAATTCTTGCGCGACTTCTTTGAGAAGGGCGAGATGTTGGTCAAGGAGCTGATCACTGAAAACGATCGCCTCCGCTCGCAGCTCGAGACCAAACCAGATCCACGCGAGGCAGAGGCCAAGCCTGTCACTCGCGACAACATGGTCGATCTCTTGATGATGCGCATCGGAGCGCTCGAGCGAGAGTGTGACGAGATTCGTCGGATCGCAGGCAACGTAGAGGAAGAGTCGGGTGGATTTCGCTACCGGCTCGACTCCCTGGAGTCCGAGCACTATCACCTCGCGTCGATGTTCGTCGCGGGTTCTCAGTTCCACGCGGCGACCAGCTTCGATGAGGTGCTGCGAACCATCACGGAGATCCTGCTGAACTTCGTCGGCGCTGGTGCCTTCGTCGTGTACCTCGTCGATGAAGAGCGGCAGGTGCTGTTCCCCGTCGCCCGTGAGGGCGGCTTGATCGACGAGATCAAAGAAATTTCGCTCAACGGCGATGACGCCGGGCCAGCGCAAGCGGCTATCGTCGCGCTCGGGCGTCCGTGGAAGAGCGGCGACCCCGAGTTTCAGATGGGTCCTGAGATCATCAACCTGCCGCTCGTCAGCGGGTCGCGGCTGGTTGGTGTTGCCCGTCTAGAATCTTTCCTCGAACAAAAGCACGGTTTCGCGGACAACGATCACCAGCTGCTCGGCCTGATCTCCGAGCACGCCGGGATCGGTGTCGAGAACGCCTGGATCCGCGCCCACACAAAAGACGTCCCGCTACAGCGTCAGGCGATCGAACATCTGGTTGGAGCATGAGCACTTCGGGAGAACGTCGTTTCAACGCCTTGGTGGTGGAGGACAGTCCACCAATGCGAAAGATGATCGTGTTCGCGCTCTCGCGCGTGCGTGAGCTCGATGTCGTCGAGGCCGATGACGGCGTCGACGCCCTGCGCCGTATCGCGGGGACAAAGTTCGACATCATCATCACTGACATCAACATGCCGATCCTCGACGGGCTCAAGCTCGTCAAGCGGCTTCGCGCTGACGATAATTACAAGGACGTGCCGATCGTGATCATCACGACGGAAGGCGCGGCCGAGGATCGTCAGCGGGCGCTGGCGCTGGGCGCCAACGCGTACATCACCAAGCCCATCCAGGCGCAGCAGGTCATCTTGCTGGTCCGCGAGATCCTCAGCCTGGACTGACTTAGACCCCCACATGGGGCTTCGCACTTCGCGGTCACTCGCTGCGCTCGCTCCCAATGGGCTGGCTGTTCGCGGGCGCATGTGTGGCCCCCTCTAAGGGGGCTCTTGTCTGGGCTCCAACCGCCACCGGGCGGCGCTCCATCTTCTTTGGCGCCTGTGGGTGTTCGGGGGGGGCGCGCTATCCTTGCATTTGTTGGGGGCTCGACGGGGGCGTGCTAGGGAGCTTCGGTGGCGCGTGCGCTCGATCTCGACGATGCGGTGGAGGACTACCTCCAGCACCTCAAGGTCGAGCGCAACCTGTCGCCGAACTCGGTCGAGGCCTACGCCAACGATCTGCGCCAGCTCTTGGATCACCTGGGCTCCGTCGGTGTCACCACGACCGCTCAGATCACGCCGCCGCTGCTGCTGGGCTTCCTGCGCGCGCTGACCGAGCGCGGGCTCGCGGCCCGCAGTCAGGCGCGCCGCTGGGTGGCGGTGCGTGGGCTGTTTCGCTGGTTGCGGCTCGAGAACTTGATCGACGTGGATCCGACCCAAGGCATCCGCATGCCCAAGGCGGGGGCCAAGCTGCCCGAGCTGCTCAGTCGGACCGAGATCGACGCGCTGCTGGCCGCGCCGGGCGTCGACACGCCGCTGGGTCTGCGCGACACGGCGCTGCTCGAGTTCATGTACGCGACCGGCTGCCGGGTCTCGGAGGCGTGCGACCTCCAGCTCGACGCGCTGCACTTGGATCAAGGTCTGGTCGTGCTGACCGGCAAGGGCAACAAGCAGCGCATGGTGCCGCTTGGCGACTGCGCGCTGGTTGCGTTGCTGGCCTACATCGAGGCCGGGCGGCCGACGCTGATCGAGCGCGCCCGTGGCAAGGCGCGCCGCGGCGGCCACGTGTTCTTGAACTTCCGCGGCGGCCGACTCTCGCGCCAGGGCTGGTTTCATCGCCTGCGTGAGCATGCGATCACGGCCGGCATCACCCGGGCGATTTCACCGCACAAGTTGCGACACAGCTTCGCCACCCACCTGATCGAGGGCGGCGCGGACCTGCGGGCGGTTCAGACCCTGCTGGGTCACGCCGACATCTCGACCACCCAGATCTATACGCACCTGAGCCAGAGCCACGTGCGCCACGCCTACGACCTGCATCACCCGCGCGCCTGACGGGCTTGCGGGGTACCGGGCAGACTTGCTAGGTAACTTGCCCTGCTCGGTCCGCCTGCGTAGGTTGCGCGGGCGTCGGCGGGCGATCTCTGCCCGCACTCTTCGAGACCGTCGTGCCCGCACTCGTCGCCATCGATTTTTCGAGCGAGACCCTGATGACAGTCGGGCTGTACCTGATCTGTCTGATCATCTCGATCGCCGTACACGAGTACTGTCACGCGCTCGTGGCAGATCGCCTGGGAGATCCAACCCCAGGGCGTGAAGGCCGAGTCTCGCTCAACCCGATCGTTCACGCCGATCCGGTTGGCACCTTGATCATGCCGATCGTCGCCGCGTTCACGGCGTTCCCGCTGCTTGGCTGGGGGCGCCCGGTGCCGACCCAGCCCAGCCTGTACACGCGCAAGGTCAGCATGCGCGGCGGGATGGCGTTGGTCGCCGTCGCCGGGCCGTTTGGGAACCTGGTGCTGGTCCTGCTCGTGCTGGGGATCGCGGCGGTGATGGCCCTGGTCACGGGGGACATCAGCCGGGGCATGCACACGGTGCTGCTCACGATGTTGCGGCTCAACGTGCTGCTGATGATGTTCAACCTGCTGCCGCTGCATCCGCTCGACGGCGGCAAGATCCTCGCCGCGTTCTTGCCAGCGCGGCTCGAGCATGTCGACGACTTCTTGCTGCGCTACGGGCCCTGGATCCTGCTCGCGCTGGTCATCTTTGGCGGGCCGTTGCTCGGTCCGCTGATCGGGCCGGTCAACCGCCTCGTCGAGACAATGTACTTCGTCGCGGTGGGTCTATGAGCTCGCAGGTGGGTCAATCGGCGGGGACTTCCGAGTCGCCGCCGCCGGAGTCTGCCGCCCTCAGCGAGGCCGTTCCCGCCACCCCCGCGCGAGTCGAGTCCGAGCGGACCAAGCACGAGCGGCCGGCGACCGACTCGATGGCCGACGGGGTTGGCTCGCGGACCAGCTACGCGATCGCCCTCGATGTGTTCGAGGGGCCGCTCGATCTGCTGCTGCATCTGGTTCGGCGGCACGAGCTCGACATCCTCGACATCCCGATCGCGTTCATCACCGAGAAGTACATCGAGTACATCAGCCTCGCGCGCTCGCTCGACATCGAGGTCGCCGGTGAGTACCTGCTGATGGCCGCGACGCTGGCGTTCCTCAAGAGCCGCGAGCTGCTGCCGGTCATCCCCAGCGAGGACGAGGACCAGGATGACGAGGAAGACGGCATCGATCCGCGCGAGGAGCTGATCCGCCGGCTGATCGAGTACGAGCGGTTTCGGGACGCGGGCCTCGAGCTGTCGGCCCGCCCGATCGCCGGGCGCGACGTGTTTCCACGGGGTGGTGACCTATCGATCGAGCCGCCCGAGCCCGGGCTGGCGCCGGTGACCTTGTTCCGCCTGGCGGAGGCCTACAACCGCGTGCTGGATCGGGCGATCCTCCGCGAGGACCACGAGGTCGTGATCGAGCCGATCACGGTCCGCCAGCGCGTGCAGCAGCTGAGCGTGTTGCTGTCCGACGGCAACCGGGTCGACTTCGAGGCGCTGTTCTTGCGGCAGACCTGGCCGAGCGAACGGTCGCTGCGGCAGATGCTGGTCGTCACGCTGATGTCGGTGCTCGAGATGGTCAAGCTGGGGATCCTCGGCGTCCACCAGGCGCAGGGCAGCGACGCGATCGAGCTCGAGCTGACGGTCGACGTGGCCCAGATGCAGCAGGTCGTCGCCGATTTCCGTGGCGATGATGAAGAGGTCGCGGCCGCGCTCGCCCAAGGGGCCGCGCCGACCGAGACCGCCGCGGGGGGGCCAGCGGCGACCCACGATGTCGCGGTGGTGGCTTCGATCGTTCCCGAGCAAGCAGACACGAGCGCGGAGCAGGGCTCAGCGGAGCAGGGCTCGCCGGAGCAGCTCTCAGCGGAGCAGGGCTCAGCGGAGCTGACTTCAGCGGATGGTCTCGAAGAGGCTTCAGCGGAGGAGGCTCCAGCGGATGAGGCTTCAGCGGATGGTCTCGAAGAGGCTTCAGCGGAGGAGGCTCCAGCGGATGAGGCTTCAGCGGATGGTCTCGAAGAGGCTTCAGCGGAGGAGGCTCCAGCGGATGAGGCTTCAGCGGATGGTCTCGAAGAGGCTTCAGCGGAGGAGGCTCCAGCGGATGAGGCTTCAGCGGATGGTCTCGAAGAGGCTTCAGCGGAGGAGGCTCCAGCGGATGAGGCTTCAGCGGATGAGGCTTCAGCGGATGGTCTCGAAGAGGCTTCAGCGGAAGAGGCTTCAGCGGATGGTCTCGAAGAGGCTTCAGCGGATGGTCTCGAAGAGGCTTCAGCGGAGCTGACTTCAGCGGATGGTCTCGAAGAGGCTTCAGCGGAGCTGACTTCAGCGGATGGTCTCGAAGAGGCTTCAGCGGAAGAGGCTTCCGCGGATGGTCTCGAAGAGGCTTCAGCGGAAGAGGCTTCAGCGGAGCCTCTCGAAGAGGCTTCAGCGGATGGTCTCGAAGAGGCTTCCGCGGATGGTCTCGAAGAGGCTTCAGCGGAGGGGGCTTCCGCGGATGGTCCCGATGAGGCTTCGCCGGATGGTCTCGAAGAGGCTTCAGCGGAGGAGGCTTCACCAAATGGGGCGCCGTCAGGACCCGACCCGGCCTCGCCGGACTCGGGTCCGCCAGATGCGGCGCCGCCCGTGCTCGACGCGGCGTTCGAGACAGTAGAGGTGACGGAGGCCAGCACGACACCGGCCGCCGAGCCTGACGCAGAGATTGAGCCGGACGCGCGGATCGAGGCCGACGAGCCGATTGCGACGCCCGGCGAGAGCGAGAGCGACTGACCATGGCCAAGAAGCCTGCCCGCAAGCAAGCGCCCCCCAAGTTGACGCGGCGCCCCCCGAGGTCGCAGCCCGCGGCTGCGGCCGAGGCCGCGACCGACGAGCCCAGCGTGGACGCGCTGGTGGCCCAGCTCGGCGCAGAGCCGTCGAGCGACGCCGCTGGCGACGACGCCCCGAAAGCCGTCGAGTCCGAGGCCGCGCCCGATGACGAGGCCGCACCCGCGGCGGATGACGAAGCCGGACCCGCGGCGGGTGACGCCGCCGCCGCGTCCGAGGTCGAGGGTGAGACGGATGAGGGGGCGGCGACGGAGGGCGAGTCTGGCGAGGCCGCGACGGCGGCCGAAGACCAAGACGCAGGCGAGGCCGATCCGGCCCGCGTGCAGCTCGTCGACAGCCTGCCGATCGACGCCGAGGATGACCTGAGCGACGTCGAGGGTGAGGCGTCTCCGCGCTTGGTGTCGATCGTGGAGAGCCTGTTGTTCGCGTCGACCAAGCCGCTGCGGGTCAAGCAGATCCGCAAGCTCCTGCTCGAGCCGTCAGTGCGACAGATCCAGCTGGCGATCAAGCACCTGATCGTGGGCAACGAGGCCCGCGGTATCATCGTGGCCCAAGTCGCTGGGGGCTTCGTGCTGCAGACCAGCCCTCAAAACGCGCAGTGGGTCCAGCAGCTGCTGCAGGCCAAGCCCGTGCGGCTGAGCCGACCGCAGCTCGAGACCCTCGCCGTGATCGCCTATCGCCAGCCCGTGACACGACCCGAGATCGACCACATTCGCGGGGTCGACAGCGGGGCCGTCATCAAGCTGCTGCTCGAGCGCGAGCTGATCCAGATCGTTGGCAAGAAGGACGAGGTCGGTCGACCGATGCTGTACGGCACCACCGTTGGATTCCTGGAGTTCTTCAACCTCATGAGCCTGCGCGACCTCCCCGATCTCCGAGAATTCCGCGAGCTGTCCGACGACACCAAGGCCACGCTGCGCAAGAAGATGGACGCGGACGAGGTCGAGGCGCTCGGACAGGAGGTTCTGAACTTCGCGCGGGACGACGACGAACCCAACGAGGGCGACGCGGGGACGGATTCAGAGGCTGAGAGCGCGGACGAAGCCGACGCGAAGCCGGAAGCGGACGGCGCGGAGTCGGAAGCGGACGACGCGGAGTCGGAAGCGGACGACGCGGAGCCGGAAGCGAGCGACGCGGAGCCGGAACAGAGCGACGCGGAGTCGGAAGCGAGCGACGCGGAGCCGGAACAGAGCGACGCCGGGCCCGAGGAAGAGGGCGACGAGGAAGAGGAAGAGGGCGACGAGGAAGAGGAAGAGGAAGAGGAAGAGGAAGAGGAAGAGGAAGAGG
>NZ_JMCC02000104.1 GCF_000737335.2 Enhygromyxa salina | reverse complement strand
AGCGGTACACGGCTGACGTTTGGCCTCGATCAACTTGGACGTCGCGTTGGCGTGAGCGTGATCCCGGGGCCGGGCGTGAACGCGGACACCAGCTTCGAGCGCTTCGCGTTCGACGGCCGGTCGCTGCTGGTCGGCGCGAGCGACGACGACAGCCAGATCTCGTGGCGCCACGACTCCCTGGGCGCGGCGCTGCTCGAGACGCAGACCGCGACGGGCGGACCCGCGCGAGCGATCACCTATGCGCGCGACGGGCTCGGCAACGCGACCGCGACGACGTATCCGGGCGGTCGCGTGATCGAGCGCAGCTTTGACGGCCTGCGTCGGACTCGGACGATCAGCGAGGGCGGGGCCCCGCTGGTTCAGCTCGACTATCTCGGCCCGAGCGTGGCGCGGCGGACCTACTTCCAGCCCGACACCACGTCCGAGTACACCTACGACCTCGCGCGGCGGATGATCGCCAGCGAGCACGTCGCGCTTGGCGGCGCGGTGATCGACAGCCGCACCTACAACTTCGACGAGGCCGACAACAAGCAGTCCGAGCACAGCCTGGGGAGCGCCCAGGTCAGCGGAGCTCGCTCGATGACCCACGACTCGCTCGGTCGCATGGTCGCCAGCGAGGTCGCCGGCAGCGTCGCCACGGATCGAACGGTCGACTACGAGCTCGACCACGCCGGCAATCGGGTGAGCGTTAGCGGAGGCACCTGCGCCGGGAGCTATGCCCTGGAGGCGGGGCTCAATCAATACACACAGACACCCTGTGAAGCCTGGACACACGACGCGGCCGGGAACCTCTCACAGACCAGCGCAAGCACCAACGCCGGGGCTGACCGCGAGCTGGAGTACGACCACCGCGGGCGCCTCGTCGCTGTCGTGACCGACGCGGTCGCGGTTCGCTTCGGCTATGACGCCCTCGGTCGCAAGATTCGAGCAACATCGCTGAGCGACGGCGCGACCAACACCGCGCACTACGTCTACGACGACTGGAACGTGATCGAGGAATACGACAACGACGACGCGAGCCCCAGCGCCACTTACCTCTACGGCAACGGCCTCGACCATCGCTTGCAGATGATCCGCGGTGAGTCGTGGTGGTACTACGACGACGAGAGCGGCTCGACGACCGCGCTGGTCCACAAGCCCACCGTTGGGTCCTTGTGGATCGAGCGCTACGCCTACCAGGACTTCGGTGAACCCAGCTTTTTCTGGGCCGGCGCCCCAGTGCCGGACTCGTACAGCGGCAACCCCTATCTGTTCGCCGGTCGGCGGTGGCTCGCGGCGCTCGGGCTCTACGATCTGCGCACGCGTCACCTCGACCCGATCTCCGGCCGCTTCATCAGCCGCGACAGCCTGGGGAGCTGGGCCGACGAGGAGAACCTGGGCAACGGCTACACCTACGTCACCAATGCGCCCGGCAGCGCCACGGATCCGACTGGTGAGGCGAAGAAGCCGAAGATCAAGAACTGCCACGCGGGCGCCAGGGCCAACATCGAGGACTGGCTCGACGAAGCCGAGCGCCAAGGGCGGCTGTCGCGGGACTGGTTCAACGGACAGGCAGGTCGCAAGCGCAAGCGACGAAAGTCTGACTGGAACAACTACAAGAACGATGGCCGCGAGTGGTGGGGGAAGTACAACGACACCCGGTTTCACCGGATCAAGTGGAACTTCCGCAAGATCGTGCGGCGCTGCTCGAAGAACGTGATCACCTTCAAGTGCCGCAGCACCGGCGAGATCTGTGGATTCACATATTCGTCAGCATGGACGCTCTCATCCTGGCATTCATGGATTCGTGTATGCAAAAACAACAAGCGCGGAATGTTCCGTCGAAACGGAGATCGCAAGTTTGACCGAGCGACGAGCGGAGGGAAAATCGCGCATGAAATCTCCCACAACATCAACGCGATCGGCGACAAGAAACTCAATGGTCACAAGGCAAGGACCGACGACGAGGTTCGAGCCCTGGCGTCCAGGAAGCCGACCCGCGCAAGCTGGAACGGCTTCAACTATCAGCAATTCGCTGTGTCTCGATGACGGAGGAACATGCAAACGCCCGACCACAGCAGCCATGGCTGCTCCAGATGACGATCTCAACGACAACTGCCCCATGTTCGGCACGACGCCGGGCAACACTGTTAATCAGCGCGTTCATCACGATGGTTGTGATATACAGCACGCCCGTGCACGGGGCTTCGTCGTGTGGGTTCGGCGAACTCCTCGACCTCGTCGACCCAGTCGTTACGGTACTCGATGGTCCTGGTGATGCTATCCAAGAGCAAGAACGCTGGTCGAACCTGGCTTCTCCCTACATCGAAGGTATGCAGGAGCTACATTTCGAGGGGCAAAAATTCGAACTCGAGAGGACGGAATAGTGATGACCGATCGATTTGCAGCCTGGCTGAGCACGATCCTGTTGTTGATCGGCCTTGGCCAGGTCACGGGCTGCCGATTCAACTGTGGCGAACTCGAGCCGGTAAAGTCGGGCGAATACATGATTCTAAACCTCTACGGCCAGCTCAACCCGGACTTCGCGGACCTCGTCGGCGCCCAACTCATCGTCGATCGTGACACTGAGACATCTGTAATTCGCTACACCCGCGACGGTACCACCTACGAAGTCCGCCACTCGCTGACGGAGCTATGACCTCGATGCGGGACATCCACCCGCCCGGCTGCCGAACGTGGTCAGGGTTGACCTCGGCGAACGGCGTCGAGCGGGCGCTGAGGCGGGTGTTCGGGATCACGTTGGCCGAGTCCGCCGCGCTCGCCGAAAGCATCGATCGAGCAGGGAAGTACATCTGGACCGGTGTCGTGGCGAGCACCGCTGTGGCGTGTTGTGGCGCTCGCCCTCCGGATGCGGGGGCCGCAGCAGGAGCGATCGGAGCGGACGCGCTGGAGGAGTACTGCGATTGAACGACGACCCGAATGACGCACGCCTGGTCTCGCCCGGTCGCACGCTGTTTCCCCTGCAACAGCGCGAGTGGGGCAGGGTAAAGAAGATCGTGTTCGGTTGGACCTTCGCGGTCGTCTTCGTCGTGGTCTGGCTCGAGCTGCGCCCACTGGTCGCGGGCTTGGTCGCGGCCGGGCTCACGTTGGTTCTGAACGTCGCCATCGAAGCCGCACTTCGGCGTCGGGCCCGAGCCGGCAAGAACCCTTCCCAGGAAACTCAGGGGCAGGAGGGCTGATGCGGTTCCCAGCCGCTCACAGCCCAAGCAGCGCCGCGAAGCTGGCCTCATCAATATTACTGCCGCACACGACCACACCAACCTTCGCGTTGACGAGTCGCGCACGCAGCGGCCCAAGCAGCGCAGCCGTAGCCGCGGCTCCGGCCGGCTCAACCGCGAGCTTCGCGTCCCGAAACAGCAGCCGCATCGCGTCGCGCAGCTGATCATCATCGACGAGGACCAACTCGTCCACGTTGGCGCGGCACAGCTCGAAGCTATACGGCTTCGCATACGGAGCGCCCAGGCTGTCGGCGATCGTGCGCACGGCGTCGATCGAAGCGGGCGCCCCCGCGGCGAAGCTGCGGTGCATGCTGTCGGCCCCGATCGGCTCGACCCCGAACACCTCGCAGTTGGGCGCGGCGAGCTTCACGGCTGCGGCCACACCCGCGCACAGACCCCCACCGCCGATCGGCACGATCACCGCGTCGAGATCGGTCCCGGCCGCGCGGGCCTGCTCGATCAGCTCGAGCCCGACCCCCGCGGTGCCGAGCGCGGTCAGCGGGCCCTCGAAGGGGTGCACGAAGGTCCGACCTTCGTCCGCGGCGATCTGCTCGACCCGGCGAAACCCGGCGTGGACGTCCTCGACCAGCACGACCTCGGCGCCGTAGCGGCGGCAGCCCTCGATCCGGCCGGGGTTGGCGTTGTTGGGCATCACGACCTTCGCGGTGGTCCCGAGCACCTGCGCGGCGTACCCGACCGCCATCGCGTGGTTGCCCGCGCTGATCGCCGTGACGCCGCGGGCGAGCGCGTCTGCGTCGAGCGTCCGCATGACCGTGAGCGCGCCGCGAGGCTTGAAGCTGCCCGCGCGCTGCAGCAGCTCGAGCTTGAGCCAGACCGGGGTGTCGGTTTCCCGCCGCGACGAGAGGGTGGGGCTGCGCCAGGCCCACAGCGGGGTCTCGACGATCCACGCCTCGATCGAGGCGCGGGCCGCTCGAATCGCCTCGAGCGAGGTCGGCCCGGTCCACGCAGACGTCTCGAGCGGTGCAGGGGACGTCTGCGGCGACATCGGGCCTTGGCGGTTCACGCGATCGACTATCGCAGATCCGCGAGCCACCCACATCGGTGAGCTAGCTCAATGTGCAGGGGGCTGCACGTTGGCTAGCGTTCGATGCGCCCGATGAGGCGCCCGACCGCGATGAGCTAGCCAAGATCGAGCATCGAAATTAGACACGAGCGAAGCGCTTCCGTTGTCGGGATGGAGCGGGTACAAAGCGGCCGCCTGCGGACCGATCCGCAGCCGTTCAGACATGGCCGTACACACGATCAAAAAGGGCCTGGACCTGCCGATCAACGGCGCGCCCGAGCAGAAGGTCGCCGCCGCGCCCAAGCCCACCCACGTGGCGATCCTCGCCGCCGACTATCCGGGCATGAAGCCGCGGATGCACGTCAAGGTTGGCGAGGCCGTCAAGCGCGGGCAGCTGCTGTTCGAGGACCGCAAGAGCGAGGGCGTTCGCTTCACCGCACCCGGTGCCGGCATCGTCAGCGCGATCAACCGTGGCGAGTTTCGCTCGCTGCAGTCGGTCGTGATCGAGCTCAGCGCCAGCGAGCGTGAAGGCACGCCCAAGCCCGAAGAACTGCAGTCTTTCGCCAGCTACGAGAAGGGCACCAAGACCGACAAGCTCACGCGCGATCAAGTCGTCGCGCTGCTGCAAGAGTCGGGCATGTGGACGGCGATCCGAGCCCGGCCGTTTGGTCGCGTGCCGCCGCCCAGCTCCGACGCGCCGCACTCGGTGTTCGTGACCGCTTCGGACACCAACCCGCACGCGCCCGATGTAGAGAAGGTGCTCGCCGGTCGCGAGAAAGACTTCGAGGCCGGCCTCGCCGTGGTCGCCAAGCTGACCACCGGCAAGGTCTTCGTTTGCAAGGGCGCCGGGACCAAGATCCCGACCGGCAAGATCTCCAACGTTCAGCTCGAAGAATTTCACGGGCCACACCCCGCGGGCACCGTCGGCTTTCACATCCACACCCTGGATCCGGTCAGCCGCAAGAAGACCGTGTGGCACCTCGGCTACCAGGACGTGGTCCTGATCGGCCGGCTGTTCAGCACGGGCAGCTTGGACGTCGAGCGGGTCGTGAGCCTGGCCGGCCCGACCGTGCGCGCGCCCAAGCTGCTGACCACGCGGCTCGGCGCGTTCATCGACCAGCTCGTCGAAGGCGCGCTCACCAACGTCGAGAACCGGGTCATCTCCGGCTCGGTGCTGACCGGCCGCACCGCAATGGGCGAGGTCCACGGCTACCTCGGTCGCTACCACCTGCAGGTCAGCGCGCTGCGCGAAGGTCGTGAGCGCGAGCTGCTAGGTTGGGTCAAGCCCGGCTTCGACCAGTACTCGACCTCGGGCGCGTTCGCCTCGGCGCTGACCCCCGGCAAGACCTTCGACTTCACCACCGCGCTCAACGGGTCGCATCGGTACATGGTGCCGATCGGCATGTTCGAACGGGTGTTCCCATTCGACATCCTCCCCACCTTCTTGTTGCGAGCGATCCTCGTCAACGACGTCGGTCGCGCCGAAGAGCTCGGCGTGCTCGAGCTCGACGAAGAGGACGTCGCCCTCTGCACCTTCGTGTGCCCCGGCAAGCAGGACTACGGTCCTGTCTTGCGGGCGAACCTCGAAACCATCTGGAAGGAAGGCTGATCGCCGATGGACTTCCTGCGCCAACAACTCGACAAGGTCTCGCACCTCTTTGAAAAGGGCGGCAAGTACGAAGCCCTATATCCGGCCTACGAGGCCGCAGACACGATCCTCTACACGCCCGGGTCGGTGACCAAAGCCGCCTCCCACGTGCGGGATCACCTCGACCAAAAGCGCATGATGATCACGGTCGTCATCGCGCTGCTGCCGATCTGTCTGTTCGCCTGCTGGAACACCGGCTACCAGGCCGCGCTCGCAATCGGGCAGGGCGCCGCGCCGCTCGGCAACTGGCAGAGCTGGGTGTTCGAGGCGCTGGGTCTCGACTACAGCGTCAGCAACCCGTTCGCGTGCGGGTTCTTGGGCTTCCTCTACTTCTTCCCGGTCTGGCTGACGGTCGGCCTGGTCGGCGGCCACATCGAGCTCATCTTCTCGATCATTCGCCGCCACGAGGTCACAGAGGGCTTCCTCGTCACCTGGTTCTTGTTTGCGCTCACGCTGCCGCCCACCATTCCGCTGTGGATGGTCGCGGTCGGCATCGCGTTTGGCGTGATCCTGGGCAAAGAGGTGTTCGGCGGGGTCGGCATGAACGTCATGAACCCCGCGCTCGTCTCGCGGGCGTTCTTGTTCTTCGCGTATCCGGCCGCGATGTCGGGTGACGCCGTGTGGGTCGCCGCCGAGAACACCGACGTGTTCACCGGGGCGACCTGGCTGGCCGTCGCCGCTGACGCGAACCAGGGCATGGCCGCGCTCGAGGCCAACTCGGATCTGTGGATGAACTCGTTCATCGGCGTGGTCCCGGGCTCGATGGGCGAGACCTCCGCGCTCTTGTGCATCGTTGGCGCCGTGATCCTGGTCGTGACCAAGATCGGCTCGTGGCGGACCATGGCCGGCGTGATCGGCGGGACCGTGCTGATGGCGCTGGGCCTCAACGCGATCGGCTCCGACACCAACCCGATGTTCGCCATGGGCCCCGAGTGGCACATGGTGCTCGGCGGGTGGGCGTTCGGCATGGTGTTCATGGCCACCGACCCGGTCTCGTCGGCCTTCACCGACATCGGCAAGCTGGTCTACGGCTTCTTCATCGGCGTGTTCGTGGTCCTGGTCCGGGTCGTCAACCCTGGCTACCCAGAGGGCATGATGCTGGCGATCTTGTTCATGAACATGTTCGCTCCCCTGATCGACCACGTCGTGGTCCAGGCCAACGTCAAGCGCCGCAACGCGCGCTATGACGCCGGGCTACCCGCCGCAGCTGGGGCAGCCGGGAAGGAGGCGCACTAATGGCCACGTCCAAGAAAGACTCTCCCGGGTACATCGCTGGGTTCGCGATCGGCGTGTGCCTGGTGTGCTCGCTCGGGGTCTCGGGCGCCGCGATCTTCCTC
The DNA here is from genome assembly GCF_000737335.2 of Enhygromyxa salina. Taxonomy (GTDB): domain Bacteria; phylum Myxococcota_A; class Polyangia; order Nannocystales; family Nannocystaceae; genus Plesiocystis; species Plesiocystis salina_C. Next base: position 58,439 of record NZ_JMCC02000104.1, on the reverse strand, counting down.
AAGGATCGCCAAACAGAGAACGCCACGGTCGATCGCCAAAAGAAGGTGCTCGACGTCGCGGGGCTGCTCCGGCCCGGCCAGAATCTGCCCAACGCAGAGATTCAGGGCCTGTTCGAGCAGCGCCTGGTCCCGCAGCTCATCGACCTGAAGACCGGTGATCCAATCGCCGAGGTCGATGGCGTCGGCCCCGTCGAGTACGACCCGATGAAGGCTGCCCAAGCGGCCGGGCTCGCGGCCCCGCCCAACGAGGCCAAGGTCCGGTTCCTGCCCACCGTGGGCAAGGTCTACTACCTCGTCGACGACAAGCGGGCGGTCAAGAAGATCATCATCCCGGTCGAGGGCTACGGCCTGTGGGGCTTCTTGTTCGGCTACCTGGCCATGGAGGCCGACGGCAGCACGATCTCGGGCATCACCTACTACAAGCACGCCGAGACCCCTGGGCTTGGCGGCGAGGTCGACAACCCGGTCTGGAAGGGCTCGTGGAAGGGCAAGAAGGCGTTCGCCGAGGGCAGCGACGAGGTTGCGATCGCCGTCGTCAAGAACGCCAGCGGCGAGCACCAGGTCGACGCGCTGTCCGGCGCCACGATCACCAGCCGCGGCGTGACCAACATGATGGAGTTCTGGCTCGGTGAGAACGGCTTCGGTCCGTTCCTCGCCAAGGTCCGCGAACAGGGCCCGCCCGAGATTCTCGGCGGCGCCGCGGCCCCCACTGATCCCAATCCTGGCCAACCAGCCAACCCCGAGGGCACCTAATGGCGAAAAAAGCTAAGGAAGTCCTGCTCGATCCGCTGTTGAACACCAACCCGATCGCCGTTCAGGTGCTCGGCGTGTGTTCGGCGCTGGCGGTGACCAGCAAGCTCGAGACGGCGATCGTGATGTCGATCGCGCTGACCGTCGTGGTCGCGCTCTCCAACTTCTCGATCAGCCTGATCCGCGACCGCATCCCGTCCAGCATCCGCATCATCGTGCAGCTGACGATCATCGCCTCGCTGGTGATCATCACCGACCAGGTGCTCAAGGCCTTCGTCTACGACGTCGCCGCGCAGATGTCGGTCTACGTCGGGCTGATCATCACGAACTGCATCGTGATGGGCCGCGCCGAGGCCTACGCGATGCAGAACGAGCCGTGGCCAAGCTTCATCGACGGGGTCGGCAACGGGCTGGGCTACAGCCTGATCCTGATCTCGGTCGGCTTCGTCCGCGAGCTGTTCGGCGCCGGCAAGGTGCTTGGCATCACGGTCATGCCGCTGGTCACCGACGGTGGCTGGTACACCCCCAACGGCCTCATGGTCCTGGCCCCCGCCGCGTTCTTCTTGATCGCCGTGGCGATCTGGATCATGCGCACCATCAACCCCACGCTCGTCGAGGAGAAGTAAGCCATGGAGCACTATCTAAGTCTCCTGACCAAGTCCGTGTTCATCGAGAACATGGCCCTGGCCTACTTTTTGGGCATGTGCTCGTTCCTGGCGGTCTCGCAGAAGGTGAAGACCTCCGCCGGGCTTGGGCTCGCCGTGGTGTTCGTGCTGGCGGTGACCTGTCCGCTCAACTCCGCGATCTATCACGGCCTGCTGAAGGAAGACTCGTACTTCCTCAATGGCGTGGATCTGTCGTTCCTCAACTTTCTGACCTTCATTGGAACGATCGCTGCGGTCGTGCAGATCGTCGAGATGACGCTCGAGAAGCACGCGCCTGGCCTGTACGCGGCGCTTGGCGTGTTCTTGCCCTTGATCGCGGTCAACTGCGCGATCTTGGGGGCCAGCTTGTTCATGGTCGACCGCGACTATCACGTCGTCGACTCGGCCGTGTTTGGGTTTGGCTCGGGGGTTGGGTTCGCGCTGGCGATCATCGCGCTGGCCGCGATCCGCGAGAAGATGCACTACTCCGACGTCCCCGCGGGCCTGCGTGGCCTCGGCATCACCTTCATCGTCACCGGGCTCATGGCCATCGGGTTCATGATGTTCGGCGGCATCTCGCTGTAGGGGAGGACGCTCAAGATGCTCACAGCTCTATCAGCAGTTCAACTCGTGCTCGAGGCGCCCGCAGCCGCTGCGGCCGCGCCCATGTCCGACGCCATGATGGTCGCGCTCTCGACCGGCATGTTCGTTGGCGTGGTCCTCGCGCTGGTCGTCGTGATCGTGTTTGCCCGCAGCAAGCTGGTCAACACGGCCGACGTCACGATCATGGTCAACGACGACGCGAGCAAGGCCCTCAAGGTCCCGGCTGGCTCGACCTTGCTCAACACCCTGGCCGCCAACAAGATCTTCATCCCGTCCGCCTGCGGCGGCATGGGCTCGTGCGGGGTCTGCAAGGTCCACGTCCACTCGGGCGGCGGCGCCGTGCTCCCGACCGAGGTCGGCTGGCTCAGCCGCGGCGAGATGCGCGACGGCTGTCGGCTCTCGTGTCAGGTCAAGGTCAAGGAGGACATGAAGATCGAGGTCGAGCCCGAGATCTTCAGCGTCCGCAAGTGGGAGTGCAAGGTCCGCAGCAACCACAACGTAGCGACCTTCATCAAGGAGCTGATCCTCGAGTTGCCCGAGGGCGAAGAGGTCCCGTTCCGCGCGGGTGGCTACATCCAGATCGAGTGCCCGCCGCACACCGTCCACTACAAGGACTTCATCATCGAAGAGAAATTCCGCGGCGACTGGGACAAGTACGACCAGTGGCGCTTCACTTCGAAGGTCGAAGAGGACGTCGTTCGCGCCTACTCGATGGCCAACTACCCGGAGGAGAAGGGCATCATCATGCTCAACGTGCGCATCGCGTCGCCTCCGCCGCGCCAGCCCGATGTGCCGCCGGGCCAGATGTCGTCGTACATCTTTAGCCTCAAGCCGGGCGACAAGGTCACGATCTCGGGCCCCTACGGCGAGTTCTTCGCCCGCGACACCGACGCAGAGATGGTGTTCATCGGCGGCGGCGCCGGCATGGCACCCATGCGCTCGCACATCTTCGATCTGTTCAAGCGGATCGAGACCAAGCGCAAGGTCAGCTTCTGGTACGGCGCGCGCTCGATGACAGAGGCCTTCTACATCGATCACTTCGATGGGATCGCCGCCGAGTACCCCAACTTCACGTGGACGCTGGCGCTCTCGGATCCGCTCCCCGAGGACAACTGGACGGGCCCCAAGGGCTTCATCCACCAGGTCTGTTACAACATGTACCTCAAGGACCACCCGGCCCCCGAGGACTGCGAATTCTACATCTGTGGGCCACCCATGATGAACGCGGCCGTGATCAAGATGGCGTTGGAGCTCGGCGTCGAGCCCGAGAACGTCATGTTCGACGACTTCGGCTAGCCGCGTGCGCCGGCCTTTGGTCGGTCAAGCCAGCGAAGACCCTGACCCAATCATCCGTGATTGCGTCGGGGTCTCGCTTTTACGGGTCGACGTGATTGGCCCGTCGTCCGTCTGAGTGATAGTCCGTGGACGTGGGAGAGCAGCAGACCAAGTCGGGGCGGAGCCTGACCTCCGTCGTGCTGATCGGGCTGCTGGGGCTGGGCGGCATGGTCTACCTGCTGTGGCCCAGGCAGCCGGCTGTCGAGCGCAGCGCGATCAGTGAGGCCGGGTCGGCGTGGGAGCTACGCGCCGACAAGGCGGTGCTGAGCGGCCCCACGATGGGGACCCGCTTCAACGTCGTGATCGCGGGTGACTCGCTGCGGCTCGACGCGCTCGAGCCTCTGCAGGCGCAGATCGACGCGGAGCTCGTGGCGGTCAACGCCGAGATGTCGACCTACCTCGCCGACTCGGAGCTCAGCCGCTTCAACGCCACGGACGCCAGCGAGCCGATCCACGCGAGCGCGCACCTGCTCGAGGTCGTGGGCCTCGCCAAGCAGGTCAACCACCAAAGCGGCGGGGCGTTCGACGTGACGGTCGGGCCGCTGGTCGACGCCTGGGGGTTTGGGCCCGATCCGGGCACGCGGACCGAGCTGAACGACGCCCAGATCGCCACGCTGCGCGAGCGGGTGGGGGACGCCAAGCTCGAGCTCGACGCCAACGCGAAGACCCTGCGCAAGACCGTTGACGGGCTCCACGTCGACCTGTCCGCGATCGCCAAGGGCCACGGCTGCGATCGGGTCGCGGCGCGGGTCGACGCCGCCGGCTACGCAAACTACATGATCGAGGTTGGCGGCGAGGTCCGCGTGCGCGGCTCCAACCCCGAGGGCGATCCGTGGCGGGTGGGGATCGAGCGGCCAACGGCGGACGCGGCCGGCTCGCGGGCGGTCCAGGCGATCCTCAGGATCCGCGACGCAGCGGTTGCGACCAGCGGCGACTACCGCAACTACTGGGAGCGCGACGGCGTCCGCTACTCCCACACGATCGACCCCCGCACGGGCCGGCCGATCGCCCACCGTCTGGCCAGCGTCACCGTCGTGCACCCGGAGTCGGCCGCGCTCGCGGACGCCTGGGCGACCGCGCTCAACGTACTTGGCCCCGAGCAGGGCCTGGCGCTGGCCGAGCAGCTGGGGCTGGCGGCCTACTTCTTGGTCCGCACCGACGCAGGCTTCGAGGTCCGCACCAGCTCCGCGTACGCGGCGTACCTGCCGTGAGCTGGCCCGAACGGGCGGGTTTGTGGCGAGGAATTTTCGCCGTACACTCGCCGAAGCGCCATGCAGATCATCCTCTTGACCGTTGGCATTGTGGCCGCGCTCATGGCCGGCATGGCCGTCGGCGTGATCTTCTCGAACAAGCCGCTGCGTGGTTCGTGCGGCGGTGTCGGGGGCGCTGGCAGCTGCGCGTGTGAAGAGGCCGGGACCCCGAACGCTTGCAAGATCGAGCCGGGGGTCTCCGCCGCGACCCCGATCGAGTTCAAGGCCCCGGGCGAGCTGATGAGCCTGCGCAAGGGCTAGCAGCCCTTCGCGGCGGAGGGCCCGAGCGAAGCTGGGGTCATCCGGCCCGCACGGAGGAGCGAAGCTCCGAGTACGGGCGCACCGGGAAGGGCGTGAAGAGCAGCAGCCCTTCGCGGCGGAGGGCCCGAGCGAAGCTGGGGTCATCCGGCCCGCACGGAGGAGCGAAGCTCCGAGTACGGGCGCACCGGGAAGGGCGTGAAGAGCAGCAGCCCTTCGCGGCGGAGGGCCCGAGCGAAGCTGGGGTCATCCGGCCCGCACGGAGGAGCGAAGCTCCGAGTACGGGCGCACCGGGAAGGGCGTGAAGACTAGCAGCCCTTCGCGGCGGTCATGGTGTCGACCGCAGGATCTCGGCGCCCGAGCAGCCAGGTGTTCGAGTACGAGGCTCATTCGTCTGACACCGCCACGACCACGCCATAGATCGCCGCGCGGGCAACCCACCCGTTGAGCCCGCCGCGATTGTTGCCGATCAAGAACCGCTGTTTCGGGCCGTGCCCGCGGATCGCCTTCACCAGGTGGATGTAGACGTTGCCCTTGCAGCGGCACAGCACCGCGTCGTCGATCTGCGGCTCAGGGGTTGGATCGAGGGTCACGAGCTGCCCGCTCTCGATGCGGCCACGCATCGAGCCACCGTGGGGGCGGCATTGGGCGAGCTCGCCCGCCTCGAGCGCCTGGATCGCCCGATTGGCCCAACCCATCGTCAGGCCCCCCTCGCCAGCGACGGCGCGAGCTCGCGCTGAGAGTCGGCCGCGGGTCGTTCTGCGGCCTGACCGATCTGTAGTCGCTTGATATCAATGTTGTTCGTCATGTCGCTTTTATACCTGGTTCGTTTGGTAGTGCCGCGAGCCGCTAAATCGCGCGCGCCAGGCCGTCAACAAACGCCTCAAACAAATACAGGACGCGCTCTCGATCGACGTGCGCTGTGTCGATCGAGAGCGCGTCGAGCCTCGCTCAGGGAGGGCTCGGAGCATGCGTGGCCGCCAACTCGGGGACGGCCTCACAGGCGAGGGCGGCGACCGCCAAGCCGGACGTGTCATGTCGTCCAGGCATGGCCAGGGGCGTTTTGCTTGCTCGGTTGAACCACTCGGCCGGGTCGGGAGACCATGGTTGGGTGACGCGGGGCGGAGTTTCATGGTGCGACCGTGGTCCACAGACGAGGATGGATTTGTATCGAAACGCTGCGTATCTGGTGTGTGGCTGCCTGACCCTCGCCTGGGCCACGCCGGCCCGTGCGGGCGCTCCTGTGCGACCGCCGATTCAACGGCCAGTCGTTCAGCCCGCCCCCGAACCCGCGCCCGAGCCGGCTCCTGCGTCACCGCCCAACACACCCGCGAGCGCGACCCCCGAGGCTGCTTCGAGCGAGCCCGCCCCGCCGCCCGAGCGCGTCCAACCCGAGGCCGCGCTGCCGCGCTTCGACGACCCAACCATCCCCGTGGCGATCGACCCGATCGACCCGATCGACCCGATCGGGCTAGAACCCGAGCCGCCGCCGCTGCGCGCCATACCGTTCGATGGTCGCGGTCGACTGGCGATCGGGGGTCTACTCGTGGGGGCAGGCGCGGCGACCGTGGCGAGCAGCATCGCGCTCGAGGTCGATGGGGCCCCACCCAAGTACTGGGCACCCATGATGGCTGCTGGCATTGGCGGGACCATCGTTGGCAGCGTGCTGATTGTGGTTGGTCGTCGGAAGCTGCGTTCTTATCGCGAGTGGGAGAGTTCGCTGCCCAGGGTGAACCAGTCTAGGAAGGTGTCCGCAAACGGGCGAGAAGCCCTCGCCCGAGCTGAAAACAGTGGCCAGACCGAGTCGATCCCGCGGCAGGGCCTTGGCTTGGTGGCGCCCGCGTGCGTGTTGATGATCGGCGGGACCATCCTCGCCGTCGGCGGGGCCACGCTCTGGCAAAGCCAGGAATTCGGCGTTCAATTCCCCTGGGACTACTCACTGCCCGCACCCGAGGCGGCGCTTGGAATTGGCATAGGCTCGTTTGTCGTCGGGGCCACGCTGATGGGGATTGGAGCGACCCGAAGCAAGCGCTTCACGACGTGGCGCCAAGACACGAGCAACCCGACGGCCCGCCTGCACCTCACGCCGATCTTTGGGCCGATCCGCGGCGGGGCGCAGCTCGGCCTCTTCAGCAGGTTTTAGACCCCGGCTGCCCGCGGCCTACGGGGACCCAGAGTCGACGACCAGCGGGACCTCGAGCACCGGAAACTCGTCGCCAAGATCGATCCGAAGCTGATAATTGCCCGGCTCGAGCGGCTCGGCCGGCAGATTCGTGCAGTCTTCGTCTTGGATGTTTCGGACCGCGGAGACCTCGACCCGAACGCGTGCGTCGCTGCCTGGTTCCAGCGGGATCACGGTTCCACCGTTGCCACAGCCGCCCCCACCTCCGCAGCGCACGATATCGACTGGGTCGCCGCCCGTGCTCAGGATCGTCGTCGTCGTGCCGCGCACCGTGCAAAACAGCCCGAACTCGACGGCGACCGGATCGTCCGAAGCGTTCGTGAGCACGTAGTCGACGAAGGCCGTCTGCCCAGACGTGATCCGGGGCGCGGCCGGCTCGATGCGAAAGGCCAGGGCCCGCTCGGGCAGCTCCGAGACCCACGTGCCGGCTTCGCCTGGGCACGCCTCGAGGTTGTCGGAGATCCAGCGCAGGTCGATCGCGGTGCCGCTGCAAGCCTGAACGAGGTCGGGCAGGGCAGGCGGCGTCGGATCGGGGTCGTTGGCTGGCGGGGTCGCGCCGGAGCATCCAACCAACGCTGCGACCAGCAACACGGTGGGGTAGTGACGGGCCCGCATCTACAACCCCAGTGACTCGGCGGCGGCGCCGACGGCTGCGGAGATGACCTTGGCCGAGAAGTCGTGATCGAGCAGCTCGACCGCGTCCTCGCCCGTGGCGCAGTGGTAGTTCGCGTAGCGGAATTCCGAGGTGTCGGTCAGCATCACCGCGGGCACGTCGATCTCCCAGAACGCGGCGTGGTCCGAGCGGCGCAGATCCGCGAGCAGCGGCGAGTTCTTGAGATCAGCCGGGACCGGCAACAACACCGCGGACAGCGCGAAGGCCTCGGCGTAGCTCATGAACGGCTGGACCATCGCCGCGCCGTCCTCGTCAACGATCACGGCGATGAAGTCGCCGCGGTACTGATTGGCCTCGAGCTCTTCGACCTGATCGGGGAACAAGAGCTCGAACCCGTCGGGCACGGTCTGGCTGTCGGGCGCGTCGTCGGTGAAGCCGATCATCTCGAAGTTCCAGTTGAACAGGAGCTCACCGTCGGCGCCGATCACCTGTTCAGCCGCGTAGGCCTCGGCGCCGAGCAGCCCGAGCTCCTCTTCGTCCCAGCAGGCGACGACGAGGGTCCGCGGGTAGTCGCGGGCGGACAGGACCCGCGCAGCCTCGAGCGTGGCCGCGGTGCCGCTGGCGTTGTCGTCGGCGCCGTTGCAGCCGGGGATGTGATCATAGTGGCCGGCGACGAGGATCCGCTGCTCGGGGGTCTCGGTCCCGAGCTTGGTGCCGATCACGTTGACCCCGGTCGCGTAGCTGTGCAGCTCGACGTCGAAGCCGTACTCGGTGAAGCGATCGAAGCAGAGGTCCTGAACTTCCTGCCAGTGCGCGGATCCAGGGTCGCGTGGCTGGGCGATGAACTCGAGGTCGGCGATGTAGCGATCGCGCTCGACACACTCGGCGAGCTCGAGCGCCGTCTCGGCTTGGCACGCGGTCCCCTCGGTGTCGGTCCCGGTGTCCGTGCTGTCGCTGTCGCTGTCGCTGGTTGGCGCGGTGTCCGAAGCCGCCTCGTCGGCGGGCTTGTCGGCGCAAGCCGTGGGCAGCGAGGTCAGCGCGATACAGATCGTCAGGAGCGTGAGCGGGCGGCGAGACTCGCGGTGCATTGTGCATTGTCGACAGTTGGCGGCGGTTGTCCACCGGCCCGCTCAGGTTCAGGCAAAGCTGTGGTCATTGCAGGGTAAGTGCCTGAGATCTCATATGTTTTGCGGTTCTCGCCAGCCCGTCCGGTCTCGGCGCGCGGGCGCGCTTGGGTCTTCGTTGTCCCGTTTAGACCAGGGCGCCGTGCAGGGTTCGCTGCAGCCCAAGGGTCCACTACGCTGAGCGCCCGCGCGGACCACAAACTGAGCCCGCGCCCGCACGTGTGTCCGCGTCTTCATGCTCCGGCTGCTCCACACCAGCGACTGGCACCTCGGCCACACGCTCCACGGTCGAGATCGTCGGTTTGAACACCAGCGCTTCTTGGCCTGGTTGCTCGACGCGCTCGTTGACGCTCGGGCCGACGCGCTGCTGATCGCCGGTGACGTGTTCGAGACCGCCAACCCTTCGGCGACGGCGCTGAGTGATTTTGGCGAGTTTCTGGCCGCGGCGCGGCGTCGCCTGCCCAAGCTGGATATCGTGGTGATCGCCGGCAACCATGACTCGGCGCTGCGGCTCGACGCGATGCGCCCGCTGCTGGGCTTCGCCGACATCCACGTGGTTGGCGCGCTCCCTCGCCACGAGCACGACGGCAGCTTGGATCACGATCGCCTGCTGTTCCCGCTGCGCGACGCGTCCGGCGAGGTCGCGGCATGGCTGGCCGCGGTGCCGTTCTTGCGCGTGTCGGATCTTCCGGCCCGAGCGCCCGATCCGGATCCAGATGACCCTGACCAGATTGCCAGTGACGCACGAGATCCATCGCGTGATCCATTGATAGACGGCGTCGCGGCGATCTACGCAGAGCTGCTCGAGGCCACGCGCGCGCGCGCCTCGAGCGATCACGCGTTGATCGCTGCGGGTCACCTGTACATGCGTGGCACCGCGGTCTCGGAGCTCAGCGAGCGCAAGATCTTGGGCGGGAATCAACACGCGATCCCTCGCTCGATCTTCGCCGATTGGAGCTACGTCGGGCTTGGCCACCTGCATCTGGCGCAAGCCGTCGAGCAGTCGGAGCTGGTCCGCTACTGCGGCTCGCCGATCCCGCTGTCGCTGACCGAGGCCGACTACCCGCACCAAGTGCTGCTCGCCAGCTTCGACGGAGCCGAGCTCGCCGTCTGCCAGACCGTGCCGATCCCCCGATCGGTCGAGGTCTTGCGGGTCCCCGCCGAGCAGCCCAGGCCCCTCGATGACGTGCTGTTCGAGCTGAAGAACATGAGCTTGGACGCCGGCCTCGAGCGCGAGCGCTGGCCGTGGTTGGAGGTCCGCGTGGCGCTCGACGAGCCGCAGCCGGATCTGCGGACCCGCGTGGATCGGGCGCTGCGCTCGCGGCCGGTGCGGCTGCTCAAGATCACGGTGGAGCACGTGGGCGTGGGGGGCAGCCTCGCGGACTTTCCGAACCGGCGCGAGCTCGAGCGAATCGATCCGCAGCAAGTGTTCGTCGACTGCTACGAGCGCGGCTACGGATCGCCGCCGGACGCCGAGCTGCTCGCCGCGTTTCACGAGCTGCGCGAAGCGGTCGAGCGGGGCGACGCGAGCGAGGCCCAGCTCGGGCCGCTCGTGATGGCGCCGCCCCAGCCGGGGCCAGACCCGCAGCCAGACCCGCAGCCAGACCCTCAGCCAAACCCGCAACCAGACGAGCGGGCACCATGAGGATCCTCGCCGTTCGCGGCAAGAACCTAGCGAGCCTGGCCGGCCACTTCGAGGTCGACTTCGCCGCGCCGCCGCTGCAGCACGCAGGGCTGATCGCGATCACGGGTCCGACTGGCGCGGGCAAGACCACGCTGCTCGACGCGATGTGCCTGGCGCTGTTCGATCGGACCCCGCGCTTCGCCAATCGCGGCGGGGTCGTCATCGCCAGCCCGGGCGACGATCCCAGCGCGGGCGTGCGGGCCACCGATGTCCGCGGGATCCTCCGCCACGGCGCGACCGAGGGCTGGGCCGAGGTCGACTTCCTGGGCATCGATGATCGGCGCTGGCGGGCCCGCTGGGAGCTTCGGCGGGCCCGCGGCCGCGCGGATGGGCGGCTGCAGCACCAGCAGATGCAGCTGATCGATCCCGTGGATGGTCGCGTGATCGCGGCGGACCGCAAGGGCGACACGCTCGCGGCGATCGAGGCCCGGCTTGGCCTCGACTTCGATCAGTTTCGTCGCTCGGTGCTGCTGGCCCAGGGCGAGTTCGCGGCGTTCCTCGAGGCCAGCGGCGGCGAGCGGGCCGAGCTGCTCGAGCGGATGACGGGGACGTGGCTGTACCGCGAGCTTGGGCGGGGCGCGTTCGAGCGGGCCAAGCAAGCCGAGCGCGAGCTCGATCTTGTCGCCCGCGAGCGCGAGCAACTGCGGATCTTGCCCGAACCGCGCCGCCGCGAGCTCGAGGCCGAAGCCGCGCGGACGGGCACCCAGCGCGCGGGGCTCGAGCAGGAGCGGATCGCTGCCGACGCCGCGCTGCGCTGGTACCAGCGCGCGGACGAGCTCGCCCAGGCGCTCACGGCTGCGCGCACGAGCTTGGCCGAGCTCGATCGGGGCCAGGCCGAGCTCGCCCAGACCGAGGCGCTGCTCGCTCGGGTCGAGCGGGTCGCCGCGGTTCGCGAGCGGCTGCTGACCCGCGAGCGACGGGCAGGGGAGCTCGAGGCGTGCGAGCGCGACCTCGCGTTCGTGACCGGCGAGCTTCCCCTGATCGTCTCGCAGCTGGCCGAGCTCGCGGCCACGCTCGAGCGTCACGAGCAGCAGCTGGCCCGCGCCCGTGAACGCAGGCGGCGGTTGATGGGGGAGGGCGGCGAGGTCGATCGCGCCCGCCAGCTCGACACCAAGATCGCCACGGCTGGCAGCGATCGGCCGCGCGTGGCCAGCAAGCTCGAGCTCGCTCGCTCGGGGGTCGCGGCCAGCGACGCGCAGCTCGAGCAGATCCAAGCTGGGATCGCCCAGGCCGAGGCCAGGCTCGCGGGCGCCCGCAGCTGGCTCGAGCGGCACCAGGCCCTCGCGCCGCTGGCCGAGCACTGGCCCCACTATCGATCACTGTTGCAGCAGCAGCTGCGCTGGCTCGAGGCCCGGGCCGCCGTGGCCCAGCGCGTCGCCGAGCTGGGCCCACGCCGCGAGCGCTGCGAGCGAGAACAGGCGGAGGCCAAGCGCGAGCACGCCAGTGCCCGCAAGCAGCGCAATCAGGCGCGGACGCGGCTGCAAAAGGTCGAGCGTGACCTCGACGCCCACCCAGCGCTCGCCCAGCTGCGCCATCGGCAGGCCGCGCTGGATCTGTGCCGCGATCGTCATTCGGTGCTGCGGGCCGTTCACGAGCGCTACGAGCGACTGGCGATCACGCAGGCCGCGCTTGGCGTCGAGCGGGCCGAGCAAGTGCTCGAGCGCGATCATCGAGCCGCGCAGCGGCGGCGCGTCGAGGCGGCCCTCGCCCAGACCGAGCAGGGCTTCGCGGAGGCCCAACGCGGCCTGCGGCAGCTCGAGGCGGTCCGCGATCTGGTCCAGCATCGCGCGGACCTGCGGCCTGGCGAGGCGTGCCCGCTGTGTGGCTCACACGAACATCCGGCCGCAGACGAGCAAGGGCCGGTCGACGCGGTCGTGGCTGACCAGCGCGCGCGCGTACAGGCGCTGATGGACTCGCGCGATGAGCTGCAGCGCGAGCAGGGCGAGCAGCTTGGCCGCGAGCAGATCGCCGCGACCCGCGTGGCCGCGATCGCCCGACGCACGAGCGAGCTCGCCCGTGACCACGCCGCGCTGCAAGAAGCCTGGCGTGACGGGCTGGCTGCGGGTCCGCTGCTGCCGGCCGCCGAACACGGGCTAGACGGCCCGGCGCACGATCCCGTCGCGGACGAGCCAGCGCCGGCCCCCGATCCGCAATTGTCGCTGCTCGCGGTGCCACGCAGCGAAGCGGGCGGGGAGCTGGTCCTGCCCGAGCGGCTCGACAGCCCCGATCTTGGGACCGCGCTGTGGTCGATCCACGAGGAACTCGAGCTGCGATCGCGCGCGCTCGCCAGTCAGCGCGCCGAGGTCGAGAACTTGCTCGATCGCCAGCGTGATCGCCAAGCCCGCCGCGAAGAGGCCGAGCGGGTCTACGAAGATCGACGCGCGCGCGTGGAGGCCAGCGAGCGCGAGCTCGACGTCGTGGTTCGGGAGCTCGACGAGGCCCACGCGCGAGGCCGCCAACTCGACGCCGACCTCGACGCGAGCTGGCCCGAGCTCGAAGACGTCGGCCCAGCCGCGCTCGCAGCCTTGCACGACGACGCAAGCCCGGCCGAGCTCGAGCACGCACGGGCCGGCGCGCCCGCAGACCCCGTGCCGGACGTGGAATTGGCCAAGCTCGAGCATGGAGGGCGCCACGAGCTCGCGGTAAATTTTCGCGCCCGCCTGGCCCAGGCAGGGCAGGGCCTGCTCGCGCAGCTCGACGCGGGCGCCAAGGCCTTCTCCGCCCAGCGCCAGGCTTGTGAACAAGCCGCGGAGGGCCAGCGCGCGCTCGAGACCCGGCGCGCCGAGCTGAGCTCGCAACGGCAGGCCCGCGCCGAGACCTGCGAGGCGCTCGAGCTCGAGCTACGCGAGCTCGACGAGCTGCTGACCCGGCTCCGTTCCGAGCGCGCCACGCTGCTCGAGGGCCGGCCGGCGGCCGAGGTCGTGCGCGAGCTCGAGGCCAGCGTCGAGCTCGCCAGCCAAGATCGAGAGACCAGCAAGGACGCCCGCGCCAAGGTCGAGCGCGAGCTGCAAGCCCAACGGACCCGGGCCCACACCCTGACCGAGCAGGTCGCTGCCCTGCGTGGCCGCAGCGACGAGGCCCAGGTCAACGTCGACGCGGCGCTCGCCGAGGCTGGCGTGGATCCAACCACCCTCGAGCAGCTGCTCGCGCGCGAGGAGCTGTGGGCCGATGGCTGGACCGCCCGCACCCGCAGCGGCGTCGAGCAGGCCCGCGCCGAGCTCGAGCGCCGCCGGGCGATCGTCGGTGAGCGTGAGCGGGTCGTGGCCGCCCACGCCGACGAGGGCCCACCGCCGCTCGACCGCGAGCGGGCCCAGCTGCAACGAAACCAGCTCGACACCCGCGACGAGCAGCTGCGTCGCCAGCTGTTCGAGCTCGAGCACCAGCTGCGCCGCGATCGTGAAGATCGCTCGCTCGCCGAGCAGCTCGCCCCGCGGCTGCGCGAGCTCGAGCACACCGCCCGGGTCTGGGGCCGCCTACGCGACGCGATCGGCAGCGCCAGCGGGGACAAATTCCAGAAGTTCGCCCAGAGCCTCACGCTCGAGCTGCTGCTGACCCAGGCCAACGCCCAGCTGCGGGACCTCAAGCCTCGCTACGCGCTCGGCCGTGTGCCCAACCACGATCTCGAATTGCAGCTCGTCGATCACGATCTAGGCGACGAGGTCCGCAGCATCCGGGGCCTCTCGGGCGGCGAAAAATTCCTGGTCTCGCTGGCCCTGGCCCTGGCCCTGGCCAGCCTGTCCGCCGACGACTGCCGGATCGACTCGCTGTTCATCGACGAGGGCTTCGGCAGCCTCGACGCCCACAGCCTCGACGTCGCGGTCAGCACCCTCGACGCCCTCCAGGCCGAAGGCCGCCAGATCGGCGTCATCTCCCACGTCCCCGGCCTCGCCGAGCGCATCGGCGTCGAGATCCGCGTCGAGACCATCGCCTCGGGCCGCAGCCGCGTCCGCGTCGTCGCCCCCCGCAGCACCTAGCCAAGCCCCACCCAAGCGCAACGAAGGTCGACAGCCCCAAGCGCAACGAAGGTCGACAGCCCAAGCGCAACAACGGTCGACAGCCCCAAGCGCAACAAAGGTCGACAGCCCCAAGCGCAACGAAGGTCGACAGCCCCAAACGCAACAACGGTCTCCAACACCAAACGCAACAACGGTCGACAGCCCCAGCGCAACAACGGTCGACAGCCCCAAGCGCAACAACGGTCTCCAACACCAAACGCGACAACGGTCTCCAGCACCCCGAGCCCCCTTTTAGGGGGCCACACATGCAACCGCGAACAAACGGCCCCGAGGAGCGAAGCGACCAGACGCGAAGCGGCTGCCGTCGGCGAAGTTTGAGGTGTATGTGGGGGTTTAAGGCTAATGATGTAGGTGGCGGATGTCGCCGTAGCGGGCCTGCAGCGCCTCGATCGCATCCAACAGCTCGTTGATGTCGCGCGCCGCCGCGCTCGCGGGCGCGTCGAGGCTGGCGGTCGAGCCGTGGGCCATCGCTTCTTGGTGGGCAACCCGGCGGGCCACGGCGCACTCGAGCACGGGCAGCCCGAGCGCGCGCAGATCATGGGGCAGCGCCGCCCCGATCGTGGAGCGAAGCTCGACGGCGTTCGGCACCACGGCGATCTGCATGCGGAAGTTGTGCGGGCTGCGGCTGCGCAGGCAGGTCTCGACGGTGTCGACGGCGGCCCACGCGTCCATTGGGCTCGGCCGGCAGGGGACCAGCATCAGCTCGGCGATCTCCGCGACCACGCCCAGCACTTCGGGATCGCTCGGGGTGTCGATCACCGTCAGATCGTGCCCAAACGCCAGCCCGCGCAGCCGCTCGGCTTGGCCTGGACTGGCGCCGGGGAGCCGCAGCGTGGTCGGAGCCGACGAATTAGCGCTCAGCGACCAAGCGTGGGCATCGCCACGGGGGTCGAGGTCGACGAGCAGGGTCCGGCGACCACGTGCGCGCGCCTCGGCAGCGAGAGCCACGGCGAGCGTCGTTCGTCCGGTCCCACCCTTTAAGCCTGCGAGCGCGAGGAGCATGGGTGGCACGTTAGCGATCAGATCGATGCAGTCCAGTTTCTGGCGTATTCGGCCAAGATCTGCAACACGCCTGATCGACTCGCCGAAGGTTCGCCACGTTCGCGCCGCGATCGTCGTGCTGCGCCGACGAGGCGACCCTGGCGACGATCTAGTCGGCTCGCCGTGCGGCTCGAGCCGGTTGCGATCTCGCGATGATCGCATCGAAGTCGTGGATCGCCTCAGCGATCTACCGCGTGATCTCGCCATGCACTGTTGCGAGTGAGTGACACGAATCGCGAGATCAACACCGAGACGATCCGGAGACGATCTCGCTGCTTTTGTCAGCGCGGGCGCGGCTCAATCTAGCGGCTCGAGCAGCGGACGCGGCCGCGGCCGCGGTACGAACTCCCCGCCGCCGATCGACGAGCCAAGATCGCTCGCGCGATCGCGTGGCAGATCTCCATCGCTCGCCCAGTCCCACACGATCTCGTTGGCTTCATTGACGATCGTCGTCAGCCGCCCGCCAGCAAACAGGGCCAGAAACCCCGCCGGCAGCAGCATCGCGTCGAGCAGCTCCGGTCGCGCGTTGAAGATCACGTGAACCGGCAGCGACTCCACTTCGTCGGCTTCCTCGATCCCCTCGGCCGGGGTCAGGCGCCAGCCCGTCATGCGCCCGCCGGGGCTCTCGACCCGAACCAGCATCAGCTCGTCGCGCTCGAGCACCCCGGTGATCGTCAGCACGTGCTGATCAAAGTCGATCGCCTCACCGGCGACGCCCGCTTGCTGCAGCACCGCCCGCTGTCGGGCCAAGGTCGCCAGCGAGGCCGAGACGTCCGGCCGCGTGTTGGCCTCGGGATCGTTGGGGTAGTCCGGCTCTTCGACGACCAACCGACCGTGATCCGCAACAAAGCTCAGCGTCGTCCAGCCGATCGGCAGGCGCGTCTGTTCGGTGATCGGCACGGACTCCGCCAGCAGATCCCCAAACAGCAAGAGCAGCCGCTCGACCTCCCCACCGAGCGCCGGATCAGCGTGCACGAGCAGCGTCTGATCACCGTAGTCCACCACCCACTCGCCCGGGCGCTCGACCTCGGTCGCCGGGTCAACACCCACAGCCGCCGCGTCCGGCTCGACCACCACCGGCTCGGCCCGACACCCCAACAACACGATCGCGGCGGCCCCCAAGCCCCCGACTACCAACCCCGAAGAAGCTCGCACCAAGCAAGTATCCAACCGCCCGCCACCCCACACAACGCCAAATGACCCGCAGCCGCGCGCGCGAAGGTAGCGAAGCGCTGAATGCAGCGAAGCGCGAAGGCAGCAAAGCGCGAAGGTGACGACCGAGTCTCAAAAAGCCCCCTTGGAGGGGGCCACACATGCGGATACGACCAGTCAGCCCCCTGGGAGCGAGCGAAGCGAGTGACCCGCGAAGTGCGAAGCCGGCTGTGGGTCTCTAAAAAAGCCCCCTTGGAGGGGGCCACACACGCAGATGCGAACAGCCAGCCCCCTAGGAGCGAGCGAAGCGAGTGACCCGCGAAGTGCGAAGCCGGCTGTGGGGGGTCTAAAGAAGTGCGAAGCCGCCTGTGGGGTCTAGAAAAAAGCCCCCTTGGAGGGGGCCACACATGCGGATGCGAACAGCCAGCCCCCTGGGAGCGAGCGAAGCGAGTGACCCGCGAAGTGCGAAGCCGGCTGTGGGGGTCTAAAGAAGTGCGAAGCCGCCTGTGGGGTCTAGAAAAAAGCCCCCTTGGAGGGGGCCACACATGCGGATGCGAACAGCCAGCCCCCTGGGAGCGAGCGAAGCGAGTGACCCGCGAAGTGCGAAGCCGGCTGTGGGGGTCTAAAAAAGCTAAGGTACAGTGTCCCGCTCCGATGACCGCCGCCCCTCCACACGTCCAGCGCCTCGTCGACGTCCACGAGCTCCCGGTGGGCACGGTAGCGACCGCCTTCGTCGCGGTCCGCAGCATCCGTCACGGCCTGAGCCGCTCGGGCGACGGCTACTACGATCTGGTGGTCACCGACGCCACCGCGAAGCTCGCGGGCAAGATCTGGGGCGACACCCGGGCCTACAAAGAGGCCACCGTCGCGGACCCACCCGGCGATCCGGCCACGGCCGTCAAGCCAGGCGCGATCGTCAAGCTGCTGTTCACCGTCGCCAGCTACCGCGACGCCCTGCAGCTCACCGTCACCCGGATCCGGGTCGTCGACCAAGACGATCCATGCCAGCCCGAAGCAATCTGGGGCCCCGGCTGGGAGCTGGTCGAGGGCCTGCGCTGCGAGACGCTGGTGTTCGACATCGAGACCGTGCCCGCGATCGATCTCGGCGCCGTCCCCGAGGCCGTGACCAAGGCGGTCTCGCGCGCCGCCGAGCGCAACGACGGCGACGCCGGCAAGGTCATGAGCCTCTCGCCCTACTACGGCAAGGTCGTCTCGCTCGCGTTCGGCGACGCCGACACCGACACCGACACCGTCACGACCTTGGTCGTGCCGCCGCAGGGCCGCGAGCAGGACCCGCTGCCCGACGGCGTCCGGGCCATGACCGAGGCCGAGCTGCTCCGCAGCTTCTGGCACCTCGCCGACGCCGCCGAGCTGGTGGTCAGCTTCAACGGGCGCGGCTTCGACGTCCCGTTCTTGGTCACCCGCAGCTTGATCCTTGGGGTGCCCGCCCGCGTCGATCTGGTGTCCAGCCCGTTCTCGCTGCGCCCGCACCTGGATTTGTATCGGGTCCTGGGCCACGGTCGGTCCAGCCTCGGCGGCGCCTCGCTCGACGTGATCTGCTGGGCGCTCGGGGTCGAGAGCCCCAAGGGCGAGCTCGATGGCTCCATGGTCGCGCCGACCTACGCGCGCGGTGACATCGAGGCGATTGCGGCCTACAACGCTGCCGACGTGCGGGCGACCGCGGCCGTGTTCCGCCACCTGCGCGAGCACCTGCTCCCGTTTCGCAACGACTGGTGACCATGCCCACAGCTTCCGAACACCCCGCCGGCTCGAGCTTCTCTCGCGTGGCGTGGGTCGTGCTCGCCTACACCCTGGCGGTGATCGTGTTCGGGGCGTGGGTGCGGATCACCGGATCGGGCGCGGGCTGTGGCCAACACTGGCCAACCTGCCACGGCGAGGTCGTGCACCGGCCGCAGAGCGCCGAGACGATGATCGAGCTGACCCACCGGGTGACCTCGGGCCTGTCGTTGGTGTTCGCGGGCGGCCTGATGGCGTGGGCGCTGCGTCGGTTTCCGCGTCCGCACCCGGCCCGGTCCGGGACCGTGTTGGCGGTCGTGTTCTTGCTCGTCGAAGCCCTGCTTGGCGCCGGGCTGGTCGCGTTCGGGCTGGTCGAAGACGACGACTCGGTCGCCCGGGCCGTGGTCATGGCGATCCACCTGACCAACACCTGCCTGCTGATGGGCGCGCTCGGGGCGGCCGCGTGGGCCGGCGTCGACGCGGGGCCCCGACGCTTGGATGTGCTGTCCCCAAGCCGGCACGGGGGGCGTTGGTGGTTGCTGACTGGCGCCCTCGTGGCCGTGTTGCTGGTCTCGATGAGCGGCGCCGTCACGGCGCTGGGCGACACGCTCTATCCAGTGAATGGTGCGGCAGACGGCACGACGACCGGCCACTTCTTGCAGCGCATGCGGATCGTGCATCCGCTGCTCGCGTGCGGCGTTGGGCTGTACTTGCTGTGGCTGGCGATCGCGCTGCCGGGTGTGCCCGGGTCGCCAAGCGTGCGACGGGTCGCCAACATCGTGGCTGGCCTCGTGGTCGCGCAGCTGTGCGCGGGGGTCGTCAACATCATGCTCTCGGCGCCGGGCTGGATGCAGCTGGTCCACCTCGCGCTGGCGACCAGCCTGTGGGTCGCGCTGGTGTTGCTGTGGCTCGAGGCGCTCAGCGCCTCAGCGCTCAGCGCCACAGGTAGTGCCAAAGCGTCAGCCCCAGCACGATGAGCGCCAGGATCACGTGAACAAAGGTAAAGCGCCGCTTGGGGCCGTCGGTCGCGGGCTCATCGGCCTCACCGCTGTCCTGCACGAGCGTGGCTCGGGCGGCGTCGAACGCAGCGACGAGCGCGGCGGGATCGCGGTGGAGCTCGACGAGCTGGGCTGCGAGCGGGAGCAGCTCGGTGTGCTCGGCGGCGAGCAGCCGCGCGCGGATCGAAGGCCCGGCCGCGGCCACGGCTGCGCTTCGAAACACCCGCAGCGCGGTTGGGATCGCGCTCGAACCAGCGCCCGAACCACCCGGGTGGGCGGCCTGCAGCCGCTCGGCGATCGCCTTCGAACAAGCCCGCAGCTCGGCGGGGGCCGCCGCGTCGGCGCGCTCGCCCAGACTGATCGAGATCGCCCAGGCGATCGAGGCTCGGTCGAGCCCCAGGATCATCCCCGTGGTCTCGACCGCCGGGGCGATCGCGGGGCTCAGCTGCGGACTTTCGTTCAGTAGCGCCAAGACCCGGGCGAGCGCGTCGGAGCGCAGCTCCCCCCGCGACTCGGACTGTGCGAGCGCCTGCGCTGCGACGATCAGCTTCGCCGCGATCTCAGTGACAAGCCGCATGAGCAGCGCCGCCACGATCGGCTCGGCCCTGGCCACCCTGTCTGGTTCCTCGCCGGCATCGACGATCGCAGCCTCGAGCGCCCCGCCACCCAAGCCCGATCCCGGCTCCCCGGTCCCGTCTCCCGCAGCTGGCAGAACCTCGTCCTGAGCCGGTTGGGCGGCGATCCAAGCTGCACCCAAGCGAAGTTCATCGAGCAGGTCCAGGGCCTGGTGCTCGAGCTCGTCGATCTCGAGCCCGGGCTCAGGCGATGGGGCAGGGGGCAGGCTCACCGCTCGCATGATGCAACAGCTTTTGCGCCAGGTGTTGGACCCGACGGTGATCTTGGTGACTGCGAGGCACACAAGCTGCGTCGCCGGGCTTGCCGCCGGGCGCGAGGCCCGGTTAGATGCATCCCATGCTGCACAAGCTGATCGCTCCCGCGTGCGCCCTGGCTGCGCTCTCGATCTCGTCCATTGCGCTGGCCGGCGAAGCTCCGGCGAGCGAGGCGGCGGCAGAAGCGACCGACGCCCAGGGCGCGGTCGAGACTGTCGAGCAGGTCGAGTCATCCGATCCCATCACGCTCGAGAACGAGGTCGCCGCTTCGGCCGAGCTCGGCGTCGATCGCCTTGTCAAAGGCGGCCGACTCTCCCTTGGCGCCGCGCGAACCCTCGCGGGGCTGACCGGCATCAACGTCCGCTACTACCTCACCGATCACTTCCACATTGGCCTCAACCTTGGCGTCGCAACTTTCAGCTACCGGGAGCCGGACTTCACGGGCGATCCGATCGACTGCGGGACCGACCAGAAGGACGCCTCGTGCACAAAGAACACCCGCACGCTCGCGTACATCGGCTCGAGCCTCGAGGGTGTGTACTGGATCCTTGGCAAGCCCGCCGGCAACTGGCCGTTCCAGGCTGACTTTGGGATCGGCGGCCGGCTCGGGTTTCAGCACTATGTCAACGGCACGGACATCGGCAACAACCTCGACGATCCGCTTCAGCTGACGGCCGAGATCCCGCTGATCCTGATGCTCAACCTTGGCGAGAACTTCTCGATCGCCCCGGAGTTTGGCGCCGCGTTCCGCTGGAACCCGGGCTCGCGCCTGCAGGGTCCAACCGAGATGCCCCCGGATCCAGGCGACAGCAACCCCGGCTTCGGCTCGAACGGTCGCTTCGAGCCCGGCGACATGTCGGGACCCGGCTTCGGCTTCGAGATCACCGATCACGTCGGCGTGTTCGGCGGGGCCAGCTTGCTCTACTCGTTCTAGGTTGGTCCAGACCGACCCGTTTTCAGCTCGAGCGACAACTTCGCTCGAGCTGAAAAAGATCATGGCTACCCGCAAGCGGGCGCGCCCCCTCGCGCGGGCTGAAAACAACCTACTATCCCGCCAATGACCACCAGCGAGCGCCAGACAGCACCGGCAGACCACGACGAAGCGCGCGCGCGGATGCGGGCCGTCGTGATCCCGGCGGCGATCATGACCGTGCTCGAGACGCTCGCCCGGGCCGGATTTCACGGCGTCGTCGTCGGCGGCGCGGTCCGTGACGCGCTGCTTGGCGCCAACGGAGGGGACTGGGACGTGGCCAGCGACGCCACCCCGCAAGAAGTCATCGAGCTGTTCCCGCGCACGATCCCGACGGGGATCGAGCACGGCACGGTCACCGTGCTGTCGGGCTCTGGCGAGCAGCGCCACGCCGTGGAGCTGACGACCTTTCGCGGCGAGGGCGTCTACCACGATGGTCGGCGCCCGAGCGAGGTCGTGTTCTTGCGCGCGCTCGAGGACGACCTCGCGCGACGCGACCTGACGATCAACGCGTTCGCTTGGGACCCGCTCGAAGCGGTGCTCACCGACGCGTTCGGCGGCCTCGAAGATCTGCGCGCCGGCCTGATCCGGGCCGTCGGCGATCCGGCCACGCGCTTCGCCGAGGATGGCCTCCGGACCATGCGCGCGGTCCGGTTCGCCGCCGCGATGGGCTTTCGCCTGGCGCCCGAGACCGAAGCCGCGATCGCTGGCGCCCTCAGTGTGTTCGACAAGGTCAGCCGCGAGCGGGTCCGCGTCGAGCTCATCAAGCTGCTCGCGGCAGCTCGACCCTCGTTGGGCCTGCAGCCCATGGCCAGCACCGGCCTGTGGGATCGCGTGCTCGCCCCGCTCGAGCCCGTCGCCCGCGACCACGCGATCGATGCCTGCGATCGACTCCCCGCGCGACCGATGCTGCGCCTGGCCAGGTTGCTGTGGCCCGTCCGCTACGATCGCGAGCAGGTCGAGATCATCATTGACGCGCTGCGCCCCAGCAACGACGAGCGGACACTGCTGCTGCGGCTCACCAGTGAGCTGGTGGACGAGCTCGCGCTCGCCGTCGAGCTTCCCGACGACGCCCGCGCCCCCGTCGTCCGAAAGATCGTGGCTGAGCTCGATGCCACCTACCTCGACGACGCGTGCGCCTTGCTCGAGCTCGACGCGCAGACCATCGCCGCCGTTCAGGCCGCCCTCGAGGGTGCCGCCCTCACCACCAAGCAACTCGCGATCAAGGGCGCCGACCTGATCTCCGCCGGCATCGCAACGCCCGGCCCACAGCTGGGCGTACTGCTCGCCCAACTCCTCGACGCCGTGATCGAGGACCCAAGCCGCAACAGCAAGGACGCCCTGCTCGCGCGCGCCCGCGAGCTCCTCGCCGCCGGGGACGACTCTTAGCGTCCCTCGAGGTGGGGCCGCTGCACGATCCGGGCGTCCAGCGTGACGTACTGACGATCCGAGTCCACGAGGCGCGCCGGGCTCAGGTCGATCGACAACAAGCGCTCCCCGGTGTGCCGGAACAGCCCGTCGATCCGCAGCAGCAACCCGGCGAGCACGTTCACGTCTGGGTCGCTGGCGCGGCGCCGGGCAGGCAGCGGAACGGCCGACAGGGCAGCCTCGGCCAGCAGCAGGGCGTCGGTGTTCGACAGCGGTGAGACGGCGAGCACCGGCTCGGCCGGGACATCGAGCAGCGCGCGAACGAACACGACCCCCGCGCCGGTCTGCATGCGTAGCGCCCCGCAGTGCACGTCCAGCCCCGCCTCGATCATCTCGGCGACCACGACCCCGTCGAGCTGCACGGTCGGCGCCCGCTCTTCCACGTTGCTGACGATGTTCGCGTAGGCCCGCTTGACCGCCGCCGCGTTGGCGACGTCGAGCTCGACCGCCCCAAGCTCGCGCTTGCGGCGAAGCTCGGGGCTGAGGGCCTTGAGCACCACCGGGTAGCCGATCTTGTCGGCGAAGCTGGCGGCGCCGCTGGCCGAGTTGGCGAACGCTTGGCGGGTGACCTCGATGCCGTGCCCGCGCAGCACCACCTTGCTCTCTTGATCCGAGAGCACATCGCTCGCGCCCTCGAGCACCGCGTCGGCCCGCGCGAGCAGCTCGGGCTCGGGCAGCTCGGGGGCTTCGAACTCGCTGGCCAACAGCGCCTGGCTGGCGCGAAACCGCAGCAGCCCGCGCTGGGCCAAGAACGCCGCCGTCGGCACCCGCAGCGACAGCGCCGGATCGGGCGCCTGCATCCCCACGAGCTCGCCGATGCGTGGGAGCGCCCGCCGGGCTTGGTCCCACAGCGCCCGGGCGGCGTCGGGGTCATGGCCGACGTCGCGGTTCGCCTGCGCGTGTGGATTCAGCTGAAGTCGGATGCCCTCGCGCAGCAGCGCCAGCACCTGGGGCGCCGGGTAGGTCGGCCCAGACAGGCGCTCGAGCGCGTGGGCGACCGTCGCCGCCTCGAGCATGGCGGCGTGGGGTTCGAGCTCGACCTGCGGGACCCCGAGCGGCACCAGCAGCTGCCGCAGCTCGCGGGGGCCCAGGCTAGCGAGCCAATCGAGCCAGTCGACCCACCCGATCTCCAGCGCGCGGGCCGGGACGTAGCCGACGACATCGTGGGCCAGCAGCATCGGCCCCCCGAGCCAGCGCGGCAGCCAGCTGGGGGTGGGCGCGATCGCCAAGCGTGTCGGCCCAATCGCCTGGCAGAGGGGGGCGAGCTCATCGCGGTGCGCGGCGCAGGCGATCGGCGCAGCCTGACCGTCTGCGAGCTCGCCCGCCCCGATCTGGAGCGTTGCCGCGGGGCCGAGGAGCGCGGTGCCCTGCCGGATCGAGCGCTGGCGCAGCTCGGCGAGCAGGGTTGGATCGCCCTCGCCGGTCAGGACCAACAGCGCCGGCAGCCGATCGCCAAGCGCCCGCAACAAGTTGGCGTCCACCTCGCGGGTGGCCACCAGCTCGACGCGATCGCCAAGCTCTCGGACCACGCGCCCGAGCTGCGCGTCATCGACCACCCGCCCGCGGGCGAACGCGGGAGCGGTCGTCCACGCGCTTGGATCTTCGGCGACCGATCGGGCGACCAGCACCGTGTGCTGCGCCGCATCAGCCGGCCCGAGCAAGGCCGCGAGCGGGCCTTCCGTTCGGCGTTTGCGTGGCTGCCTCGCTGTCATGCCTGCGCCCGAATGACCCAGCGCGTCGGACCTGGCGCGTCAGACGAAGGTGCTCTTCCACGGCGTGTCGGCGAACTGGCCGACCACGTCGCTCCACTTGCCAGGCAGCACGAAGTCCGCCAAGCCCCAGCTGGGATCGAGGGGCCCGCTGATCTCCCGCTCGCCGACCAACAGGATCACGCGCAAGCCGGGGCTGCGCTCGACCAAGGTCAGCGGGAGCCCCTCGCCGGATTCGTCGAACCACAGCAGCGTGCCCTCTTGGTAGCTCGCGTAGTCGTTGGCAGCGACCGGGTGCGCGCCGATGCTGTCGAGCGCCGCCTTGGTCGCGGGGTCGAGCGCGCCTTCGACGGTGTCGAGGTAGATCAGCGGCGGCTGCTCGGCGGTCGTTGACAGATCCGCGGCCTGCTCGGCGGCCGTGACCAGCCAATCTTCGAGCTCGACCTGGGTCACGTCGGCCTCGTACTCGGGCTCGATCTGAAGCGGCGCCTGCTGCCAGGGCAGGGTACCGGCGACCGTGCCGATCACGGGCTCGAGCTTGCTGAGGTTGTCCGCAGGGCCGCCGATCCAGCGCCCAACCATGGGACCGATCCCGGCCTGGGCCAGCACCGAGCCGGCCTCGCGGGTGTAGGGAGCGAACACGTGACGGGGCGACAAGCGCCGAAACAGCTTCTGGATCCCCTCGGGGCCGAGGAACACGATCTGATCGGCGCCGGAGCGGCTCGCCTCCACGATCAGGCGATCATCGAACCCGCCAGCGTCGCCCAGGCACAGGGTCAGAACCGAGGCCCCCCGCGCGTCCGCGACCTCGCGGGCGAGGCACAGGGCGACGAGGCTGCCGGGGTGCGGGCCGCGTGTTGTTCGTTGAAGGTAGACGACGACGTGGGCCATCAGCTCAGACCATGCTTGCGTTTCACAAGATCGAGCTGCTTTTGATACTCGATCTCGAAGCTGTCGGTGCCGTCTTGCAGGTGCTTGAGATGGCGCCGAACCTCGCGGTCGAGGTCCTCGTCGTGCTGCATGTGCCGGCGGAGGATGTCTTTGATCTTGCGGCGCAAGGTCGCGTCGTCGACGTAGATCTCGTCGACGAACTGCGAGCGCATGAACAGCTCGACCATTTGGTTGGCGATCCAGACGATCGAGTCGTCGCCGATCCCAAAGTCGAGCTGCTCGGCTTGTTGCCGGCGGATCCGAAAGAGCTCCGAGTAGGGGAGACCGCGCTGCTCGAGGATGTCCTTCGACCGCTCCGAGATGTCGCGGTTGAGTCGCAGGTACTCCTTCAGGATCGACTCGACGTCGTTCTGAAATTCCTCGCGGTTACTCGTCTCGATGTCACCCGGCTCGACGAGCGCTTGCAGGATCGAGTCGAGGATCGCCGGGATTTTGCTGGCGTACAGACGCATGAGTCAAAGCCGAGGATAGGCGCTGGGTTGCACGGCGTCCAGGCTCCGGCAACATCGGCCCATGACGGGATCTACGCTGGGCCATCGGGCGACCCACGACGCCGCGACCGCAGAACCGGCCCAGCAGCGCTTGGTGGTGGCTGCGGGGCTGGTGCGGCTACATTCGCAGCTGTTGGTCCAGCGCCGCCCAGCCACGGCCAGGCATGGCGCTGGAGCGCTCGAGTTGCCCGGTGGGAAGCTCGAGCCGGGCGAGGGGCCACGGGCCGCGCTGGCGCGGGAGCTCCTAGAAGAGTGGGGACCGGCGGCGCGGGAACTGGAGATCGGCGGGGTCGCGGATGTCCTGCATCACATGTATCCGGCCCCCGGACCCGAGGTGATCTTGATCGTCCTGCACGTCGACGCGCGCCGCTGGTCGTCTGGGTGGCGGGAGCTCATCCAGCCCGAGCCGGGCGTCGAGGTACTGGCCTTCGAGATCGACGAGCTGCCCCTCGATCAGTTCTTGGCCGCCGACCGCCCGTTCTTGGCTGGGCTCCGAACACGCTAGTGCCCTAGATCTCCCTCCCCGCAAGGAGGTCGCTTCGGTGAGCGACACAGGCCGCACGAGTCGGGGGGTCGTGCTTTTGGGGTCTGCGGGGGTCGATGTGCTGATCGGGCAGCGCGCACGACCCGTGAGGGTCCCTCCGGGCACGGAGGGCTCAAGACGCGAATTTGCGTTGCGATGGATCGCTGTCGGCGAGGTCGGGCTGTGGCTTCGGTCGGGCACTCGCAACGCCCTCTTATTGTGCCCGGAGAGACCCTCACGGGTCTTCTGTGCGCTTCTCGTTGTTCGAGACGGCGGCTACGCGCTCGGGATCGGGCAGTTCTGGGTCAACCACCGCTCCACTCGAGCGGGCCACCTTCCACGCCTGCTGGCATCCACTGGTTTCGCGGGCGTACCTCGAGCATCGCCTGCGCACGCCCGGCTCGGTTGTGAGCGGGTTGTCATCGGCGGCTTTTTCGGCGATGCGCCGCTGCACGCCGCTGCACGCCGCTGCACGCCGCTGCACGCCGCTGCACGCCGCTCTGCACGCCGCTCGGATGCTCGCGTGCGACAGCGCCCGGGTCGACGTCGTGCTCGGGGAGCGCTGTCGCTGCACCTGCGCGACCACTCGAAAGCATTCGAATGACCACCGCAACCAGCATTGTTGGACCCCAAGACGCCCCTCGATCCCGAGCACGTAGCCGCCGTCTCGAACAACGAGAAGCGCACAGAAGACCCGTGAGGGTCTCTCCGGGCACAATAAGAGGGCGTTGCGAGTGCCCGACCGAAGCCACAGCCCGACCTCGTCGACAGCGATCCATGACAACGCAAATTCGCGTCTTGAGCCCTCCGTGCCCGGAGGGACCCTCACGGGTCGTGCGCGCTGCCCGATCAGCACATCGAACCCCGCACCCGCTCACCGAGGCGATGTCCATGCAGAGGCTTACATGGCTCGACGGTCTGAGGCGGAGCCTCGCTAACTTTGCGTTGCCTGCCCGCCCAGATCCCGCAGGCAACTGGGCCTCAGGTCCCCCTCCAGGTTCGTTTGCGGCCAAGGTCGATGTGGACGAATTCACTGACCGGATAGAAGCCGACCCCGCCCGGGTGAACCCCGAGCAGCCAATCGTAGAGCGCCCGGGTCTCGACGCCGGGCAAGAAGAAGTCGATCGCGTTGGCTTCCGTGTGCTGGCTGTTGTTGGCGACCTCGTGGCCCTTCTTTGCCAGTAGCAGGTTGTACTTGGGCGCGCGGTAGCCAGAGATGATCCTGACTTCGCGGACGTCGAAGTGGGCGGCGGTGGCGACGATCCTGGCGACGAGGGCCGCCGGGATCGGGCCTTGGCCATGGGTGAACCAGCAGCGAAAGAACGCGCTGCGATCGGCTTCGCCGCGCTGATCCTCGGCGATCCCCGAAGGTCCCGTCAGCGCCCGGATCTCGTGGGTGCGAAGGTTATTTGCCCACACCGGCTGATCGGCGCGCTGCCCGGCGCGCGCGGGCTTGCCGGCCCGCGCGGACTGTTTGTCAGCCAGGTAGGAGTCTTTCTTGGACGCCGTCGAGTCCGGTGGAGCCTGGGCGAGCACTGCCGCGAGCGCGAGCGTGAGCACGGCTCGATAGTACTCCAGCGGGATCCGCCAGACTCAGATTTTGGCCCCGTCGAACCGGGCGATCTCCACGAAGGCCGGATCCGTCGCGTGCTTGCGAAACAGCAGCGCCTCACGGATCTCGTCGTCCTGGCAGTCAACGACCAGATAGTCCACCGGCCACCCGGCGCTGAGGGCCGCGCGGGTGTCTTCGGCGGAGAAGTACGCGCCCACGCGCGGGTGCGAGTGGTAGACGATCGTCGCGGGCCGGTCCGAGTCGAGGCTGTCGGCGAGCATGCGCAGGTGCTTGCCGCCGAAGGTGTAGGCGGTCGCGGCGGTCCGTGGGTAAGTGGCTGGATCGACCGCGTGATAGCGGTCTTGCATGTTCTCGCACTCGATCAGCTGGGCATCCTCGCCGCTGCCGATCACGAAGCCGCAGCACTCGTTTGGAAACGTCGCGCGCGCGTGGCGATAGATCGCTTGAACCACCGCGGCCGGCAGCCGCGTCGCGTCTTCACTCGTCTCACCAGACATAGTGTTTCTCCCACTCGAGCGGCGT
The DNA here is from genome assembly GCF_000737335.2 of Enhygromyxa salina. Taxonomy (GTDB): domain Bacteria; phylum Myxococcota_A; class Polyangia; order Nannocystales; family Nannocystaceae; genus Plesiocystis; species Plesiocystis salina_C. The sequence continues at coordinate 29,995 of NZ_JMCC02000104.1, read as the reverse complement.
GAAGTAGCGGTCACCGCGATCACACAGGACCGTCACGACGACCCCCGGCGTGTCGGCCGAGCTCAGCTCACGACCGATGCGCAGCGCGGCCGCGACGTTGGCCCCGCTCGAGTGGCCAACGAACAGCCCCTCGACTTCGGCGAGCCGCTCGGCCATGTCCCAGCCTTCTTCGGTCGGCATCCAGATCGTCGCGTCGAGCACCGACTCGTCGTAGATCTCTGGGACGAGGCTGCTGGGCAGGTGCTTGAGGCCTTCGAGCCCGTGCATGCCGTCATCGGGCTGCATCGCCACGCAGGTCACGTCGCGTCCGCAGGCCCGGCCGAGCTCGTGGAGCCGCCGCGAGGTCCCGACGATCGTGCCGCTGGTCCCGATCCCCGTCACGAAGTGGGTCACGCGACCGCGGGTCTGCTGCCAGATCTCGGGCGCGGTCCCGTGGTAGTGGGCCAAGGGGTTGCTGAGGTTGGCGTACTGGTTGGGGTAGTAGTAGCGATCCGGGTGCGCGCGCATCAGCTCGCGCGCGAGCATGATCGCCCCGTCGCTGCCCTCCATTGGGTCCGAGTAGATCAGCTCGGAGCCATACACGCCGCTGACCTGCTTGCGCGGCGCCGAGACGTTGCTGGGCATGACGAGGGTGATCGGGATCCCCAGCGCGGCGCCGACCATGGAGTAGGCGATGCCAGTGTTGCCGCTGGTGCTGTCGATCAGCCGCTTGCCTGCCAGGTCGCCGCGCGCGAGCGCGTCTTCGATGATGCGCAGGGCCGGCCGATCCTTGACCGAGCCGGCCGGGTTGGTGAACTCGCACTTGGCCCACAGCTCGACGCCGGGACAGTCCGCCTCGATCTGGTGGAGCCGGACCAGCGGCGTACGGCCGATCAGATCGGTGATGCGATCGACCCGCGCCGGCCGGACCAGGCGCTGGGCGGCGAGCTGCTCGGCCGCCGTCCGCTCAGCCGGGTTCGGCTCGGTCGAGCTGCCCAGATCCTCGGACAGACCCTCGGGCAGATCCTCGGGCAGATGTCGGGCGCTCATGACGGACTCCACCGCATGTCAGCCGAGTCCGCCCGCGATCGCTGGGATGATGCTGACCTCATCGGCGTCCTTCACGGGGGTGTCGAGGCCCTCGAGAAAGCGGATGTCCTCGTCGGCGACGAAGATGTTGACGAAGCGGCGCACGGCCCCCTTGTCATCGCGGATGCGCTCGCCAATACCGGCGTAGCTGCCTTCGAGGTTGTCGAGCAGCTCGCGGATGTTGGCGCCAGAGACAGCGACTTCATCCTTGCCTTCGGTGTACTTGCGCAGCGGGGTGGGGATCCGAACGGTTGCCATGTTGCGTGTTCCTAGCGGTCTTGGGCTTGGGTGTTGGCGTGTAGTTCGACCGCGGTCGAACAAGTTACGCAGTTGGGTCGGGGCTTGGGCGCGAGTCGCCGCACGCTCCCGTGGAGAAGATCGAAGTGCAGGCACACGCCCGCAGGGGATGGGGCGTGTGGGGCGTCAGCGTTGGCCAGGCTGACCGCCAGGGTCGCCATCGCGTGGCCGACCGCGCCGGCGACCGGGCCGGCGACGCCGACGCTCGCGCACGCGGGCGCGAGCTCGGGTGGGGGAGGGCCCTCGAACAGGCATCGGTAGCAGGCGGCGTCGCGCTGGCGGGGATCGATGGCCATCGCTTGTCCGTGCCAGCCAACCACCCCACCCATGACGACACGCAGGCGCGCGCGCAGGCAGGCGTCGTGGACCGCGAACTTGAGGGCCGGCGAGTCGCTGCACTCGAGCACGACCCACGGCCGAGACGCACCGGTCGTCAGCTCGTTTAAGATCACGTCGAGCTCCTCGGGAACCAGACGTTGGCGCACCGTGGTGATCGCCATTGCGGGTGAGGCGTCCGCTTCAATGCGGCTGCGCCCAAGCAGGGCGTGGCGAGCGGCGTCGACCTTGTGCGTGCCCACGTCCGCGGCGCTGAACAGCACCTGCCGGGGCAAGTTGCTCAGATCCACGAGATCGTCATCTACGATCGTGATCCGGCGCGCGCCACCTGCGAGCAGGCCGAGCAGGGCCGGGCATCCAAGCCCGCCCGCGCCGATCACCAAGAACTGCGCCGACGAGCCACTGGCTCGGGCTGTCGCTCCTGTCGATCGGGCCCCTGCCAGCGACGCGTGCATGTCAGCGTCGATCCCCCTCGGGCGTGAAGAAGGCATCGAGGCTGAAGTAGCGCTCCCCGGTGTCGCACAGCACGGTGATCACGTTCTTGCCGGGCCCGAGCTCACGCGCGAGCTCGAGGGCCGCGACCATCGCCGCGCCCGCCGAGATCCCGACCAACAGCCCCTCTTCGTGGGCCAGGCGCTGACGCATGCGGTAGGCGTCGTCGTCACGCACCCGCGCGACCCGGTTGTAGATCGTGGTGTCGAGCACATCCGGGACGAAGCCGGCGCCGATCCCCTGGATCTTGTGGGGGCCAGGCTCGTCGCCTGAGAGCACGGCGCTGTTGTCGGGCTCGACCGCGACGATCTGGACATGTGGGTTGTGGGCGCGCAGGGCCAAGCCCACGCCGGTCACGGTTCCACCGGTCCCGACCCCCGCGACGAAGCCGTCGATGCTCGCCCCTTCCATCTGTTCGATGATCTCGGGGCCGGTCGTGAGCTTGTGGATCAGCGGATTCGCGGGGTTCTGAAACTGCTGCAGCATCACGTGATCCGGCGCGCTGCACAGCTCCTCGGCCAGCGAGACCGCGCCCTCCATCGTGCGATCTTCGGGCGTCAGCACGATCTCGGCCCCGTAGGCCTTGAGCAAGTTGCGACGCTCGAGGCTCATGCTCTCGGGCATGGTCAGGATCAAGCGGTAGCCCTTGACCGCGCTGACCAGCGCGAGGCCGATCCCGGTGTTGCCCGAGGTTGGCTCGACGAGGGTGCTCTCGCCGGGGCGGATCAGGCCGTCGCGCTCGGCGGCCTCGATCATGGCGAGCGCGATGCGGTCTTTGACCGAGCCGCCGGGGTTCATCATCTCGCACTTGCCCCACACGGTCGCGGCCTGATCAGGCCCGGCGTCGCCCTGGGTGAGACGGTTGATGCGGACCAGCGGCGTGTTGCCGATCAGGGCCAGGATGTTGTCGACCAGTGTGGGTCGCTGCATGGTTTCTGCCTCGGTCGAATCTAGATCACGTAGTCGGCCGCTTGCCGGCGGTAGCGCTCGCGGGCCTCGCCGATCAGCTGCTCGAGGTTGAGTTCACCGACCGCGGACTCGAACCGCTGGTCGACCGAGTCCTCGACCAGACGGGTGATCTCGTCTTGGGGATGCCCGGTTTCGTTCGTGGATGCCGTGCTCAGCACGCTGATGACCTCGGCGACGGCGATCTCCGCTGCGGGTTTTGCGAGCCGGTAGCCCCCGCGGGGACCCCTTTTGCCCACAACCAACCCGGCTTTTCGGAGCTCGCCGATGATCTCTTCGAGGTAGCGTGAGGGAATGGCCTGCTGCTCGGCGATGACGTGGGCGCTTGCGTACCCTCTGTAGGCCACGTGGGTCAGCGCTCGCAGGCCGTATCGGACTTTTGTCGACAGTCGCATTTACCGGGAACCCTCGCTGGAAATCTTGGCCGAGCCTGCCACACCGCGGCCTGTCGCGCCAGCCCTCCCGCGCGCGGGCTAGATTAATTACGATGATTTACCGAGTATTTGGTCCGGGTGGGTCCGCGGCAACCAAGGTGCGGCGATGGCGGCTGCTTGACCCGCTCGGCCGTCGGCGCTAGGCAGCCAGCGCCGATGGACGTCTCTGATCTAAAAAAGAACTCCAAGCTGGAGATCGATGGACAGCCCTGGGTGGTGACGGACTTTCAGTTCGTCAAGCCCGGCAAAGGGCAGGGCCTCTACAAGTGCAAGATCAAGAACATGATCACGGGCGCGGTCATCGACCGAACCTGGCGATCCGGTGAGAGGCTCACCGACGCCGACGTCGAGTCGCGCAAGTTCGAGTTCTTGTTCTCCACGGGGGACGCCTACACCTTCATGGACAGCGCGACCTACGAGCAGGTCGAGCTGCAGGCGGATCTCGCCGGCGACGAGGCCAAGTTCTTGATGGACAACCTCTCGGTCGACATCCTGTTTTACAACGGTCGACCGGTCGGCCTCACGCTGCCCAGCCACGTGACCATGGAAGTCGCGCAGTGCGAGCCAGGGGTCAAGGGCGACACGGCCACGGGCGCGACCAAGGGCGCGACCTTGCAGACCGGCTACGAGGTTCAGGTCCCGCTGTTCATCAAGATCGGCGACAAGCTGAAGATCGACACGCGGACCGGCGCCTACGTCGAGCGCGTCAACGACTAGGTTTGACGGGGGCAGGGCGCCCCTCTTCGAGTCGGCTGATCTGATGCCAGGCGAAGTCAGCGCGGCCGGTGACGGGCTCGCAACGCGGGACCGGGTGCTCGCTTGGGACGCCGCGCTGGCGGCCGTCCGCGGGCAGCTGCGGGCGGCCGGGCTGCGCGAGGTCAGCACCTCGATCCGGGTCGACGCCGTCGCGCTCGAGCCCTGGATCGAGCCGCTGGCCAGCGGCGAGAAGTTGTTGGCGACCAGCCCCGAGCTGGCGATGAAGCGGCTGCTGTGTCGGGGCGGGGGCTCGATGTTCCAGATCGCCCATGTGTTTCGGGCGGCCGAGCGCGGCGCCCAGCACAGCGAGGAATTCCATCTGATCGAGTGGTACCGCGATCAGCAAGCGCGGCTCGAAGGGATCACGCCGGGCATGCAGGATGTCGAGCGGATCGTGGCCGCCGTGTTCGAGGCGGTGGGCGCAGCGCTCGGAGATCGGGTCCGCGAACGGCTCCCTGCGCCAACGCGCTGGCGAAGGGTGAACCTGCTCGCGCTCATGGGGGAGACCCTTGGCGTTCAGTTGGTCGGGAACGAGTCTGCGGAGGCCCTCGCGCCGTTGTTGGACCGTGTAAGGGCCGCTGGGGGGGTCGTGTTGGCCGCCGGTGAATCGGGCCCCCACCACCTCGGCCTCGGGCCTGACGTCGCGCGTCTGCTGGCGTGGACCGAGCTGTTTAGTCTGTGGTCGGCTCACACCTTCGACCCCTGGCTCGCTGGACTCCCCCCAGATGTTGGCGTCCACGTCGAGCGGTTCCCCGCCAGCCTCGCGGCGCTCGCCGAGCTCGAGCCCGACGAGCGCTGCACCGCCGCGCGCTTTGAAAGCCACGTCGGTGGCATCGAGCTCGCCAACGGCTACCGCGAGCTGCGAGACCCGGTCGAGCAGCGACGCCGCTTCGAGCACGTCGCCGGGATCCGTGCCCATGTTGGGCTCCCGCCGCTGCCCATGCCCGACGCATTCCTCGCCGAGCTCGAGGCGATGCCGGCCTCCGTCGGGGTCGCCCTGGGCCTCGATCGACTCGTCGCGCTCGCGTGCGGTCAGCCGCGCCTCGATCAAATCAGGCTGTTGTAGCGGGCCTGCGCTCGCACCCGCGGCCGCGCACGATCCGCGAACCCATGTGCACCGCAGCACGCATGCGCATCCGTTCGGGGCCGATCGCTGCCCGAAAGACCGCATTGACGACCACACAGTGTCCTCGCGGGGGTATCGAACGCTGATCCCAAGTGCTCGCAAAAAGCTCATCCAGGCTCGTCACGAGCCATTTTGCGTGGAATTTGCGTTTCTTCGGCAAGTCCAGGTTCGTCTTGATTCCTGGGGCCATCTGGGTACACTGGCGCCCTCCATGCGTCGCAAGCTCGCTCTACTCGCCGCGATCTCCATGGCCGTTGGGCTGGCCGCGTGTACCAAGATCGAGTCGCGCGATCTCATCCGCGAGGGCAACCAGCTGTACGCCGATGGCCAGTGGGAGCTGGCCATCGAGAAGTACAACAAGTCGCTCGAGAGCGAGCCCGATGGCGTCACCGTGCTCTGGAACCGGGCCATGGCCGCCGAGAGCATCGTCCTGGATCTCAAGGACGCGACCGACGAGGCCGACGTCAACAAGCGCAAGGAGTACGCAACGCTGGCCATCTCCTCGCTCGACGAGTGGAACGAGAAGCGCGACAAGACCAGCGTCCAAGATGATCGCCCCGAGTGCGCCAAGCCCAAGCCAGAGGGCGAGGCCGCCCCGGCAGAGCCGGCCGAGGGTGCCGCCGCTGAAGGCGAAGAAGCGGGCGACCCGGATCTCAAGGCTTACAAGCAACACCGCTTGGCGGTGCTCGGCGCCGACGCCCGCTGCGACGACTTGATCGAGCACTGGCGGCAGATGCACATGGCCTGCCCCCAGAACGAAGATCTCTATATGACGATCGCCCAGACCTTCGAGGACATCTGCGGGATGCCCGACAAGGCGGAGGAGTGGTACGTCAAGCGCACCGAGGATTTCCCGGACAGCGCGAAGAGCTGGTACTCGCTGGCGACCCGCCGGTTCTATCCGTTGATGCCGGATCCAGAGGCGGGGCTGCCCTTCAACGCCGCGCTCGATGCCAAGACGCGCATCGAGATCGCCGACGAGGTCATTGGCTATCTGGAGAAGGCCACCGCGATCGATCCAAAGTACCGCGATCCCTATGTGTGGCGCTCGATGGCGTACACGCAAAAATCGCTCGCGCGCGAGTTCATCGATCCGCCCGACACGCCGGTCGACGCGATCGAAGCGATCTTGGCTCGTCGTGACAGCATGCTGGCCTGGCGCGAGACCAAGGCCGTGTGCGACATCGAGAAGATCCCCGACTGCCCGTTCGAGGTCGATCCCGGCGAGCTGTTCCGCGATCTCGCCAGTGACGGCAGCTCGTGGAAGGACCGCGAGGTCAACCTGTGGGGCAACGTCGTCAACGACTCCGTCAAAGAGGTCGACAAGAAGGCGCTCGTCTACGAGTTCGATCTCGAGGTCGAGTACGATCCGATCGTCGAGCCGGTCGAAGGCGAAGGCCAGGGCCAAGTGGAGGGCGCGCCGCCGCCACCGCCCGCCGCCGAGGGTGAAGAGCCACCGCTCCCCAAACAGATCGTCACCATTCGCTACACCTTCATTCAGCCAGAGGGTGAAGAGGGCGCCCCTCCGCCCGACATCAGCGCAGAGATCGCCGCGCAGCTCGAGGTCTGGAAAAAGCTCAAGTCCACGTCGTTCGCGGGCTTCATCGAGGGCAAGGGCGGCGCGTTCACGCTGGCCGCCGCGCAGAAACAATTTTTGGGCTGTTGCCCGCCCGCGCCACTCACGCCAGACGCCGAGAAATCGGATGCGACGCGGCTCGAAGAGCTGCGTGCCGAGCTCGCCGCGCTCGAAGCCGCCGAGCAGGCCGGCACCGACGGGGCTCAAAAGGGCACGAAGGGCACGAAGGGCAAGTGAGCCCCCAACTACCCGTATCATCCGTGTCACCCGTTTCATCCGAGTCACGGGGGCTCTCCCAGCTCGACTGAGAGCCACGGCGCGAAAGGACTTCACGATGGCGTTCGAACACTACCTCGGCACAACCAAAGTCAACCCGGCGCGGGTCAAGCTGCTGATCGGGGCCGGCGTGATGGCGATCGTGGGCACGATCTCGATGATCTTGTTCATGTGGGTGGCCGGCAAGATGAGCATCGCGCGGGTCGACGCCCCCACCATCGACTTCATCCTCGTCCAGATGTCGGCCGAGGAGCCGCCGCCGCCTCCACCGCCGCCGCCGCCTCCCGCTGGCAGCGAGATGGAAGAGGAAGAGGTCGAAGAAGACGTCCCCGAAGAGGACGAGCCCCTCGAAGAGCTGACCCAGCCCGAGGACAAGCCCAAAGACATCCCCGACAAGAAAAAGGGCAGCGGCGTGCCGACCGGTATTCCCGGCGGTGTGCCCGGCGGCGTGCCCGGCGGCGTGCCCGGCGGTGTGCCTGGCGGCGTGCCCGGTGGTGTGCCGGGCGGCGCGTCGATCTCGACCAAGCCGGCCGCGGGTACTTCGGTCACCAAAAAGCCGCTGCAGGCCGTCATGGCCCAGGCGGTCTACTCACCCGACCCCGACCAAAAGCTGCTTCAGCAGACCAAGGCCGCCCGCTTCGACAAGCGCGACGGCACCAACAAGACCTCGTTTTGCGTCGATACGACCGGAAAGGTCGTGGACGTGAAGACCAAGTCCAAATTCCCCGGCGATCCGCAGGTGGATCAAATCATCCGCGACACCATCAAAAAGTGGCGCTTCAAGCCGTTCATCGTGGGCGGCAAGCCGGTCAAGACCTGCACCGAACGAACCTTCAAGCTCAAGTTCAAGTGAGCGGCCAAGCCGCTCGAGCAACGTGTCCCGGCCCCGCCGGAATCTGACCCAAAGAGACGACCATGGAAATCCTGCTCCTGCTCGCCGAAGAGGCGCCATCCTTCACTCTGTCCGGCATGTGGAACCAGATGGGCATCTTCGCCAAGCTGGTCCTCATCGTGCTGATGTTGCAGTTCGTCATCACCACGATCATGGGGATCGAGCGCTTCATCGTCTACAACAAGGCCAAGCGGCAGAGCATCAGCTACATCATGATGCTGCGGAATTTCCTCAACGAGCGGAAGCTCGAAGAGTCCGTGGCCGCCGTCAAGCAGCACACCGCCAGCCCGATCGCCAAGGTCGTCGGCTCTGGCATGGACGAGTACCTGCAAGGGCTCGAGGCGCTGCAAGAAGAGGGGCCCGACGACGTCGGCGACTTCGACCTCGTCGACGCGGTCAACCGCCAGATGGAGCGGACCAAGGAGCGCGAGACCGCGAACCTCAAGAAGGGCCTGGCGCTGATCGCCACCACCGGCTCGACCGCGCCCTTCGTCGGACTGCTCGGCACCGTCGTCGGCATCATCAACTCGTTCCAGGGCCTCGCCGGCGACGGCGGCGGCGGCCTGAGCTCGGTCGCTGGCGGTATCTCCGAGGCGCTCGTCGCAACGGCCGTCGGTCTGCTCGTCGCCATCCCGGCCGTCATGGCGTTCAACTACTTCAACTCACGGGTTGAGGGCTTTTCGATCGACATGAACGATGTCGCCAGCGAGGTCATCAATTTCGTGCTCAAGGAGGGCCGGTACTGATCCGGCCCGCGTTGATCCCATCATGAACGGGAGCCAAACATGAGCGGCATGGGAGCCCACACGGGCCGGCGAACGCGTCGGATCCCCTACAAGAGCGACAAGCACGGGCACGCGGCGGGGCCGCAGAGCAACATCAACGTCACCCCGCTCGTCGACGTGTGCCTCGTGCTGCTCATCATCTTCATGGTGGTGACCCCGATGCTCGGGCGCGGCAAGGACGTCCAGCTGCCCACGCTGGTCGACGCGGACTCCCACAAAGAGGGCGATCAGGTGTTCGTCTCCGTCGACGATGAGGGGGTCTGGATCAACCAAGACGCCTACACCAGCCGCGGCGACTTCCAGGACGCGCTGCGCACCGAAGTCGCCATGGCAGAGGGCAAGGCCAAGGCCGCCAAGTACGACGGCCCGATCGTCTTTCTCAAGGGTGACAAGAAGACCAACTACGGTCGGGTCCGGGTCGTCATGGAGTGGGTCCAGGGCATCAACATCTCGGACGTCGCGCTCGTCGTCGACGTGGGTAGCTGAGCCCGCCACCTGAACTCAAGCGCAGTGCCACGGGCTACGGGCCGGCATGTCTACGGACAGCGCCGGCCCGTTTCTCGTTTGGGCTCGGGTGGCATTCGAGATCTGCCCGTGACCAATACTTCGTGGACCGGGCCCGAAACTCGAAACCCGAGCCCCAGGACGCTCGCTTGCGCCTTCGAATTCCGTTATTCTGCGCGCCCGGGACTGGCGTAAGCGTCATCGCGCCCTCCCGTTGCGCCTCAGGAGAAGACAGCCCATGGGCATGGACACAGGCGGGTCCGGAGGCGGACCCAGCAGCGAAATCAACGTTACCCCACTCGTGGACGTGTGCCTCGTGTTGCTCATCATCTTCATGGTGATGATCCCGAAGAACGTCCCCGAGATCTCCGTGCAAGTTCCACCCGAGAGCAAGCAACGGAAGAAACCGCCAAACCAAAGCGACACGCTGGTGATCGGCTTGACCAAGGACGGGGCGCTCACCCTCAACAGTCAAGCGATCAACACCCGAGACGAGCTCGGTGATCTGATCTCGAGTCGGCTGCAAGGCCGCGAGAAAAAGGTCGTGTTCATCGACTTCGACGACGACGCCAATTACGGCGAAGCAGTATTGCTGCTCGACCTGGCCAAGCGCAGCGGCGCGGCGGTCCTCGGCATCATGAAACACAAAAATCGTCCCGTGCCGGACACCCTCGTAGGAATTTGACCATGTCCAAACTCGAACAACTGGCCAACGAGTTCGCTCGCGGATCCACCCTGGCGTTTGCCGGCATCCTCGGGATGCTCGGCATGACAGGCTGCATCACCGACACCGACTGTGGCGTGTGTGATCCCGACAAGTTGGTGCTCGAGAGCATCTCCGGCATCAACTACGCCAACCGCAAGGTCCACCTGCTGCAGGACGGCCTCACCACCGGCAAGTACTTCATCGACGACATCAGCGCGTGCGTCGAGACCGATGAAGCCAAAGAAGCCCCGCGTGGCGCCCAAGAGTGGTGCAAGCTCTCGCCGCTCGTCAGCTGGCAGGGCTTGGAGTTCGTGTTCAACAACCTGCTCGATCCAACCTCGATCGAGCTGGTTCGTAAGGACCCAAGCAACCCGCAGCTGTTTCAGGTCTACGACTGGAAGACCCAGCTCGCCACGATCGAGGGCCCGATCACCCGCTTCAACGGCGACTACGTCGAGCAGACCGGTGATCTGCCCGACACCATGTTGCGGTCGACCAACCTGACCTGCATCGACAACCTGCGGGCCCGGGGCGAGGACTACAGCCACGAGGTCCTCGACGCCAACCCAACGATCTGCAGCGGGTTCCACGATGGCGGGAGCCTCGGCATGATCCCGCTCAAGATGCAGGCGAGCGGGACCACCAAGTCCTACCGCGGCGAGACCGACACCCGGGCCTCGAGCTGCACTGCGCCAGACTCTGGCCCCGACACCTGCTGCACCGTTTGCGACTACGAGCTGTCGGTCAACGTCGCCAAGTACGGCGTCGACGACAACGGGGTCCGCCGCACGCCGGCCAACGCGTTGACCTGCACGCCGGGTGGCAACGTCTACGAGGACTGCGACGGCTTCATCACCGACGTCAACCGCGAGAGCGAGACCAACCGCTACAGCTACGCCTGGAACGGGACAACGGATATCTTCCGGCTGCCGCTCGCCGACAAGATCCGCGAGACCCACCCCGACGATCGTCCGACCGGCGTCGAGCCCGACGGGGTGCCTTGCCAGACCGACGCCGACTGTGACGCGCGGCTCGGCTCCGCCTCGGGCGCGGTCTGCATTGGCACCACCCCCGGCGGCGTGACCTGTGACGCCGAGACCGACGACTGCGGCGACAAGCACTGCAAGGCAGAGTGGTTCGCCACCTGCAAAGACGACAGCGCCAACACGGGCGGGGCCTACTGCGTCGACAAGCGCTTCAAGGACAAGGGCGCGGGCGCGTGCTTCATCGCCACCAGCGGGTTCCAGTCGTGTGAGCCGCCGATCGACCCAATGGGCACGCCCGTGTGCACGTCGTGGGGCGCGGGCAACCGGCTCGCGCGCTGCGATGTCTCGGCGTTCCCCGACGGCAACCTGACCGCGAGCGAGTGCTGCCAGACCGCGCTTGGCGCGGAGCAAGACGGAGTGGGCTGCGACCCGCTGTTCCAGGACAGCGTCACCCCAATCCCCCGCTTCGATCGCGACCGCACCCTCCCGGAGGAGATCCGCGACTGCTTCTGCGGTCCCGCCGATGGCCAGCACCCCTCGTGCGCGGCCCAGATCGAGAAGTGGTGCACCGCGCCGCACGGCAACCTGCAGCGCCACGACGGCAGCAGCAACGCTGGCGAGTACGTCACCCGCTTCGTCACCAAGGTCGGCGGGGTCGTCTACGATCCCTCGCTCAAGGGCGTGCTCTACCTCCCCGGCGACCGCGGCAACGAGCCTCGCTCGCTGGTCGAGTCCTGCGCGGAGTTGGCCCTCAGCCCCACGCTCGTCGAGGGCTTGAACATCCAAGACGGCTGGCGCATGCACGACAGCGCGTTCTTCGAGAACTACGAGAACTTCGACCGCGGCATGTGCTCCGCCTCGGAGTACCGCGTGGAGTTCGCTACCACGGGCGAGCGCATCCGCGACAAGGTCGGCAACGAGCTAGCGAGCGACAAGACCACCTACGTGTTCGAGACGCCCGAATTCCACGTCGTGCCGGGCACGGGGTTCCCGACCGACAACTTGCGCATCGGCGCCTGTGACGACTTCGAGCTGCGCTTGTCCAACAAGTTCGACCTCGATCCGCAGAACCTCAAGAAGCTGCAGATCGTCCAGCTCAGCCGCACCTCTGGCGAGGATCTCCTCGGTGAGGACTGCTCGACCAGCCTGCAGCCCGAGTGCTGGCAAGAAGAGCACGTCGTCGCAGGCGGCCTCTCGTGCGCGGGCGAACTCGCCGACGTGACAGCGGAGAACCCCCCGTGTCTGACGGTCGACGTCAGCTTGCAGCGGGAAGGTTCGGTCCGGGTGCTCATCGACAACGTCCGCTTCAACGTCCAGCTGTTCAACTTCGACACCGAGCAGCCCGACGCGGTCGACGGGTTCGACCGGACGATCACCGGCCGCTATCGCATGAAGGTCCCCGGGCTCGAGAATGTCGAGCACTTCAAGGATCTCGATCTCAACGACCCGGCGGACATCGCCGCGTACGAAGCGGCCTTCCATGACGTCTGCGGCATGCCGCTGATCACGACCGGCGGCAAAGGCTACACGGACTTCTACTACGACTTCACCGTCGACCCGCCCAAGTGCAAAGAGGACCCCGACGGTGACGACGTGCAGCTGTCGTGTGACAACGCGGTCAAGCACTACAACCCGCTCCAGGAGGACCAGGACCTCGATGGCTTCGGCGACGTCGCCGATCTGTGTCAGCTGACCTTTGGCACCGCCAACATGGCGGACTCCGACAAGGACGGCATCGGCAACGACTGCGACACCTGTCGCGAGACGCCCGACAAGTACTTCATCGATGCGGCCATGGTCGACGACCCGCGCATGTGGGTTCGGAACATCCCGTTCCAGTTCGACTTCGACCAGGACGGCATCGGCGACGTCTGTGACAACTGCGTCACCGTGGCCAACTGCGGGATCTTCAACGCTTCGACTCCGCACACCGTTGGCGTGCCCGTGCCCTACCAGGACAAGGGCGTGTGTCAGACCGACGCCAACTCCGACATGATCGGCGACAGCTGCATCGACCCCGACACCAACATGCCGTTGGTGGACATGGACAACGCCGCTGGCCCGGTCGGCTTCGGGCCAACGGACGACTTCGACCAGGACGGCATCAACAACCTCGACGACTGGTGCCCGCGCCAGCCGGTCGAGCAGGACCTCGCCGCCCGCACCACGTGCACGGACGACGCGGACTGCCCCAACGCTGGCTCGACCTGCGCGCTGACCCCAGCGCTCAACGGCTCGCGCTACTGCAACCACGTGGACACCGACGGCGACCAAGTCGGCGATTTCTGCGACACCTGCCCCTACGAGCCGAACCCGATGCAGGTCACGGACGCCGGCATGCAGATCGACGACGAGGACGGCGACTTCGTCGGCGCCGCGTGTGAGACCAACGCGTCGTGCAACATCCGCAAGGACCCGCGGCCCTACGCCTTCATGGACGTCGCGGTTGACGGTCAGTGCTGCGTGACCAGCTACCCCGGCGACGGCGAGTACATGCAGCGTGCCGACGGCACCTGGGACTGCATCGGTCTGTGCGACCTCGACGGCTTCCCGATCACGCTCGACTGCGCGGATGAGGCCATCCCCGGCGATGACCTCCCCAACGGCAGCAAGTGTCGCAAGCTGCCCGCGGCCCTCGCCATCTTGCCCGGCGTGGTCGACCTCGCGCCCGGCTGCCAAGAGGCGCTCGACGCGGCTGGCAAGTGCGCACCGCAAGGTGAGACCGACCCGAACTGTCCGCCCGAGATGGCGAACGGTCGCCTGACCCTGTTCGACGTCCCCAACGAGGACGAGCTGTGGGACAAGCTGTGCTTCTTGCCGCAGTGGGACCAGGACTTCGACGGGATCGGCGACGCCTGCGACCTGTGCCCCTTCTCCTACGACCCCTTCAACGAGCCCTACGTCGACGAGAACACGGGCAAGGTGTGGGACAACATCGGCCGGTTCTGCGCTGGCCAGTACTCGCCCGACAACATCTGCGCTGCGCAGGAGCCCAGCGGCGAGATGGAGACCGGGACCGACACCGGGGACGAGACGACCGGCTAGTCCGAGTCAGCTGACTCATCCCAGCACGAAGGGGCGGCCGTTGGGTCGCCCCTTTTTTGTCTATGCTGCGGGCAATGGCCACGACTGTTGGTTTTTGTCGCGAGCTAGCGATCAACGAGCCCCTCGCAGGCTCCGGCAACGACGCGATCCAGCGCTGGATCCTCGTCGAGGACTGCGGTCCGTGGGGCGCCAAGGTCCCGCGGGACACCGAGCTTCCGGCCGCGACCCGCGAGTGGTTGTTGGCCCGCGACAGCGAGCCTCACACCCGGGTCCAGCTGATCCGACGACCCGGCAGCGGCAGCGGAGCGCGGGTCAAGGTCTTCATCGTGCAGGCGTCAGCGGAGCCGGCCGGGCGCCGGATCGTCGAACTCGAGGTCCCGGTCGAGGACATCCCCAGCCTCGATCCAGGCGCGCTGCTGGCCGGCGCCGCGGCCCCCGAGTCCGATGACCTCGCTGCGCTGTACCTGGTCTGCACCCACGGGACCCGCGATCGCTGCTGCGCAAAGTGGGGGATGGGCGTGTTCGAAGCCCTGCGCGCCCACGAAGGCGAGCGGGTCTGGCAGTGCTCGCACCTCGGCGGTCACCGCTTCGCCCCGACCTTCCTGACCTTGCCCAGCGGGCTGCTGTGGGGTCGCGTCGAGCTCGATGAACTCGACGATATGCGGGCCGGCTTCGCCGCGGGCCGCCTGAGCCACCCGAGCAAGCTACGCGGGCGCTGCTGCCATCGCCGGGTCGTGCAGGCGGCAGAGTGCCTGCTGCGCGAGCGCGAGTCGCTGCTCGAGGACGACGCGCTGGTGTTCGTGAAGGTCGAGACCCTCGCCGACACGGCGCAGCAGGTGTGGTTCGAGCACGGCCACGAGCAGGTGGCCGTGACGGTCGAGACCGCGCTCGGGGTCGAGACCCCGGGGAGCTGCGGCGATCCGCTCGAGCCTCGGCGCCACTACAAGCTCCGCGGGATCGATCGCTAGTTGCTGCGATCAGCTCGCGTGGACCTACCTGAGGGGGCGCTCGTTGGCTGATGTGTCGTGTCGTCATTGGCTCGCAGGCGCGTTCTGGCGTCGTGTTCTCATCTAAAGCATGAATGAGAGTGCAAGAAAGGTATGGATGCGAAAAACATCGGGCTTCAGGAATTTGGGTTGGTGGCAAGAGAGCCCGGACAGAGGTCGAGGCCGCGGAGTATGATCGCATTGCGAAGCGGCCGCGGTTCCGGGACCCGCAAGATCGCTTTTGAGCGCCTGGATCTTGCTGTTGCACAAGTCTTGGAACCGCACGAGGTTGCGCGGCTGCACGTTCTCGGGGTTTGCAGCCACATATAGCGACTGTTCAAAGTGGGATCTTCGAGTTTCCGTTGATGTGCCCCATTTTGGGCCGCTTCAACGGAACGCAGAACACCGCTGGCGAGTGATCCGTGTGGGAACCACACCCTAGCCTAGCAGCGTCGCGTCGATGTAGTTGATGACTCATATGTCCATCGAGACCGACTCTGTCGACTCGAGATACTCGAGTGGTGGAGAGAAGTTGCGGGCGCCTAAGTTGCCGCAGAAACACTGCAACTATCCTGACAGAGGGGGGGGGCAGCAGTGACACCTCGCTGAACACGGAACTCGCAATCTGGGGACCGACACCTCGCGTCGGCTCCCAGTACGACCCCGTCGAGGCCAGCGATTAGCCCAAATTCCCCAAGCCCAAAAATATCTTGCACGGCACCCTTACCTCTGACACTCTGCGGCATGCACAAATCGATGCTATCCATGGTCGCGGCGCTAGCTTCTGCAACCTTTCCGGTTGCGTGTGGCGACTCTATTGACACCGACGAACGGGCTTATCTGGAAGAGGAACCAGACGCGGAGCTGGAAATCGAGATCGACCCACTGGTCGAAGTCGAGATCGAATCTGGGCACTTGATCTCATTCTACGTCGACCCGTCGTCATCTCCACCGACCGTCACCGCTACAGAGGTCATACCGCCAGGCGCGGCTAGCGTGCTTCATGACGCCCGTCTGAATGAAGCAACGAGCCTGGAAACGTTTGTCGCCATCGCCCCAAATGCGAATGTGCCACCGGAGCTCACAATCAGTCACGAAATTGAAGTAGCCCAGCGCGGGCGTTCAGATGGCGCGCCCTTGCCCTTTGCACCGCAGCCTCTAAAGGTCGACCCACCATGTACGAATCAGAGCCTCTTTTCGACTTGGTTTTCCACCATGGCCGGCACGGTGGACGGCATTGGTTCCTATGACGGCACTGGCCCAACTTCGTTCCAAATTATTGAGGATACAACCACCTATTTGGATGGATACTTTGGTGGATGCAACTATAGTGATGGTCCCAAGGACTTTCACTATTGTCTCAAGACTTCAGGGAGTTGGCGCTGCACGGGTACATACGGTGTTACGGCGGGATCAATGTACTACGCGACAAAATTCCAGTCAGTCGACACCTATTTCTTGGTGCGCGTCACCTATCCGTACCTGACGAGTGGGATCGCGCGACTCGCATATCACCTTGTAGACTAACTGACATCGAGATTGCCCGAAAGCAAGGCGGCCGGTGGCCGGCCTTGCTTGTTCCGTGCCCAGACTCAATTTACAGATATTGGCATCAGGCTCGACGGCGATCACAGCGCGATGATCTGGTTGCGGCCGGCTTGCTTGGCCCGGTACAGGCGCTGATCCGCGAGTTCGATCAAATGCGCAGGCGCGCGCATGTGCGAGCTCCACGTCGCGACGCCAGCCGAGATCGTGACGGCGATCGCCTGACCCTCGAACTCGATCCGCTTGGCCTCGATCAGCGCGCGGATGTGATCCGCGTAGCGGGCCGGGCCTGGCGGCGCGAGGCCGTGGATGATGACCGCGAACTCTTCGCCACCATAGCGCGCCACGAAGTCACCCTCGCGGGTGTTGTCCCGGACCGTCCCCGAGACCTCTTTGAGGACATGATCGCCGGCCCTGTGTCCGTGGGTGTCGTTGCAGCGCTTGAAGTGATCGATGTCGAACAACATCAGCGCGAGCGGAGCCCCGTTGTTGGCGACCTTGGCGATCGCGTTGGCGATCGTGTTGTCGAAGGTCTGACGGTTGTGGATCCCCGTCAGCCCATCGAAGCGCGTCAGCGAGTAGATGTGCTCGTGAAACGCGGCCTCGACGTTGTTGCGGTAGATGAACTTGAGGATTGTCTTGCCGATCCGGATCTGATCACCGTCGTCGAGATAGGTGCTGTTGATCTGCTTGTCGTTGACGAAGGTGCCGTTGGTCGAGCACAGATCGAACAGCCGCACGCCAACCGTGTCGGGGGTGAATTTGGCGTGGCTGCGCGAGACCAAGCCATCGTCGAGGTGGATGCTGGTCGCGCTCTCGCGGCCTGCGATCAGCTCGCGGTCGAGGTCGTATTTGTGACCGACGTTGTCGCCCTTCATCACGACCAGGCAGGCCGAGCGCTGCTCGGCGGGCGGCCGCCCTCCGTCGCTGTCTGGCACGGTCTGGTGCATCGAAGGCAGGCCGCGGGGTCCCGGCCGCAGTCGCGAGTTTGGGGGCTCGTTCACGCTCGGGTCATCCGCGGTCGGGTCATCGTTGCTTGGGTGTGCTCGCGTGACCGCGCGAACGCGGTGATCGGCGGCCACGCAGCCATGCACCCGGGAGTCATCGCGCCCAGATTACCAAGCTCGCGCGCCGCGGTGTTCTTGCTCGGCCCACGTCGCTTCCGGGAGTGGGGCGACCGGGTGTGTTGAAGGCCTACACCCCGATCCGCGACCCGAGCGGGCGAGCGGGCGGCTTGGCGGGCGCCGAGCCGCGTGCGATCGTGAATCGCCATGCCCGCGATGGACCTCCCCGCACAAGCACCGTACGGGCGGCTGCTGGCCGCGGGGTTCAGTGGCTGACGAGATTGCCCAAGAAGAGGCGACCGATGTCGCCGAGGATGGGGTCGCGCCAGCCTTGACCGGCGCGCGCTCGCGGATGGCCGTGCCCGAGCGGATCGGTCGCTATGTGGTGCTGCGGCAGCTGGGCGCCGGGGCGATGGGGGTGGTGGTCGTGGCCTACGACCCGGAGCTCGATCGGCAGGTGGCGATCAAGCTGATTCACCCACGCGTGGCCGAGCGAGGGGACGCGCGGGCCCGCATGCTGCGGGAGGCCAAGGCCATGGCTCGGCTCTCGCATCCCAACGTGGTCCAGATCTACGACGCCGGGACGATTGACGGTCGGGTGTTCATCGCCATGGAGCTCGTCGATGGCGGCCCGCTGTCGAGCTGGCGCGAGGCCCAAGCGCGGAGCGCCGACGAGATCCTGGCCGTCTACATTGCAGCCGGACGCGGGCTGGCTGCGGCCCATGACGCGGGTTTGGTCCACCGCGACTTCAAGCCCGACAACGTGCTGGTCGATCGAGACGGGCGCGCGCGCGTGCTCGACTTTGGGTTGGTCCGCGCTGACACCGAGCTGATCGAGCGCCCCTCGCAGGTGAGCGCGCCGATCGGCACCGAGCCCACCTTGGAGATCAGCCTGGCGGGGATCGCCGAGTCGCCCATGTTCACCCGCGATCACGAGTCGAGCGGGGCGTTTGGCAGCCAGACCGCGAGCGAGCTGGACCTCGAGCTGACCCACGGCGGCCAGATCATGGGCACGCCCGCGTACATGTCGCCCGAGCAGTGGACGAGCGCCAAGGCCGACGCGCGCAGCGATCAGTTCAGCTTCTGCGTGGCGCTGTGGGAGGCGCTGTATGAGCAGCGTCCGTTTCAGGGGCGGACGATCCAAGCGCTCGCGGGCGCGATCACCTCGGGCGTGATCACCGAGCCCGAGCGGCCCGTGCAGCTCACGCGACGGCTTCGCGCGGCGCTCGAGCGGGGGCTGTCTGCCGATCCTGCCGCGCGCTTCGAGACCATGCACGCGCTGCTGCGCGAGCTCTCGCGCGAGGACTCGAGCCGCTGGAGCGTGCCCCTGGCGTGGGTCGCGTTGGTCGCGTTTGGGGTGTTGGCGTGGGGCCGGTTTGCCTCGGTAGGGATCGAGGCCGAGCCGCCGCCGCCGCCCAGCTGCGAGCGGGCGGGCGAGGCGATCACCAAGGTCTGGAATCCCGCGCGGCGTGAGTCGGTGGCCGCCGCGTTCAAGGCCACGCAGCTGCCCGTTTCGCCGATCCTGACCAAGCTCGACGCAGACCTCGAGGACTACAACGCGCGCTGGCTGGCCCAGGCGACCGACAACTGCGAGGCCACCCGGATCCGCCAGCAACAGTCCGAGCAGCTGCTCGACCAGCGCGCGCGCTGCCTCGACGCCAAGCTGCAGGCGCTCGACGCGTTGCTCGAGGTGTTCACCCAGGCCGACGAGAGCACCGTCGATCAAGCCCTGCTGGCGGTCGAGAGCCTGCCCAAGCCAAGCGCCTGCGAAGCGGATCGGGTCAGCGAAGCGTCCCCGGTGGTCGCCCTCGACCCGGTCCGGCAGACAGCCGTGAGCGAGGGCGAGCGGCAGCTGTCCCGGATGCGCGCGAGCCTGGACACCGGTCGCTACGACGAAGCGATCGGGCGCATGGACCCGGTCCAGGCGCTGGTCGAGGAGCTCGACCATCCACCCTTGACCGCCGCGTTCTTGGTCGAGCGTGGCCGCTTGCTCGCGCGCATTGATCAGCGCGAAGAGGGCGTCGCCGCGCTGCAGCGAGGGTTCTACCTGGCCACCCAGCTGCGCGACGATCTGTTGGCGTTGAGCGCCGCGACGTGGCTCGCCGAGATCGAGGGGGCCCAGCGGCTGCGTCCCGAGTTTGCCCAGCTGTGGGCGGATCAAGCCCGCGCGCTGCTCGAGCGCGAGTCCGGTCGGTACCCTGAAGCTGAAGCCGATCTGGCCGACACCGTCAGCTGGAACGCCTATCTGCGCGACGATCTGGACGCAGCGCGGGCGGAGGCCGAGCGTGGGCTCGCGCTGCTCGACGACGCCAAGCTGCCCGCGCCGATGCGTCGCATGGCCTTGCTGCTCGATCGCGGCGCCGCCGAATACCGCGCTGGCGACCTCGCGGAGGCCGAGGCCACGTTCACCGCCGCCCTCGAGATCGCCACGCAGACGGTTGGCCGCGACAACGCCAACGCGACCGGGGCGCTCAACAATTTGGCGGTCACCTACAGCGCCGAAGGGGAGTACGAGCGGGCGCGGGCGCTGCTGCAAGAGAGCATCGAGACCCGCGAGCGCGCGCTGGGCCGCGATAACACCAGCGTCGGCGTTGGCCTGAGCAACCTCGCGGACATCGAGCTCGAGCTTGGCCACGGACCCGAGGCGCTCGCGGCCGTCGAGCGTGGCTACAGCATCCTGCTGGCGGCGCTCGGACCCGATCAATACGCGACGGTCATCGCCCAGCAACGGCTGGGTCTGGCGCGGGCGATGGTTGGCCAGCACGAGGACGCGATCCTCGATCTTCGCGGGGCCCTGGCGAGCGCCGAAGACCCCGCGGGTCCCGATCCTAGCCTGGCCCAGGAGCTGCGCGCCGAGCTGGTCGTGGTGCTTGGGCTCGCAGGCCACGACGACCAGCGCGACGCCGAGCTCGAGCAGGTCCGCGCAGCCGATCCGCAGCTGTGGCGCGAGGTGATCGCCGCCGGTCGCTTCGCGGCCTGGGTTGGGCAGGTCGAGCTGGCGGATGCGCTGTTGAGCATGGGGATCGAGCGGGCAGGGGACCCGTCCGAAGCCGGGTCACGGCGCAGCTTGGCGCTGGGGCGGCTCGAGCTGGCGGAGTTGTTGCTGGACAGCGATCCCGCGCATGCGCGGAGTGTGCTCGGCGGTGATCTCGAGCGGGACCTCAGCAGCGCGCCCAAGCTGGCGAAGCGCCTCGCGGATCTGCGCCGCCGCGCCGGCCAGTGAGCGCCCGTGAGTGCTGGTTGTCGACATGCCCAGGGCGGGACTTGAACCCGCACGTCCGAAGACAGGGGATTTTAAGTCCCCCGCGTCTACCATTTCGCCACCCGGGCTCGGCGGCACAGTCTCCCACGCGCGAGAACGCGGTCAAGCTGAACACGCGCCCGTCTGCGCCATGGAGCCCCGTTCGGGTCCCTGGATGGGAGACGACCTCGACGGCGGGGGCATCACGGATCCGCCTGGATCGGGGCGGGCTGTGCAGCCCGCCGGGCTGCTACCGTCACCCTGGTGGCCGACCCCGCCAGCGCGTACCCGCCGAGCGTCGCTGCGTCTGGGATCAACCTGGGCGCGGGACCGGCCTATCGTCGCGGCGTCGTTCGTCTGCTCCTCGGGCTCGGCGGGTTCGCGCTGATCTACCTCGAGATGCTGGTTGGCTGCGTGGCCGCGATGTTCGTTGCGATCGAGGCGGCCTGGCGCGAGCCAGGGCTGTGGCCCGTGGCGATCCTCGCCGTGCTGTTGTTCGCGCCGCTGGTGGCGTTCTTGCTCCGCGGCCTGGTTCAACGCCCCGCGATCGGCGAGGCGGCGCTCACGATCGATGTTCAGGATCATCCGCGCCTGCTCGCGTTCGTCCAGCAGCTGGCCCAAGATGCGGGCGCGCCGGCGCCCAAGCGGATCTCGCTGAGCGTGGGCGTGAACGCGGCGATGGTTCGCGGCCAGTCGACCCTGGCGTCGCTGTTCGGGGGGCAGCCCGAGCTGATCGTGGGCCTGGGTCTGGTCAACGTGCTCGATCTGCGCGAGTTCAAGGCCGCGCTGGCCCACGAGCTTGGCCACTTCGCGCAATCGAGCACCCGCGTGGGGCAGTGGGCGCACCGTGTGACGATCGTGTTGCGCGGGATCGTGCTGGGTCGCTCGCGCTTCGACGCTCGCTTGGCGCGGGGCCGCGCGGCCAAGCGGGGGCTCGTGCGGACCCTGGCAGAGCTGCTGAGCGTGGGCGTGAGGGGGGCGCGGGGGATCCTGGCGTGGTTGCTCACCCGCATCACTCACCTCAACCGGGCGCTCGCCCGCGAGCTCGAGTTCAACGCGGATCTGCACGCGGTCGCCCTGTGTGGCAGCGATCCGCTGGTCGCCGCCCTGTGGAGCGCGCAGCGTGGCGCGCTGGCGATGAACGCCGCGCTCGGGGCTCTCGCCGAGCTCGCCAAGCATGGGGTGTTCACCGAAGATCTGTATGCGCATCACCAGCTGCGGCTCGAGCAGCTCGACGAGCGCCTCGCGGGTGCCCGCGGGCCCATGTTGCACGCGCTGCGCGAACCCTACCGCTGGGGTCGCCGCCTGCACTTTCCACCTGGCGAGACCCCGGCCGAGGTCATGGGCTACTCCCACCCCAGCTACCGCGACCGCGAGGCCAACGCCAAGCAACGCTACGTCGCGGCCGATCAGACCCCGCTGGGTCCGGCCTGGATCCTGTTTAGCGACGACCCGCAGCTGCGCCGCGAGCTGACCCTTCGCGCCTACGCGCAGCTTGGGCTCGGGCCCGATCGATCGCAGCTGCGACCGGCCGGCGAGGTCGAGGCGCGACTGAGCGAAGAGCTCGCGGAGCGGCGCCAAGGTGCCCACCACCACGGGTTCTACGACAATCGGGTCGTCAACCCCGGGCCGGTCGACCAGCTGCTGGCCGAGCTCGCGTCCGATCCGCCAACCCCCGAGCAGCTGCGCGCCGCTGTGGATCCGTGGCGCGGGGCCGCGTTGGCTGCGTTCATGGCGAGCTGGCGCGAGACCGAGCTCAGGCTCGAGCGGCCGGACCCAGTCGACCACGCCGCGCTCGCCAGCGCCCAGGCCGAGCGCGCCCGACAGGTCCAACAGGCCCACGTGGGGGATCGCGCCGTGTTTCGTTGGCTGTGGCACCAGGCCAGCCCGCCGCAGCGGCTCGAGCTGGTCGAGCGCCATCGCTTCTCGAGCTTCGTGCAGCACCTGATCATGGCCCTCAACGCGCACCATGGCCGCGTCGCCACGCTGTTCAGCAGCGTCGACGCCCGCGAGTACGAGCTGGCCTCGCACGCTCCGCTCGAGCTCCTCGATGCCCTCGACGCCCTCCATCGTGATCTGGTCAGCTCGCTGGCGCAGGCGCAGCAGGTTCGGCTGCCCGCGCTTCGCAACCTCGAAGCCGGCGAGTCGCTTGCAGCCGTCTTGCTCGCCGATCCGCTGATCGAATCGCTGGCCCACGAGGCGGCGCTCGGGCCGTGGCTGCAGCAGTTCATGGCCCAGGTCACGATCGTCCACGGGCGGCTGCGCACGCTCTACTACAAGAACCTGGGCCAGCTGCTGGCGCTGCACGATCGCATTGACGCCGAAGCGCCCGAGCCGTCGGATCAGTCCACGTGATAAAATGGGTTCGGCATCAACACCGCGTGCTCGGCGTGGCCGCCCGCGAGGTCGCTGGCCTGATCCCCGAGGGTCAGGGCGATCTTGAAGCCTCGCTCCTCGAGCTTGGCCCGGCGCCCGCTCTTGTACTCGGCGGCGGTCAGCTCGTTCTCGGCTTCATCGCGTAGGACCAGCTCCTCCCAGACGTCGAACCCCGCGGCTCGGAGCACCCGCTCGGTCGCCTCGCGCTGGTGCTCGCGGCGGCCGGTGATGAACACGACCGCGACCTTGTGAGCGCGGGCGTAGTCGTACAGGCGCTTCATGCCTGCGACCACCTCTGGCTTGCCGGTCTTGACCCACTGATCCCACTGCTCGCGCACGAAGCAGAACCCGGATCCCTTCAGCTGCTCGAAGTTGTCGAGCGCGGTCTCGTCGACATCGAGCACGATCGCCAGCTTCTCGCCGGCCTTGCGCTTTGCGACTCGCCGCTCGAGCAGGGTCAGGGCCTGGGCGGCGACGCGGGCGGTGACCTCCGCGTGCGGACCCTCGGGCCCGCCGTAGGCCGTCAGCGATCCAATCACCTGCTTGCGACAGCCTTGCTCGGTCTCGTGTTGGATCACGAGGGCGTCGCGCTCGATCGTCAACGTCTCGACTTGGTCCTTCAGCTTGGACAGCTTCTTCTCGAGCTTCACTTCGCGCTTGCGAGCGCTCTCCAACCTGTCCGCGGCGTCGGTGTCCTTGCAGCCGAGCGGGGACGAGAGCAGACAAGCCATGACGACGAGGCTCGAGGCGGGCCGGAAACGGGAGCGACCAAGCATGAACGAGGAGGACTATACATGACCCCCACATAGACCTTGGACTTCGTCGACTGCGGCCGCAGGCGCGTCCGGTCGCTTCGCTCCTCGGGGCTGGCTGTTCGCATCCGCATGTGTGGCCCCCTACAAGGGGGCTCGGACGGCTTCGGCGGACGCGTACGGGGACTGGAAGGGGGCTCGGACGGCTTCGGCGGATGCGTTCGGGGAGAGTCGTCGACTGCGGCCGCAGGCGCGTCGGGCGGGTCGCGGGGGGCGGGAACCGCTTCGATCGTCAGGGTTTGGGGGGGCGGGGGAACAGCTGGATGACTGCGGCTTCGCTGTCTTGGGCGGCGCTGACTGTTGCGGGCTTGGCGGGGCTGGGGCTGTCGGGGCTGCTCGGGAGCGGGATGAACTGGGCGAGCGCGCGAGGGGCGGGCTCGGGGAGCGGCTCGTCGTCGGGGGGGAAGTCGTCTTCGAGGTCGTCGTCTTCTTCGTCCAAGCCGCTGGCGCTGGGATCGGCGAACACGGCCTCGAGATCGGCGCGGGTCAGGGCGTCGACCTCGAGCCGATCAGTGTCGATCGTCGCGTTGAACAGCTTGCGCTTGCGCGCTTGCAGCTCGAGGATCTTGTCCTCGACGGTGTCGGCGGCGACCAGCTTGTAGACCATCACGGGCTTGGTCTGGCCGATCCGATGGGCGCGATCGGTTGCTTGATCCTCGCTCGCTGGGTTCCACCACGGGTCGAGATGAAACACGTGGTCGGCCTCGGTCAAGTTCAGGCCGAGGCCGCCGGCTTTGGTGCTGATCAAGAACACGGGCGGCCCGGCGGGATCTTGCCAACGCTCGAGCACGCCAGCGCGATCGCGGGTGCTGCCGTCGAGGCGCAGGTGGGCGATCCCGGCGGCGCTCAGATCCGTGGACACGTGATCCAAGAACGAGGGCCAGGTCGAGAACACCAAGCTACGGTGGCCGTCGGCGCTGGCTTGGACCAACAACAGCCGCAGCAGCTCGAGCTTGGCCACGCGGCCGCCGAGCTCCCGAGCCTCGGGGAAGGGGAGCAGCGCAGGGTGACAGCAGGCTTGGCGCAGGCGGGTCAGCGCCTCGAGGATGTGCAAGGTGGCGGCGCCGATCCCCTGCTTGTCGACCGCTCCAAACACGCTGGCCCGGTAGGTCGCCCGAACCCGCTCGTACATCTGACGCTGCTCCTTGCCCAGTCGACAACGCAGCACCTGCACCTGCTTGGGCGGCAGCTCGGCGGCGACCTCGCGCTTGAGCCGGCGCAGCAAGAACGGACGCAGCCGCCGACGCAGCCGGGCCAGCGCGGCGCCGTCTTCGTGCTTGTGGATCGGCTCGACCCAGCGCTTGCGAAACCGCCGACGCGAGCCAAAAAAGCCCGGCATCAACAGCTCGAACAGGCTCCATAGCTCGACGACGTTGTTCTCGAGCGGCGTGCCAGTGAGCGCGACCGGGTGCGCGACGCTCAAGCTCCGCGCGACCTGGGCCAGCTGGCTGTCGGGGTTCTTCAGCGCCTGGGCCTCGTCGAGGATCAGGTGGCGAAACCGCATGGCTTGCCACAGCTGCGCGTCGTGACGCAGCAGCGCGTAGCTGGTCATGATCACGTCGGTGGTGCCCTCAGCTGGCGGCGTGCCGCGGCGAGGGCCGTGGTGCAGGTGCACGCGCAGGGTCGGGGCGAAGCGATCCGCCTGTTCGCGCCACGTGTGCAGGACCGACGTTGGACACACGATCAAGGACGGCGGGCCTTGTGGGGCGCCGCTGTGGGTATCGAGCAGCAACGCCAGCGCCTGCACGGTCTTGCCAAGGCCCATGTCGTCGGCGAGGCAACCGCCCAACCCGTGATCCCGCAGATAACACAGCCACGCGAACCCGCGCTGTTGATAGCCGCGCAGCTGGGCCTGCAAGCTGGCCGGCGGCTCGCGCTGGGCCACGCCTTCGAAGCTGGCCAGGGCCCGCGCACGCCCGCGCCAGTGAGTTGCGCGGGCGGACTGCTCGGGGTCATCGCTGACGAACTCGCCGAGCAGCTCCGAGGCAAGCGGCAGCGCGTGGGCGCCCAAGCCGTGCTGGGTGTTGCGGGCGTCGCCAAGCTCGACCAGCTCCGCGAGCGCGCGCCCGTGACGATCCAGCCAGCGAGTGGGCAGCGCGGCGAGCCGGGTGTCGGGCAAGCGAACGAAGCGCTGCCCGGCGAGCCAGCTGGCGATCACCTCGGGCGCCGCCACGACCGCGCCACCCTCACCCTCGGCCGCGAAGTCGACCTCGAGCTCGAACCAATCGGTGCTCGGGCCCAAGCGCATCCGCGGACCGAGCGGCTCGGCGAGGACCCGATTGTGGGTCAGCGAGTGCTCGCCAAACACGACCCAGCCCCGCTCGCGCAGGGCCGGCATGCCCTCGCTGAGAAAGGTCCAAGCCCACTCTTCGAGCAGCTCCACGCTGGCTTCACGGCCAACGCGATCGGTGAACTCGGCCCGGCGCGCGCGCTCCCACTTGGCGTCGCGGACCAGGGTCATGTCGTCGCCAAAGCTCAGACCCCCGCGCGCGTGCA
Source organism: Enhygromyxa salina (assembly GCF_000737335.2). GTDB lineage: Bacteria > Myxococcota_A > Polyangia > Nannocystales > Nannocystaceae > Plesiocystis > Plesiocystis salina_C. The sequence continues at coordinate 3,230 of NZ_JMCC02000104.1, read as the reverse complement.
GGCCCAGCTCCACGCAGCGCCCGTCGGCCAGCTCATAGGCCAGCTTGGCGGTGCAGCGCAGCACCTCGCCGCGCTCTTCGAGATACAGCCGGGCCTCGCGGCGGGCGACCGCGCTGGCGCCGACCTCGAGCGGCGTGGGGATCTCGATCGGCACGGGCGCGTGGGCCAGGATCGTTCGCGCAAACTGGTCAAAGTCATCGACGCTCAGCTGCACGGGCTCGACGCCGATCCGATCGAGCAAGTGGGCCGGGATGTCATCGGCGAGCGGACGCAGGATCCCCGCGCTGGTCAGCACGATCGAAGGCTCGAGCCGCCAGTGATCGAGCACGCCATCGGACCAGCGGGCCTCGAGCAGGCCCGGCTCCCCCGCGCTGATCCGCAGGGTTGGGCGCCACACCAAGGTCGAGGCGACGATCGGCAGCTGCTCCCAGCGAAGCTCGAGTTGCTCGCCGGCCTCGGCCAAGGCCGCGAGCAGCTCGTGGGCCACGCGGGCGCGCAGGCGCGGGGCCTGGCGGGCGTAGGTGTCCAGCTTGCGCAGCTCGGTCAGCTGCGCGATCAGATCGTGGACGCGCAGCAGCTCGTCGCTTGGGTTGGCCTTGGCCCGCAGCTTGTCGACCGAGCTTGGACACCGGATCGGCTTGAGCCAGCCGTCGCCGCGCTTGTTGGCGCGCAGCAGCTGAACGTCGAAGTCGAAGCCGCGCTCGTAGCCGCCGGTCGGGAACACGTGGATCAGCAGGCGACAGGCCCGATCCGAGCGCGGCGAGGGTGGGGGCGCGGCCTCGGTCGACAGGCCGTCGCTTGGGCGATCGCGCAGCAAGTAGTCCAGCTCGAGCTGCCAGCTGGGTCGATCGAACAGCTCGCGTCCGTCGGGGCGCCGCCACAGCTCGAGCACCACCACGGCGGCTCGGTGCTCGCAAAACCCGTGCTTGTCGTGGGTCGAGCAGCCGCAGCGGGCGTCGATCCGACACCACAGGCCCTCGCCATCGGGGAACTCCAGCCAGGGATCCTTGGCCCACTCGCGCTGGATCACGGTCAACGCCCCGACCAGGTCGGGGACCTTGGCGAGCGCGTCTTCGGGGAGCCGGCCGCGGGGAGACAGCCAGGCGAGCAGCCCGCGGACGCGCGCAGCCGTGAGCCGATCTGCTGGTGGACGATCGAGGTTGATGGTCACCGTGTTAGCCGGGGGGGGCCGCCTGGTCCAGGGGGTCGCGACCCTGGGTTGCTTCGCCGTGCGCGCGCGGATCTTGCTATCGTCTCGCCCATGCCGAGCCGGCCGGGTGTCGATGCGTTGCTGAACGAGCTCGCGGCGAGCCCCGATGACGCGGCGCTGCGGGCTCGAGCGGCGCAGTCGCTGACCAAGCTCGGTCGTCACCGCGAGGCGGTCGAGCTGCTCCGCGATCGCTTCGTCAACCTCACCGCTCACGACGGCCCGACCTTGCCGTGTCTGTGCCGTCGCTGTCTAAAGCCCGACCTGGGTGAGACCCACGCCCAGGACATGGACTTCGCGCGGTGCTTCGTGGTGGCTCATGGACGGGTGCTCTACTACTGGGCGCCAAGCGAGCTCGCGGATGATCCTGGGATCTCGCGCTCCGTCGGCGCGCGCTTGGCTGCTCGCCTGGCGTGAGCCACCGCTAGACCACTTGTCATGACTGACGCCAACACCCGCCATCGTCGGAGTCGGAGCCGGAGCCGGATCGAGGCGGGCTGTGGTGAGGCCCTGGTCGAGCTGCTGAGCCCCGATCCCGTGCTGCGCCGCTACGCCGTGGACGCCGTAGAGCTCGACGCGGTCGGGCTCTACGCCCTGCGTGATCGTCTGCTCTGCGATCCCCACGGCCCCCTGCGCGTCGCGGTCGCCGAGCGGCTCGCACGGGCGGCGCACGGTCGCTTCGACGCTGGCCCACCCACGCGAGACGAGGCGGCGTGCTGGCTGCTCGAGGCCCTGCATGATCCCCTGCCGAGCGTCCGCGAGGTCAGCTGTCGCGCGGTCGCACGCCAGGTCGATCGCCACGTCGAGATCGAGGCTCGGCTGGCGCATCTGCTGACCATGGACCCCAGCTGGCGAACCCGGCGAGCAGCCGCGCGCGCGCTGGCGGCGGTCGCAGGGGAGGGGGCGATCGCGGGGCTGATCGCCGGGCTCGAGGATCCGTTTTGGCGGGTCCGCCATGGCGTCGTTCAAGCGCTTGGGCTCATCGTCTCGCGGGCCTCGCAGGATGAGGCCGAGCGCGCCCGGCTTCGCGTGAAGATCCTGGCCGCGGGTGCACACCTGGACGAGGCGGCCCGCGCGGCGCTGGCCTACCTCGCCAGCGGCTGGCCCGAGGGCGAAGACGAGGTCCCCGCGGTGCTGGGGATCATCGAGGATCCAGGCGCGGGGCTCGATCTCGGCGATCCAGATCCCGCCGTGGTCACGGCGCGGCTGCTCGCCGCGAGCGCGGTGGATCCCGCCGACTTGGTGCCGCTGTTGGCAGAGTCCCACGTGCCCCTGCGCGAGGAGGCGGCGCGGCGGTTGGCGAAGGTCGACGATCCCACCTGCTTGCTGCCTGCGTTGGCGTGGCTCGAGGATCCACGGGTCCCCAACGCGCCAGCGATCGTGCGTCGCTTGCTCGCGCGGCTCGGGCATCGGGCGGAGCCCCTGATCGCGGCCGCCCTGGACAGTGGCCGGCCAGGGGCGCTGTGCTGGGCGCTTGCGTGGATCGCCGACTACGCGGGCGAGCGCTGGCACCCACGCTTGCCGGGCCTGGCTTCACACGTGGATGAACGCGTACGGGCGGCGCTGGTGGTCGCCTGCAGGCAATTGATCGAGCGCGAGCGAGGGCAGGGGGACCAGCGCTGGGCGGGCATGGTCGAGGCGGCCACCCGCGACAGCAGCCCGGTCGTGCGAGAGGCCGCCACGCTCGCGCTGGCGGAGCTCGACATGCTCGAGGTGACCTGCAATTTGGATCGGCGTGGCTACGCGTCGCTCGGGCCGTTGGCGCGCGCCCGAGTGGCCGAGCTGACCAGCAGCGCTGAGATGCAGGCGCTCGCGCTGAACGACCCCGACGCCCGGGTCCGGCTGGCGGGGGTCCGGCTGGCGGGGGCCCACTCGGGGACTGGGGACGGCTCGCAGCTCGACCCGAGCCATCGCCGCCGCACGCTCGCGGACGCCGATCCGTGGGTCCGCGGCGCGAGCTTGGATCTCGAGGCCGCGATCTCGATCCTGTTGGGAGACAGCGAACGCGACCCGAGCGTCCGCC
>NZ_JMCC02000103.1 GCF_000737335.2 Enhygromyxa salina | reverse complement strand
CAAACGGCCCCGAGGAGCGAAGCGACCAGACGCGCCAGCGGCTGCAGTCGGCGAAGGGCCAAGCCCTATGTGGGGGTAAAGGAAAGCCAGCGTAGGGTGTGGTCGCGGGCGTGGGTCAGGGCCGCGAGGCCGCGGTGGAGGGCGGCTGGGTGGACGCGGGGGAGGTCGTCGATCGTGATGACCTTGCGGGTGGGGGAGCTGGTTCGTTCGCTGGCTTCGTCGCCGGAGAGGCGGGGCCAGCGGGAGCGGTGGGGGAGGTGGTGGTAGAGGGCGCGCTCGTTGGGGGCGAGGGCGGAGAAGCCGGGGCGATCGCTGATCCCACCGTCTGCGTGGAGGCGGCCGTCGATGCGCACGGGGCCGAACATGATCGGGAGCGCGGCGCTGGCTCGGATCGCGGGGCGCAGGAGTCCGCGCTCGTGCACGTGGGTGCGTCGGGATCGGAGCTCGTGGGTGATCGCGGCGAAGGGGATCTCGCATTGCTCGATGCGCTCGACGCCGAGGCCGGACGCCGCCAGCGCGTTGGCTAGCAGGGCGTCGAGCTTGCGACCTTGCAGCAGACCCAGGCGCGTGCCGGGATCCCGAGCTGCAGCGGCGCTGCGCAGGTCCTGCCAGCTTGGATCCCAGAAGTCTTGGCGCTGTAGATCCCGGAGCAGCTCGACCAGATCCGGGCCCGGGATCCCGCTGGCCCATAGCCCTCCACAGATCGCCCCAGCCGAGCTCCCGACCACGCGCCGCGGACGAAGACATGCCCGCTCCAACGCGCAGACCAACCCGACGTGGGCGTAGAAACCAAAGAAGCCGGCGCTGAGCACCAAGGTGAAGGGCTCGGCCGCGAGCCAGTCGGCGTGGGTGCCCGTCACGGGGTTTGCTTGGCTCCCGGTGTTCGCAGCTGATAGCGCATCCGCCAGACCCGTAGGCCGCGAGCCAGGGTCGTGTCTTCGCGGCGGCTGCTGGCTTCGCACGGGTTGTCTCGGGTAAAGGCCCACTCGCCGGCGAGGTTGTAGAACCCGAGCGCCTCGGCTTCGGGGGCCTCGAGCTCGGCCATGGCTGCGAGCGCGAGCTCGAACACGTCGCTGGCGACGTGCAGCTCACCGCCGGGACGCAGCTGCGTGGCGACGACCTCGAGCATCGCCGGATCCACGACCCGGCGCTTGCGATGGCGCGCCTTGAACCATGGATCGGGGAACAACACGTGGAAGCGATCGACCGAGGCCGGCGCGAACACCCGCGCCAGATCGACGTTGACGTTGACGTAGCCGAACGCGAGGTTGGTGTGGCCGTAGCGCTGGGCCCACTCACGGTTGCGCTCGACCAGGGCCTCGCGGATCTCGAGCCCAACTACGAAGTCCTGGGGTCGCCTCGCAGCCAGCTCGAACGAGAATTTTGCATCGGCGCAGCCAAGCTCGACCTCGACGCGCTCGGCTGCAGCGGGCACGTCGATCCGCTCGGCGCGGGCGACCAGGTAGTGGGCCCCGAGCGGGTTCACGTGTTGGCGAATGCTTCGCACTGGGCCGCATGCAATAGCAGAATCCCGCCACGTGGACAGCGCCCGGCGCTTGGGTAGAGTCGCGCCCATGCCGATCCCCGAGCTGTTCACTAGCGAGAGCCTGTACACGCCGGATCAGTGGTTCGTGCACGACATCGTCGACAGCGGTGAGCACCACCTCGTTGGGATCTGTGACACCAGTGAGCTGACGTCCCATCCCCTCGTGGTGGCCCAGCGCGCTTGGCCGGGCCAACCCAAGCACGTGCCGGGGGCGGTCATGGTTCAGATCACCGGTACGCTTGGCAACATCCACGCGGTCACGGTCTTGAACCTGCGGATGACCGACGGCTGGGTCGGGTTTGGAACCAACATCTTGGATGCGCGATTTCGTGGGCTGGGACGGATCGGGCCGTCGCTGCGCTGTGAGCTGAAGGTCGAGGAGCTGCGCGAGCTCAAGGGCCAGCTGTTCGTCACCTATGCGTTTCGCTTCACGCAGGAGGGCCGGGCCATCTACAAGTCCCGCCAACGCGCGAGCTGGCTGCGCGCCAAGCAGCCAACCCAGGCGTGACGCCCGCTTGACCCCGCGGTGTTCGCTCGACTAAATTTTCGCAGGACCCGCACCATGACGCTACTGGACACCATCAACCGTGTTGCTACCCAGAACCGATGGCCGCTGCGCCAAGACGCCAACGGCGAGATCCGGGTCGAGGTCGGGCTGCAGGGCGGTCGCACCCAGGTCGTGACGCTCGCGCAGGGCAACGATCCCGAGGGCGATCCAATCGCCTACGTGTGGTCGGTCGCCGGCCACATCTCGGTCGCGCGTGACCTCGCCGCGGTGATGCGCTTCTCCGTCAAGCTGTCCTATGGCTGCACCGCGATCAAGGACGACAAGGTGATCGTCAAGCACTCGCTGCGCGTGCTCGGCAGCGACGACAACAGCTTCCGCAAGGCGATGTTCTTCGTGGCCCGGGCCGCAGACACGCTCGAGGCCGAGGCCTACGGCGGCGCCGACAACAACTGACTCCCCAACTCCCACTCGAGATCGACGAGACCCCAACATGAAGCTCCCCGCACCGTTCACCGCCCTCCTCCTCGCTGGCTCCTTGACCCTCGCCGTGGCTGCCTGTGGCACGCCCACCGTTGAAGGGGCCGAGAGCCGCTTCAAGGCCAACAAAGACAAGATCTCGGTGCTGACCACCAAGCAGCCCGCGAACAAGGCCGAATTCGACAAGAAGATCGCCGAGTTCGACAAGGAGCACGCGGACATCATGGCCGCGGGCACCGACGAGGAGAAGATCAAGAAGCTCGGGGCGCTCAACTCCCGCATGGACAAGTACATCGCGGAATTGGAGAAGGCCAACCCGGCCACGGCCGCGCCAGCCAAGGCCGGCGGCGCGGGGGCACCCTCGAACAAGCTCGACGGTGCTGCAGGTACCCCGCCAGCCGCCGGCACGCCGCCGGCTGCGGGTGGCAAGCTTGGTGGGGACACGGCTCCGGCCGCGCAGCCAGCATCGGGCGGCATGGGTGGCGGCGCGGCTCCGGCCGCGCAACCGGCATCGGGCGGCATGGGTGGCGGCGCCGCCCCAGCTCAGCCCGCGTCCGGTGGCATGGGCGGCATGTAGGCGCCGGGCTCGTCTCGACCCCCCCCAAAAACCCGACCGCCGGTGGCCCCATGACGGGTCCGCCGGCGTCGATCAAAGTTTAGAGCGGGTTGTTGTCGGCAAAGCGCGCCCGGAAGGATTCGAACCTCCGACACCCAGGTTCGAAGCCTGGTGCTCTATCCAGCTGAGCTACGAGCGCGTGGCGGGCTTCTTAGCACAGCCCTGCTCACCAAAAAAGGCCCCTGAGAGCGAAGCGTTCCCCCAGACGGACCCGACCCGACGGACCCGACCTCAGGCTTCGAGGACGTGGGCGAGCAGCACCGTCACGTTGTCCTTGCCTCCGGCCTCGTTGGCCGCGTCGATCAGCGCCTGGCAAGCCCCGTCGAGCCGCTTCTTCTTGGTCTCGACGTGCTGAAGGATCTCGTCGTCCTCGAGCATGTCGTTGAGCCCGTCCGAGCACATCAGGTAGATGTCGCCGATCTTGTACTCCTCTACGTAGACATCGACGGCGACGTGGTCGCCGAGGCCGAGCGCGCGCACGACCACGTTGCGGTGGGGGAAGGTGCGAATCTCCTCGCCGGTCATCTCCTTCATGCGGCGCCAGTCGTTGAGCAGCGAGTGATCCTCGGTCATCAACTGGATCGAGCCGTCGCGGATTCGGTAGACCCGGCTGTCGCCGACGTGACCGATGTAGAAGCGGCCCTGCGAGAAGTACATGGCCTCGACGGTGCACCCCATGCCCGCCTTCTCGGCCTCGGCCGCGGCGGTGTCGAAGATCTCCGAGTTGGCCAGCTTGATCGCGGTGATCATCCGGTTCTTCTCGACCTCGACCGAAGGCAAGCGAAACGGCCAGGTGCGCGGGCCCTCGGCGGCGGCGCGCTTGTAGAAGCTGCCGATCACGTCGACGGTGATCTGGCTCGCAACCTCACCGCAGGCGTGGCCGCCCATGCCGTCCGACACGACCGCGATCGGGACCTCGTCGGGGATCAGGAGGTTGTCTTCGTTGTGCGAGCGCACCCGGCCGACATGGGTCATGCCAGCGAAGCGGACGCGGTCGTGGCCGACGGCGAAGCTGATGCTCACGAGGGCCGGCTTCCTTGGTGCTGCAGCATGGTGGGTCCGCGACGGTAACAGGGTCGCCAACGATCTCGCCAGCCGGGTTTACCTGTATCGACCGTGGTAACCTCGTGCGGCATGACCGGATCGACAGGTGGCTCGCGCACCTACAGTTTGGGATCCGCCGCCGGATCCGTGTCGTTCCCACGTCTGTTGTTTGGGCTGTTGCGCCAGCGCTTCACGGGCACGGTGTCGCTGACGCAACGCGAGCCCGCGGGCGAGCGCACGATCTGGGTGCGCGGGGGCATGCCAGTGTTCTGTGACTGGGTCAGCCCCGAGGATCGCCTTGGCGAGATGTTGGTTCGTGACGGGGCGATCGACTTGGCCGGGCTCGAGCGGGGTCTCGCGGCCCTGGCCGCGAGCAACGGGAAGCTGCTCGGTCAGGTGCTCGTGGACCTGCAGCTGATCGACGAACCGACTCGCACCAGCGCGCTGCGCGAGCAGTGCACGCGCAGGCTGGTCCACGTGTTCGCCCGCGATGGGATCGCCGAGCAGGTGACCGTCACGGCGGTCGAACACGACAAGGGCAAAGATGACGAGCTCGGGCAGATCAACGCGCTCGCCCTGCTGCTCGCGGGTGTTGAAGCCCACTACGACAACAGCCGGATCCAGGCAGAGATGGGCACCGCCCTGTCGGGCGACATGGTCGCGACCCCAGCGCTGGCCCGCTACCAGCGGCAGTTTGGGTTCAACGCAGCCGACGACTCGCAGATCCTGGGTGCGCTGTCGCGGGGGACCACGATGCGCAGCCTGATGATCCCCGGAATTGATCGCGGTCGCGCGCTCAGGATCGCGTACACGCTGTGGGTTGCGCAGATGCTCCGGGTTGGCGACGACGCGCTGCAGTCGATCGCAAAGGGTGCAACCGCTGCCGCGAGCACGGCCACGAGCTCCTCACCAGTCGCCGCCGCACCGGCGACGCCCGAGCCCGCGGCCGAGCCCCCGCCCCCGGCTGCGCCCAAACCGCCAGTTCGGCCCCCGCCTCCGCCATCATCAAAGTCTGCATCCAAGCCGCCGCCGTCCCCGGCCGAGCCAAAGCGAGCCAAGCGTGAAGACGACGAGACCTTCGAGCGGATCCTCGTCGAGCTCGAAGGTCGGGTCTCGGCCGAGGCCAACGCGTTCGCGATGTTCGGCCTCGAGCCAGACGCGGATCGCAAGCAGATCCGCGCGGTCTGGTCCGAGCTCAGCAAGGCCTACCACCCGGACGCGCTCGAGAGCACTGGCCGCGCGCCGCTGCGGTCCCGGGTCGAGAAGGTGTTCGCGGCCCTGTCCGAGGCCTACGGGGTGCTGTCCAAGCAAGAGGAGCGCGAAAAATTACGCGAGGCGCTCGAGATGGGCGGCCCGATCAAAGCCGGTGAAGACACGTCCGCGGTGGTCCGCAACGCGTTCGAGGCCGAGATGATCGCCCGCGACGCCGACAAGCTACTGAGCGCCAAGCAGTGGAACCGCGCCGCCGAGCTGTTCCAAAAGGCCCACGCGCTCAGCCCCCAAGACAGCGACATCGAGGCCGCGCTGCACTACTCGACCTTTCGGGCCAGCGCCGATGGCAATGACCGCCAGCGCGCGGTGCAGACGATCACGCAGCTCGCTGGCATCATCGAGAATGCGCCCGCCTGCGCTCGCGCGCACTACTTCACGGGGCTGATCCAGCTCGGCATCGATGAGACCACCAGCGCCAAGCACAGCTTCGGCGACGCGCTCCGGCTCAATCCCCGCAACATCGACGCCGAGCGCCAGCTGCGAGCCCTGCGGATCCGCGAGCGCTCCGGCTCGACGAGCGCAGCCGAGACCAAGACCAAGAAGGACGAGAAGAAAAAGAGCGGCTTCGGCGGGCTGCTAGGCCTGTTCAAGAAGGATTCGTGACCCAGGATTCGTGATCCAGTAGGCCAGGCACGGAGGTTCCGCCAAGAACTTCCGCGCCTGGAGACCGAGTCAGTTCGCGGCGGGGTTGGGCGGTTGGGACTCGTGGTCGAGCGCCTTCGGCCCAAACAGGTCGAGAGCCTCGCGCATGAGCCTGGGCAGATCCGCGAGGCCATCGAGGTTGTGCCACTCGATCATGGTGGCGCGCATGGCCCCGAAGGTGGCGCCTGCCAGCATCCGGGCGCGGCGCTGGGCGATCGGGGTGGGCGCCTCGTAGACCGCGAGCAGCGACTCGGCGATCGCTTGCTCCCACAGCATGTCTTGTTGCCGCTCTTGCTTGCTGAGGACCGGCGACGACTCGATGATCCGCGCGCGCGCGAGGATCTGATCACGGTCGCGCATGTACTCCTTGGCGAGCGCCAGCGAGGCGCGGCGCACATGCGCGAAGCTGTCCTCGTCCGGCCCCAGCGTTGCGAGCAGCTCCTTGAAGCGCTCGAGGTTGTCGCTGTTGTCGACGAACAGCAGCGCGTCCTTGGTCGCGTAGTAGCGGAAGAAGGTGCGCCGCGAGACTTCGGCGGCGCGGGCAATCTCGGCGACCGTCGTGGCCTCGTAGCCCTTGGATTGGAACAATGTGAATGCCGCGAGCGCGAGCGCCTCGCGGGTCTGGTCTTTCTTGCGTTCACGCAACGCGACGATCGAGAGCTTCTGTCCGGCTGGCGCTTGCGGCTCGGCCGTCGTTGGCTCGCACGCCACGTCGGGATCGGATGAGACTGGATTGCTGACGAAGGGGAGGTCGGGCATTTGCTGAAACTCCTGCCCGATAAGGTGGCCGGAACCGCGCAATGTGGTTCACCTAGTGACAGATCTGCAAGCTAGCAGTACCTGCGCACGTGAAATACGCATAATTGAAAATTGTGCAAAAGGCGGCTGACCCAACGGTCAGCCGCCCTCGATTTGGTGATCGTAGGACCGCGAGCGGTCCCTTTGATCAATTAGTCCCGACTAATTGAGTGACGCAAATTGCGTCCGAAGAATCGGGTCAATGTGGTTTGGCGTCGCCGTTGGGCTTCGCCTTGTCGCCGGCTTTGTCGCCAGCAGCGCCCGCCTCGTCCGACGCCGCTTGCGCTTCCAATTGTGCCGCGGCGGCCGCGACGTCCTCTTTGTCGGGGTTGATGTGCGGCGCGATCACGACCGCGACGATCGTCATCAGCTTGATGAGGATGTTGAGGCTGGGTCCCGCGGTGTCCTTGAAGGGATCGCCCACGGTGTCACCGATCACGGCGGCCTTGTGGCGCTCGGAGCCCTTGCCGGTGTTCTTTTCCACGTCCCGCTTTTGGTCCTCGACCTGCTTCTTGGCGTTGTCCCACGCGCCACCGGCGTTGGACATGAAGATCGCCAGCATCACACCTGACACCAAGGTGCCAGCGAGCAGCCCGCCCAACGCGAACGGCGACCACCAACCGACGATCAGCGGTGCAGCCAGTGCCAGGAGCCCGGGCATGACCATGCGCTTGATCGACGCCTTGGTCGAGATCGCCACGCACTTCTCGACCTCGGTCTTTTTACCGGCCGCGATCACCTCGGCGTCTTCTTCCTCGGTCAGCTCGCGGTCCTCTTCCTCGGCCTTCGCGACCAGGATCAGGGCCTTGCGCAGGACCGGGATGTCCTTGAACTGCCGACGGACCTCTTCGATCATCTCCATGGCGGCGGCGCCGACCGCCTTCATGGCCATGGCCGAGAACAAGAACGGCAGCATGCCGCCAAGCAGCATGCCGATCAGGACCTCGGGATCGGTCAGCACGATGTCCGTGTTGCCAAGCGCGAGCTTGCGGTAGGCCGCGAACAGCGACAGGGCAGCGAGCGCCGCCGAGGCGATGGCGAAGCCCTTGCCGATCGCCGCGGTGGTGTTGCCGACCGCGTCGAGGTTGTCGGTCCGCTCGCGGACCTTGCTGGGCAGACCCGACATCTCGGCGATGCCACCCGCGTTGTCAGAGATCGGACCGTAGGCGTCGACGGCGAGCTGGATGCCCGTGGTCGACAGCATGCCGACGGCCGCGAGCGCGACGCCGTAGAGGCCGGCGTAGAGGTTGGCCACGTAGATCGCCACGGCGATCAGCAGGATTGGGATCGCGGTGGACTCGAAGCCAACGCCGATCCCAGCGATGATGTTGGTCGCGGGCCCCGTCTTGGACTGGTCCACGATGCTGTTGACCGGCTTCTTGCCCTTCGAGCAGTAGTAGCCGGTGACAAGACCGATCACGACGCCAGCCACGAGGCCGACGACCATCGGGTAGAACAGGTGCAGGGTCTGCAGCGGGCCGTCGAACTCCGCGAACTGGATGCCAGCGGGGCCGGCCATCTTCACGAAGTAGTCGATGATCAGGTAGCTGAGCCCAAGCATCACGGCCGCGGCGCCGAACGAGCCAGCGTCGAGGGCGATCTGCGGGTTGCCGCCTTCCTTCGTGCGGACCACGAAGGTGCCGAGGATCGAGACCACGATGCCGACCGCGGCCAGGATCAGGGGCAGCAGCGCCGCCTCGAACCCGCCGTGGACCGCGACCGCGCCCAGGATCATCGCGCCGATGATCGAGCCCACGTAGGACTCGAACAGGTCGGCGCCCATGCCGGCCACATCACCGACGTTGTCACCGACGTTGTCGGCGATCGTTGCAGGGTTGAGGAAGTGATCCTCGGGGATCCCCGCCTCGACCTTGCCGACCAGGTCGGCGCCGACGTCAGCCGCCTTGGTGTAGATACCGCCGCCCACGCGGGCGAACAGGGCGATCGAGGAGGCACCCATCGAGAACCCAGCGAGCACGTTGATCAGCTTGCTGAACCGGAACCCGTTGATCGCGGTGTCGAGGGCGGTGATGTCGACCTTGAACTGACCAAGGTAGAACCAAAACAGCGAGCCGAGCCCGAGCAGCGCGAGGCCGACCACGCTCATGCCCATCACGGCGCCGCCGCGGAACGCGATCTGCAGCGCCGGCGCGAGGCCGGTGCGGGCCGCCGCCGCCGTGCGCACGTTGGCCTGGGTGGCGACGCGCATGCCGAAGAACCCAGCGAGGCCCGAGGCGCCCGCGCCAAGCACGAACGACAGGGCGACCAGCGGATCGGAGGTCGGCTCGGTGCGGTTGAGCATGAACAGGCCAAAGGCCACGAGCGCGACGAAGCCGATCAGCACCGAGTACTCGGCGCGCAAGAAGGCCATCGCACCACGCTGGATCTGCGTGGCGATGTTCTGCATGCGCTCGTTGCCGGCGTCGCGCCCCTTGATCCAAAACGAGGTGTAGGCGGCGTAGATCAACGCCAGCACACCGGCCGCCGGAATGGCGAGGAGCATCTGTTGGATGGTCACGGGAGAATTCCTTAGCTAGAGGGTTGGTTTGCCCGACTTGCCGCCCGCCGACGAGGCGTCGGCGGCGGGGCCCGATGAAGTCACCGGAGCGTCGGGAGCAGGGTGGAAGCGGTTCATGGCCGAGGTCAGGCCCTCGGCCAGTAGACAGGTCAGGGCCTGCTCGGCCCGGTCCACGAGGTCATCCACGAACGTGGCGTCCTCGCCGGAGAAATTGGAGAGCACCCAGTCCGAGACCTCGCCGTGGCGCGGGCGGCTGACGCCGACTCGAACCCGGAAGAAGCTTGGCTTGCCAAGGTGCTTGATGATGTCGCGCAGGCCGTTGTGGCCACCGTGGCCGCCCCCGCGCTTGAGACCGACGCGACCAAACGCGAAGTCGATCTCGTCGTGAACGACGACGATCCGGTCGAGCGGCACATCGTGAAAGTCGACGGCCGCCCGCACGCTCTCGCCGCTGCGGTTCATGTAGGTCTGAGGTTCCAGCACCACGCAGCGGCCGATCTGGCCGCCCGCGTGGATGCTGGTCACGCGGCCCTTGAACTGAGACTTCCAGCCCACGCCGCCGGTGCCCGGCGTGACGTGGCGCTGCGCCCATTGCTCGACGACCATGAAACCGACGTTGTGTCGGTGCTTGGCGTATTCCGGCCCGGGGTTGCCGAGACCGACGATCAGCCATGGTGAGGTCATCGTTCAAGCGAGCTCGAGGGCGGTTGAAGGGCGGGGCTACTTCTTCTTGCCCTTCTTGGCGTCGGCGCCGGCGGCACCTTCTTCGACCTTGGCCACGCGCGGCGGATCGACGTGCGCGACCACGACGTTCGGGTGGTCGAGCAGGCGCGCGTTCTCGATGCTCAGATCCCGCATGCGCAGGCTCTGACCGGCCGCCAGCGAGCTGATGTCGACGGTCAGCTTGACCGGGATGTGGGCCGGCTTGGCCGCCACGCGGGTGGTCCGCTGGTAGGTCCGCAGCTTGCCGCCCGCGACCACGCCCACCGACCGGCCGACGTACTCGACCGGGATCTTGGTGACCACTTCGCCGTCGGGGTCGACGCGCAAGAAGTCGACGTGCAGGAACTCGTCGCGGATCGGGTCCGCCTGGTAGTCGGTCAGCACGCACTGCTCGACGACCGGTCCTTCTTCACGCTCGATCGTGACCGAGAAGAAGGTGTTGAGCCTGCGCTTGGGGTCCATCGCCCGCCGCAGCTCGCGGGGGCTGACGGTCAACATCACGTTGCCTTCGCCCTTGCCATAGATGACGGCGGGGATCAGGCCTTGGGTACGGAGTTTGCGGGCGGCGCCTTTGCCCGACGTGTCGCGGATCGTCGCGGTGAGCTTGCCGAAGGTTGTCTCGGTCATGATTTTTTCCTTTGTCTAGCTTCCAAGCCCGCGACCTGCGGTCGTGCAGATCGTTGCGGGGTAGCGGGGCCGTCGGATAGGTGCCTCGTGGTCCAAGCTCGGACCGGCTCGCCGCCGACGCACACCCGTGGTGAGTTGGCCGCTGTCTACTTGCCACGCGCGGCGAGTCCAAGCCTGCCGACCACCCAGGGACGTGAGTGTACTTACGTGTTTTTGACCGCTCGCGCCCGATGAGGACGCAGCCTGCTCAACGCGGCCGAGCCCGCGGAGCGACGCGACCCGACGCGCGAGCGGTCGAGCCGACGCGCGAGCGGTCGAGGCTCACATGCTCTTGCAGCCGCCGCCGGCTTGTTCGAGGGCGGCAGCTCGCAGCTCGCGGCCGGTTGGCCCTTCGCCGAGCTTGGCTCGCGCCTCGGCGCCGTGGCCCGCGCCCAGGACGTCACGCAGGTACGGCTCATAGTCGAAGGTGTCCGAGTGATCGGGCGTGTGACAGCTCAGGCACACGCTCACCGGCGCAGACAATTGGATGTTGTCTGTTGATGGATCCTCGACGTGCAGGCTGCCTGGACCGTGGCACTGCTCGCATTGAACCGATTGCAGGTGCTGGTTCTCGACCACCTCGCTGCCGCCTGGGGCCCGAAACCCCGTCACGTGGCAGTTCACGCACGACAGGTCGAACTGCTTGTTGGCCGTCACCAAGGTCTCGTAGGCGCGGCTGTGGATGGTGGTCTTCCACATGTCCACGGCCTCCGAGTGGCAGTCGGCGCAGGCCTCGATGCCCGCGTAGCCGGCCTGGCCGGGAGCTGGCGGAGGCGGCTTGACCCCGGCGAAGCGCTCGCGGTTGCGTTCGGCGACGGCAGCGTCGTAGCTGCTCAGCGCTTGCTTGGAGGTGGCGTCCGCCGGCAGGTGACAGGTGACCTTGACCTGGGCGGGGATCAGCGCGACGGGGACGTCGCTCGGGATCGCGGGGCTCGCGAGCGCGGCCTTTAGCTGATCCCGCTCGGACTCCAGGCGGGCCACGAAGCGCGCGTCTGCTGACGGATCAGCCGCGAATTTGCTCAGCTTCTGCTCGAGCCGGGCCAGCTCGGCCTCGCGTTGCTCCTTGGAGGGGATCAGCGTCCAGGTGTCCGGCAGCTGGCCGGCCGGCACCGAGGCATCCAGCGACAGCGTGAGGTGCGAGATCGTCTGAGCCCGGTCACCGGGCTCGAGCACCCAGGTCGTGCCGATCTGCACCGCGGAGGTGCCGACCCGGCCCCGGTCTGGATTCGAAAATTCGGCGCCGACGACGACCACGTCGATGCCCTCCACCTCGCGCGCGATCGACTCGGCGAGCGCGCGAGGACCGTTGACCATCACCACCTGCAGCTGCGCCTTGGCCAGCTCGGGCGCGAGCTCTCGCAGCGCGGCGATCGGCTCGGTGACCGCTGGGAATTGCTGGCCCCAGTCCTTGGCGTTGGCCGCCGCTGCGACCTCGGGATCGATGACTTGCGTGACCGCGGCAGACAGCCCACGCCCCAGCGGGACCACGCGCACGCGCTCGACGCCGGCCGGGCGCGCGGCTTTGGCGAGGTTGGCGACGACCCGCGGGAGCGGCAGCTGGGCCAGGGCAGCGCCCGCCTGGCTCGACGCGTAGTCCGTGGGTCCAAGCCCAGACACCAACCCGTCGAGCTCGGAAAACCGGCCCTGCAGCAGCTCGGCGCGCGCAACGGCTTGGGCCCACGCGGCCTCGTCGGTCGGACCTTCGGGCCCATCTGGGTCGGGAAACAGGAACGAGCCGGGCTCCAAGATCAGCCGTTGTCCGGCAGACGACTCCGACTCGATGTATCCAAACGCGTACTGCAGCCCGCCCAGCGGCTCGGTCGTGCACCCACAGGGCGCGATCGTGCCCAGCTGCCGGCCAAACGCGAACACATCGATCTCGAAGCGCTCCGCCGCCCGGTCGGTCGCGGCGCCCGCGTCAGCGTTGGGCGCGGTGTCTCCCGTCTGGCCTGGGTGATTTCGGCCGTTGCAACCCGCGCCCAAGCTCATGGCCAGACCCCCGAGGGCGATGCCCGCGAACGTCAGCGCCAAGTAGCTTCCGCGCACAGTCACACCGGGCCGCTGGCTATCAGTCATGCGATCACTCATGGCAGGGGGGCTTCTTTCGTACAGTGTTGCCAGCTCGGGTCCGGCTTCTGACCCGCTCGCTGATGGCATTCATGGGCTGGTTCGTGATGAGACGCAAAGTATGGGGCCCAAGGGGCGAGCGGGCGTGTCCCCCGTCGTCCCGCAGTCCCGCGCGGCGCAGCTGTTGACGGCGGTCGACCTCGACGTTAGCCTCGCCAACCCTTCAGCCCCAGGGCTGAGACGAATTCAGCGTGTCTTCGTTCGCCGCTGCGCGAACGCATCTTCCGAGAGAGAAAAATGGCCGTCAAGATCAGGCTCGCCCGCGGCGGCGCCAAAAAGCGCCCCTTCTACCGAATCGTCGCCTCAGACGCCCGCTCCCCCCGGGACGGTCGCTTCCTCGAGAAGCTCGGTACCTATAATCCCATGACCAAGGACGGCACCGTCACGCTCAACCGTGCGCGCGTGGAGTACTGGATCGGCGTCGGGGCTCAGCCCACCGACGCAGTCCGCCGACTCTTGCGCAAGGCCGCGGCGCCAGCCGCCACCGCCTAGCTCCCCGTCAAACGGCACCCAACGGGCGTTGGCGTGCCTCGTACCCACCCGGGCTCCTCGAGTCCGGGTTCGTTCGTGGTTGGCCCAACCGCTGGCTCGTGTGCTGGCGCGCCAAACACTTTTGCCGGGCCGCCCATGCTGTGGGATGCTGCAAACGGTTCTCCCGCTCCACTCCCGCAATTCTCGCTCTAGGAGGCCTTCTCGACATGTCCGCCAACGTCTCGCTCAAAGAGCTCATCGAGTTCATCGCCAAGGCCCTCGTTGATAACCCAGACGACGTGGACGTGTCCGAAGTCTCGGGCGAGCAAACCGTCGTGCTCGAGTTGCGCGTGGCCAAAGAAGATCTCGGCAAAGTGATCGGCAAGCAGGGCCGCACGGTCAAGGCCATGCGGGCGATCCTCAACGCCGCCTCGTCCAAGCTGCGCAAGCGGGCTGACCTCGAGATCCTCGAGTAGCCCCGCTCCCGCAACGAGCGGTCACACTGATATGGGGATCGACGAGTCGCAACCCAACGACCTCGCTTCGAGCCATCTTCAGCTCGGCTACGTCGCTGGCGTCCACGGTGTGGCCGGGGCGCTGCGCGTGAAGCTGTTCAATCAGCAGTCGACGCTGCTCGAGGCCGGGCTTCGGATCATCTTGCGTGAGCGCGGCGCGACCAAGCAGCTCAGCCATCAGGTCGCGCGCGTGGCTCCCAAGCCTGGCAGTGACACGGTCCGGCTGTGGCTCGAAGGCATAGAAGCGCGCGCGCCCGCCGAGGCCCTCCGAGGTCACGAGCTGTGGGTCGCACGAACGCAGCTCCCCGAGCTCGACGATGATGAGTACTACCTCGCGGATCTGATCGGCCTCGAGGTCGTGCGCGAGGACCAAGACGGCCAGCTGTCGTTGGGCAAGATCACCGGGGTCACCAGCAACACCGCGCAGGATCTGTTGTGCGTGCGCCTGCGTGGCCGCGAGTGGCTGCTGCCCGCGATGCCTCCTTTCATCGTTGCGATCCACACCAGCGAGACCAAGCGGTGCGTCGTCGTCGATGTCCACGACGACATGCTCCCGGAGCCGCGCGATCCGTGAGCACGATCGAGTTCGAGGTCTTCACGATCTTCCCGGCCGCGATCCAGGCCTTCGTAGATGCAGGGTTGATGGGCAAGGCGATCGCCCGCGACCTGGTCGCCGTGCACTGCACCGACTACCGAAGCTTCACCACCGATCGCCACCGAAGCGTCGACGATGCGCCGTTCGGCGGTGGTGCCGGCATGGTCATGAAACCCGAGCCCGTCGCCGCCGCGCTCGAAGCCGTGAGCGCCGCGCGGGGTCCCATGCACACGATCTTGCTGACGCCCTCGGGCGCACGCTTCGATCAGCGCGTCGCCGAGCGACTCGCAAGCTCGCCCCGCATCGCGCTGCTGTGTGGTCGCTACGAGGGCATCGACGATCGGATCCGCGAGCACTTCGTCGACGAGTGCCTGTCGATCGGTGACTTCGTGCTCAACGGAGGCGAGGTCGCGGCCGCCGTGATCATCGAAGCGGTCGCGCGGCTGCGTGAGGGCGTGCTCGGCAACCCCGAGTCGACCGAGACCGAGAGCTTCGCGATTGCGCGCGAGACGTCTGTGCAACACGGACGAGAATCGTGGACCCACTCACCGCTGGCAGCGCGCGCTGTGGATCCGCAGTCGAATTCGCAGGCGTGGGATCCCGGCCTCGTGCTCGAGCATCCACACTACACACGCCCGGCGGAGTTTCGCGGCCACGCGGTTCCGCCGGTCTTGCTCGGGGGTGATCATCAGGCCATCGAGCGCTGGCGGCGTCGCACCGCTTGCTTGCGGACCTGGGCGCTGCGACCCGAGCTTCGCCCGCGCTGGTCGCTGCCGCACGCCCACCCGATCCACTTGGCCGCGCCCGCGGATCAGGTTGGCGACGCAGCCGGTGAGCTCGCGCAGCTGGCCGCGGACGCGGGCGCGAGCTTCACCCTGATCGGTCCCCGGGCCGCGGGGGGCCACACCCGCATGAGGGATCTCAAGCAGCTTCGCCGGTCGCTCCGCAAGCGCCACGGTCGTGAGCCACAGTTGATCGGCGTGGGCCAGTGTGGCCCGACCGAGCCCGAGCGCGGCCCTCGCCTGATCCTCGACGTGCTCGCGTTCGAGTCTGGCGAGCCGCCTGCACCGCTGCTGCTTTGGTTTGGCGACTCTCCGGCGCCCGGCGCCCACGCGTGGATGGCGCTCGATCCAGCGCGTGACCGAAGCCCCGGAATCACTTTGGACCCTCGACTTGCGATCGCCTCCAGTTTGATCGACATTTCGCAGCCCCAACCGGCACCCCAAGCGATCGCGGCCCTCGCCCGCTCCGCCTTGGCAGCCATGCGGGCGGAAGGTCTTCTCCGGTGTTGATCGCCGAGTGACCCACAGAATTTTCGGAATTTCGCCATGAGCCAAGCCAGCCCCATCATTCACGAGCTCGAGAAGGAGCTCGCTCGCAAAGACATCCCCGAGTTTCGTGCGGGCGATCGCATCGCCGTCCACGCGATGATCTCCGAAGGCGGCAAAGATCGCATCCAGGTGTTCGAGGGGATCTGCATCCACCGTCGGCACCGCGGCCTGCGTGGCTCCTTCACCGTTCGCAAGGTGACCGACAACGTCGGCGTCGAGCGTGTCTGGTCGCTGGCGTCGCCGCGCGTGACCATGATCGAGCTCATCAGCCGCGGTCGGGTCCGTCGCGCCAAGCTCTACTACCTTCGTGATCGTCGCGGCAACGCGGCTCGGATCAAGCGCAAGGTTGGCGACTACAAGTCGGCGGCGGCGGCGATCGAGGCCGAGAAGGCCGAGAAGGCCGAGGCCAAGAAGGCGAAGCGCGGCAAGAAGCGCAAGAAGGCCGCGAGCTAGCCAGTATCGGACCCCCACCCGGTATTGACCCCCACAGAGAGCTTAGACTTCGCCGACTGCAGCCGCTGACGCGTCTGGTCGCTTCGCTCCTCGGGGCCGTTTGTTCGCATCCGCATGTGTGGCCCCCTAGCAGGGGGCTCTGCATTTCCTATGTCCATAGGACGCGCAGCACGCGGAGAAATCTAGCGTCGTCCCTCGATCCGTGCTGAGCTTTGCCTCTGCACGGGTCGAGACGTGTGACAGCCTGAGTTCGATCCGGGTTACGCACGGCACTGGGGCGCAACGCAGTGTCGCAGCTCCTAGCAGTACGCCCGGGTACAGCGTCGCCCCTCAGCTCCGCACCTAACCCGGAACGAACTCAGGCACTAGAACGCATCTTGTAACCACTGGATGTGTTCGCCGACCAGCGTGACGACATCGAAGCGCACGGGCACGCGCTCCCATAGATCTCGTTGGACGAGCCAGCCCGTCGCGCCGCGACGCAGGCGTGATCGCTTGCGGGCGTCGATCGTCTCGAGCGGGTGCCCGCGCAGATCATCGGCACGGCTGCGGACTTCGACGAACACGATCGTCTCGCCGTCGCGGGCGATCAGATCCAGCTCTGCTCCAGCGCACGTGACGTTGCGGTCGAGGATCTCCAGACCACGCTCCAACAACAACGCGGCCGCTTGGTCTTCACCAGCGCGGCCGCGTTTGCGTGTGTCGTGTTTGCTCAACCGACTTGGTTTTGCTCAACCGACTAGAACTAGGGCGCGGCGCCGGTCATCGAGGGGTCCATTGCTGGATCCGTCGAGTTGCACTCGAGCCACGCGTCGCCAATGTTGGGCGTGCAGTCCATCTCGAGCTCGTCGAGCGCGGGCAGGTCGTCACGGCAGACACACAGCTTGTCGCAGCAGAACTGGCCAAGCCGCTGCAGCACCGTGCACTTGAAGCCGGTCGCGCACGCGGTCTCTTCTGGGTCGACGGTCGGGCGGTTGCTGATCGTGCTGTTGTTGCAGTCCTCGTCCGTGACGCAGGTCTTCGAGCACATCGAGCGCTCGAGCACGTACTGAAGGCTGAGGCGACACGAGCCCAACTCGCACTCGAAGATGTTCTCGCCGTTGCCACCGGCGACGTTGTTGCAGTCCAGGTCGTTCTCGCAGGCGGCCTCGGGGACCGTCTGCTCTTCGCCGTAGACGCAGAGCAAGTCGCTGCACGAGAGCGCCGGAAACGTGACCAGCTTGCTGGAGGGCGGCTCGACCGAACCGTGGTTGCATGGCGCACCGACGTCGCCCTGGGGGCACGCGGTCAGCAGCAAGCCGCCGGTGAGGAGGAATGCCGCGGCGAACAGGGTGGACTGGATGCGTGAGCTGGGCATCGAACGGTCTTTTGTCGGAGCAGACGGAGCCAAGTCAGAAGGCGGCTGGCTCTGCGGAGATGTCTGGCTGAGACGCCACGAAACCTCGGTTTTCTGGATATCGCCGAGGCTTCTTCGACACGCAGGTCCCCAGGGGAACCATGCTTCGGGCATCCTACACGGCGTGAATCTAGGGTCAAGTACACTCTGATCCTGGGCCGCGTGGACTCCGCGATCTCGGCGCTGAACAGATCTCTCCCCGGCACGGGCCTCGTGTGACCTGACAACACAAGCGCGAGCGCCACGAAATTCCAGCCCTGCTAGATCGGCCCGGCGAAGCTCCCGTTGTTTGCCGCCCGTGCCGAGTGCTTCCACCGCGCCGGGCCAACCAGCTGATGGCTCCCTGACCGCGAATGACCCGCCGCACGGCGCAGGTCAGGCCGCTGGACCCAGCAGCGCGGCACCGGCCAACCCACGACACGCCGAAAACCGAGTACGTCAGACCACGGCTCTCACGTTCAGCGTTCAAACTCCTGTCCTCCGGGCTGCTGGAGTTGCTTGCGATCGTCGACGGGCCGCTGGTAAGGTCCCGTCGCCCTTACATGGGTCCAACGCGCAAGCGCTCGCGATGAAAAAGCTCAGCCTGCTCAAGTCACTCCCGCTCCTTGTTGGCCTCGTGTTCGGAGCCGCTTCGGTCTCGGCATATGCCGCACCGCCGCCGCCTCCGCCCGGTGGCGGCGGACCGCCTGCTCCTCCCGGTGGTGCCGGTGGACCTCCCCCACCGCCCGGTGGTGGTCCTCCCGTCGCGCCCGGCACAGATGGCCCACCGCTGCCGCCCGGTGCTTCCGGGCAGCCAAGCGCCGAGCAAAACCAAGCCGAAGAGGCCTACAAGGCCGAGAACTACGAAGCCGCAGCGTTGGTCTTCTACAAGACCGCGTACGACGGCGCGGGCGGGGATCCAACCCGCGCGCAGTTCTGGCTTGGCAAGTCGCTGTTCCAGCTCGGCTTCTTCGCGGGTTCACTCGCGGTGTTCGACGAGATCGTTCAGGTCGGCCCCAGCCACCCGTACCACCAGCTCACGCTGCCGTGGCTCGCGTCGCTCAGCCGCAAGCTGCCCGAGGGCGCTGGCGTGCTCGAGAAGGTCGGCACCTACCGCCCGCAGGACCTCGAGAACGAGGCCTTCGACTCGGTTCGTGACGAGCTGTACTTCCTGCTTGGTCGCTACCACTACGGCAACGGCGATCTCGGTCAGTCGATCGCGCTGCTGTCTCAGGTCCCGCGCGAGAGCGACTACTTCATCCCGGCGCAGTACTTCCTCGGCGTCGCCGAGACCCGCGAGTACCACGGCCCCGAAGCCGTCGAGGCGTTCAAGAACGTTCTGCGCAAGAACGTCGAGCTTCGCCAGATGCAGGGCAAGAAGAAGAACAGCGACGCTCGCAAGCTCGCGCGCATGTCCGACAAGAAGAAGCGCCGGCTGGGTATCTCCACCGCCGAGCTCGACTTCGCGGATCAGAACAAGCGCTTCGAAGAGCTCGCCAACATCGCGCTCGGCTACATCTTCTATCAGGTCGGCAAGTTCGACACCTCGCTGAAGTACTTCAACAAGATCAGCATCCAGTCGCCGTACTGGCTGGACTCGGTGTTCGCGTCGTCGTGGTCCGAGTTCCGCCTCGTCGAGGTCGAGCCCGACAACGCCAACCGCCACTACCAGAAGACGCTCGGGTATATCCACACCCTCAACGCGCCGTTCTTCTACGATTACCTGTACCCCGAAGGCCTGATCCTCAAGGCCGTCACGTACTACTTCAACTGCCGCTACGCGTCGGCGAAGGCCTCAATCGAGGAATTCAGCTCGCGCTACGTGCAGACCAAGCAAGATCTCTCGGAGCTGCTCAACCAGGCACCCGAGGACTACCAGCTGTTCGAGCTGTCCGTGAAGATCCGTGAAGGTAGCTCGGACCTCGAGCCCTTCGTCGAGATGGTCGCCCGCAAGTCGCTGCAGGATAAGACCCTCGAGAAGTACTACGACTACGTCAACCGCCTCGGCTTCGAGCAAGACACCCGCTTCAGCGAGATGGGTAGCGAGTTCCAGTCCGGCGGGCTTGGCGAGCTGCTGCTCGAGAACCTGGATCTGTCGCTGTCGATCGCCAAGGAGCGCACGGGCGCCCAGGCACGCCAGCGCATCAACGCTCAGATCGCCGAGATCAAGAACCTCGAAAAAGAGGCGATCAAGGTCGAGTACGAGATCGTCGAGAAACTCAAGAAGCTCGGGGCTGACGTCGACGGCGCTGAAGAGAAGATCAAGCCGGGACCCGAGGAAGAGCGTTACAACTACAA
Organism: Enhygromyxa salina; assembly: GCF_000737335.2. GTDB lineage: Bacteria > Myxococcota_A > Polyangia > Nannocystales > Nannocystaceae > Plesiocystis > Plesiocystis salina_C. Next base: position 12,961 of record NZ_JMCC02000103.1, on the reverse strand, counting down.
CGGCGAATACTGGCAGGACGAGCTCGGCTACTACTACTACCGCGTCACCAGTGTGTGCGCCGAGTAGCCTGTCCTGATCGCAAGCTCGAATACACGTTTCACATGAGGTGAGGGCAGCCTGGGGCCGCCCTCACCTTCAACGGAGAAGGTCCAAGATGTCGCACAATCGCTCCACTAGTCGCAAACTCGGTCTCCTGACCGCCGGCAGCGTCATCGCCCTGCTGATGACAGCTGATGTCAGTCAGGCGCAAGAGCCCGAGAGCACCAGCAACGTTCGGTACGAGCGCAAGTCGAAGAAGACCAAGGCGCAGTCGGACCTCCTCGACACCAAGTTCAAGGCGCAGAAGGAACAGGTCGAGAAAGAGCGCGAGCGCGGCGTCCAAATGATGGACGGCCAGCAGTTCGCCTCGAAGCGCAAGGCCGTCGAACAGGAGATGGCCGACAAGCAGATCGAGTTCCTCAAGCGCTTGATCAAGACCTCCGAGGACAGCGACCCCGAGTACCCGGACTATCTGTTCCGGCTCGCGGATCACTATCTCGAGAAGAAGGCCTTCTTCGATCTGCAGTCCGGCTCGCTCTATCAAAAGATCTACGACGCCGAAGACGCCAAGAAGAAGGACCTCGCCAAGCAGCTCAAGGAGCAGCAAAAACGGCACGAGCGCGACGCCAAGGACTCGAGCGAGAAGGCGGCGCGGATCTACGAGGCGCTGGTCGACAACCCAAAATTCGCCTCGTACAAGCGCATGGACGAGGCGCTGTACTACTACGCCTTCGAGCTTGGCGAGCTTGGCGAAGAGACGAAGATGCAGGCCGCTTACCAGCGCCTCATCAACGACTTCCCCAGCAGCCCTTACATCGCCAACGCGTACCTCGCGTTCGCGGACTACTACTACAGCAAGGGCCAGATCGGGAACGCGGTTCGTCTGTACGAGCGCGTCACCCAATTCAAAGACAGCCCGGTCTACGCGTACGCGCTGTACAAGCTGGCTTGGTGTCACCTCAACCCGATCGGTGAGTTCGACGCCCGGTTCGACAAGAGCCTCAACTTCTTCGTGGCGACGATCGCCGCGACCAAAGAAGGCCGCGCTGGCTCGGAGTCCAACGGCAAGCAGCTTCGCCGTGACGCCCGCCGCGACCTCGTGCGCGCGTACGTCCACGCGTCGAAGCCCTCGAAGGCGTGGGAGTTCTTCGACAAGATCGGCAACGGCCCGGGCAAGGACGAGAACGACGCCCGCAAGATGATGGAGCTACTGGCCAACCAGTACTTCGGCGACGGTCAGTACACCGAGTCCACGTTCATCTACAAGAAGCTCCAGGAGCTGTTCCCCGAAGACGCGATGTCCTGCGACTGGCAGGGCAAGATCGTCGTCAACACCCTCGCAACTGACAACAAAGAGGTTCAGTGGCAGGAGACGGAGAACCTCGGCAAGTACTACACGAAGTTCGAGTCGGGCGACTACAAGAAGGCCCAGAAGAAGATGTGCAAGGACAACGCCCTTGCCACCATGAAGCAGATGGCCACGGTCTGGCACGACGAGGCCGAGAAGACCAAGCTGGATCGCACCTACGAGCTCGCCGAGAACGCCTACGAGGTGTTCCTCAACACCTTCCCCGGTGACAAGGACGGCTACGAGCTGCAGTACTACTACGCCGAGCTGCTGTGGGCCCTGGCGGACCAGAACTACAACAGCAAGGACAAGGACCAGCGTCAAAAGGGCCTCGACTACTTCATGAAGGCCCACACCCAGTTCGTGAAGACGCTCGAGCTGGATCCCGAGGGCAAGTACACGACCGACGCTGCGTACGCGCAGATGTTGGCGATGAAAAACCACCTCGAGTACGACGAGACCGGCGGCAAGAAGAAGACCTGCAAGCTCGACCAAGAGGGCGTCTGTATCTACAAGACAGACAAGAAGAAGAAGCCCAAGGACAAGGACTCCCAGGTCGACACCGAGATGGACTTCCCCGAATCGGACTACACGCCCGAGGAGAAGCAGATGCTCGGCTCGTATGACACGTACGTCAAATACGTGAAGAAGGCCGACGACAAAGAGCTGCCCAAGATCATGTATCACCGGGCCAAGCTCATGATGGAGCACAACAAGTTCGCGGAGGCCAAGCCTCTGCTGACTGAGATGATCACCAAGTTCGACGACGTCAAAGACGCGCAGATCTACGCTGCGTGGTGCTCGGCGATGTTGATCGACCTGCTGACGATCCGCTGGCTCGACACCAAGAACAACCCGCAGCAGGTCATCGAGACCAGCGACGAGCTGCAGGAGTGGGCGACCAAGATTCAGGGTCTGAAGATCTGGAATCACCCCGAGAACGCCGACGTGCGCGAGGCCGTCCCAACCCTGCTCGCCGGCATCGGCTGGAAGAAGGGCATGGCCTACCGCGACGCCGGTGCGGCCTTCGTCAACGGCGATCCTGGTGGCGATCCACAGGGCTTCGAGAAGTGCTCGACCCAGTTCATCGACGTCTTCAACAACTTCGAGGACCACGAGAAGGCGGCGACGCTGCTGTGGAACGCGGCTGACTGCTCCGACGCTGCGTACCAGGTTGGCCAGGCCATCCAGATCCGCACGGCGCTCCTGGATCGCTTCCCGGAGAGCGAGCACGCCAAGGACACCCTGCACTACCTCGCAGAGTCGTATCAGGCCGTCGCGTACTACAACCAGTCGGCGGATCGCTACGAGCAGTTCGCGACCGAGCACGACAAGGACGAGCGGGCCTCGAACGCGCTACAAAACGCGTACTTGTTCCGGCTTGGGTTGGGTCAAGAAGACAAGGCCAAGGTCGACCTCGACAAGTACGAGAGCCTCTACAAGAAGAAGGACGTCCAAAAGGCGGCCAAGATCTTCTGGTCGCAGCACGACCTGCTCGACTCGTCGGGCGCCAAGCGCAAGCACGCCGAGGACTACCTCAAGACCTACGGCACCAAGGGCGGCATCGACCGCGCGGTCGTGGCCAACGCCGTGATCGGCCAGGTCGAGTGGCGCAAGTCGTGTGAAGAGCCGCTGCTCTACGACTCGTGCATCACCGTCGAGCGCAAGCGCGCGCTGTCGGGCGTCGAGGCGATCGAGAAGCGCAAGAAGCTCGAGGCCAAGCAGAAAAAGGCGCAAGAGAACGAGAAGGAGAGCTCCAAGAAGCCGCGCTTCCGCCCTCCCAAGCGCTGTGGCTCGGAGACGCAAGGCGTCATCACTGTCCATCGCCGGGGCTCGAAGCGGGCCGAGGCAGGTCAGTCGAAGTTCAAGCTCATCCTCAAGATGGTCGGCGGCAAGAGCAAGATCGACATCCCCGAGGACGACAAGAAGCGCGCCGAGGACTTCAAGAACGCCTGGGCAATGGCCATCGTCTACCAGGCCGACCAGAAGTACGAGGACTACCTGCGCATCAAGATGCCCGACGAGCTCGACTTCCAGGTCGATGAGTGGCGCAAGGACGCCGGCATGCCCGCCTGGGACAAGATCTACAAGGAGCAGGTCGCCAAGGCGGAGGACTCCAAGAAGCGGGTGGCCGAGTTCTTCGAGTCGAAGATGAAGCTCGGGCTCGAGCTGCAAGAGGCCTACGGCGGCGTCAAGAACACGGGCAGCCCCTACTGGGTGCTCGCAGGCGCAGCGCGGACCGCCTCGGTGTTGCAGAACTTCGCCGACCAGCTCTACCGCGCCGACGTGCCGCAGAGCTTCGTCAGCCAAGAGCAAGTCTGGGCCTACTGCGACGCCCTCGCTGACACGGCGCAGCCGGTTCAGGATCAGGCGCTCGCGGCCTACGAGTACTGCATCCAGCGCTCGACGGAGAACCAGTTCTTCAACGAGTTCTCCCGTCTGTGCGAAGAGGAGATGCAGCAGCGCGACGCCAACAAGTACCCGGCGACCAACGAGCTGTTCGGCGTGTCCATCTACACCGCTAGCCGCATCGAGAAGGTCAAGGTCCTCGAAGACCCGCTCGGCGGCCGCGTCAACCCTGTTCGGCGCAAGACCGACGCAGAGAAGGCGGCGGAAGAGAAGGACAAGGAAGAAGCCGAGTCGAGCAAGGGCAAAAAGGGCAAAGGCAACTGATCGGAAAGGGCTGAACCATGAAGATGATCAGTAATATCCCCACCATCTCGCGCATCGCTCTGTCCGTGGTGCTGCTCACCGGCCTCACTGGCCTCACCGGCTGCAAGAAGAAGGACAAGGACAGCAAGAACCCCGACAACAAGGAGCTCGCCGACGCCTCCAACGCCGAGGTCCCCGACGAGCAGGCTCAGGCTCAGTTCACGGAGATCTACGGCAAGTACGTCGCGGCCAAGGCCGACGGCACGCTGTCCGAGGCCGAGTGCTCGAGCCTGGCGAAGGGCTTCGACGAGGTCTACCAGAGCAACAAGCGCTCGATGCTCGTCGCCCGCTTCAACGTTGGTGCGCTCTGGGAGGAGTGCGGCGACAAGGAGCAGGCCGTCAAGATCTACAAGGAGCTTGGCGACAAGAACTTCCACCTCGCGCTCAACAACCTTGGCGTGCTCGAGTGGAACAAGGGCAACACCAAGGAAGCCCTCGAGCTGTTCAAGAAGTCGGTCGAGGCTGACAAGAAGCAGGCCTTCGCCGCGCGCAACAACCTCGCCGCTGCGCACCGCGATCGCTACGCCGACAAGCTGAGCCAAGAGGACTTCGACACCGCAGAGAAGCAGATCCAGAACGTCCTCGCCGTCGACACCAGCAACAAGGCTGCGTACGAGAACCTGGCGCGGCTGTACTACGATCGCGGCCGCCTCAAAGATCCGTCCTACTTGGTGTTGTCCAACCTGGTCGTGACCCAGGCGCTGCGGGTGCTCGAGAAAGAGAACCAGCAGAGCGCCGACATCTGGAACCTCCGGGGCTTGCTGTACATGCAGGAGGACAACCAGATCGACGCGCTCAAGGCGTTCAAGAAGGCCGTCGAGATCGAGGGCAACCACCCGGACGCCAACCGCAACATCGGCTTCATTGCGATCCGCTTCCGCGACTACCCGACGGCCGAGAAGGCCTTCGACACCGCGCTCAAGGCCGCCGCCGTCAAGCGTGACGTCGAGGTCTACATCGCGATGGGCGTCGCCAAGCGGGGGCTCAAGAAGTTCAAGGACGCGGAAGAGTGGTACCGCAAGGCCATGGAGGTCGATAAGGGCGATCCGCGACCCTGGTACAACCTCGCGGTCCTCAATCAGGATCACCTGATCGGCCAGGACGACGTGGATCAGCCCGAGATCGAGGCCTTCTACAACGTCGCCAAGGAACACTGCATCAAGTTCAACAAGATGGCCGAGGGCAACAAAGCCTACGCGGCCACCGTGAAGGACTGCCTCGACCGCGTGGCGATCATCGACGACGCGATCACGACCTTCCGCGTGATGGAAGAGCTCGAGAAGAAGGCGGCCGAGCTCGCCGAGCTCGAGAAGAAGCAAGAGCAGGAGCGTCGCCAGCGGTTGCTCGACATGGAGAAGCAGGCCGCCGCAGCCGGGCAACCCAGCCCAGAGGCAGAGGCCAACGCCGCTGCCAAGGCCGAAGCCGAGGCAGCCGCCAAGGCAGAGGCCGAGAAGTAGGCCGAAAAGCCAAGCTCAGATCGTCGCTGCACCAGCGCGAGGGCGGCCCGGGTATCCCGGAGCCGCCCTTTCAAATTGGTCTGGCCGTGGGTCCGCGTCGCGCTTGGAGACAGCCCCAAGCCGGCGAGAGTTCGCTGCCCTGGGTGAACCCGTCTACGAAGGCGTCCGCAAGCGGGCGAGAAGCCCTCGCCCAAGCTGAAGACAATCCTCGCTCGAGCCGAGATCAGTCGCCGCTCGCCCTCGTTCGCAGTCCAGCCAAGCTGAACTTCGAGCCACGAGCCGACATGCGCACGACCTCCATCATCACCGTCCCCGCCCTGCTTCTGATCTCTCTCGCCGCGCTCGCGTGTCACCCCGAGCCGACCTGTAGTCCGGGTCAAGCTGACTGCGAGAGGATCATCGCCGACCCACCGCGACAGCTAGGACAACACGAGGCGCAGCTGCGGCTGGCTGACATTCACGCCGAGTACCAGCTCGCGTCTGCTGATGGACTCGACGCTGATGAGTGCAGCCAGCTTGGCGAGCGCTATCAAGGGCTGTACGAGCGCGACACCAGCATCGTCGCAGCGCGCTTCAACGTCGCGGCGATCCACGAAGCCTGCGGCGCGCCGGATCTGGCAGCGCAGATCTACACCGAGCTCGCTGAACTCGAGCACCCGCAAGCGCTCAACAACTTGGGGGTCTTGGCGTGGTCCGCTGGGGACCGTGGCCACGCCGAGTCTCTGTTTCGCCGAGCGGTCGCGGCCGACAAGACCCGCGCCCTCGAGGCCCGCAACAACTTGGCGATGGCCCAGCGTGAGCGCTACGCGAGCAGCCCCGCAGCGAGCCGCGACGTCGAAGCGTTCGAGCAGGCGCAAGCGCAGCTGCAGAGCATCCTCGCGGTCGACAGCAGCAACCGCATGGCCTACGAAAACCTCGCGCGTCTCTACTATGATCGTGGCCGACGCGACGACAGGTCTTACCTGGTGTTGGCCAACCTCGTCGTGACGCAAGGGCAGCAAGTGCTCGAGGCCAACGGGGCCGCCAGCGCGGATCTCCACAACCTGCGTGGCCTGCTGCTGATCGAACAACAAGATCAAGCCCAGGCGCTCCGCGCCTTTCAACGCGCGCTCGAGGTCGAGCCCGAACACGTGGACGCCAACCGCAACATCGCCATGGTTGCGATTCGTTTTCGCGACTACGCAGCAGCCGAGCACGCGCTCGAGTTGGTGCTGGACGTTCCAGTCGTCGCTGCAGACGTCGACGCGTGGATCGCCTTGGGTGTGGCCAAGCGGGGGCTGCGAAAGTTTGACGACGCCGAGCGGGCGTACCGTCGCGCGCTCGAGCTGGACAGCAGCGATCCCCGACCCTGGTACAACCTCGGAATTCTCGCTCAGGAGCACTCGAGCGCCAACGCTGACGACGAGGCGGCCTTGATCGCCAGCTACGAGACCGCGCTCGGTCACTACCAAACCTTCATCGACGTGGCGGGCGGCATCGACGTGGCGGGCGGCATCGACGTGGCGGGCGGCGGCTCGCGTTGGCGTGCCCCAGTAGCGGAAGCCCGCGATCGCGTCGCCACCGTGAAGGACTCGATCGCATCGATCGAGTTGATCAGGACCAGCGCGGGGTTGTACGAGGAGATGATCTTGCTCGAGTCGCGGCAGCTGCTCGAGCTGCACAATCACTGGCGAGCGCTCGAAGCCGAAGCGGTGAGCCTTCAGGCGCTGCTCGAAGTGTGAGATCTCCGGGTCCCGCGCCAAGATCGCGCCCGCGCTCGCAACGAGATCCGTTTCGGAGGGGACTCGTTCAGTGCGCAGCCGCGAAGATCCCGCGATCTCGTGCATTCTGATGACTTTTTGATCCCCAATGCCGCGAGACCGCGGTTTACACACATTCCTCTCACCGCTAAGATTGCAAACCGTGGGGCTCGCCCCCACTTGCCAGGAGCCCATCATGATCAAGTTGATCACCCCCATGTTCGCCTTCAGTGCCGCCCTCTTGCTCACCGCGACGGCATGGGCCGCCCCGGCCGACGCCGACGCCGCCGCGATGTCCGGCAGCAACGGCGAAGGCGTGACGGTCTACGACTTCGAGGACGATGACGTCGACGGCGAGGTCTTGTCCCCAGAAGGCGCCAACCTGAGCTCGCGTGGACGCAGCAAGCACGCCAGCATGATCACCATCCGGCCGCACTTCATCCCGGAGCTGATCAAGATGGCCAACGACATCTGAGCGGCCACTGCATGATCTCGACTGATCGACCGCGCCAGACGAGCTCCTCGAGTTCAGCTCGAACCACCCGTGGTTTGGGTTGGGCTCGCGTCTGCTTGTCTGGCACCCTGGTCCATCAACCAGTGCGTTGGCTCACCTAGATTCTGCTCCTGTGCAGAAAGAAACTCTTCTTGCACAGGAACCGGACCAGCAAGCTGCTGTCTAGGGCGCCCGAACCCCACACCACCGACAAAACGAGCCCGAAGACGCTCCGGTCTACCCCCGTGACAACGCGTGCTTCAGAGGGCTGAGCCCCCGCCCTAGGCGAAAGTTAAAGGATCCCGATGTCCAGCAAGACGCTCACGCTGAAAATCTTTTGCAACGACGAGCTCGTCGACACCAAGACGCTCTCGCAGGACGTCATCAAGATCGGCAAGCTCAAGAGCAGCCATCTTTGTCTCGACGATGACGCCGTCGCTCGCATGCACGCTGTCATTGAAGTCTCGGGCAACGATGTCCGCGTCATCGATCTCGGCAGCTCGGCAGGCACCGTGCTCAACGGTGACGCGATCGACAAGAACGCTTCGGTCAGCCAAGGCGACGTGCTGACCTTCGGTCCCTACCGCGTCGAGATCTCCGAGATCTCCGACGCCTCCGCGGTCGCTGCCGCACCCGCTGCTGCAGTCGCTGCGCCCGCCGCTGCGGTGGCCGCCACGCCCATGGCCAGCGCAGCGCCACAGGCGATGGCGATGGCCTCCGCCCCACCCGTGCAGATCGATGTTGGTGCTGTCGAGGTCCAAGATGGCCGGCAGGTCGCCGAGGTCGTTGCGATGTACGGACGCACGGCGCTCGACGTCACGCACGTTGGCCAGACCAAGAGCCGCCGGGGCTCGGCCCCGATCCTCATGGCCATGGGTGGCGTGATGATCTTGGGTGGCCTCGGTCTGTTTGGCTACGAAGTCAGCCAGCCCTGGGAGGAATACTCCGCCGAGCTTCGCAAGGCCGAGCAAGCCAAGAAGCCCGAGCCGGTCAAGCCGGGTGCCGGTTCAGGTCCGCTCGGCCTTGGCCTCGCGCTGCTCGGTCTGATCCCCTTCGTCGCTGGTGCGATGCGCTTCTCCGAGAAGCTCGTCAGCGACTACACGATCGGCGAGGGCCACAACGCGGTGTTCCACGTGCCGCCCCACGGTCTGCCCGACGCGGTCGCGTTTCCGCTGGTCCGCACCAGCGGCGGTGAGTTCACGTTGAACTTCACCAAGGACATGACCGGCGAGGTCACGCTCGATGGTCAGACCCACAACCTGCAAGAGCTCGTGTCTTCGGGTCGCGCGGGCGGTGCCGGTGCGTACTACACCTTCCCGCTCCCGCGTGGCGTGCAGGGCAAGGTCAACTACGAGGACATCGCGTTCCACATCAACACGGTCAACCCGGGCGCCGTCGTTGCTGGGCGTGGCGACGTGGACTGGCCGTTCTGGGCCTACGTCGGCGGCACCGCGGTGATCGCTGTGACCTTCTACCTGCTGATGCGCAGCATCCCCGACGATCTGCTTGCGATCACCATGGACGACGGCGAAGGCGAGCCCGCCTACGCCCGGTACATGCATCAGCCTGATCAGACCAAAGAAGAAGAGCCGCCGCCCGAGGAAGACGACGTCTCCGACGACGAGGCAGGCGGCTCCGGCCAGCGTCACGCTGGTGAAGAGGGCAAGATGGGCAAGCCCTCGAGCAAGTCGAAGTCCGGCTTGTACGCGATGAAGGGTCCGAAGAACGCGGTGCCGCAGATGGCTCGCAACTTCGACCCCGACATGGCAGCGCGCAGCGCCGGCATCCTTGGCGTCATGCAGCAGCAGGGCGGCAGCTTCCTGGCCTCCCCCTACGGCGGCGCGTTCGCGGTCGGCAACGACGATGAAGATGTCTGGGGCGGCCTGACGGGCAGCGAGGTCGGTGAGGCGTACGGCGTCGGCGGGCTTGGCCTGGTCGGCACCGGTCGCGGCGGCGGCGGTACCGGCGAAGGCACGATCGGCCTCGGCAACACCGGCCTGATCGGCAAGGGCGGCGGCGGCGGCTCGGGCTCCGGCTACGGTCGCGGCTCGGGTGCAGGCTTCGGCGGTCGCGGCACGCGGGTCCCTCGGGTTCGCCAAGCCAAGGCCGAGGTTCAAGGCGCGCTCGACCGCGACATCATCCGTCGTATCGTCCGCGCCCACATCAACGAGGTTCGGTCTTGCTACAACGCAGGTCTGACCAAGAACCCGAACCTCGAGGGTCGCGTCGCCGTCAACTTCGTCATCACGGGTACCGGCAAGGTCGGCTCGTCGGTGGTGCAGGAGTCGACGATCAAGGACACGTCGGTCGCAAACTGTATCGCCAAGGCGGTCAAGCGCTGGCAGTTCCCGAAGCCGCGCGGCGGTGGCAACGTCATCGTGACGTACCCCTTCAACCTGAGCCCAGGCTGATCCCAAGCCGGCCGGCGCAGCTGGCCTGAAACACAGTCCACGGAGGCGGGCATGGTCGATGACCACGCTCGCCTCTTTTTGCGCGCACAACAGAGCCTGGTGAAAAAGTCCATGCCTATGCGCACAAAAACTCAGACATCCCGCTCCTGTTTCCCCGTTCGTCCTCAAGCTCACAGTGCCCGGCACACCCTTGAACGCGAGCGGTGCGCCACCGCTTGTCACCAGGTGTGGCCGTCGGTACCATTCCGCCCCCGAAGAGGTCTCCTGATGCGCCGCGCGATCACTGCCGCCCTTCTCACTGCTGTATTCCTTCTGCCTGCCTGCAACCTCACGAGCCAAGCTCGCGTGGACTCGATCAAGCAGATGAACGAGGGCATCCAGCAGCTCAACAAGAACAACATGTCCGGCGCCGAGCGGGCGATGACAGAGGCGATCAAGACAGATCCGACCCACGCGGAGGCCTACCTGAACCTCGGCAAGCTGTATCGCAAGCAGCAAAAGTGGGTCGACGCCGAGAAGGCGTTCCGCGGCGCGATCGAGAACATGGGGGACAAGCCGCAGGGCGACTACTACTTCGAGATCGGCTCGGTGCAGGTCGCCCAGTCGCTCGAGCCGGGTACCAGCCGCGCCGAGCAAGAGGTCAAGTGGCGCGACGCGATCAAGTCGTTCTCGGAGGCGATCGGGCTCAACCCCAACCTCTACAGGGCTCACTACCAGATGGGCACCCTGCACGAGAAACTCGACGAGCCCGAGCAGGCCGATCAGGCCTACCGCAAGTGCATCGAGCTCAACGGCAAGTACAGCCCCTGCTTCGTGTCGCTGGGCAACATGTACATCGACTACGGCTTCTCGAACGTTGCGATGTCGGTGCTCGAGACCGGCACGAAGGTCAACGACACGGACCCGGACATGTGGAACGGCATGGGCCGGGCGCTGTTGAACCTCAACCAGCCCAAAGACGCGGTCGAGGCCTACAAAAAGGCCAAGCGCATCGATCCCGACAAGCCGGACGTGTTGTTCGGCCTGGGCATGGCCTACGCCGAGATCCCGATGCGCAAGGAAGCCGCGGAGACCCTCAACGAGTTCATCGCCAAGGCCGGAAACTCGCCCGAGCACATCAAGAAGGTTGCGAACGACACGATCGCCCGCATGGATAGCGCGATCTGAGCTCGATCCCGCCGGACCCAGCCGGGTCCGCGATCGAGTTCGACCGCTTGGCCTCTGAGCTCTGCGATCCACGGATCGCCTAGATCGAGCTCTGGGCCATCTTGGTGCCCACTCAGCGCCCCCTGTTCATCCGACTCCTCGGTCCAGGGGTCGGATGAACAGGGGGCGCCGTCGTTTCTGTGGTTCGCGTGGCCAAGGCCGAGTTTTTGCGGTCAGAAGCCGGGGAGTCGTGCGCGTCGAGTGCGGTTTTACGAACGTGTGATATCGACGCCCCAGCCAGTGAATTTACCCAGTGATGCTGGCAGGATAGGGGCCAGATGGAAGTCACCCAGCGGATCAAGGCGCGGCTCAAGGAAGTCCAAGACTGGAACTCGGTCATCGACGAGATCGAGCAAGAAGCCGTCAGTCTCCCGGAAGCTTCACAGCAGTCGGCGGCGCTCTTCGAATTGGCGCGCGCGTGCGAGGACCTGCTCCTCGATAAAGCGCGAGCGATGCAGTGCTACCAAAAAGCGTTCAAGCTCGATCAGAGCAACTTGCTCGCGCTCGAGTGTGCACGCGAAATCTATCGCCAGATGGCGCACCTCGAGATGGTGACGCGGTTGATGGGTCTCGAGCTGCGCGCGAACAAAGATCCCGACCGAGCGCCCGCGCTCAACTACGCCTACGGCACGGCGATGTTGAACCAGCGGCAGATCGATCAGGCGAAAGACTTCCTCGCCGCGGCCGCCAACGCAGAGCCCGACAACGTCGACTATCAGGCTCGCTTCCAAGAGACGCTCTACGATCGCAACAACTGGGAGTTCGGGATCAACAACATCGTCATGCAGCTGCAGGCGCTGACCGCTAGCGACGATCCACTCGTCGCAGAGGTCGCCGGACGTGGCACGCAGGTCTCGTCGTTGTTCCTGCGGGCCGCTCGGATCTTGCAGCAAGAAGCGCCCGAGGACCCGCGCCTGCTGCCGATGTTGTTCAAGGCGCTCGACGCCGATCCAACCGACGCCGAGGCTGCGTTCGTCGCCGAGACAATCCTCGCCGACGGCGGTCACCTGCAGCACATCCAGCAGCTTCAAGATCGTCGCGCGAGCTTGATCGAAGATGCGGCCGCGCGCTCGCGACTGCTGACTGACTTCGGAAACATCTGGCAAGTCCGTCTGCAGAACCCGGACATGGCGGCGTACTTCTATCGCCAGGCGTTGGACATCGCGTACGAAGATCCGGCGGCCGCGTTCACCGGTCACATGGCTGCGTTCCGTACCGTGGCGATGACAGCCGCCGCGAGCGGGCAGGTCGAGGGCATCGTCGCGCTCGCGGATCGTGGCTTGGCTGCGATCGATGATCCCGACGACGCCACCATCATCGCGCTGCAGGCTGGCGAGTTTGCGTGGCGCACCGCGAACGACATCGACGACGCCCATCGTCTGCTCGGGTTTGCATCGCATCGCGCTCCCACTCACACGGTCGTCGTGGAGTTCCAGTCGACCGTCGGTGCGTTCGAGCAAGCAGACGACGGCGCAGCCGAAGCCGAAGCGGCGGCGCAGGCCGAGGCGGCGGCGCAGGCACAGGCGCAGGCCGAGGCAGCGGCGGCAGCAGAGGC
>NZ_JMCC02000102.1 GCF_000737335.2 Enhygromyxa salina | reverse complement strand
CCCGTTGCTCTCTAAACTCTGTGCCAACTGGTATCAAACTTGTTGACAACTTCCGCAGCGCTGGGTCCTCGTCATAGACGAAGTCCGTCGACGCGACCAGATAATCGCTGATCCCGAGCTCGGTCGAGAAGTGATGGAACATCGATCTTGCCCGGCGGGATCGTGATCCAATTCTCGAGCGCGACCGCGGCGTTTGAGAACGCGTCGAGGTTGGGTGCCAATTCGGTGAAGGTCTTGGCCGGGCTCTCTTGCGCAGGGAGCTCGTTCGGGCGCGGACCAAGCAACGCCGCAACGAGTTTATAGAGGATCGTTGCTTCCGTGATGGACTCGATGCTATCCCGGCGGAAGAGTTGATCGGCCCAGCCAATCAGGTTGTCCAGGTACTTCATGAAGGTCGCGCGCATGTACGCACCGGGACGGAGGCGCGCGACGGCGTGGGGGTCAAACGGATTCTGAAGCCAGGCGTCGACCTGATCGTTGAACGTGGCGACCGCCGCGGCCTGCTCATCCTCGCTGACACCGATCCCCAGCATCGCGTGTAGTAGGTCTTGCTCCCCAGCAAGCGCGGCCTCATAGAGCGGCCGTACCCGCCACAATGCCGAAGTGGGCGTCTCTCCCTCGCCCTGGATCGGATCCAGCGGGTTGAAGATCGCGTGATACCAGCGCTGGGCATCCGCGAAGCGTTGGCTGGCCGAGAGCTTCTCGGCGATTAGTAGCGGAACGTGAAAGAACAGCTCCCAGTTGTACGTCGAGTAGGCCTCAGCATGATGTAGCCCCACCCAGTACTGAGCGGTCCAGCCCAGTCGACCACGCACGTGCCCAGTCACGTCTGTCACCGACGCGCTCGCCGCGACACAGCCGAGCGCGAGGCCAACGGATGACGGCCACGGATTCGAGGTCGGATCGCTCGGCTCGACAAGGACTCGTTGAGCAGTGGCAGGAAACCCGACGAGCGGCGATAGACCCCGAGACGAAACTGCGCAGATTCCCGGTCTGCCTGCCGCACGCTGCCACCGCCCGCGATCATCCAGCCAATTGCCCCAGGACCCCGCTCGACTCCGCACCCCCCCACGCGGTTCAAGCTGATTGGCGCCCTAGACCCTCGAGCAGCAGATCGAACACGACCCGCAGCCGCCTGCTGGTGCTCAGCTCGCGGTGGGTCGTGAGCCAGATCGGCACTGGAAACGGCGGCAGGTCGGGCAGGGCTCGGCGCACGCGGGGCTCGGCGTCGCCGATCTCCTCCATCATGATCGAGATCCCCACCCCCTGCTTGGTCAGCTCCCACTGCACGAGTTGGCTCTCGGAGATCACGGCGAAGCTGCTCGGGGTCAGCGACAGACCCAGCGCGTTGAGGCCCTTCATCAGCGCGTCGCTGCGGTCGAAGCCAAGAAACTGAGCCTGCGAGAGCGCGTGGGCGGTCGTCGGGTTGCCGATCTTCTCGAGGTACTCCGGCGACGCGTACAGCCGCGCGAAGCTGTCCTTGACCTTGCGGGCGACCAGCTCGGGCTGGGTCGGGCGAAAGCTTCGGATCGCGATGTCGGCCTCGCGGCGGCTCAGGTCACTGGCCTCATTGGTTGCGACGATCTCGACCTCGATGCCCGGATGCTTGGCCCGAAGCCCCGCGATGATCGGCGGCAAGGTGTGGGTCGCGGTGATCTGACTTGCCGAGATGCACACGCTGCCGTCCAGTGACAGGGACTGGCCGGCGGCGACCAGCGACACCCGGCTCGCCGCTTCACCCATGCCGCGCACATGCTCGAGGACATCGAGCCCGGTCGGCGTCAGCTCGAGCCCGTGCCCGACACGCTCGAACAAGATCACGTCGAGCTCTTGCTCGAGCGCGCTGACTTGCCGGCCGATCGTGGGCTGCGAGATGGCGAGGGCCCGCCCGGCGGCGGAGAAGGAGCCCTCCTCGGCGGTGACGAGGAACGCGCGCGCGCGGTTCCAATCGAAGGTGACGGAGCGCCAGTCCATGCAAAAACGTATATCACGGATGCGCTTTCTCGGGATGTCCAGAACGATATCGCATGGCTATACCTCTGGACGTCGGTCGGCCGCGGTGGCCCGCCAGGCTCCAAACCCCCAACGAAACCAGGGAAATCACATGAAAGCTGCAATCCAGACCCGTTTTGGCGCCCCCGAAGTCATCCAGATCCAGGAGGTCGAGCGCCCCGTCGCCGGCCGTGGCCAGATCCTCGTCCAGGTCCACGCCAGCCCCGTGACCCAGGGGGATCGGCGGCTGCGAGCGGCGGATTTTCCCGGACTCAGCGCGGTGATCGGTCGCCTGATGTTCGGCGTGTTCCGGCCCAGGAATCCGATCCTCGGGACCATGTTCGCGGGCCGGGTCGTCGCGGTTGGCGAGGGCGTGACGCGGTTTGGGATCGGCGACGACGTGTTCGGCAGCTGTGACCACAGCGCGGCCGCCGAGTACCTCGCGGTGGCCGAGGATGGGCCCGTCGCCAACATCCCCACGGGGGTCGAGTACGACGAGGCAGCCGCGGTCCCCTACGGCGCGGTCACGGCTCTCGTGTTTCTGCGTGACATCGCTCGCGTTCAGCCCGGGGAGAAGGTGCTGATCATCGGTGCGTCCGGCGGCGTCGGCCGCTTCGCCGTGCAGCTCGCCCGGCATCTTGGCGCGCGGGTGACCGGAGTGTGTAGCGCTCGCAACATGGCGATGGTGACCGAGCTTGGCGCCGCGCAGGTCATTGACCGTGCAACCACGGACTACACCCAAAACGGCGAGACCTACGACGTCATCTTCGACACCTCGTCGGGCGATCGCTTCCGCGTGTCCAAGCGCTCGTTGAGCCCCAAGGGTCGCTACGTCACGGTCTACATGAACCTGCCCGTGCTCCTGCAAATGTTGGTGACCCGGATCTTCGGGGGCCGCGAGGTCCGGGCTTCGGTTGCGATCGGCACCCAGAAACTGACGCACGATGTGGCGGAATTGCTGGCGAAGCGAGCGATCTGGCCGGTGCTGGCGAAGGGCTATCCGCTCGCGCAGATCGCTGACGCACACCACGCGGTGGAGACCGGGCGCACCGCAGGAACGGTCGTAGTGGCCGTTAGCGAGGCCGTGAGGTCCAAGCCGTTCCGCGAGGCGGCGGTCGCCGCGTGACGCCAACGAAGGATGTGAGCCGATCCCGTCCACGGCCACGACAGTGGCCATCTCGGTCCGCTCACGAACCCAGGCACTTGCACGAACGAGTTCCCGAGAAATATTCGGCGCGCACCAAGATTGAGCGCGGCGCATGGGCGGGCCACAGCCTGCCGAGCCTGCGCCAAACCACGAATTCCACCTGCAACCGGGCGAGCAGGCTCGCCCGAGCTGAGAGAGACCCCACAATCATGTTCATCACTATCGCTGCTGTCGTCATTTGCGTTTGTGTCGCCGTGCTCCCGGCCGCCGCCGAGCTGCGCCGGATCACCGACGAACGTGACAACCCCACTCGCCTGCTGAAGATCCCCACCCGCCGCGCGCACGTTGAAGCCGGCAAGGGGCTGTGAGCAACGGCATCCCGGGTCGCGCGCGATCGGGTTCGCTCGGTCGCGCGTGACCTATGTTGGCACTTGCGTGGATGCCGCGAGTGTCGTGAATGGGGCCGGCCTCGCGGACGGTGACGCAAGCGGGCACCCAATGTGGCCACCCTCAGAAAACTATAGCTATACGACGTCGTCGTTCTAGGATAGGAGTGACGGCGATGACGAAGCACATCAAGAACAGCTGGTACGTCGCGAGTTGGTCCAAGGATCTGGGGGTCTCCGAGCCCTTTGCAATCACAATCCTGAATCAACCACTGGTGTTGTGGCGAACCCCCGATGGCGTCGTCAGGGTCCTCGAGGATCGTTGCATGCACCGCTTCGCGCCCCTGTCTCTTGGCCGTTGCGAGGGGGACCGGCTGCGTTGCCGCTACCACGGAATTGTCTTCAATACCGAGGGGGTCGCGGTCGAGATCCCCGGGCAAGACGAGATCCCCGAGCGCGCGTGTGTGCGGGCCTACCCCGCGGTCGAGCGACACGGGTGGGTCTGGGTGTGGATGGGCGACCGGGACCGCGCGAACCCCGAGTCCATTCCGCACGTCACGGATCTCGACACCCCCGAGTTCCACCTTGGCGCGCACGAGTTCGACATGAACGCCGAGGCCACGCTGGTCCTCGATAACTTGCTGGACTTCAGCCACATCCCGTTCCTGCACGCCGACAGCTTTGGAATTAGCAGGGCCTGGGCGACGACCCACCCGGAGATGGTGGTCCTCGAAGATGGGGTCGAGTATCGGCGCTGGGTCGTCGACGAAGAGCTGGTTCCAGGTAGCGAGGAGCTCGTCGACGTGTGGTCGGTGTTCTCGGCCCGGGTACCGGGGATCATCACGATGTGGAATGGCTATTACCCGCTGGGCACGGCCAAGGCGTGTGACTTTGGGCCGCCGCCGCCGGACCTCCCGGGCGGCCGAAACATTAACGTGACCAGCCAGGCCGTGACCCCGATGACCGATCGCACGACCCGCTACTTCTTTTCGTGGGGGCCGCGCAAGGATTGTGGCGACGAGACGATCCGCGACTACCTGATGGCCATGGCTGCCAAGGCGTTTGGCGAAGACAAGGTCATGGTCGAAGCCCAGCAAGCGATGATCGACGCCGCGCCCGACCTTCGGATGTTGACGATCACCGCGGACTCGGGCCAGCAGCTCTACCACCGGATCCTCGACGAGCACATGCGCGAAGCCGGCGAGCGCTGAGCCAGCGCTCTGGCCCGACCCCGCTCAACACTCCGTTTCCAGCGCAGAGAGAATCCGACAATGAACGAACCCGTGGTGCCTGTCCCCAATGTCCCCGTGTTTCCCTTCAATCCGATGGATCCCGCGTTGAACGAGGACCCCGGCCCGATCTACGCGCAGATGCGCGAGCACCGGCTGCTGTTCTGGCCAGGGGTCAACTTCTACGTTGTCCCGCGCTTGGCTGACGCGCTCGCGGTGCTGCAGGATCCTCGCCTGAGCACGGATACTCGGGCGGCCGGACTCCCGGCGCCAGAGAGCATGCTGCCCGACGCGCTGCGTGCTCCGATCGAGGCGAGCTTGACCCGGCTCGCGCCCAAAGACCACGCTCGCGTGCGGCGTGCCGTTGCCTCGGCGTTCACGCCCGGCGCGATCAAGGGCATGCGCGCCAAGGTTCAAGCCATCGTTGATGAGGCGATCGATCTGTACGTGCACGACGGGGTCCTCGAGGCCCGCGCGTTCGTGGAGCACATCCCGCTGCGGGTGATCGCTGCGATGCTGGGGATCCCGGTCGAGCAGCAGCCATCGTTCTACGAATTCGCCAACAACCTGGCCAAGCTGCACAACCCGGCGATGACCCCAGAGCAGTTCGCAAGCGTCGCTCCGGTGGTGATCGCTGGGCTCGAGCGGATCCGGGCGCTGGTCGCCGCCCGACGCGAGGCGCTTGGCGACGATCTGCTGAGCGTGGTCATTCGCGCCGAGGCGAACGGCGACGCCCTGAGCAGCGACGAGATGCTTGGGCTCGTGGCGATGCTCATCAACGGCGGGATCCTCACGACCACCCACTTCATGATGTTCACCTTCAAGTCGCTGCTGTGTGTGCCCGAGCGCGCGGCGGCTGTCCGTCGCGATCGCAGCTTGGTCGGCACGGCGCTCGAAGAGGTCCTGCGGCACGACAGCTTCGGCAAGTCGGGGACCTTGCGCTACCTGACGCAGGACGCGGAGGTCGCGGGCGTCAGCTTGCCGCGGGGCGCTGCGGTCATGGTGTTCTTCCCGGCCGCGTACCTCGACGAGGACGCGTTCCCCAGCGCCTCGAGCTTCGATCCCGCCCGCAAGCCGGACAAGAACCTCAACTATGGTCATGGCCCCCACTTCTGCACGGGGGCGGCTCTCGCTCGGCTCGAGGGCGACGTCTTGGTCAACACCTTGCTGGATCGCTTCGCCAGCTTCACGCTGATCGGTGAGCCCGTGTTTGCGCCCGACCCGATGGTGCGCGACATCGTGCAGATGCGCGTCGAGGTTACGCGGGAGCTCGGCGCCGAGTCGGTCTGGCCAGTCGAGGAGGCCGGCCGGGCCGACCGGTGGCGCCCCAAGAGCAGGTCCGCATCAAGGATGCGTTGAGTTCTCGTATATGTCTATGATCAACGTCCTGTTGTCGACTTGATGGTAGACATCGTAGTACGAGGACCCTGAGACCTTGAAGGTGCCTTTCTCCTCGTGCTCCGCCACCAGCTGAATCAGTGTTGCAACAGCCGCCGCTTCTGCGTGGTGGCTGCCTGCCTCTCGGGCTGCGGCCATCACTCGGGCTTGCGCCTTTGTTGTGGCAAGCCCTTGATCTATCCGGAGCGCCAGGTTGTACCCGCTGCTGAACTCCAGCCCCAGCGTGAACATGTGGGCGGGGGATTTTGGGTTGAGCTCTTGGCGCTTCCTGGTTGAGCTCTTTGCGGCCAGTATCTCGCCATGTAGGTTTCCGTCAGGTCGACTGATTCCATCCCAGTCATAGTTGGCTACATCCTCGACTGATAAGCGTACGCTCGAGCTTGTATGGTTCCGGAGTTCAAAGTAGGTTTTCTCGGGCCCCATTTGTCCCCTTCTTCCTCGTGCGCTCGTCTTGTCAGCGGCTCACGGGCGCTGGATGTTCAGACTGTACGCGCGCGCTTGCCAGGGCTCGATTTCAGTCGATTTCAGTCGATTTCAGTCGATTTCAACCCATTACACGAGGCGGTCCATGACACTGAAGCCCGATGAAATGGGTTGAAATCGCCCTGCGCTCATCGAGGCCTTAGACTGTCATCGCAGGCCGGGGCCTCGCCGACGAGCCTCGCGTTGCAGGTAGCGCTCTGTACCATGCCAAACAAGACTCCATCGTCTCGCCCTTTCCTGACCTCGCTCGATGTGCAGTGTGATACGCAGCAGCCCGAGCTCATCGTGCCTGATGACGCAGCGTACGATCACTGGCGGCTCACCCCCAACGAGCGCTTTGACTACAGGCCCAACGTCATCGCCAAGTGCAAGAGCAAGTCTCACGTCAAGTGGTGCGTCGACCATTGCCGCGAGAATGGTCTGAAGTTCCGGGTGCGCGCTGGCGGCCATCATCAGGAGGGGATGTCCTCGGCCGATGGGGTATGGATCATCGATCTGTCGGGCATGAAGACCGTCGAGTATCTCGAGGATGGAAACCATGCCTGGATCCCGCCCGGCATGCGGCTAAAAGACCTCAGCGAGGAGCTCGAGAACCGCGGCTTCGTCATCCCCGTGGGGATCTGCGACTCGGTGTTCCTTGGCGGCTTGGTCGCGGGCGGCGGCTGGGGTCTGTCCAACCGACGCTACGGCTATACCTGCGACAGCGTCGTGGCCGCCGAGGTCGTCTTGGCCAACGGCGACATCGTGATCGCAGAACCTGGCTCTGCCTACCACGATCTGCTGAGGGCGATCCTTGGCGGTGGCGGTGGCAACTTCGGGGTCGTCACCCGCTTCAAGTTCATTCTTCATCCCCTCGTCGACAGGCTCACCAAGATAAAGATGACCTGGGATCCCGGCCACACCCGGGAAGCCGCGCGGAAGTGGGCGAGGTTTCAAGCGCAGCTCGACGCGAACACGGCGCTGACCCTCGGAGGTAAGATCTCGGTCGGTGAGCGCCACACGGCCATACTCCAGATGTCGGGCGTGTACTACGGCGAGCTCGCAGACGCGACGCGGGCCATCGCCGAGCTACTCACGGATCCCAGGCCCCGCGAGATCGAGTGTGTCGAGGTCCAGCGCGCTCGCAGCGTGCAGGGGGGTGACACCCCGCCGGCGGGCGCCGAGGACACGCCGTGCACGAAAATGATGAGCCGCGCGGCTCAGGTCCTCAACTCGCCGAATGGCCTCGAGGACGGCTGCAACGGGCGCCACGGGTTCAAGGTATCGTCGGCGTTTCCCGTCTTCGATCCGCGAGCGCCTGAGCAGCTAGACGCGCTGATGGACGCGGTCGTTCGCTACATCGAAGGTTCGTCCCATGATCCCTGCCTGTTCAACTACGTCAGCCTGCTCGGCTGCGGCGGCGAGGCCCAGCGGGAGCGGGGCGTGGGCGCCAACGCGGGCGCACGACTGACCTGTGTCCCGCCAACGTTCAGGGAGCGGCCGTTCATGCTCAAGCTTCAGGCGTGGTGGCGTCCCAAGCCTGGGCCCGACGGCGTTGACATCCTCGACACCCACCAGGTCGACTGGATTCGACGCTTTAGGGCGACGCTGGCCGAACACAAGCTGGTTGACGGCGCGTTCATCAACTTCCAGGACGTGACCCTCGTGCCCAACTCGGACACCGCGGAAGGGCGGCTGGCGCTGCTGCGCGTGTATCACCAGACGGAGTTGGAATTCCTCCTGCAGGTCAAGAAGCGGTTCGACCCCCACAACTCGTTCAGCTTCGGCATGAGCCTGCCGCTCTAGCCCCGAATCAAGCGCTGCGCCCAAACGCTCGCCTGTCGGATTGAGCGCTTGATTTGGGTCTAGCGAAACCCGAGCTCGTCCGGGTCTTCGCTGACCGGCCGCGTGATCCCTGGGCGCTCGGGCGGCAGCGGCATGCCGGCGTCGAGGGCGATCCAGTCAGCGGGGTCCTCATCGTCATCAAACTGCCCGTCGGTGCAACACAGCGCCATGGCGTCACGCTCGGCCTGCGTGATGATGATGTCCGCTGGCGAGTTGATGCCGCCGCGGGCCTGGTACTCGGCGAGCAGGCTATCGGACAGCAGCTCGAAGTAGGAGATCAGCCGCCCATCGCCGTTGAGGTCTGGCCCGTCAATGTCCGCGAACACGGCGATGTCCGACCAGGTTTGATCGCCGATGTGCGTGCCGAGCAGCTCGCCAGCTTCGAGCTCGGCGCCGATCGCCAGCGGCCCCATCAGGTCGATGTGGAAGATCAGGAAGTCGAACTCGGGATGCAGACTCGAGCGAATCTGCACCCGGCTCCCCGCCCACTCTTGCTCGACAGCGATGACCTGACCGGCGACCGGGGCGTAGACCTCGACCGTGCTCCAGTCGACCCCGTCGAGTGGATAGGCGTAGTGCTTCATCGAGCGGCAGTGCTCGAATGCGTCGGAGTAGTCGTGGCCAAGGCCAGACCGGAATTTACTCATCCAGCCGATCTGATCGAGATCGATGTAGCTGTGCTCGACGAAGCCGGGCAGCTCCGGCAGCGGCGCGCCGTGGGGTGGCGGCCACTCGCCGGGGTTGGGGCAAAACTCGTCTGGCGGCGGGCCAAAGTCTGGAAGCGGCCCGAGATCCATGATCGGGCCTTCGCTGCCTGACTCCGTGTCAGCGCTCGTATCGGCATCCAGCGTCTCACCGTCTTGGCTTGGCGCATCATCTGTACACGCCAGGCAGATCACGACGACGCAGGAGAACATCGGAGAGACCAGGATCCGGTGAGGCATTCCCCAATCCTGTGCTCTGAAGCCAGGCTTGTCGATTTCAGACCATTTCATGGCCCCGCGGTGTGCGGCACCAGATCGCTGGGTCTGCGGCGGCGCTTGGCGACGGGCTCGCGGCGCGCATGCTGGGCATGCGCGCCGCGCCCGGCTGCGTCAGGGCTGCAGCTCGATGCGAGCCTGCATGTCGATGAACTCCTGCTCGGTGCGGGCGACGCTCGAGAGCCGAATCGCCTCGACGACCCCCAGCAATTCCTCGATGCTGAAGTGGTCCGCGTTGTCGTTGAAGAACTCTGCGTGGACGCTTGGGGTCGTGAAGCCCGTCGGTGTCGAGCCTCGCAGGACGCCGTCGACATAGACATCGAGGGTGGTGTCGTCGGTGGAGACCAGGGCGAGATACTGACGTTGGTTCACGGGGAACTGGGGCCCAAGCGTGGGGTTTAGGATGCTATGGAAGCCCTGGCAGTAGTACCAACCGAGGTCGCTCGTGTTGTCGAAAGTATATAGGCGTTGAAAGCAGTTGGTCTGGGCGGGGGTCAGCACCATCTCGATCGTGTAGGGCGCGACGAGGTCGGCCACGTGGGCGGTCCAGCTCAGCCCCTGCTGGGCCAGCTCGGGTAGGGCCAGACCCTGGCCCCAGGCGGTGTCCACATAGCTACCCCCGATCAGCATGGCGTGGCGCTCGTTGCCGCTGCTGTCGTCTGCGTCGCCGTTGAGCTCGAGGATCGCCAGGGTGTCCTCGTCTGCGCTGAACAGCTCATCGCAGCCCCCACAGTCACCCCCACAGTCGATCCCCCACTCGGACCCGTTCATCACGGCATCGTCACAGGTCGCCAGGACGCACTCCATCGTGCATGCGTCGGTCTCGTCCATGTTGGCGTCGTCGCACTCCTCGTTGTCGGCCCAGACGTGACCGTCGCCACAGCTGGCGGCCGCGCAGCCGTCAACGCAGCCGTCGGTGTTGTCCATGTTGGCGTCGTCGCAGACCTCGTTGTCCGCCCACACGTGGCCGTCTCCGCAGGTCGCGGCGACGCAGGTGCTCAGACAAGCGTCGGTGTTGTCGTCGTTGCCGTCATCACACTCCTCGCCCGGAGCGAGCACACCGTCGCCGCAGCTCGGCAGCGAGCAGGTGTTGCTGCACGCGTCATCGTCGACCATGTTGGCGTCGTCGCAGCCTTCGCCGGGGCCCACGTAGCCATCCCCGCATTGCTGCGCGACGCAGCCCTCCACGCAGGTGTCGGTGTTGTCGTTGTTGGCATCGTCGCACTCTTCGACGCCATCCTCGACCACGCCGTCGCCGCAGAAGGCGAGGGTGCACGCGTTGGTGCACGCGTCGGTGTCGAGGTTGTTGCCATCGTCGCATTGCTCGTCATTATCGAGGACGCCGTCACCACATTCTCCTCCCGGGTCGCCGTCGCCGTCGCCCGTATCGGGGTCGCCGTCACCGTCGCCCGTATCAGGGTCGCCGTCGCCGTCGCCCGTATCCGGGTCGCCGTCGCCGTCGCCCGTATCCGGGTCGCCGTCACCGTCGCCGGTCTCACTGTCCGTGTCTTCGCGGGTGTCCGAGGTCTCGAGGTCGTCGGTGCAGGCCGCACCGAGCAAGAACGAGGTCAAACCGAGCATGTGTAGTGTGCTTTTTGTCATGGTGTTGTGGGACCCGATCGGGTGAAGACAACCTAGGGTCCGGGCCACCGAGGAGCTACTTCAGGCCATTTCAGCCGGTTTCACGCCATTTCACCGCGCGCAAGCGCTCCCACGGCTCGCGTCGCTGCGGTACACTCTGGGACTTGGCCGTCCTCGAAGATCTCGCCGCGGGAACAGAGCACGAGCTGGCGTCTGTGCACGTGATCGGCCGCTCGCGCGGCTGCGATCTGTGTATCGCGCGACCAAGCGTCTCGGGGTTGCACGCAGAGATCATCTGGGACGGAGAAGCCTGGTGGGTGCAGGATCTCGGCAGTCGCAACGGCACCTTCCTCAATGGCCGGCGGCTGTCGGCCGGTGAGCGAGCGGCGGTTCCCGAGGGCGCGACCGTGGCGTTTGGGACGCTCGAGCACAGCTACCAGCTAAAGAGCGCAGCGCCGCCGCGGATGCTGGCGAAGGCCACCGACGGCCTGGTGCTCGTTGCTGTGGACGACATCCTGTGTTTGCCAAGCCCGGAGGCTTGCGAGCTGTCGATCTTCTGCGAGGCGGACGGACGCTGGATGCTCGAGAGCGACGCCGGCAAGCGTGCGCTCCAACAACGAGAGACCATCAGCGTTGGCGGCAAAGCCTGGGAGCTCCGGCTGCCGGCGCCGACCCAGCGGACCCGCGAGGTCGACCTGGGGTCTGTGCCGGATGTCGACAATATTGGCCTCGAGTTCGCGATGAGCCGCGATGGTGAGCATGTCGAGGTCACGCTGCACACCTTCGCAGGCGCGGAGGCGCTGAAGTTTCGCTCCCACCTGTTCTTGCTCGCCGCGCTGGCCCGGCAGCGGGTCGCTGACATGGAGCAGGAGCATCTGGGGGTCGACGAGCACGGGTGGGCCTATCGGGACGATCTGCTGCGCGAGCTCGACATCGACGTGCAGCTCATGAACCTCTGGATCCATCGCGTGCGGCAGCAGCTCGCGCAAGCGGGGGTGCAGGGGGCGGGGGCGGTCATCGAGCGCCGGTCGGGGTCCCGGCAGCTGCGCATCGGGGTTGGGCGGCTGACGATTCGCACTGGTTGAGGGCTGCCTGGGCGCCCCCAACATGCCGGCGCCACCCAACGTCAAATGTTGATACTGGTAGCGATGTTGGCTGGCAGCAAGTACCCGTAGCTCGGGAGACCCGCGTCGGTGAGCTTCTTGTTGCGCGCGTCGATCTTCGTGGTGATCTGTGCGAGCTCGGCCTGGAAGGCCGCGTGGACTTTGGGGTAGTCGCTGCCAACTGAATCGAGGCCGAGCAAGGTTGAGTCCGACTCCGTGGACAACAGCCACGATAAGAGCCCCTGGAAGATCGCTATACGCCCGGAGGGCATGGCCGCGAGCAGCACCTTCTCGTCGATGTCCGCGTCGCCTGGCGGCATCGGCAGGAACAACGCCGCAGCCCGGTTCAACGGCGTCGCCGTGTAGGGATACTGCGGGTAGTTGAGGGTCGAGTGCATCGCGCTGGCGGTCCAGATGATGACCCGCAGGCAGTCGGCGAGCAGCTGCGCGCTAGCGATCGTGCTCGGGAAGCCGGCGATGTTGGCTTGTTCGGGGCTGGAGCTCTCTTTGGCCCAGGCCTGAATCACCGGATCCGCGGCGACGGCAGCGTCATCTTTGTAGAGGGTGTCCACCATGTTCTTGGTGTAGTTGCCCAGAGCGTCCCAGATCAGGAAGCCGTCGTCACGGAAGCAATAGTCATCCAGATCGTCACTGCGCTCCCGATCAAAACCCCGCGCCCGCAGCTGCTCGGGAAAGCTGGCCCCGAAAAAGTCGTAGTCGGCCCAGGCCTTGGACACGATCTCTACGCCCTGCTGGGTGCCGATCGAGAAGGTCTTCGCAGTGATCGCGTGGGTCTCGGCGATCAGGGTCTGGCGGGCGAGGAAGTTGATGCCGATCGTGTCCTTGAAGTGAGGCAAGAGCAGCTTCCCGATCGGGTGACCCTTCAAGCAATTGTTGGCGGCGACAGCCATGGGCTCGATGCCGAGGTGCGCCAGGCCGAGGTGCCAGATGAATTGGTGGACCTGGTTGTCGGCGCAGGCTACATGTACCTTGGCGAACCGATAGCGGTTGGGGGTCGCCGAGTTGGGTGTGTAGATTGGGCCGTCGTCACGCTCGAGCTGGATGGCGACCACGTTGAGCCGGGTCGCGCCGCCTTCGAGCAGCTCCTTGTAGACCAGCATGATTGGCGCGTAGAAGACCGCCGGCGGCTCGAGCTCGAGCC
The DNA here is from genome assembly GCF_000737335.2 of Enhygromyxa salina. Taxonomy (GTDB): domain Bacteria; phylum Myxococcota_A; class Polyangia; order Nannocystales; family Nannocystaceae; genus Plesiocystis; species Plesiocystis salina_C. Next base: position 20,001 of record NZ_JMCC02000102.1, on the reverse strand, counting down.
CAGCGAGCTCTTTGTAGTCGACGATGAAGAGCCGCTTGTCGGCGATGAGCTCGTCGATTGACTTGTCCTGCGCGCTCAACGAGCGCATCGCCTTGGGCACCTGCTCGATGCTGCCCACGACCGAGATCAACATCGGGTTGACGCCCTGGGTCAGCTGACGACACAGCTCGGTGTCGTCGTCCCAATGCTCTAGCGTGTATGTTGGGGGCGTGACGTAGCCGCCGAAGTACGCCGCGTACTGGTCGAGTGAATCCGCCGGGTACGCGGCCTTCCGCTTGGGCATGTCGAACTGCGAGAAGCCGTACTCCAGCAGCCGCTCGACCATCCGGCTGACCTTGGCTGGTGACAGCGCCTGGCTCCTGGGCAGGCCCTTGACCATGCGCGGCATGGGGCTGACCGGGTAGCTGTCGTACTCCCAGGGATTCGTCTCCGCGACCGTCATGGTGCCGGCGATAGCTTTGACCGGATGCATGACCGTAGCGATGATCTCGGCCATCCCCTCGACCGGTTGGGCGTGTTGCTGCTGGGCAGCGAGCCCGAGCTGGCTCTGACCATTGGTGCGCTTGACCGAGAGCGTCCCCAGCTTGGGTTCGCCCGATGGGTTGAGGTAGTGGTCGAGGGCCGCGATGCCGCTCTCATAGCCAGGCTCTAGGAGCCTCTTGATCGAAGCCAGGGTTTTCCGACTTGCCTCGACCCAAGAGCACCAAGTGACCTCGGTGACCTGGTCGGAGATGGCCTTCATCGAAACGACGGTGGTGATGCCCTCGAGGGTTGGCGTCTCAGGCTTCACCGAGACCAGGTCGTAGCGCAGGCTGTGTTCGCTGTCGTCCCGCGACACCAATTTCTCTTCGTAGGTCTTCTTGTTGGACGACAACTGGAAGCTCCTGACCGCGCCGATGTCATCCGTGCCAGGCGGCAGCATACTCATGAAGGCATAGACATGCCACCACTCGTCCATCTCCCCGAATGGTTTGTACAGGCTCCACACCTGCTCAATGGGGGCGTTCACGCAGCCGACGACACGAACGGTTGGTTTTGCGGAGGTATCAACAGTGATCATTTGGTCTTCTCTTTGTGTTCGAAGGTTGATGGTGAACTGGCGTCAGCCTCCGTCTCGCGCTCGCTCGATGAACGCCCCCGCGAGCACGCAAAGCGGCGCGCTGGGGTCGTGGCAGGTCAGCGCGATGGTCTGCTGATAGAGCGCAGAGGCCTCGGTGGCGTACCCGTACAGCTCGAGCACGCGGCCGCGAAGGTACACGTCGCGAGCGTCGCGCGGCGGGGGCAGATCGTCGGGAATGCCCAGGTCAGGCTCGTCGTCGAGGCGCGTCCCAAATTCGATGTCGAGGTTGGAGTGATCGACGACGTGCTCGTACTGAACCTCGGCGTAGAGGCCCTCGGTCGGGCCGAGGTCGAGCTCGCCCCAAGTGGGCAGATCCGAGGCTACGGGCTGCGACAACACCATGACGCCGAAGTCGGACCAGGCGTCGACGAAGATCCAGCCGCCATCGCCGGGGATCGCTGCGAGCGAGTGCCCGCCTTCGTGCTCTCCGTCTGGCGAGTCGGCGATGCCGAGCACGGCGGTGTCTGAATGCTTGGCGCGAAGCAGCATGGCCAGGGTGAAGTTGAACCCGTGGCAGTTGGTCGCGCCCCTGACCAGGCGCGCGAACGCCAGATCCGCGAAGCCCTCGTCATCCACGTACTCGGGAAAGTCGAGGTACAGGTTGGGGTGGCGCTGCGAGAAGATCGTGGCCCGGGTCAGCTCGATGCTCCGCCATGCCCAGGCGACGTGATCGCTGGCGTCGAGGTTCTCCTCGCGCAGCGTGCGAGCGACCCAGTCGCCAGCGAGGCGGCGTCCGATCTCGGCGTCCTCCTGGGTCGGCGGCTCGCTCTCGACCGTGCTCGAGTCGGGATCGACGAGCACGTACTCGGGGTGGCGATAGACGTAGTCGAGCGCGACGCTGAGCGGTAACTGCTCGAGTGGCGCTGGCTCGGCCTCGTCGCAGCTGACCGACGCCAAGACCATCGAGGCGAGCACGGCAGGCGCAATGCGTCGTGTGAACAGCCCGGATTCGCGGGCTCGCAATGGCTGCGCGGATTTATGGCCATCAAAGGACGGTTTGAATCGCGTCATGGTAGGGTCCGAAGGTCACGGCTTTCGATGAATGCAGCGAAATGCCGGCGCCTGGGCTGATTTAGGTCAGCGTAGGCATCCGGCGGTCTTCGGGCTATTTCAGGGCCTTTCAGATGACTTCAAGCGATTTCAGTCTGTACCAATTCGGGCGCGGTTGTGCGGCCGGAGCGGCCGCACGGCGACATCGGCATCTACCCGCCGGCTCGTGGCCACGCAGATGAAGGCGCCATGGTCGGGGCGTCTCTCGTCCGACATCGCCGCTGCGCTGGGTGGCGTGGGTCCACGGGGACCCCTACGAACAAGACCATCGAAGACTCGGCGCTCGGGGCGTTCTCACTGCGGATGGAGTACGCGTGCGGGTTGATCTACCCCACCTGGTCTTCCCCGGCCCCCGCGCCCGACGCGAGCTTCCTGCCCAGGTACTTGCCGTCTTGACACATCTCGCGGGGAAAGTGCTCCGGGACATCGCGGCCGAAGATCGACAGATCCACGAAGAAGTCCGGACCGCTGTTCAGCAGGTGGAGCAGGACCTTGGACTGGGCGAGGTACGCGTCGTGCAGTTTGAGCACGATCTGGTCTGCCCAGTCCTCGCCGACGGTCCGCTCGAGTTGCTCGAGTTGCTCGAGTTTGCCCTCGACGCGATGTATCACGCGGCTCGCCAGCGCGAACATGTCCTGGAGATGAGTCGCAGCAATGTTCTCTCCGGGCGCGGTCCACTCCGTACCGCCCTGGTCGCGGTGCAGACATCCTAGTGGCGGCAATTGCTTTCGGTCTGACTCCCACAGGCCCCGCAGAACCAACGCTATATTCGTCTCGGGTTCGCCCCATTTCTCATCGTGCAGATAGCGCTTGGCTTCGCAGATGGCCTTGAACCGCCGAAGCGCTACTACTGACTCGAGATGACGGCCCTTGCTCTGACTGTCATACTCACTAGACCGCTGACGTAGAGCGCAAGCGCGCTCGATCTCCTGTCGATAGAATTCGTAGGCGCCCATCTCGGCGGTTCCAGAATTCAATACCTGTCGAAGTTCGCGATCTCGCAAATTCGCCTGCAGGGCCAGCCGACGTGGCGCGTCCGCGCTGTCGTCATACCACTCCTGCGCGAGGATGCTCTCGATGACGATCTGCGGACTGAACTCTTTGGCCAATTCTTCCACGCCCCAATGCCTACGACTGTCGAGCCCGTCCAGCATGTTGTCGGGTGGGAATACGAGGGTGCGCAGGCGGATCCGAACCGAGCTTTGATCGAGCGGACCTGACTGCCCCGCGGGGCCCCTGTCTGTCGCGGGCACTTCCCATTGAATCATCGCGAGTGTCTTCGATTTGACCGTTTCCTCCAAGTTGCGACCCGCCGCTTCATCCCCAGCGGTGCGGCTGCCGGGGCTTCGCAGCACCCGCTCCCACGCCCACCACATCGCATCTTGGACGATGTTCCGGAGCTCTGCGCTACGCGTCACGATGCCCCGAACGACGCGGCGACAAGCCGTCGCGTGCACCTCCTCCACAAACCAGCGTTCGCTGTCCGAGACATCCTCCGAGAACTCGACGGTCGTCCAATTTGCATGACTCTCGAGTTTCTCGGGCTCGTGCAGCAGCGCCTTCCTGAGCCCGGTGACCCACTGTCGCCGAGTGTCCTTCCAGGCCCTCGCTTCGAACATGTCTGGGCCCAGCGACTCCACCAATGACTCCGCCAGCAGGACACCGAACAGGTACAATCGAGTGCGAAGGGCTTGCCCCGCGCGTTCGCGGAGATCCTTTTCGTATTCGTTGACGACACTCTCGAGCTGCGCCTCACGGGTCTCCCCGGACAGCGCATATTCCTTTTGGGGGTACACTCGTGGGATCCCCATCGCCCATTTTGGTGCAAATTGGCGCTCACTCGGCCCAGGCGTGATTGGGGCGCCAAGATCGAGCGCCCGAGCAGCACTGCTCAGTCGAGGGTCGACGGAGCGCGACGCAAACTTTCCTATCGAGGTGTCTGACACCCGCCAGCGCCAGTTCGTGCCAATCGAGCGCTCGAACAGGTGCTTGCCGGCGCCCGACTCGAGCGCGGCTCGAGCCCAAAATGGTGAGATCGGGATGATCACATGGTGGTGTCCACCAGTTGCCGAGACGGCGAGCGTCGTCTCGAGCCCGAGTAATTTGACGATCGGCTGGCCCTCGCGTTCCTGAATTCGAACCTGGAGATTGCTGGGCAGTCGCGCAATTTCATGGACATGGCCGATGATCTTGGGCATGCAGTTCAGCGCTTGGTAGCAGGCTCGCGCGGGGTCCTCGATGTCTCGAATCTGCTTGAGCGCATACGTGTGGATGGAGGCCTGTCCGGTGAGCAGCCCCAGCGCGTGCATGCGCGCGCTCTCGAGCTTCGAGTCCGTTTTGGCGACCCTCTCGAGCTTGTGGTCCACCGCGCGACGCAGCATCGGCGCCCACTTGGAGATCACGCGCTCGCGCAGGTCACGCTTGCTCAGGCTCAGGCTCCGCTGGCCGATCTCGAGCACGGTCTTGTCGACCGCCATCTGGCCCCGACCCACCGTCGGGAGCACCTCCGACACGACCTCGAGCAGCGAGTGGTCACGCTGGTCATCGGGGTTGCGCAGCCAGGCGGTGGGTGGCGACACGAACTTGGCCAGTCGGGTCGGCGTGCCGGCGATCTCGGTCACGGTGATCGACCGCGCCGTACTCGAGACATAGGTGATCGCCTGAACCAGTCCCACGCCGACCAGTTGTCCGTCCTGGTAGCGGCACACCGGCACATAAAAGGCCGCGTCTTCACCGGCCCAGTTGCCGACGTCGTCGGTCTCGGAGTGAAGATCGCCGATGTTGGTGACGATCAGATAGACGTAGGCGCTGTGCTCGTCGTCGGACCATAGCTCGAAGCGTGCCCCCGTCTCGTCCCCCGGCTGGTTCAGTGGTTCGTTGAGGTATTGATTGATGAAGGTCTGGAGCTCGGTGCGCCTGGCGAGCAGCGGCAGCACGCGCATGATCGTTGACAGCGAGTGGAACGGGCCGGTCACCGCCTGGCTCGCTGACCCCATCGTGGTGTTGAAGCGCGCGTCTTCAGGCGCACGGGCTTCGGCCTGGGCCCTGGGCCGGCGATAGCTGCCCTGGGGCGTACGCCACACCCGGTCTGACGAGCGCTCTGCCAGGTTGCGCCCGCGCTCGTAGATCATGTTGACGTCGTACCAAAACGGGAGCTGTGGCTCGAGCTCGGCGATCTCGACGCCATGGTTGTCCCACTTCTTCGCGACCTCGAGTCCAAGCGTGTCGACGATCGGGAGCATCGGCCAGCCCCACAGCCGCACACGAAAGCCACCGCTGGCGGTCATGCTGGTCGCGCTGCCATCCCCGAGCGCCCCGGCCCCGTTGAGCCCAATGATGCGCAAAGGCGCGGCGGTGAGGGCCTGGTAGCAGTAGTTGTCGAGCTGCGCGACGTCGCGGAATTGCTTGAGGTTGACGATGTCGAACGCGACGTCTGGGTTGCCCGGCGTGAGCGCGCCCAGAAAGTTCATGGTTTGGGCGAACAACACGTCGGGCCGCGCCGGCGTCCCGGGCATGGTCGAGAGCGTGCGCAGATAGTCGCGGCCCATGCCCAGCCCAAAGCTGGCCGCGTCGCGGAGCAGGGTCCACGGTCGCAGCCCAGCCTTGGGATCAAAGGGGTAGTCGAATGAACGATCCTGCAATTGCACGATCTCGCACAGCGTACGCTGGTCTTGCCTGTCGCCAGCGTAGAGATCGCCGATTACATCGGTGGTCAGCACGACCTGCTGCGTTGGCGCGCTTGGCCTGCCGCTCCACGATGACGCCATGCGCTTCTCGTAGATGCGCAGCTTGGGCCAGCCGTAGACCCGGCGGCCGAGGGTCATGGAGATATCGGAGTCGACGAAGATGTAGGGCGAGAACCACTTGATGCCCTGAAACACCCACTTGCGCCCGCACAGCGTGTAGTGGTTGGTCGGCACCGCGAACATGAACTCCTCTTGCGCGAGCCAGCCGATGTCGGCGGCCTCGAGGGCGAGCTTGCCGTAGTCGAGGATCATCAAATAGACGTAGGGCAGCGCGACGCGAAAGCGGCCGACCTGCGGGGGCACGAAATTGGCGTGGCGATCGATCAGGTGCTGGAGCGCGCTGACCCGCGCCCGCAGCGGCAGCACCCGGGTGGTCACCGACTCGAAGAAGAAGGGTGGCGCGAGCGGGAGCGAGTCGAAGTGCTGCGGACTGACGTACAGCGGCCGCTGCCTCATGCGCCCGCGTCCTCGAGTGGCCCGAGCGTGAGCGCGAGCACTCCACAATGGTCGCCGGTCTGTTTGTCGAGGACGGCCGCCAGATAGACCCCTGGCTCGCGGTGCTCGTGGACCACATCGACGAACAGCACCGTCGTCGCGCTGGTCTTGGAGAACATCGCCGACCTCAATTCGAGGGGTGGCTGCTCGTCGCTGCCCAGCATGCGCAGCGTCATGTGCTCGGCGCGGCGGCCCAGCGTGAGGCTGCCCTCGATGCGCGAGGACTCGACCACCACCTCGGTGTCGGGCTGGGTGTCGGGCTTGGCGTCGGGCTCGGCGAATTCGGGCTCGGCGTCCGCCGGGGTGAAGACCCACTCATCGGCTGCCGGCGGCGGCGCGGGCATCCAACCGCTGTCGCCCGGGCTCGCAGGCCACGGCCCGGGCGCGCGAGGATGCATGAAGGGATTGGCCGCGCCCGGGACGAAGGGGTTGCTGTCCCAGGCGCGCTGGCTGAGCTCGGCGAAGGGCATCAGGCCGCCTTGGAACATGGAGATCCATGCACGAATCGCATTGTTGATGTTGTAGGGATCGTTCCAGCCTGTCCACGAGGGGCCTCCCATCTGCGGGCCCCAGCGCCGATCACCGCCGTGCCAGCGGCCGTAGTCGTGGCTGCCGTAGTCGTGGCCGCCGTGGTCGTGACCGCGTGCCCAGTCGCCGCGAGGAGGACCCTGGTCACGACGATGGTCATGACCAGGACCATCGTTAACTCCGTGCTGTCGTCGCGCCTGGGCACGACCCTGATTCATGTAGTCGTCGCACAAGCGATACGCATCGGCCACGCGATCCTCGACGGCTCCGCGTGCGCCGGGCGGGGCGAAGGCGCCGCTCACGTGGCGCCGCGGTTCGCGGCGCGGGGGCACGCTGCGGGTTGGGCGAGGTTGGCCGTTGTCGTTGTCGTGGTCATGGTCGTGGTCATGGTCGTGGTCATGCATGGCAAGGGTCTCAGGGGTGGTCGTAGCCGACGATGGCCTCGAGCGGGGGAGACTGGGACAGCGCGTGCGCGGCGAGCAGCCCCGACATCACCGCCGACTCGACGCAGCCGGAGTCGAGCCCGGTCGCGGTCCAGTCACCAGCGACGGTGAGGTTGTCGAAGTCGAGGTCGAGCGGCGAGATGCGGTGGTGGATGCTGCCCGGAACCGAGAGCGAGTAGCGATCGGTGGGGTTGACGTTGGCCAACCAAAATTGGGTGTCGAAGCGGGCTTCGCCTTCGGGCTCTCGATTGGGATCGTGGCCCTCGCAGGCCAGGACCTCCCAGCGAAACTGGCCGGGAGCGGCGATGGCGTTGGGCCACAGCGCGCCGATGTCGAGGTTGAGGAAGTCGATCGCGTTGCGCCGGACCTGGTCGGAGGCCGCGCCCGCGGACGCCGTGTCAGGCAGGACGCTCACGAAATAGGCGATCGACCTGACGTCTTGCTGCCACCCTTCGCGGGGGATCAAGTGACGCATGTCGGCCCAGGTGTCGAAGGGCTCCACGAAGCCCGAGAGGTTGATCTGCGGGTGCGGCCAGCCGAGCTGGGCCATGTCCTCGTTCATCCACAGCTGAAACGCTTGGGTCGCGGCGGTCTCGCCGTGCTCGCACATCCTTCGCCACCGCGGCGAGTGATCGAGCAGCTGCTTGCCGCAGAGCGGAATCGCGGCGACGCCGATGCCGAGCACGACCATGTCGAAGTCGCGCCCGAGCTCGAGCGTGCGCTGACCCGCGACGCGGGACTCGTGGGCAGACTCGAACTTCCAGCCCTCGTCGCGCAGGCGCGGCCCCGCTTCGAGCTGGTCGTAGTCGGCCTGGGCCGGCCAGCAAGGCAAGCCGCGGACGTTGACGAGCGGCTGATACTCGGGGGCGTGGAGCTTGGCCTGAAGGTCGAAGACCAGGGACGCGACATGCGGAAGCTGGCGACGCGCTGACTCGACGACCCCGACCTCGCGCAGCCGATGAAAGAACTCGAAGCGCACCCCTCGGCGCTTGCATACCTCGTAGAGCGGGGCGAACACGACATCACCCATGCCCGCGTTCATGCGCCAGAACAGGGCGCCGCGGTAGGTGAAGAACATCCGCAAGGATCCGCGCAACGCCACGCCAGCGGCCAGGCGTGGGCGCGAGGTGTCGCCGTCTTGGTACGCGAAGACGAGATCGTAGATACCGCGGACAAAGCCCGATCGCAGCGACTGCTCGGCCGCGCCGTGGCTCCGCAACCACTCGATCCAGTCGTAGTCGTTGATCGCGTCGAAGCCCCGGGGATCAGCGGCCAGATTGTGCGCCATGATGCCGCGGATGATTGTCAGGACTAGGTCGATCACCTGCCACACCCGCTGCAGATCAGGCTGGTCATCGACGAGCCGGGACAGGTTGCGCCGCGAGGCCGCGCTGATCTGCTCGAGCAGCGGCCACAGCACGGTCTCGCCGGGCAGCGGCAGCGGGCCAAGGGTCTGAAGGGCGCGCGAGAGCAGCTCGACGCCCTCGAGCAGGCCCGTGGGGGCGCCGAGAACACCAAGCCGCAGCAGCCGGGTCACGGCCTCGATGACGCCGGCCGCGTCGAGCAGGGCCCGCGACTCCGGGGGCTGGGCCACCGCCCCTGGCGGGTGCAGCTTGGCCGAGCGCAGCAGCTCGACCACGAGCTTGGCGGCCTGGACGAGATAGCCGCGAACCGAGAAGGGCGCGCGACTGGTGGGCGGATCACCTGGGAGGCCGCGACCGGGGGGAAAGTGGGCGACCCACGGCGCCCACTCGCCGCGTGGACTTCGGTCGACGACCGCGACGTCCGGCGCGGGCTCGAACGCCTGCCGCCACGTTGCGATGGGGCAGCGCTGCGGATCGCGATTGAGCTCCGCATAGCACTCGCGCATGAGCGCAAACGCGTTGTCGTAGAAGCCCATCCACAGGTGCAGACCGTGCTCTTCGATGCGATCGGCCACCCCGCGACCCGAGGCACCCTTGCCCCCGAGCCGAAAGCCCATCTGGTAGACCGTGACCTCGAAGCGACCGCGGTGCTCGGGGCGGCTGAGCTCGAACGCAGTCGTCATGGCTGCACAGCCGCCCCCAATGATCGCTACGCGAATCGGACTCCTCGACGTCATGGGGTCCGGCATCCTAGCAAATCCATGTGAAATGCCTGCCCCAATTGTGGTATCGACGTCACACTGCCGGAGGCCCAACGATCCATGACTCACCGGAGCTCGCGGTCTACGAGCCACGTCGTGACGCAGTTGCTACACGAGTATGGCGGAGCCGTACGCGAGCGAATGATGTCATACCTTCCGCAGGGTCAACCTCGGCGCTACCTCTATGGCCCGATGGCCGAGTACCCGCGTCGTGGGGGTCGCGGCATGCGTCCAACGCTGTGCCTGGCGACCGCGCGGCTGTTCGGCGGAAGTATCGAAGACGCGGTGCTGACCGCTGCGTCGATCGAGCTGATGCACAACGCGATGCTCATCCACGATGACATCGAAGACGGCAGCGAGGAGCGTCGCGGGAGGCCGTCGCTGCACCATCAGCAGGGCGTCCCGTTGGCGATCAACACCGGTGATGCGCTGGCGCTGTTCAGCATGCGGCCGCTGTTCGACAACCGCCATGTGCTTGGTCCAGCGCTGTCGCTGCGCCTGCTCGAGGAGTCCGCGAGGATGTCGCGCGAGTCCGCGGAGGGCCAGGCCATGGAGCTTGGCTGGCGCCATGACAACGTCGTGGATCTGGGCGAGGGCGACTACCTCGAGATGGTGCTCAAGAAGACCTGCTGGCTGGCAACGATCCACCCGCTGCGCGCCGGTGCGCTGATCGGCGCGGGCGAGCGCTACCCCGTCGACGGGCTGATCCGTTTTGGGTTCTTGCTGGGGGCTGCGTTCCAGATTCAAGACGATCTACTCAACCTCGCGGGCGACGCGAAGCGCTACGGCAAGGAGCTCAGCGGCGATATCTACGAGGGCAAGCGAACGCTGATGTTGATCCGGTTGTTGGAGCGCGGCACGCCAGACGAGCGCGGGCGCCTGCGCGAGTTCTTGGCGCTGCCCCGGGAGCATCGCGGCGCCGCGGAGGTCGACTGGGTTCGGGCCCGCATGCACCACTACGACTGCATCGACCATGCCCGGGCGCTCGCCCACGCGCTCGCGGGGGCGGCCACCCATGAATTCGAGCAGGTGTTCCGCTGGCTGCCCGACAGCCGTGAGAAGCGCTTCATCGCTGCGCTGCCCCGGTGGGTGATCGAGCGGAGCTGACCGGCCCCTGTCTCGAGTCAACTCGTGGATACTTCGACGGTTGGCGACTCGAACACACGGTCGGCCGCCGGACCCCACAGCAAGCGAATTGGACCGGAGTCGACCTGTGCGTCGTCGAAGGGGAAGCGGTTGCCGGCCTGGCGGCGCGCGATGTGGCTGACGCAGATGTGGCCGCGTTGGGCCACCCGCGCGAGGTTCAACGCCTCGCCAAGGGGCGGACCGACGATCGTGTACGTGAAGCGCCCGCCGACGCTCGAGCCCACGCAGGTGCTGAGGAGTCGACCTGTTGCGACGCCGATCGAGAGACCGTGGGAATAGGGCGAGTCCTGGCCGACGAGCTCGGCGAGGTTCGCGACCTCAATGCACACGGCACCACACGCATCCAGGGCCCGCTCGAGGTGACCGCTCCCCGTCCATGCGCAGACGATCTCCTCGGTGAAGATCGTGTCGACCATGCCGCCGTGCTGCTGGACCACGGGCACAATCACCTCGTAGTTGGCGTTGAGCGCCCGCGCATAGATGTCTGGGTGCTCGGTCGGATCGTCGTGTGGTCGGCTGATGACGATCACCGCGACGGTCGCCTCGATCAGCTCGGTGCCCAGCGCAGCGTTGAGCTCGAGGGCGGACAAGCGCCGGAGCAGGACCGAGCTGGCCAGCTTGCGCAAGACCTTGTTTTCCCCGTCGGACGAGGCCATCGCCCGGTGCTCGGCCACCGTGCGCGCAGCCTTCTTGATCGTGGTGTCGAGATCGCCGAAGTCGATCGGCTTGACGACGAAGTCGAAGGCGCCAACGTTCATGGCGCGGCGAATGTTGCCCATGTCGCCGTACGCAGAGACCATGATCGTCCGCAAGAACGGAGACAGCTCCGGGGTGTGCTCGAGCAGGCTCAACCCGTCCATCACCGGCATGTTGATGTCCGAAAGCAGCACATCGATGTCCGGGTTCTGGCGCAGGATCTCGAGCGCGGCCTGTCCGTTCTCTGCGAACAAGAACCGGTAGGTCGCGCTGCGTATCTGCTTGCGAAAGCGCATCTGGATCAGGTGCGCCATGTCAGGCTCGTCGTCGACGGCCAGGATCGTGGTTGTGGCGGTGGTCTTGCAGGCGTCAGCCAGCGCCTCGATGAAGCTGGTCGCAGACTGGAAGCGCGCGTCTGGTCGCTTGGCGAGGGCGATCTCGAAGAAGCCGTCGAGCGCCTTGGGCAGCTCGGGGTTGACGACGCTCGGTGGCGGGACCGGGTCGATGCAAATACTGACGATGAGGCTACCCAGGGGCTCTTCGGGGAACGGCAGCTGTCCGGTCAGCGCTTGGTAGGCGATCACGGCGAGCGACCAGAGATCGCCGAGCGGGGATGGCTCGTGTCCACGAACTTGCTCGGGGCTCATGTACTGCGGCGTGCCGATGATCGTGCGGCCCGTGGTTTGGCCAAGGGAGTCGCTCGGGCTCCGCATCCATGCCACACCGAAGTCGAGCAGCTTGACCAGCTCCCGAGCGCCGCCGGCTACCATGAACAGATTTGCAGGCTTGAGGTCGCGATGTACGATGCCGAGCAGCGCAGCCTCTGTCAGCCCTTTGGCGACCTGGCGCAGCAGCTGGACCACCGGTGAAGCTGACAGCTTGCCCTCACGCTGCAGGCGAGCCTCGAGATCCTCACCGGCCAGCAGCTCCATCACGATGTATGGGGCGCCGTCCTCGACGCCGTAGTCGTGGACCTGGACGATGTGTTCGCTGCGTATCTGCGCCAGCGCTTGGGCCTCACGCTCAAAACGGGCGCGAAGGCTGGCCGAGCCGACCTGGCTGGGACTCATGAGCTTGACGGCGACGGCGCGTCGCAGGGTGGTGTCCAGCGCCTCCCAGACCATACCCATGCCCCCTTGGCCAACCTGACGCTGCAGCTCATACTTGCCAGCGATGACTCGACCACGCATCGTGCGACTCTACACCAACGTGGTCAGGACAAGCCAAGGGTTCACGGACTCCTGCTGAGCGGCACCCATGCCAGCCACCATCCTATTTGTCGATGACGGCTCCGAGTTGGAGCGACTCGTCCGTTCAACGTTTCTCAGTCAGAACGCGGGCGAGATCGCTGGCGAATTCGCACACAGCGGGGTCGCGGCGTTGACCCAGGTCGACGAGCGATCGGAGCCCTATCACGCGATCGTCATCGATATCTCGATGTCCGGGATGAGCGACCTCGCGCTGCTCGACGCGATCGCCGAGCGCCAACCCGAGACCCCGATCGTCGTCCTCGCCGCGCCTGCCGAGCTCCCCCGCGTCCGCGCGGCCATGAACCGCGGCGCGTTCGAGTTCCTCCTCGAGCCACTAGATCTGCGCGACCTCGAGCTCACCCTGGCCAAGGCCCTGCGTCACTACCAGACCGTGCGGCGGGCAGGTCTGGTCGCGCGCGCCACCAACCGACCGGAGCTCGCGGCGCTCGGGTTGCTCGTCGCTGGCGTCGCGCATGATCTCAGGAATCCGCTCGGGTTCATGACAAATTTCACCGCGCTCGCCCGCGAGCTCGTCGAGGAGCTCGGTCAACAGGTGGAAGCGCAGTGCCAAGCCCCGCTAGCGACCAGCCTGAACGCCCAGGTCGCGTCGGTCGCTCTCACCCTCGGCAAGGTCACGGCCCACGGCGAGTGGGCGCTCGAGCTGGTCGGCTCGCTGGTCGCCAGCGGCGGTGGTGGTGGCAGCGGAACGCTCGACTTTAGCGAGTCGATCGAGCGCCACGTCGACCTGTTCGAGTCTAGCGTTCGTGCTGTTCGTGCCGACCATGTGCCCGCGGTCGTGATTCACAAGCAGCTCGATCCCAGTATCGGTGTGGTCGCGCTCGATCCACGCCACGTGCTCAGTGTCGTCATCAACCTGCTGCAAAATGCGATGGATGCCGTGCGCGAGCGTGCTCGCAGCGACGAGGACTTCCAGCCCGAGATCCACGTCGAGACTCGGGCACTCGACGGCGCTGTCGAGCTGAGCGTCAGCGACAATGGCCCCGGGATTCCGCTCGCGCTGCGCGAGCGCATCTTCCAGCCGTTCTTCACCACGAAGCACCCTGGCGAGGGTACCGGCCTGGGGCTTCACATCGTCGCGACCACGGCGCGGGAGTCAGGCGGCAGCGTGGTGGTTGAGGACAACCCGCCGAGCGGCGTTCGGTTTCGGGTTCGCTTTCCTCGCTGATCAACGATGTTGGTGTAGCAGGCCGCCGGTTTGGCTTCGCGCCCTCGACGAAGAGTCGGGCGCGATCGGCTTGACTGCGATGACGACGACCGAGCACGTCGAGCTCTCAACATGCACCACACGGTTAAAGCCGTCAGCGCAGGGGTTCTGAGCGCCCCTGCGCCAACGGCACGATTCTCGGTTGTTCTATGTCAGGTTCAGTCGAGCGGCTCGATCCTGCGACCGTCGCGGACGACTGCGTCATCCGAGACGTCCACCTTGGAGTCCGCCATCACGAAGTAGCGGTGCTCTCCGCTCGGACGCCTGATCGCCATGAGAAAGCCGCGAGAGTCATCGCGGGCCCACTCGCCCGTCTGGCCCTGCTTCTTCTCGTAGAATTTCGTGCTGCCGTCGTTGCCCCACTGGCTGACCGCGACCTGAATGGTATCCGAGGAGTTGTTGTATAGGTGAATCATGATGTCTGTTCTCCGTGTGTGGCGAGAGAGAGCGTCGTGGCCCATCCACATGCCTCTCGACTCGCCCAATCAAGCTAGTTTGTGCACAGGTGCCAGTCTATTTCAGAGGCTTACATGCCATGTCAGTTGGTTTCAGCTGAGTGAGGCGAGTCGCCCCAGCCTGGCGCCCACTGTTCCAAGTCGGCAAAGAACTGCGCTGAAATGGCCTGCAATCGACTGAAATGACATGAAATCGACATGTGCGCGGCCGCCTCTTAGCGTGAGACTGAACCGGCCCGAGAGAGCGATGGACGATGACGACAACATCATTGATACAGTTTAAATGGACAGCATGGCTTGGCGTATTCCTCGCCTCTACATGCGTCGCGATCGGCTGTGACGGCCAGAAATCCTCGCGGCGGCCCGACACCGGGACAAAGGATGCCGAGGCCATGACCCAACAGGCCGTGGAGTCTGCGAGCGACCCGACGAAGCCGAGGACCTGCGATTTCGATACGCAATGGGTGACCAGCCCCTCCCAACCCCTTGGCGAGAAATTCGAGAGCCTAGACAATTGTGAATTTCACCAGTGGGCAGTGCAGACCTTCCTGTGGCTGACGCACGAGAACCCAGACGGGAAAGGGCTCGTCTTCGAGAGCTTCGCCGATCCGTCGAGCTTGCTCACCCACGAGGGACCAAAGACCGGCTATCCTGGCCGCGATCCCAACACCCCGCTGGTCATGCTCGCGCGCAAGGCCAAGGACTCGGCGACCGTCGACTCCGGGAACATCTTCCAGGCGGGGCCGGGCGAGGAGATCCTCGTCGACGGGAACGGGCAGGTCGTCTACTACTCCAACCACCTCAACGAGGAGTTCTGGAAACTGGTCACGGATAAAGAGCTGTGGAAGCTCGACAAGCTCGAGAACATCACTCCCTGCCTCAACTTCAAGGTAAATACCCTCGAACTCAAGGCCGCCTGGCGCGTCGCCGAGCTCGACGGCGAGACGCTGATCCCTCGGGCGAAGGACCGCTTCTACGTCATCGACACCGAGATTCACCCGGTCATCTTCACCGAGCACGGGGTGGTCGAAGACTCCACGGTGACCAAGAAAGCCAAGATGGCGCTGGTCAGCCTGCATGTCGTTGGCGTGGTCCGGGACCACCCGGAGTTCATCTGGGCGACCTTCGAGCACAACGAAAACGCTCCGGACTGCGGCAATTTGGACGCACCGGGCGATTGGTCGTTCTATCACGGCGCCGACAACACAGCCTTCAACGAGTTCAACGGCACCAACCCCAGGGAGCCCGCCAACGTGTGCCGCTCCAACCCGATGGGTCGCGGAAAGCCTGACAACACAAAGAACATCACGATCCTCGACACCCGGATGGGCGAGGAGACGAAGGGGACAGTGTGGGCCAACTATCGCTACATGGGCGCGATCTGGACCACCGACGATTTCATCCCCGATGACAACCCGGTCATCGACAACCTCGACGCGGACAACGGCGATTTTCGCGGATCCATGGCGCTGGCCAACACCGCCATGGAGACTTTCAAGCAAGACGAGAATTGCTTCACCTGCCACAACGCTGGCGCCGAGTACGTGACGGTCGACGGCAAGGCGGTCCGCGTCGGACCCAAGCACCTCAACCTCAGCCACTTCGTGGTCAACTACCACGCGGTGGAGCTCGCCAGGGCCGCCAAGATTCCGTGAGTGGCGCGTAGCGGAGATAGAAACCATGTCCAAGACCAGCTTCAGGATTCACCCTTCGATCGGCTTTGCGCGCGTGGGCACGGCCGAGACCTTCTACCTCGCTCCCGAGAGCCTCGCCGGGCTCCCGCTGTCGCACAGCGGGGTCCCGCCGAGCGGCGCCCACGAGCAGCTGACCGGCGGCCTGCCGATCCGCGCGGGCACCGAGGACACACCGATCACGGCCAGCGATCTGCGCGGGCCCGATGGCGGCCTCGCGCGCCAGGCAGCGCGGTTTCGTGTCTACGCCTATTCCGGTGAGGACGACGGAGGCTCGGAGCGCTACCCGATGAGCAAGGGCCCGCACAAGCAGGTCTGCGAGATCGTCGTCGGCAGTGAGATCGAGATCGCCGGCCACCGCAAGACGGTCACCGAGATCTTGTGGACGGTGCACGTGGCCAACAAGAAGACGGCCTGGTACGAGTCGGCCGACGACGACGGCATCCTCGCCTGGGGCGAGACCAAGGATCCCAAGGTCCCGTGCGACAAGAATGGGACGGCCCTGCTGCGCAACCGCTTCCTGTGCGACGACCCGCACGATCCCAGGCGCCTGCGAACGCTGATCATCGATCCCGGACCGCGGGTGATCGCGGGGACCAGCAAAGCAGCGATCGGCCTCGACGACAGCTCGGACCCGTCTTGCGTGGAGGTTGGCGTCGAGGCTGGCGTCGGGGGTGGCCTCCGCGCCTCCGTCAAGAACCTGTGCGACTACCCGAAGAGCTTCCCGAAACAGAGCGTCGCCCAGATTCCCAAGATCTTCGCCGAGGGCGAGGACTACGACGGGAAGCTCTATCCACCGGGCGTCCAGGCGATCCGCTCGCTCGGCGAGCTGCGGACGGACGCGCATGGGCGCCTGCTGGTGGTCGCGGCGTGGGGCCGCGCGAACAGCTTCAACAAGCGCCCGGCCCAGTACGGCATGACGCATTCGGTCAACAACGACTGGTGGTTCGACGACACCGGCGACGGCCCCGTCAACGCCGTGCTCAAGTTCCATGACGGCAGCGCCCACGTGGTCGAGGGCGCCGCCTGGGTGGTCTCCACGGATCCGGCCTACGCGCCGCAGATCCCCAATGTGGTCTCGCTGTGGGATGATATCTACGACACTTGGATTCACGACCTGAACCTGCGACCCGATCTGTACATACCCAAGAAGGTCGACAAGCACGACAAAAACAAGAAGCTCGACAAGCACGACAACGGCAAGGAACTCGACCCGGACTACAGGCCCTGCTTCGACGACGAGATCCGTCCGATCTTCCTGGCCGCGGGGCTCCAGCGCTGGGTCGTGAATCTGAACCCGAAGGGGATCGCTGCCCACAGTGACATCGCCAAGCTCGGCCCGAAGAGTGACGACTGGCGGCGAATCTTCGGTATCGACACGATCCGCAAGCCCGTGGTCCCGGACGGCGAACACGTGCCCGCAGTTGGTGACCGCAAGCGCATGCCGCTCGCCCTCGGCGACGCCCGCCGCCCACTGTTGTCGTTGACAAGGACGCAGTATCACTTCCTCGCTCGAGGGTTCGCTGGTCGGGTCCGCGAAGCTCGGGTACCGCTGGGCCCCGGCGAGCTGCTCGACAAGGCCTCGCTGTTCGCATGCCTCGGTGGTCGCTTCGGTCCGGGCATCGACATGAGCTACCCCTGCCGCGAGTCCAACATGTGGATGAGGAATTGGTCCAAGTCGGGAGGCGGGCCGTTTCGTGTCCGCGCCAGGGCCCTCGACTACACCGGCTGCAGCGCGGGGCAGCCGTTCCTGAGCCTGGGCTGGACGCCCCGCCGCAGGAACCCGTTCGGGCTCGAGCCTGGCGACGTGTCCAAGTTCATGGCGATCCCCTGGCACGCCGACTACAACTCTTGCGGCACGCACATCGTGCGACCCAACAAGATGCACCCCGAAGACGGGGAGATCGTCGATCCCAACTCCGAGCCAAACAACCAACTGTACTGGTCCTGGCCCGCGCAGCGTCCAGTCGCCGTCTACGTGGCCAAGGACGTGGGCGGACGAAAGACGCTCGACGAGGTCGCGCAGCGCTTCTCCATTCGAGGACCGGGCACCAAGACCGAGGACCTCGACCCTGCCAAGCCCACCGCCCCCGGAAACCCCGGAAACCCCGCCGAGGTCGGCCGCTACCAAAAGACGCCTCGCGGCAAACAAGACTCGGACCCGGGCATCCTGCGGTTCCTCGACAATTGGATGAAGATCGGCGTCGTCATACAGGCCACCAACATCGACGACGGTGGCGAGTACGAGCCCGATCACTACCTGGAGGTCCAGAGCCAGCTCGCTGATGAACCGAGCGACTCCGTCCAAGCCTGGGACAAGGGCAAAGTGCCCCCCGGTCGGTACGACGCATGACCATGGACGTCGCACGGTAGCGATCCTCGGAGGCTCGAGGACCCCGGGCCAAGCCTCGACGCCCCTGCAGCTCAGGAAGTGGGCTCGGTTCGGGCGCGCAGCTTGGTCTGGGGGGCCGAGGTCGCGGGCTCGCGCCCCAGCTGCAGCAACGTAGCAAGGCGCTCGCTCATCAGCGCCGCCGTCGCGGTCATCAGCTGCTCCGCGATCTGATCGACGTGACGCGCCCGCCACGGCTCGAGCGCGGTCCCTCGCACCCACTGGTTGAAGGCCCCCATCGCTGGACCGCAGTGGATCTGATAGTCGGCCGTGTACTGCGGATCACCGCGCAGCGCGAGCCGACTCGAGTGCACGAAGTACCACTTGAAGATCATCGCCATGCGCAGCTTGGGGTTGGCCTCGGCGCGGGCGAGGTGCTCGGCACGATGCTCGGCGTACCACCGCCGGGACTCGGCGTAGACGTCTTCAAAGCTGCGATGAAAATACGACCGCTCGATGCGTGATCGGGTCGCCGGATCGATCTCGTCAATGCCCTTGTGGAGCCGGTAGAGGTCGTAGAGCTTGTTGGCCCGCACGTGGAAGAGCAGGCCCTTGCGCACGACCTGAACCCGCGAGCCCAGCTCGAACATGTCGCCGGCGGGGGCGTAGTCGGTGTCGGAGACGTCGAGGCTGGCGAGGATGTCCTTGACCCGATCGCTGGTCCCGGCTTCGGGGCTGCACTGGTTGATCGAGCCGGTGACGATGAAGTCGGCGCCGAGCATGAAGGCCGCCAGCGCGGCGCTGGGGGTGCCGATTCCACCGGCCGCCCCAACCCGGACACGCTCGGCGTAGCGCCACTGGGCGTCGGCTTCATCGCGCAGACGCACGATCGCGGGGAGCAAGGTCGAGAGTGAGCCCATGTCCGTGTGACCGCCCGAGTCGGCCTCGACGCAGATGTCGTGACTCAGGGGGAGCTCGGTTCGGAGCGCGGCCTCTTCGGCGCTCAGCCGACCGGTGCGCACGAGCTGGTCGACGATCTCGGCCGGGGCGGGGGCCATGAACAACCGGGCGAGCTCGGGCCGCGAGACCTTGGCGATCACGCGGTGAGGTGCGACGACCCGGCCGTCGAGACCACGCCGCGCGCCGCGGAGTCGAAACCACACCAGGGCGGGGCTGACCTGCATGAACGCAGACGCCTCGACGGTGTGGACTCCCTTGGCGAGGAACAGCTCGACCTCCCGCCACTCGAGCTCGGGCTCGTCGGCGTGGGCGAGGAGGTTGCAGCCAAAGGTTCCGGCGCGGCCAAGCCGGGCCTGAATGCTGTCGATGCCCGCGGCGATCTCGGTGAGCGAGAGGCCGCCGCAGCCGAAGAACCCCAGCAGCCCGGCCGCGCCCATTCGGGTCACCAGCTCGGCCGACGCGATGCCCTTGTACATGGACCCGCTGGCGTAGGCGTAGCGGACGCGATGGGCCTGGAGAAACGCCGGATCGCCGAGGGCGGTGGCCGGGATCAGGCGAGCGGGGGCGCCGACCTTGGGGATCGCTGGCGTCGCGTCGCGGGTCCGCAGCGGGCTGGCCTTCGGCGGCGAGCTCAGCGGGGTGACATGCACGAGCATCGGCGCGGGCGTGGGTGTGGACGCGGTCACGACCCGTCGCAGCAGCCCAGCCGACGCATACGCGCGCGCGCGGATCGAGCGGCTCA
>NZ_JMCC02000101.1 GCF_000737335.2 Enhygromyxa salina | reverse complement strand
GCCGCCGGGCCGGCACCGGGGGGTTCTCGCGCGCGGGGACGCGGCTCGACGAGATCGGGCGGATGTCGCTGACGCCGGAGCCGCTCGCGATGGAGATCGCCGCGCTGGCCCAGGGCCGGCCGATCGTCGACGCGGGCTGCGGGGCAGGGGGCAACGCGATCGCGTTCGCGCGGGCCGGTTGTCATGTCCAGGCGATCGAGCAGGACGCGGCCCGGCTCGAGCTCGCGCGCCACAACGCGGGTGTGTATGGGGTCGCCGATCAGATCGAGTTTGTCCACGCCGACGCGCTGACCTTCGTCGCGGCGCGTGCGGATCCTGCAGCGATCTTGTTCGTCGATCCGCCGTGGGGCGCAAACTGGGATCGCAGCGGCTGCGATCTGGCCGCGCTCCCGTTGCTCGCGGGCATCCTCCCGCTTGCGCGCAACTTCGCCGCCCTGTGGGCCAAGGTCCCGCCCTCGTTTGCGACCGCGCAGCTGCTGGAAGGTGCCAGCGGCGACGCGCGGGCGATGTTTGGCGCGGCCGAGGGCGACGAGCGTCGGGTCAAATTCGTGCTGGTGAGGCGCGCGTGACCAGCTCGACCGAACAGACCACGACCGCGACCCATGGCCCGGGCCCCCCAGAGACCGAGCGCGGGCCGGCGCCCGTCGAGCCGCGGCGGGGCCAGGAGGTTGGGCGCTACGTGGTGTTGGAGCGGCTGGGCGCGGGGGCGATGGGGGTCGTGTTCGCGGCCTATGACCCCGAGCTCGATCGGCGCGTGGCCGTGAAATTGCTGCGCCCGCGTGGCCGCGATCAGGCCAGCGCCCGGGCTCGCCTGGTCCGCGAGGCGCAGGTGCTCGCCAAGCTCGCCGACCCCAACGTCGTGACCGTGCACGACGTGGGCGACCACGCCGGGCAGGTGTTCGTGGCGATGGAGTACGTGCGCGGCGTGACCTTGGACGAGCGGGTCGCCGGGACCGAACACTGGAAGTCGACCCTCGAGCTGCTGTTGCAGGCAGGCCGAGGGCTCGCGGCCGCCCACGAGGCCGGTCTCGTCCACCGCGACTTCAAGCCCCACAACGTGATGGTCAGCGACAAGGGGCGCGTGCGGGTCATGGACTTTGGCCTCGCGCGGGTCGACGCAGCGCCTGACCCGAGCGCGGGCGCGGGCGCGGGCGTGGGCGTACCTGGCGACGGCGACGGCGACGGCGATGACGTCGCTGGGACGACAGCCAAGGGATCCCTCAGCCAGAGCGGCACGATCACCCGCGCTGGCGCGCTGATGGGCACGCCGGCCTACATGGCCCCGGAGCAATTCGCCGGGTGCCCGGCCGACGCCGCGAGCGATCAGTTCGCGTTTTGTGTGACCTGCTTCGAGCTGCTCTACGGTGAGCGACCCTACCGGGGCGAGACCGTCCCCGAGATCGCGGCCGCGGTCACGCTTGGCGAGGTGGTGCCGCGGCCGGCGGGGACGCGGGTCCCCGCTTGGATCCACCGCATCATCGTGCGTGGCCTGAGCCGCGATCCAGCGATGCGTTGGCCGTCGATGCGCGAGCTGATCGCGGCGCTGGAGCGCGATCCCTCGGTCACGCGCACGCGATGGCTGACGGTGATCGCCGTGACCCTCGCGGTCGGGGTTGCGATCTTTGGTCAGTATCAAGCCAGCGATCACGGCAAACAGACTGACCGAGCGGTGCAGTTCTGCGCGGGGCTGGATCAGCACTTGGTGGGTGTCTGGGATCCCGAGCGCCGCGCGGCCACGCGCGCGGCCTTGCTCGCCACCGAGCTGGTCTACGCCAGCGCGACCTGGGAGCGGGTCGAGGCCGGACTCGACGCCTGGAGCACCGCGTGGGTCGAGCATCGGCGTGACGCGTGTCGGGCCACCCACGTCCGCAAAGAACAGTCAGAGCAGGTCCTCGATCTGCGCGTCAAGTGCCTCGACGAGCGCCTGCGTGACTTTCGAGCCACGGTCGAGCTGCTCGCCCACGCCGACGCGACCGTTGCCGAGCGCGCGGTCGAGTTCGTCGGCGCGCTGCCGAGCGTCGACGCGTGTGCCGACGTCGCGCGGCTGCGGGCCCGGGTCCCGCCGCCCACCGACCCGAAGATCGCCAGCCGGATCACGCGGCTCGAAGACGACCTCGCCCGGGCCCGGGCGGCGTATCGTGCGGGTAAGTACTCCGATGGCGCCGCGCTGGCCGAGCCGATCTTGGTTGAGGCGCGCGAGCTCGGCTACCCGCCGTTCTTGGCCCGTGCGCTCGGCGTGGTCGGGATACTGCGTCAACAGCTCGATCCCTCCGGGGACGCGGCGACGCTGCTCGACGAGGGCTACATGTTGTTCGTCGCCAACAACATGACCGCCGAGGCGAGCGAGGTGGCGTCGTACGCTGCCAAGCTGATCGGATACGGGCTGGGCCGCCACGCCGAGGGGCTGACCTGGGCGCGCCACGCCGAGGCGCTCGCGCGGGCGGCCCAGAACGACGTCTTGCTCGCGGCTGCGTTCGCGGCCCAAGGCGAGGTGCTCAACGCCCAAGGCCGGCCACACGAGGCGCTCGAGGCCCATCAACGCGCGCTCGAGCTGCGCGAGCAGGTGTTGGGTCCGCGCCACCGCCTGGTCGCCCACAGTTGGTCCAGCCTTGGCACCGCAGCGGGGGCCGACGGTGACCACGCGGCCGCGATGCGGCACCAGGAGCGGGCGCTCGAGCTGGTCCGCGAGGCCTTGGGCGCCGAGCACCCGGAGGTCGCGGACGTGCTCAACAACATGGGCAACGCCGCCTATGCGCTCGGTGATCTCGACCGCGCGATCGAGCTCTACACGCAGTCCCTTCAGATCCGCGAGCGCGCGCTGGGGTCGGAGCACGTCGAGGTCGCGGACGTGCTCAGCAACCTCGGCAACGCCCGCGCCGAGCGTGGCGAGGCCGAGCAGGCCCGCGCGCTGCTCGAGCGCGCGCTGGCGATCCGCGAGGCCACCTTGGATCCCAACCACCCCGACGTGGGCGCGAGCTTGAGCAACCTGGGGGTCGTCGTGCTCGATGGTGGCGAGATCGAGGCCGCCCGCGAGCTGTTTCGGCGGGCGGTGCAGGTCAAGGAGTTGGCGCTGGGCCCCGATCATCCAGGCCTTGCGAGCGCCTTGACCAACCTCGCCGTGACCGAGGCACAGCTGGGTAATTTTGTCGACGCCAGCGCACGGTTGACCCGTGCGCTGCAGATCCGCGAGGCGGCGCTGGGTCCCGATCACCCCAAGTTGGCGTTCACGCTCGACGGGATCGGCGAGATGAACATGCTCATGGGCGAGCCCGCGCAGGCCGTGGCGCCGCTCGAGCGGGCGCTGGCGCTTCGCTCGGCGCAGGCCGGCGATCCCAAGCTCCTCGCCAAGTCGCGCTTCGATCTGGCCAAGGCCCTGTGGGCGTCGGGGCGGCCGCGCAGCCCCCAACGGGTTCGGGCGCGCGCGCTCGCGGAGCAGGCGGAGGTTGGGCTGGCCAAGGCCGGCGAAGGGGCCGCGTCGATGCTCGCCGAGGTTCGCCAGTGGCTGCACGATCACCCATCGACGTGACTCGGGCGCCCCCCATGTCTGTAAAACCTGCCGGTCGACTCAGCGCAGCAGCACGACCGTGGTGTGCGGCCCGGGCTCGAGCTTGACGTGGACGATCCCCGCCTCGAACGCCCAGCCCCGCTCGGCGTCGGCGAGCGCGGCCGCGTCGAGCTGGGGGAGCGGGCCAAGCTGATCGCCCACGCTGATCGGCGCCTCGCTCAGCCCGACGACCTCGTAGCTCACGCCCGCTGCAAACACGGCGCCGGGCTTGTTCGACAGCTGGATCGTGGGCCCAGAGGTGACCTGTTCCAGCTCGGTCTGATCGAACAGGGTCAGCGCTGCGTGAGGCCCCGCGCTGGTGCGGATCGTCAGGCGGCCGGGCGCGGTCGCGTAAGAATCGACCTGGCCCGGATCCGTACCTGGGACGGTGGTGGGCGCGAGGCTGTCGATCGTGGGCCGCAGCATCGGCACCAGCTGGCCCGCGCGCAGGAACAGGGGCGGGCGGCCAAGCGGCGCGTCGATCGTCTGAGTGGTCGCGCCGGGGCCTGGCGCGTCGACTACCTCGCCCGTCCACCAGTGGTGCCACTGTCCCGGCGGGAACGTGACCTCCCGGCTCACGGCGCCCGCGTCGATGACCGGCGCGACCAGCAGCGCGTCGCCAAGCATGTAGTCGAAGCTGGGGTGGACGCCGAGCTCGGGGAACGCCAACCCCAGCGGTCGCGCGATCGCCCGGCCCCCGTCGCTCAGGGCCATGATGTGGGTCCAAAAGTAGGGGAACAGCCGCAGGTGCAGGCGCGTGAGCTCGCGGTAGGCCGCGAGCACGCTGTCGTCGAACTCCCAGGCCACGTCGTTGCTGCTGGTGCCGATCTGCATCACGGGCATCAGCGCCGCGTACTCGGTCCAGCGCACGAAGGTCTCGGGGGATGGCGGTGAGTGGCGGTAGCCGCCCGTGTCCGAAGCAAACAGCGGGAACCCGCTGGGCCCCAACGACAGGCCCGCGACGATCGCCGCTGGCAGCCCGCCGACGCCGGTGTAGTTGTTGCCGCCCCGCTCGAACACCTCGCCGTGGCGGGTCATGGTCGCGTCGAGATCGCCGGGCCAGATCACGTCGACGTTGGCCTGATCCCCGTGGGTGCCCGTGCGCGTGAGCAAGAACCCGCCCGTGTCTGGCAGCAGCTCTTGGTAGGCCTGGTGGTACAGGCGCGCGTAGTGCTTGTGCATGGTCCGCTCGCTCGACCCATCGGCGAAGCTCCACACCGTGCGGATCCCGTTGATGCCAACCGTCACGTCCTCGCCGTAGTCGAGCTTGAAGCCCTCCACGCCCATCGCGGTGTACAGCTGGATCTGGTCTTGCCAGAACGAGTACGCGGCCGGGTTGGTGAAGTCGATCGGCTCGTCCCAGTTCGAGGTCAGCAGCGCGGTGGCGGGCGGAAAGTAGCCGTTTTGCTCGGCCTCGAGCCGCAGCGGCGCGACGGCAGGATCATCGGCGTCGAGGTAGGGCGTGTGCCACAGGGCGAAGCGCAGGCCCATCGCGTGGGCCTGATCGATCATCGCCTGCGGATCCGGGAACTGGGCCGGCTCGAAGTCGAAGCTGTTGACGCCGCTGGCGTAGGGCCGATCCACCCAGATCCCCGAGGTCGCGAGATCGAGGTCCCGCAGGGTCTGGATGTCGGCCTCGACCTCCGCTTGATCTTGGTTCTCGTCGCGCCAGATCCACGGGCCGAGCGCCCACGGAGCGGGCAGGTGGGGGTAGCCGCTGACCGCGTAGTAGTGGGCGGTGATGTCGAGCGGGTGGTCGGCGCCAAACAGGTAGAAATGCAGCCCGGTCGGCGTGTCGGGGCCGGTGCCGACCGTGGCGATCACCGTGTCGCTCGCGGTCTTGGCCACGTCGAAGGTGCTCGCGTGATCGTCGTTGATGTACAGGCCCCAGCCGCGGGTGCCAGTCAGGAACGGGACCGGCACGTGGGCCTCGTTGGTGCTGCTCTCGAGGGCGGGATCGAACTCCAGCGCGAGCGCCCGCAGGGTGCCGCGGTGCTCGGGCCGATCGAACAGCTCACCCAACCCATAGAAGCCCTCTTCGGTGTCGACGCGGGGCGCCAGGCGCAGCATCGCGTGCTCGGGTCCGCCCGCGTTGGGGGTCCAGCGGGCCTCGTAGCGGCCCGGGGCCAGGCGATCGACGATCAGCTGGGCCGTGGCGCCGCTCGTGTAGGTCAGCGTGGCCTCGAGCTGATCGGGCGTGTTGGTGAGCGTCTGCGCCGACGCGACGATCCGCCACGCGTCGGGCTCGATGAACAGCGGGTCGTAGCTGCTGGCGTCGTTGATCGTTGCGACCTCGCCAAGCGCGAACGCGTCGGGGCCAAAGCTGAGCAGGACCTCGTCGCCGCGGAGCAGGCGTAGCTCGGGGGTGCGCTCGATCCACTCGAGGGTGATCTCGGCCGGCTCGCCGTCGCCATCGCCATCGCCGTCGCCGTCTCCGTCGCCGTCGCCGTCGCCGTCACCAGTCGTGCTCGTGTCTGACGTCTCGCTGGTCGCGGTGGAGCTGACGGTATCGGTGTTGCAGCCCCAGCATGAGGCCAGCACGGCCATGAGGACGATCGGCGGTCGGCGCATCCGGTGGTTGTACCTTCTGCGCGCCCGATCGGGGCCATCACAGGCAGGTGTTGTTCGCGTCGTCGCAGCTGCTGCAGCAGCCCGATCCCTCATACCCACACATCGTGCCCGTGCCGCGGCAAGACTCGAAGATCACCGTCACCTTGCCCGATCGCGACGCATCGTCGACGACCGTGAATTCGACGCGGCGATAGTCTCCGCTCGCAACCGTGGTCTCGATGGTCTGGCCCTCGAAGTCCATGTAGTCGGCGGCCCCCGAGACGGTCGTCCAGCTGTATCCGGTGATCGGGTGGCCCTGCGGCGAGCTGCCGGTTCCGGTCAAGCTGATCGTTGATCCTTCCTCGACGACCACCGTTGTGGATTGATCGCGCCCGCTGAACTCACCCGTCGCGTCGCCGGTCCACGTCACCGTGGGCACGGGGTAGATCCAGTCCGAGTCGGGCACGCAGAACTCGCCGCTGTCGCCACACAGATAGCGGTCGGGGCAGCCCGCCTCACAGGTTGGCTGGCAAAAACCATCGGAGTCATCGGTGCTGGCGCCGAAGAACTCTTTGATCGGATCGACGACCGGGGCGAAGATCGAGTCGTGGCTGACGCAGCGCCAGCCATCGAGACAGTCAGACGTGACCTCGCCGCTCTCGGCACAGTCGCCGCTTGGACAGTCACAGCGACTGTGGGAGCACAGCCCGTAGCTGGTGCACACCTCGGTCGTGCAGTCTTTGTCGGCGTCGCAGACCTCGCCATCGGTGAGCGCGGGCTCGAACAGTCCACATCCAACCGCGCTCGACATCGCCAGACCCATCGCCAACACCGCCCATTTGGTACATTCGCTGAGCCTGCCCATGCGGGTAAATTATCACGGCGCGAGGGCCCGCGGGACGTGCGCTGCGCTGCACAGTGTCGCGGGCCACGGCCCATGGGCACGACCGCGCAACCAGGACGTCCGCGTCATCTTCGTACTGCGCACGATCGTAGGGGCATTGCTGCCCCTCGAGATCCATATCAACCGCTGATCAGTCCGCGACCGGAAACAGCGCCAGATCGGTGATGAAGTCGCGCTTGCCAACACCCACCCCAGCCGCGCGCAGCAACGCATACGCCGTGGTCACATGAAAGTAGAAGTTGGGCACTGCCATCTGCCGCAGGTAGTCGGCGCCCCTGATCCCCATGCCGGGGAGGAAGCTCATCCGAACCTCGCGCTCGGCACCGCCGTCGACCGCCCGCTCGTCGAGCCCCTTTAGAAACTCGAGCGTGGTTGCGATGCGGGCCTTGAGCTCGGCCATGGTCGTCTCGGTGTCGGGGTTGGACGGGGCTTCGACGCCGGCGAGCCGAGCGCCCGCGAACTTGGCCGCGTCACAAGCCGCCTGGATCTGAAACGAGAGCGGCCGCATGTCCGGGGCCAGACGAAACCCGGCGAAGTCATCCGCCGAGAACTCCTTGGCCTCCGCGAACGCGATGGCCTTGTCGAGGCACCCGTCGATGTTGCGGAGCATCGAGGACATTTGGAGGACGCTGTATTGGTAGAGAGACATCGACGCGACGATCCGGCGTCTGCTTGGGGCGGTCAATACCCAAGCGGGGAGGGCGGCCGGATCACGGGGCCTCACGGAAGTCTTGCTCGATCAGCCCCAGGATCAGCGCGCGCAGCCGCGGGTCGAGCTCGGTCTGCGCCAGGCGCTGGTCGAGGGTCTCGCGCTGGATCAGCCCGTGGCGGATCACGGCGCGCACGAATTCACGATCCTTCTCGCGGTTGGCCGCGTACTTCGAGACCACGAGGTCGTGAACCTCGAGACACCAGCCCGTCGCGCCCCGGGTCCTCGCGTTGTTGACCGGGATCAGGCGGTGCTGCCATCCCTGCGCGAGCGTGGCGGTCTGCTCCCCGACGCCCTGGGCGTAGTAGCCGAAGGTCTGGTGGAACGGCGACAGCTCGCCGATCGATCCGTCGACCAGCTCCGCACGCTCGGGGAAGTTGCGCGGGTAGACGTCGGCCTCGTTCGAGATCAGCAGCTCCTCGGGCGCGTCCGGGAATTGGCCCAGGATCGACTGACTGCCAATGATGATGATCTCGTCGTCCTCGGCGATCGTCGAGCAGGCTCGGATCAGGTGCTCGAGCTGCGCGCGCTTCATGGGGTCTCGAGTTGTTCACGGACGCTCGCCCACAGCCGCCAGCGCGTGCGTGGATCGAGGGCCCCGGCAAAGGGCGTGCATTGGCGCAGCGCGCGGCCATGCTCGCTTGGATCGATGATCGCCACCGCGATCCCGGCGACATCTCGCGCGAGGAGGTCGCGCCACGCTTCGGCGTAGGCTCGCGCGACGCTGCGATCCTCCAGCCACGACGCCACGCGCTCCCGGGCCATCTCCAGCAGCTCCGGTTCGTCAGCGAGCCGCGCCGCGATCAGCTGATGCGCCGCCAAGCTGCGGGCTTCCGCCAAGCGATGCGGATCGGTCGCCATGGACACCATCATAGACTGATCTCAGCGGGGGCGAGGTCTCGCATCCGCTTGGGCGCACCAGGGGTCCGGATCGGGGGTCCGGACCCGCTTCGCGGTAGCGCCGGCTCAGTCGCTGAGCTTGGCCTTGAGCAGATCGCCAAAGCTGCCGACCTGGGTCGACGGACCCCCGCTCTGCTTGGCCCGAAACTGCCGGTAGTTGCTGCGCGCCTGCTCTTCTTCAACGCGGCGCATCGAGAAGCGCGTGCGGCCCTTCTCGTCGGTGCCGATCGCAACAACCTGCACCTGCTTGCCAACCGGGAACGCCCGGCGAGGATCGCCGCCCGGCGGCAAGTCCAGCTCGCGCGTGGGCACGATGCCGCCGCCGGTCGCCGTCTCCACGAACACCCCAAACGCCTCGACCTTCACGACCTCGGCGTCAACGACCTGCTTGTCGGCGCCCGCGCTCGCGGTCTGGGTGCCCTCGGCCAGCTGCGTGGCCTGGCGCAGCGACAGCCCGATCCGCGTCGCGCCCTCCGCCGTCTGCTCGACGCTGAGCACCTTCACGCGGATCTGCTCGCCCACCGTGACGACGTCCTCGACCCGATCCACGCGACCGTGGCCCAGCTCCGACACGTGGATCAGCCCTTCGATGCCGCCGAGATCGATGAATGCTCCGTAGGGCTGGATCGCCTGGACCGTGCCCTCGACGATCTGCCCGACGCTCAGGCTCTCGAGCGTCGCGCGACCCGTGATCGCCCGCTCGTCTTGCAGCAGGGCCTTGCGCGAGACCACGACCGAGCGGCCGTTGTCGCGGATCTCGAGCACCTTGAACTGCATCGTCTGCCCCTCGTAGATCGAGATGTCGGGCGTGAACGAGATGTGCACGTGCGACGCCGGACAGAACGCCCGAATCTTGCCGATCTGCACCTCGAGCCCAGCCTTGACCGCCTTCGACACGGTGCCCTCGACCGGCGCCCCAGCCTCGAGCGCCGTCTCGAGCCCCGCGAGCCCGCTGCCAGCGTTGAAGCGCATCACCAATTTGGGATGGTCACCGCCCTCGGCCACCGTCGCCCGCAGCCGATCACCAACCTTGACGGTCAGCTCACCGTGCTCGTTCTCCAGCTCATAGCGGGCGATCTCAGCCTCGGCGCGGGTGCCAGCGTCGACGAACACCGCGTCCTTGCCGATCTGCACGACGGTGACCTGCACGCTGTCGCCAGTCGACAGCCGCTTGTAGGTCCCGCCCTTGCCCGTCGCCAGCGAAGTCTCGAACATCGCCGCGAAATCCTCGTCTTGCGCCATGGCAGACTCGTACCATTTTTTTTACCCCCCCGGCCGGCTTCGCACCTCGCAGGTCACTCGCTGCGCTCGCTCCCAACGGGCTGGCTGTCCGCAGGGGCATGTGTGGCCCCCTAGAAGGGGGCTCTCGTCTGGGTACCTACAGCCATCGCACGCCGCTCCATTCTCGTTCTGGGCGCGGGGAGCATCATGGACCGCGTAGAAGGCGTAGAAGGGGTTCCGGGGGGCGGCGCATCGTTGGCCCCCTAGAAGGCGTAGAAGGGGGCTCTCGTCTGGGTACCTACAGCCCTCGCACGCCCTCTCGTTGTGGGCGGGGGGCATCATGGACCGCGTAGAAGGCGTGCCGTGGGTGGCGCATCGTTGGCGGCCTGCGCGGCGGAGGTCATCTTTGAAGCTGACCGCGGGCACGGCGAGCCCCCTTTAGGGGGCCACACATGCCCCTGCGGACAGCTAGCCCGTTGGGAGCGAGCGCAGCGAGTGACCGCAGAGTGCGAAGGCGGCCGGGGGGGTCTAAACAAGCCCCCTTTAGGGGGCCACACATGCGCCTGCGGACAGCTAGCCCGTTGGGAGCGAGCGCAGCGAGTGACCGCAGAGTGCGAAGGCGGCCGGGGGGGTCACGGTAGCTCTACTTCGTAGTCGGCTGGCTTGAGGTCGGGCAGCTGCGGTGGGCGCTCGGTGACCGAGCGCGGCTGCCACTTGGTCATGACCTCGATGTAGCCATCTTTGCGCACGATGATCTCGTGGTCGCGCGAGTCACCCACGGGGACCTCGAGAGTGCAGGGGGTGTCGCACTTGTACTCGTCGTCCAGGAAGACCTTCGAGCCTTCGACGTTGCTGGAGATCATCGCCCGGTTCTTGGGCAGGTCGTCGACGTTGATCTCGCCCGGCTTGGGGTCGGTGGCCGCCATGCCGGGGGTGCCGGTTGCGCCGGACTCGCCCGTGTTGGACTTGTTGGACCCGAACAACATGGCGCTGACGATGATCACGAACGAGACACCGAGGCCGCCGATCACCAGCTTGCTCGCGGTGCTCAGACCCGTCGCGACGGCGATCGGCGAGGTGGCCCCCGTGCCGATCGGGGTGTCGGTCGCGGAGATCGGCCCGGTGGTGTTGGAGCCGCGCCGCAGCGCGCTGTCGGGGTTGGGCGAGGGGCGGCCTTCGTCGCGGGCGCGCGCGGCCCCGATGCACTCGCCAAGCAACCCGGCGAAGCGACCGC
This sequence comes from Enhygromyxa salina, assembly GCF_000737335.2. Taxonomy (GTDB): domain Bacteria; phylum Myxococcota_A; class Polyangia; order Nannocystales; family Nannocystaceae; genus Plesiocystis; species Plesiocystis salina_C. Next base: position 22,385 of record NZ_JMCC02000101.1, on the reverse strand, counting down.
AGTCTTGGATTCGTTTGCCGCGATCTTTTCGCAGCGCCATCATCAGGACCTTGGCGGTCTCGCGGCAGCAGTGCCGCGGGGTCGGGACCTTGGTCTTGACGTGCTTGAGCATCGTCGCCATTGGCGACTCGGCCGAGAACGGCGGCCGGCCCTCAATCATCTCGTAGAGGATGCAGCCGAGCGAGTAGATGTCTGTGCGGTGGTCTAGCGGCAGGCCGTTGCACTGCTCGGGCGACATGTACTGCGGGGTCCCAAACACCTCGCCCGCGCGGGTCAGCTTGGTCGCGTCGAGTCCGCCCGCGATCCCAAAGTCGAGCACCTTGACGACCGTGCTGACGCCAACGCTCTCGATGAAGATGTTGTCGGGCTTGAGGTCGCGGTGGAAGATGCCGTTCTCGTGCGCCTCGGACAGGCTCTCGGCGATCTGGCGGGCGTGCTGCAGGGCCTCGATCTCGGGGATCCGGCCGCGCTCGAGCCGCTCGGCCAGGCTCTCGCCGGTGAGCAGCTCCATGACCATGTAGGGCCGGCCGTCTTCGGCGGAGCCGTGCTCGAACACGCGGATCGTGGACGGGTGACGCAGCCGCGTCGTGACCTCCATCTCGCGCTTGAATCGGGTCAGGAATTTGCGGTCCGAGAGGCACTCGCTGCGCACGACCTTGATCGCCACGCTGCGATCGACCTGGGTGTCGTAGGCCTCGTAGACGACGCCCATGCCGCCTTCGCCGATGACGCGAGTGATGTCGTAGCGGCCGGCGATCTGGTGACCGACGTCGTCGCTGAACACCATCTCCATGCTCATGCTCGAACCGGACGCTTCGCGACGCGGAGCGGTGGGTCCCTGCGGTCCGCGCTGCGGCGGCCGCCCTTCTGATCGTTTAGGCATGGGAGGACAAAGTCCGGGACTTCTCGGGATCAACGCCAGCTGGCTGGCTCCGGCCCGAGTATTCCAGGAAAGCAGGGCAGAGTTTAGAGCACACAGGGCTCGTTGCCCGGATTTTTCTACGTGAGTGCGCGCCTTCCGCTGGCCTCGTGAGTCCGCGGTCGGCGGATCCGCGTCCCGACCGGAAGACCAGGTTCGCGATTGGGGACAGCAATATCCGCGAATTCCGTCGCACAGGGGGCGCTCGCGCGGTTTCACGCTTGTACGGCGTTGGCCGGCTCCGTACCCTGGCCTCGACCATGCCGACGGTTGCAGCCTCCGCGAAATCGCCCACGGAACCCAGCGCTGGCCACCGGGCCAACCACAAGATCCGGGTGGTGACGGCGGCCGCCCTGTTCGATGGCCACGACGCGGCGATCAACGTGATGCGTCGGATCCTACAGGCCCAGGGTGCCGAAGTGATCCACCTTGGTCACAACCGGGGCGCGGCCGAGGTCGTCGACGCGGCGATCCAAGAGGACGCCCAGGCGATCGCGGTGAGCTCCTATCAGGGCGGTCACATGGAGTACTTCAAGTACATGCATGACCTCCTGCGCGAGAAGGGGGCCCCGCACATCACGATCTGGGGCGGCGGCGGTGGGGTCATCGTGCCCCGCGAGATCGACGAGCTGCACGCGTACGGGATCAACCGCATCTTCTCGCCCGAGGATGGTCGGCGCCACGGGCTCGACGGGATGATCAACATGATCATCGCAGGCGCAGACTTTTCGACGGCCCCAGCCGATCCGCTGGCCGCGTTCGAGCTGCTGGTCCAGCCCGCCCGGCCGGTGCGCGGCGTGGGCGAGCCAGATCCGGGGGTCCCGCGCCTGGCCCAGCTGATCACCGTGCTCGAGGATCACGTCGACGGCCGCCACAGCGAAGCGGGCCGGGCCTTGCTCGCGGCGATCGAGACCCACCAAGTGCCAAACGTCCCGGTGCTCGGCCTCACGGGGACCGGCGGCGCAGGCAAGAGTTCGCTGACCGACGAGCTGGTCGCTCGCTTCGCCCGCGAGAACCCCGACCGCAAGATCGCCGTGATCTCGGTGGACCCCACCCGTCGGCGCACGGGCGGGGCGCTGCTGGGCGATCGGATCCGCATGAACAGCATCCGCCACGGCAACGTGTTCATGCGCAGCATGGCCACGCGGACCTCGGGGGCCGAGATCTCGGCGGCGACCAAGCACGCGGTCCAGCTGTGCAAGCTGGCCGGCTATGAGCTGATCCTGGTCGAGACCTCGGGCATCGGCCAGGGCGACGCGGCGATCGACGACCTCGCGGATCTGTGTCTGTACGTGATGACGGCCGAGTACGGGGCCCAGAGCCAGCTCGAGAAGATCGAGATGCTCGACGTCGCCGACTTCGTGGCGATCAACAAGTACGAGCACAAGGGCAGCAAGGACGCGCTCCGCGACGTCCGCAAGCAGGTTCGGCGCAACCGCAACTTGTTTCACGGGGTCGAGGACGAGCAGCTGCCGGTGTTTGGCACGGTCGCGAGCCGGTTCAACGACAGCGGCGTCAACGGCTTGTACGTGGCGCTGTGTGCCAAGCTGAGCGAGCTTGGCGATCCCGACTGGACCTCGCAGATCCCCGAAGATCAGCGGGCGATCGCGTCGAGCACCGCCGACATCATCCCGCCCGCGCGGATCCACTACCTCGCCGAGGTCGTCCACACGGTCCGCGCCTACAAGACCAAGGTTCGCCAGCAGATCACCGCGGTTCGCGAGCTCGCGCATCTGCGCCACGTTCGCGAGCTAGCGACCGAAGCCGCCGCGACCTTGGGCGAGCCCACGCTGACCTGGCTCGACCAGCAGATCACCGCCGCCGAGGCCAAGCTCGACGGCGACGCTCGCCAGGCGCTCGCGCTGCTGCCCAAGCTGCGAGCGGAGTACGCCGCCGACGAGTACGTGATGCGGGTCCGCGACCGGGAGATCCGCTACCCCACGCACACGATCACGCTGTCGGACAGCCGCATCCCACGGGTCGCGCTGCCCAGCGACGACGAGCCCGGCGCGACGCTGCGCTACATGCTGCTCGAAGGTCCGCCGGGGCACTTTCCGTTCACTGGCGGGGTGTTCTCGTTCAAGCGCGAGGGCGAGGATCCCAAGCGCATGTTCGCCGGCGAGGGCGGCCCAGCCCGGACCAACGAGCGCTTCAAGTACCTGTCAGAGGGCGAGCCGGCCAAGCGCCTGTCCACCGCGTTCGACTCGGTCACGCTCTACGGGCAGGACCCCGAGGAGCGGCCCGACGTGTGGGGCAAGATCGGAGAGAGCGGCGTCAGCGTGTGCACCCTCGACGACGCCAAAGAGCTCTACGCCGGGTTTGATCTGTGTGCGCCGAGCACCTCGGTGTCCATGACGATCAACGGGCCCGCGCCGATCATCTTGGCCTTCTACATGAACGCCGCCGTGGATCAGCAGGTCGACGCGTTCACGGCCAAGCAGGGCAGGGCGCCGACCGAGGCCGAGTACGAGCAGCTGCGCGACGCGACCCTGCGCATGGTCCGGGGCACCGTGCAGGCCGACATCCTCAAAGAGGACCAAGGCCAGAACACCTGCATCTTCTCGATTGAATTCGCCCTGCGCATGATGGGCGACATTCAGGAGTACTTCATCCGCAAGCGGGTCCAGAACTACTACTCGGTGTCGATCAGCGGCTATCACATCGCAGAAGCCGGGGCTAACCCGATCTCGCAGCTCGCGTTCACGCTGGCCAACGGCTTTACGTACGTGGAGTACTACCGATCACGGGGCATGGCGGTCAACGACTTCGCCCGCAACCTGAGCTTCTTCTTCTCCAACGGCCTCGACACCGAGTACACGGTGATCGGCCGGGTCGCGCGGCGGATCTGGGCGATCGCTATGCGCGACCTGTATGGCGCCGACGAGCGCTCGCAAAAGTTCAAGTATCACATCCAGACCAGCGGCCGCTCGCTGCACGCGATGGAGATCGACTTCAACGACATTCGCACGACCTTGCAGGCGCTGTTCGCCTACTACGATCACTGCAACAGCCTGCACACCAACGCCTACGACGAGGCGATCACCACGCCAACCGAGGCCAGCGTGCGCCGGGCGATGGCGATCCAGATGATCATCACCAAGGAGCAGGGCCTGGCCAAGACAGAAAATCCGCTGCAGGGCAGCTACATCGTCGAGCAGCTGACCGAGCTGGTCGAAGAGGCGGTGCTCGAAGAATTCCTGCGCCTCGACGAGCGCGGCGGCGTGCTCGGGGCGATGGAGCGGCAGTACCAGCGCGGCAAGATCCAAGACGAGAGCCTCAAGTACGAGCGGCTCAAGCACACGGGCGAGCTGCCGATCGTGGGGGTCAACACCTTCCAAAACCCCGAGCAGAGCGGTGAAGAGGTCGCCAACGCGCTGGACCTGACGCGGGCCAGCGCCGACGAGAAGAACGATCAGATCAAGCGGCTGCGCGCCTACCAGGCCCGCCACGCGGATCAGCGCGAGGCCGCGCTCGCCAAGCTCGAGCAGGTCGCCCTCAGCGGCGGCAACACCTTCGAGTGCTTGATGGACGCCGCGCGGGTCTGCTCGCTGGGCGAGATCTCGCGCAAGCTGTTCGAGGTTGGCGGCGAGTACCGTCGCAACATGTGAGCACGATGAACGCTGGGCCTCCGCATCCACAACAAGCCGCCGTGAGCCAAGATCTGACCGGCACGGTCCTGGCCGGGCGCTACCGCGTGCTCCGGCAGCTCGGCGCGGGTGGGATGGGCACGGTGTACCTGGGCGAGCACACCACGATCGGCAAGAAGCTGGCGATCAAGGTGCTCGACCGCGAGGTCGCGAAGCGCCCCGATCTGCGCGAGCGGTTCTTGCGAGAGGCCCGCTCGACCTCGCTGATCTCGCACCCGAACGTGATCGAGATCAGCGACTTCGGCGACACGCCCGATGGATCGGTGTTCTTCGTGATGGAGTACCTCGAGGGCGAGGATCTGCGGGTCCTGCTCAAGCGGGAGAAGCGAGTCCCGTGGCCGCGGGTCCGCCACCTGATCGTGCAGGTCTGCCGCGCGCTCGGGGCCGCTCACGCCGCTGGCGTGGTTCACCGCGACATGAAGCCCGACAACTGCTTTCGGGTCGCGCGCGGTGGCGATCCCGACTTCATCAAGGTCCTCGACTTTGGGATCGCCAAGGCCCAGAACGACGAGCTGGGCCTCACCAAGACCGGGATGATCTTCGGGACCGCCCGCTACATGTCGCCGGAGCAGGCAATGGGCAACTCCAATGATCCGCGCGTCGACATCTACGCGGTCGGGATCATCATGTACGAGCTGCTGTGTGGTCGCGTGCCCTTCAAGGGCAAGAACTTTGGGGAGGTGCTGACCAAGCACATGTACAACGCCCCCAAGCCCCCGCGCGCGCGGGTGCCCGAAGCCGGGATCCCGGCAGAGGCCGAGGCGATCGTGCTCAAGGCGCTGCAAAAGGATCCCGCGCTGCGGTTTGGGTCGATGGCGGAGTTGATCGGCGCGATCGAGGCGGTTGGGACCGGGGCAGGGGCCGTGGCTGTCGTCAACGAAGGGCTGCACGCACCCGACGCGAGCGCGGCGATGAGCTTTCAGGGGCGGTCGGTCCCGCCGTCGGGCGCATCGAGCTCTGGTTTGATGACGGCGCCGCCGGTCTCGGTTGCCGGCGCGCCGCCACCCGCTGGCAGCTTGCGCGGGCTGTGGCTGGGCCTTGGCGGTCTGGGGATCGCGGCTGCGACGGTGGCGATCGTGCTGCTTGGCAGTCGGTCGCCCGTCGAGGAGGCGGCGGCGCCCGATGAGCCGGTCGTCGCTGCGCCCGCGCCCGTCGCCGTCGCGCCGACAGACGCGGCTGCACAGGCCCAGCCCGCGGCGTCCCCCACACCTGCGGCTGCGCCCGCGCGCATCCACTTCGAGACCAACGTTCGCGCCCGGGTCATCGACGCGAAAGACGGCGGTATACGGGGCTACAGCGACGACGAGGGGGGCATCGAGTTTCCGTTGTCGGAGCAAGCGGTCGCCTTGCGGCTCGAGGCCGAGGGCTACGAGACCCTGCAGATCGAGGTCATCCCCAACCGGGGCGAGAAGTCCTTCAGCTATGAGCTCGCCCCTGCAAAGGCCGGCAAGCGCCCGTCAAAGCGCTCGCAAGCCAAGCCGAAGGCCGGTGACGCCAACACGGCTCCGGTGTTCGACGACGACGACAGCGACCTCAAGAACCCCTTCAAGTAGTGCCGCACACCCTAAGTTCGATCCGGGTTATGCACGGCACTGAGGCCCAATGGCAGTGTCGCAGCTCCTAGCAGTACGTAGCCCTGCGCGCTCAGTAGTCAATCGCAGTAGTCGATCGCGGGCGCCGCGGCCATGCCCCCGAGCCCGTACACGAAGCGATGAAAGGCCTGGCGGATCTCGGGCAGCTCGCCGTTGTCGCAATACAGGTGGCGCTCGAGCTCGGCGGTCGTGATCGATCGCGGCACCGGGCCCGCCACGTAGAAGTCTGCCATTGATCCGCTCAGCTGCGCGACACCGAGCAGGTCTGCGAGCCCGGCGAACAGCAGGCGCCCGCTCGAGTAGGAGGCGTCTGGGGTGTCACGCGCGAACGGGTGGGGATCAAACAGCTGGACCGGTCCGGCGTTCCAGTTGAAGGGCACGGGCACCAGCGCCACGCCGTTTTGGGTGTTGAACATGTCCCAGGCCTCGTCGATCCAGCCGTCGGAGTAGGTCGCGGGCTCGAGGCCGCGGGCCCACCAGCTGTGGAACACCTCGTGTCCAAACGCGGCGGGGGACGACGTCGTCGCGCCGGCGTACTCCATGGATCGGTTGGTCTGATACAGGTAGGCGGTCGCGCGCGGGTGCGGGTAGTCGCCGGTCGACAGCACGAACGCGTCGAGGTCGCCAAGCAGCTGCGGGACGTAGGCCTCGGGCGGCGTGCCCAGGTTGTCGTTGACCCACAGCTCATAGGGGATGTCCTGGCCGTTGGCGGCCACGTGGACGCCGCTGGCAAGCTGGATCTCGGCGGCGGGGAAGATCAACACCATCGGGGCCATCGCCGTGGTGGCGTCGGCGAACTCGAGCTGCCAGGTGTGGGGCTCGATCTGCTCGAGCTCGGCGTTGGTGATCAGCTCATGCGGCTCGCCAGCGCCGCTCAGGCTCACGCCGATGTGCAGCGGGTGGCGGTCCCACGGCATGTTGGCGGGGAGCCACGACTCGAGGTAGCGGCCCGGGTTGAGATCCGACATGAACACGTCGAAGTACACGCGGGCGGGTGCCTGCGCGTAGCTCAGGCCCGAGGCCAGCGGCGCGTTGGGGACCGCGAGCGGGTAGGCGAACTCGAGCTCGTGGTGCGAGCAGGCGTCGAGCTCGACCGCGAGGATCGAGAAGCCCTGGGCCCAGCCGGGGCCGAAGTCGTGGCGCGCGAGCAGGCTGTTGTCGATCAGCTCGCCGTCGAGGATGAGCGACTCGTGGGCTTGGCGAAGATCGAACAGGGGGTGCCCGCCGTCCTCGCCAACCTGGAAGCTGATCACGCCGGACACGTACGCCGAGCTGCCCGCGGCGTCGAACTCGAAGCTGGCGTCGATGTCGAGGATGTCGATCGGGACGGCGTGCAGGCCATCGAGGTCGACGGGGGCAGGGGCGTGGATCAATGCGCCGGGAACACACTCGCCGTCGCCGTCGCCGTCGCCGTCGCCGTCGCCGTCGCCGTCTCCGTCACCATCACCGTCGCCATCACCATCCCCGTCCCCGTCGCCATCACCGTCGCCATCACCATCCCCGTCCCCGTCGCCGTCGCCGTCGCCATCGCCGGGGTCGCCATCGCCATCGCCGGGGTCACCATCACCGTCACCGTCCCCGTCACCGTCACCGTCACCGTCACCATCGCCGGGGTCGCCATCGCCATCGCCCGTGCTCGTGTCAGTCCCCCCAGTCTCGCCGCCGTCGGCCAGCTCATCCCCGCAGCCGATCACGCCCGCACAGACCAGCACCAACAACCACCGAGATCGCAGGACCCACATCATCGCGCCAGTATACGTCATTCGTAGAAGTCAGCGCCGGGCGTCAGGTCGACATGAAAATGGTTGTCGTGCGCGGCGTTGTACTCAGGCGTCAAGATGATGTTGAAGATACCCTGCTCGTGGCGCTTGTCCGTCAGGTCCTTCAACCATTGTCCCGCGAAGGTCACAGGCTCGGCGACGCCGTCTTCCCAGTCGTCGAGCACGGTCATGTATTGCCCGCCCTCGAGCGTGAAGCCGCCCAGATCGATCGCGTGGGCAAAGCTGTGCTCCGAGAGCGTGTCGGTGTTGGAGATCACGCGACAGTTGTAGGTCCCAATGTGGGCGACCTCGATCGCGTCCTTGCTCTTTAGCAGCTCGCTGAGCATGTCGAGCGCCAGCGCCATCTCGCACGAGACCAACAGCGGGGTCGGGTCCTCGTTGCTGATGTAGCGATAGTCGATCCCGTTGACCGGCGAAAACAGGCGCACTGGCTCATCAATGACGCAGTCCAGATCGGGGTGCGTGTCCGGGTGATCCAGCGGGATGTAGGCCGGGACCCACAGCAGCCCAGCGGCGTCGAGCGCTTGCTGACACTCGCTGGGCGGCGGCGCGAATTCTTTGGGCAGACACACGGCGGCCCAGACCCCGGGATCGGCGTGGCGCTGCACGAGGGTGCAGCCGTAGCCCGGCCGACAGCCGCCACCCGGGAGCTTGCTGGGATCACACTTTTGCAGGCACGCCCCCGCGTCGGGCGCGAAGGGATCCACGAGCGCCTGATCAGCACAGAAGCTCTCGGGCGCGCCGTCGATGTCGGGACAAAATTGCTCGCAGGGCTGCGAGCACGTGCCACACGGCCAGCCCTCGTCTTCGCGCAGACACGCGCTGCCCTCGTACGCGCAGTCGAGGTCGTCGACGCACGGTCCGCCGATCCACGGATCCCAGCTCGATGGAGTTGGGTCACAGGCGTTGGGATCGCCGTCGCCGTCTCCAGGGTCGCCGTCGCCGTCTCCAGAGTCGCCATCGCCATCGCCATCGCCATCGCCGTCCCCGTCTCCAGTCGAGCTGTGGGTCGCGCTCGACTCGGTCTCCAGGCCGGTGTCGGAGCTGGTGCCGTCGTCTCCGTTCGGCCGGGTCTCGCCATCGAGGCACGCGCACAGGGCGGAGGCGGCAAGCAACGTGACGACCCATGGCGAGCGAGGCCAAACTAGCATGGGGCAGCATAGGCCGGTCCGCCCGTTATGTGGACCGTCCGTCGAACTTCGCCGAACGACGCCCGCGGCCCGCTGCGAGGGCGCGAATTCGGGCGGTCACGTCGGGCTGGGCACAAAAACGTCGGGGGTGATGATCGCTTCACCGGTTGGGGGTACCTCTACTGAGGAGCCCTAGCATGAAGCGCATCTTCGCCCCTTTCTCGGCCATTCGACCCTCTCTCACGCCGCTGGCGTTGCTCGCTGCGCTGCCCCTGACCTTCGTTGGCGCGCCCACGGCCGAGGCCTGCGGTGGGACCTTCTGTGACAACGGCCCGATGTCGATGCCCGTCGATCAGACCGGCGAGAACATCCTGTTCATCATCGATGAGGACAGCGTCGAGGCCCACATCCAGATTCAGTACGACCCCGAGGCCGACGCCGACAAGTTCGCGTGGGTGATCCCCATGCAGGTGATCCCCGAGTTCTCCGTTGGGTCCGAGGCGCTGTTCCAGAACATGCTAACGGGCACGGTCCCGGTCTACGGCTTCAACACCTTCAGTGAGCCGTGCGGGGGGGACGGGGATGGCGATGGCGGCGACACGGGTGACGGGGACGGCGACGGGGGCGACGGGGACGGCGACGGCGACGGCGATCCCATGGTCGTGTTCAAGGATGTCGTGGGAGCCTACGAGATCGCGGTGCTGCAAGGCGGCGACGTGGCCGGCGTCATGACCTGGCTGGGCGACAACGGCTACCAACAGGACCCGGCGGCCGAGCCGATCCTCGATGAGTATTTGCAAGCGGGCTACATGTTCGTCGCGCTCAAGCTCGCGATGAACGTGGAGGTCTCGGAGATCCACCCGATCGTGCTGAAGTACCTGGGCGACGAGCCCTGTGTGCCGCTCAAGCTGACCCGGATCGCCGCGGTCGAGGACATGAGCGTGCGCGTGTTCTTCCTGTCCGACGCGCGGGCGGTGCCTTCCAACTATCGACACGTGTTGGTCAACCCGCTCAAGATCGATTGGCTGTCGCTGGGGTCGAACTACAAAGAGGTCGTGTCGCTGGCCGTCGACGCGTTCGCGGCCGAGGGCAACGCGTTCGTGACCGAGTACGCGGGCGGAAGCGGCGTCGTCTCCAAGTCTGGGCTGGTCGAGCCCAACTGGAGCGCCGCCCCGTTTGCGATGATGGAGAACACCCCGGCGGCCGTTGGCGACGAGCTCGAGCTGCAGGGGCTGATGAGCTGCTCCAACAACCAGATGACGATCGAGTGCGCCATGCACCCGCTGGTCGAGGGGCTCATGGCTCAATATCTGCCGGTCCCCAATGGCGTCGATCCGGGCGATTTTTACAGCTGCATGCTCTGCTACGCCGGCTTGATCGATCAGGGGGCCTGGGACGCCGCGGCGTTCTCGGCCGCGCTCGACCAGCGGGTGATCCAGCCGGGCATCCACGCCGAGCAGCTGCTCGACACCTGGCCCTACCTCACCCGCATGTACACGACGATCTCGCCCAACGAGATGACCGTCGACCCGATCTTTCACACCAACACCGAGCTCGCCGACGTCGACAACACCCGCATGGGTACCCGCGAGCTGCTGTGCGCGGGTGGGGCCGTGTTCACGCTGCCCGATGGCCGCGAGGTCTACATGCCGAGCCCCAACGTGTGGCCGGACGTCGGCGGTGACGAGATGCCCTGGGAAGAGGACGTCGAGCTGGGCGTGATGGTGGGGCCCAACCAGAACCTGAGCGATCGGACCGAGCTCATCAACGAGCTGCTGGCGGCGTGGAACCAAACCAACGGCTGGCCGCCCGGTGGCGACGGGGATGGCGATGGCGATGGAGACGGTGACAGCGACACCGACAGCGACGGCGACGGCGACGGCGACGGCGACGGCGACGGCGACGGCGGGACCAGCAACGATGGGACCGGCGACGCAGGGATCAACGGCGAGGGGTCCTCGTGCGCGTGCTCGACCAACACTGACTCACAGCAAGATCTAGGCGGCGGCCTCGCGCTGCTGGGGCTGTTGGGGATCGGCGCGAGCCTGCGCCGACGCGACTGAGCGCCCCCGCGGACGGGTGGGGCCTGGCCTCACCTCAGCTGGTTAGGTGGCATCGAGCGCGGTGAGCTCTCGCTCGAGGTTGGCGCGGGCCTGTCGATCGTAGCGATCACGAAAGAATGACGTGTGAAACAGGGACGCGCGGGCCAGCTGGGCGACCACGAACGCGCGCCGACCTGCGCGAAACATCGCGGCTGGGATCTTGGCGAACTCTTGCTGCACGCCGCGTGTGTACGCGTCGTAGATCGCGGGCGGCGTTCCGATGATCGCCATGTCGGCGTCGAGGAAGAGGGCGAGATCTGGATCGCCGCGCGCGTCGACTCGATCGTGGGCCGCGGTCGCGTGGATCATCGCTTGGACCCGGCCAAGATCGATCGGCCAGTCGGCGAGCCGCTCGCCGGCCAGCGCGGCGCTGCGGGCTTCGTTGTCGCCGCGGCCGGGCTCGTAGATCGCGTCGTGAAACAAGATCGCGAGCTTGACCTCCGCGGGGTGGACCCAGCCGGGCCCGCGCTCGACGTCCCCATACAGCCGCGCGAGCGCGTCGAGGTGCGCGAGGCCGTGATAGGCCCGGTGGGGCTCCGCGTAGCGCGAAGCGAGCTCGACGAGCAGCTCTGGCTCGCGCGGGTCGTCGCTGCAAAGCGCCACCCAACGGATCGTCAGGGGGGTCCCGGTGGTCCCGGTGGTCATCGTGCCCGCTCTGTCGGCGCTGGCCCAGCCACCAGCCCCAGGCCCAGCACCAGCTCGTCGCCGTCGATCTCGGCCGCGACGATCTGGGCGTTCATCGTGCTCGCGCCGATCTCGATCTCGGTGCTGGCCGCGGTCCGCTCGATCAGCGAGACCCCGCGGCGGGCGGCCTTCGAGAAGAACAGACCCGCGCGGACCTTGGCGCTGCCGACCACGCTGTGGACCTTGGCCTGCTCGGCCCCCAGCTCGAGCTCGCGGCCAACGACCACCAGGTGCGGCTCGCCGCGCAGGATCACGTGGGCGCAGTCGCTGTCGAGCTTCCACAGGTGGACCTCGAGCGGATCGGGCGTGCCCTCGGCCCAACCGACGCCCGCGTAGACCGCCCCGGTGGGGCTGGGCTCGCCCTCGAGGGTCCAGCGCTCGGGGATCCGGCCCTCGCGGATCGCATGGTTGGCGAGCGCCGCGATCGCGTCACCCGACACGCGGACCTGGATCGAGTTTTGATGCATGCCCGCGCGCCGCTCGTGCGATCCGGCCAGGCCGTGCTCGACTCGCAGCGTCGTGCGCAGATCAATGTTGAGGTAGCGATCACCCGCGCTCAGGCTGATCGCGCTGACCGGCAGCTCATCGGGCAGATCGAGCTCGAAGCGGGCGAGCTCACCTAGATCGTCGAGCAGATCGTGCTCGAGCAGGCGCGCAGCCTGACCCATGAGCTGATCCGCGAGCTCGCCAGCGAGCGCGCCCACGGTCCCGCGATCCACCATCATCTTGGCGGGTCCTGGGATCTGCGACCAGATCCAGTCACCCAGCTGCTTGCGTGACTGCGCCGAGATGCTGGGCTTTAGCTCGATCACGTCGCGCCCCGACAGCGCCACGCTCAGCGTGCCGCTGGCCGGACTCAGCTGCGGCCGGACCCGCGCGTCGACGTCGACGGTCATGACCGCGCGCTTGCCCTGGCTGAGGCCGATCGTGACGCGAAACCCGAGCTCGCCCGCCGGAGCTGGACGGGCACGGACCGACTCCACGCCGACCCCCAGCGATCCAAGCGAGACCCCGGCGACGGCGGGCACGGGCACGCTGAGCTTGGGCAGCCGACCGAGCTGCTTGGCGACCATCGCGTCGATGATCTCGTAGGGGACCGAGATGCTCGCGTGCGTGCGGCCATCGCTGGCGCCCTGGCTGGGGCGCGCGGCGCTGGTGATTGGCAGCGTGGCCTTGCGAAACGCGGTGTGGCTGTCCTGCACGCGGGTGCAGGGGGCCGCGCAACCAAGCGTGACGCTGACGAGGCTCACGGCGAGCAGCTGCGCGAGCGCGGTGGCGGGCCTTGGCATGGCCGCATGGTAGCCGAGTTACACTCCGCCCGGTGTCGCGGACCCAGGCGATCTTGTGGACCTTGGTCGTCTACCAGCTGGCGATGGTCTCGATTGGAGCGATCGCCCAGCGATACGCCAAGGACGACAGCGACTACTTCCTTGGCGGCCGCTCGCTCGGGCCCGTGGTCGCGGCGCTCAGCGCCTCGGCCAGCTCGTCTTCGGTGTGGACCTTGATCGGCGTCAGCGGGTTCGCCTACGGGTTTGGGCTCGCGGCGATCTGGTTGCTGCCCGCCTGCGTCGGTGGCTTCGCGCTCAATTGGTTCGTGCTCGCGCCCGCCTTGCGTCGCGTGGCTCGCGAGCAGGGGGCGATCACGGTGACGGAGCTGCTCGCCGGTCCGCCCGGCAGCGAGCGGCGCCGCGCGGTGATCACCGCGGCCTCGCTGATCATCTTGCTCAGCTTGCTGACCTATGTGGCCGCCCAGTTTCAAGGCGCGGGCAAGGCCTTCGCCGACACCTTCGACATCCGCTTCGAGTGGGCGCTGCTGCTCGGCGGCGGGATCGTCGTGCTCTACACGATGCTCGGCGGGTTCTGGGCGGTGAGCCTGACCGACACGCTGCAGGGCTTGATGATGGCGCTCGCGGCCGTGTTGTTGCCGATCGCGGCGCTCTACAAAGTCGGGCTCGCGGGCATCCTCGCCAGCTTGGACGGCGACGGCCAAGGCCTGTGGGCGGCGGCGACAAACGGGCTCCCGGCGGCGGCGGCGATCGGCTTCGTGCTGGGCCTGCTGGGGATTGGGTTGGGCTATCCAGGTCAGCCCCACGTGGTCAATCGCTTCATGGCGCTGCGTGACGAGCGTGGCGTGGTCGTTGGCCGGCGGATCTCGATGAGCTGGGCGGTGGTGATCTACGCCGGCATGATCGTGCTGGGCTGGAGCGTGCGGGTGCTGGCGCCGGACCTGCCCGGCCGGGAAGACGCGTTCTTGCGCGGCACCGAGCTGCTGCTCTCGCCTGTGCTCGCCGGGATCATGGTCGCGGCCTTGCTCTCGGCGATCATGTCGACGGCCGACAGCCAGCTGTTGGTCGCGGCCAGCACGATCAGCCACGATCTGCTTGGTGACGCGGGCACCAAGCAGCTCAATCCGGGGGCGCAGCTGCGTCGGTCCCGGGCCACCGTGCTCGCCGTCTCGATCGGTGCGTTGTTGGTCGCGCTGTGGGTCGACGAGACCATCTTCTCGTCGGTCCTGTTTGCGTGGACGGCGATGGGCTCTGCGTTTGGGCCCCTGTTGCTGGTCACGGTGTGGCGCGGGCGCCCGCGCGCGTGGGCGGTGCTGACAGCGATGCTGGCTGGGTTCACGCTCAGCGTGGCCGCGCACCTGTGGCCGGTCACCAACGGTGGTGCGTTCGAGCGGGTGCTGCCCTTTGTGATAGCGCTAGCCGTGGCGTACGCAGGCGCGCCGCGCCGGCCCAGGTGACCGGGCCCGCTCGAACACGCATACTCCCGCCGTGCGCTTCGCCGTCGAGACTCACGGGTGCCGGCTCAACCAGGCCGAGTCCGACGCGATCGTCGAGCAGCTGCGCGCGCGTGGGCATGAGCGCGTGGATGTCGAGCACGCGCAGCTGTACGTGCTCAACAGCTGCACGATCACCCACGCGGCCGATGCCGACGCCCGCGCGGCGCTCCGCCGGGTGCGAAGGCGCAACCCAGACGCCCGCCTGGTGATCACGGGCTGCTACGCCAACTCCGATCCCGAGCAGCTCGCCGCCATGCCCGAGCTCGACGCCGTGATCGGCAACGCCGAGAAGCGGGGGCCCGAGCTGCTGGATCTGTTGCAGCAGCTCGGATCGAGCTCGCGCGACGCAGGTGCCAGCGCGCTGGTGTCCGTCACGCGCCTGACCCGAAAGCTGCGGCCGCGGCCGTGGACCACGCCGCCCGCTGCGGCGCCTTCGCGGACCCGGCCGCTGCTCAAGATCCAAGACGGCTGTGACTATCAATGTAGCTTTTGCGTGGTGCCGAGCGTGCGCGGTCGCAGCCGCAGCGCGCCACCGGAGCTCGCGAGCGAGGAGCTGGCAACGCTGCTGCGAGCGGGGGCGCCCGAGGTGGTGCTCACTGGCGCGCACCTCGGGAGCTGGGGCCGCGACCTTCGGGCGGAGCGCCAAGCGGATCGGGCCGGGCAGGGGGGCCTCGCCGCGCTCGTCGCCACGCTGTTGCACGACCACCCTGGCGCCCGCCTGCGGCTTGGATCCGTCGATCCACACGAGGTCGACGCGCCGCTCGTCGAGCTGCTTGGCCGCGGCGTCGATGCGGCGGCCGGCGCAGGCCTGTGTCAGCACATTCACTTGCCGGTGCAGAGCGGCGACGACGGGATCCTTCGGGCGATGCGACGGGCCCACCGGGTCGCGGATCTCGAGCAGCTGATCCCACGCTTGCGCGCAGCCGCGCCAGGGATCGGGCTGGGCACGGACGTGATCGTGGGCTTCCCGGGCGAAGACGAACCCGCGTTCGAGCGCACCTTGGCCCTGTTCGAAGTCACCGCGATCCCCTTCGCCCATGTATTCGTTTGGTCACCGCGCAACGGCACCGCCGCCGCGACGATGGGCGGTCGTGTGTCACCGGATCGTGCCGCCGCGCGCAGTCGGGTGTTGCGCGAGCGTGTCGCCGCCAACCACCTCGCGTTCGCGCAGGCGCAGCTCGGCAGCGAGCGATCAGCGGTGATCCTGCGGCATCGACACCGCTCGACGGGCGCGCTCGTGGCTCTGGCCGACAACTACACCAGGATCTCCCTCGACGGGCCCGATCACCTGCTTGGGCGACGGGTTCGCGTGCGGGCCAACGCCTTGGCCGGTGAGCGGCTGCGCGGGCTACTCGTGGAGTAAACGTGCGTGACGTGACATTGGCCAACTCGTGACCGAGTTGTCACGGATGCGTGTTACTAACCGCTCGATGCCGACCACCATCCTGATCGTTGAAGACGAGCAGGACCTGCTCGACACGCTGGAGTTCAACCTTCAGCGTGAGGGCTACGCCACTCGCAGGGCCGCCAGCGGACGCGCCGGTCTCGAGGCTGCGGCGCTGGATCCTCCTCCAGACTTGGTCCTGCTCGATCTGATGCTGCCCGATCTGCCGGGCACCGAAGTGTGTCGACAGCTGCGGGCTTCGGAGCGGACCCGTCCGGTCCCGGTCATCATGCTGACCGCGCGCGGCGACGAGCTCGATCGCGTGGTTGGGTTCGAGGTCGGCGCGGACGACTACGTGACCAAGCCGTTCTCGGTCCGCGAGCTGTTGCTGCGGGTCCGCGCGATCTTGCGGCGCGTGGGCGCGCCAACCGAGGAGCCCTCGCGCCTCCAAAACGGCGCGCTCGAGCTCGACATCTCCAGCCACCGGGTCTGGGTGAACGCACAAGAGGTGCGGCTGACCGCGCTGGAGTTTCGCTTGCTCGCAACCTTGCTGTCGCGCGCCGGCCGGGTCCAGACCCGCGACACGCTGCTCGCGGACGTCTGGGGCATGCACGCCGGCCTGACCACCCGCACGGTCGATACCCACGTGACCCGGCTGCGCAAGAAGCTTGGCGAGGTCGGCCGCTACATCGAGACCCTGCGTGGGGTTGGCTATCGGTTCCGCGACCTCGACGAGCTCGATGATCTCGACGACGAAGGCAGCGAGGACGACTTCGGGGACGCGGATCCCGACGCGGATGGCGACGCGGATGGCGACGATGATCCCGAGGCGGCCAGCGTGCGCCCGCGCGACGAGCCCTAAAGACGCGCGCGGAGCCGCAGTGTAGGGCAATCGGGCGCAGGACCTTCGTCTCGCTTCTCGAGGGGCTTGCCCCGAATCCGTTGGCAGTCATTGGCGTGGTATGCGCTCTTTGGGTTCGCCAGGTGGCAAGAATCGCGTGGTGCGCGAATTCAATGACGGCTACCGGCCGCGGGGCTTGGCGATCTCGATGGGGAATATGCACGGTGAGATACAGGCGCACGGACGCGCCAAGCTCTCGCGAACCGCACCAGGGCCCCGCTGGGCGATTTCCGCACCGGGCTTTCGGACAAGCGTTGGTCAATATGACAGTGACAAAGGAGCCTTGGCGCGGCCATTGGGGCATTCCATGAATGCCGACGCAGAGTGTCTAAATAGAAGCACATCGATCGTTGCGCAGTCGAGGTTTACCTGTACATACTGTTGCTTATGGGTCAAACATCGCTAATTGCCCTGGTCGCGGTGGCTTCGCTCGTTGCATGTGATGCTGGCGAAGATTTCGAAGAAAATGAGCTCCGTTCACATCACAACCATCACAACCATCACAACCATCATGCCAACAAGGGAAAGCGAGACAAGCACAAGCGCCACGGATACCACGGTCACCACGGGCATCACGGACATCACGGGCACCACACATACCCAGACCCAGATTGGCGCGTGGAGGCACCGCAGCTGCACGGGCTCTCGAATTCGGGGGTCGCGCAATTGGCAACGGTCGCGGAGCAGACCAATTCCAGCTGTGTCGTCGTCATCCACGACGGCGTGTTGGTCAGCGAGTGGTACGCGAGCGGCTACGACGCCTCCACTCCCGTCCCGGATATCATGTCGGCCACGAAGTCGGTGATCAACGCGATCGTGGGGGTCGCAGAGGGGCAAGGTCTGCTGGATATCGCAGACCCCGCCTCGGACTACATTCAAGCCTGGCAAGCAACGGAGAGCGCCGGTGTCACCATTTTAGAGCTCATGAGCCAGACATCCGGGCGCGAGTGGGACTTTTTCACCGATCTATTCATCGTCTCCGGCGTCGAGGACGAAACTGCCTATGCCCTCTCGTTTGGCCAGGACCATGAGCCTGGGGACCATTGGGAGTACAGCAACCATGGCACCCAGTCCCTCGAGGCTGTTCTCGAGGTCGCGGTTGGCCAGGACGTAGAGGAATTCGCGCAGACCGAGCTATTCGAGAAGATCGGCATGGATGTGAGCATGGCTCGCGACAATGCGGGAAACCCGCAGATGTATCGGGGGCTGTCCGCGTCTTGCCGTGACATGGCCAAATTTGGCTACCTCTACCTTCGGAATGGTCATTGGAGGGGCCAGCAACTGGTTCCCAATGCGTTCGTGCAAGAGTCCCTCGAGGCGTCCTCCAGCCTCAATGATGCATACGGTTATCTGTGGTGGCGCAATTACGACGGTCACTCCGTCATGCCCTCAACCCCCGCACGAACGGAGTTCGAGGGGAAGATGCTACCAAGCGGCAGCGAGGACGGCTTCATGGCGTTCGGTGCCTATGGGCAGCTGGTATTCGTCGACCCCGAGGACGAATACGTGGTCGTGCGGCTGAGCGATGTCTATGACCCAAACAATCCGTTTGGGTTGGACCAGATGGACGCGGTGCTCGCGGCTTTCGAAGCTGCTAAGGTCGAGCAAGGCTGCGACGGTCCTTGACCTACTCCACGCTGGTCACGAGCACGCCCTTGGCGTCGACGCGAAACCGAACGTCGACGTCGCGCAGCGCGGTTGCGTACTCGCGGCCTGGATCGCCGCGCTGGTGGGCCGGCCGGGGGTCCCAGCACAGGCTCTGGCGGATCAGCGTGCGCAGCTGATCCGCGTGGGGGTGGCGGGCCAACGCCGCCTCGGCGCTGGCGGAGAAGCGCAGCGGGAGACCTGGGGGCCCGGACGGCGCCCACTCACAGCTGGCGTCGGGGCGCAGCTCGGCCCACGGCAGGTAGGGCTTGATGTCCAGGACTGGCGTCCCGTCGAGCAGGTCGCCGCCGGACACGCGCAGCTGTCGATCCTCGACCGCGAGCAGCCGCACCAACGACAGCGCGATCGGGTTGGGGCGGTGGGGCGCCCGGGTTGCGAACACGCCCAGGCGGGCGGCCCCGCCCAGCCGCGGTGGCCGGACGGTGGGGCGCCAGCCTTCGTCTTCGCAAGCGTGGAACCAGCACAGCAACCACAGGTGCGAGGCTTGCTCGAGCCCGCGCAGCGCCTCGGCCGGGATTCGGTCGCGGTCGAGCTCGACCACGAGCTCGACCTCGGTGGCCATGCCGCTCTGGCGCGGGATCGAGAATTTTTCCTTCCAGGGTGAGCGCACCACACCGATCGGCGTGAGGGAGATCGGCGCGAGCGGGGTGGGGGGCGGCGGCATGAGTCAGCGATCCAGCGAAGCGTCGATGATGCGGATCAGCCTGCGCATCTGTTGGACCCGCGCGATCGCGGGGCCTTGGTCGTCGCGCAGGTCTGCGAGCCGCTGGTGATAGCGCGGCGCGTCGAGCATGTGGATCGCCGACACGATCTGGCCCACTTCTGGGTAGTGCTCGTCGATCTGTCCAACCCGTCGCGCGCCGATCTGATCCAGGTAGGGCAGGGCGGCGCGATTGTGGACCGGCGCGATCACGGTGGTCGTGAGCACCAGGTCGTGGCCGTGTTCGACGATCTGCTCGGCGAGCGCGCGCAGGCCCAGCGCGGCGCCCCAGTAGCGCGATCGCATGCGAGGCAGCACCGCCAGCTGATCGAAGTAGGCGACCCGGCGCGCGGGGAGCTGGGCGGGATCGACCTCGTCCGTCCACGCGATCGCGTCGCGCCGCGCCCAGATCGGCGAGGCCCGCAGCACCGGGTCGTCCAGTGTCACGCTGAAGCCCCCCGCTTCGCCGTCGAGCTCGAGCAGCCACACCCGCGCGAGCGTGAGCAGCTGCGCATAGTGGGCCGCATCGCAGCCGAGCAGAAATCCGCCGCGGCGGGTCTGGGGCCGCTCGTCTGCCAGCGTTGGCGAAGCCTCGCTGAGCTCGGATGGGCTGGGCATCGGCAGCGCGCGGCGGATCGCGAGCAGCGCGTCGAGGTCATCGAGCGTGGCCCGTCGCAGCCGCGCGCCCTCGCCAAGCTCGATCACGTTGACGCTCCGGGGTCGCGCGGCATCGGGTTTTCGATAGTCTCGGGGGTCTCGGGGATCTCGATGATCCGAGGCCCCCGCAGCTGGGCCAAGATCGCCGCGGCGATGCCATCGTACTTTTGATTGCTGGCGTGCGCGTGCGGCAGCGGCTCGCGGTGCGCGGGCAGCTGGTACCACGGCAGCTTGGGCTGACGGTGGTGGGTGTCGTGCTCGTTGAAGTTGAGCAACCACCACGAAGCGATCGGGTGTCGGTTCAGCCCGCGCACGTGAAACCGGACATCGGGCCCGTAGTCGGTCCGATAGTGATAGATATAGACCAGCAGCGAGTAGACCCACGCGAACGCGAGCAGCGGCCAGCCCATGCTCAGCGCCCAGGCGCGGGTACCAAGCAGCCACGCAACCCCCACGTGCAGGCCAACGCCAAGCCCAAAGCTGGCGAGCGAGCGCAGCTGATCGCCGATCCGCCAGCCCTTGAACGCAGGCGAGATGGTCCTGGCGATCCGCATCGGCATGGCCAAGAACAGCAGCACCGACACCAACGAGTGGACGAAGAACCCACCTGCGAATACGGCCAGGTACCACAGCAGGTAGCACCACGCGCGGTTCAGCGCCCGGCCCAGCGCGCTGGTTCGGCGCGGGATCACGAAGGTGTCGAGCGCCGAGGTCCGTTCATCGCGGCGGTTGTGGCCGTGGTGGAAGGCGTGGATCTTGCGATGGATCCGCAGCGGCAGCATCAAGGGCAGCAGCAAGAGCTGGCCAAGCGCGTCGTTGATGCCGGGGTGCGCGGGCCACAGCTTGCGGTGCGACGCCTCGTGGGCGACCACATACAGGCGGTGCAGCCAGCAGCCCTGCAGCAGGATCACAGCGACGATCAGCGCCCGCGCGAGCGGATGATCCAGCGCATCGAGCTTTATCGCCGCTGCACCCAACACCAACGCGACCAACACTGACTCGCTGATCAGGCGCGCGGTGAGAGGGCGGTGACGCGGATCGACGTGGGCCATTGGCATACACGTTGTCCACCACGTCTACGCCAGAATCAATCGGGTAGGGGCGTGCCTACCCACAGGCACATGTATGTATGCATCACGCGAAAACAAGCTGAACCGTCGCTGCCGGCCCCCAACACTTCACTGCTGGAGGGGCCGTCCATGGACAACGAGGACAACGGTGAGAGTGAGTTCAATGCGCTGAAGGTCGAGGCCGAATCGGGCGATGTGTTGGGGGCTGGCGAGTTGGTCGCGTATCGCTACCGTGTCGTGCAGATCGGCCGCAATCACCCCTTGGGCGAGCTGTATCGGTGTCACGACGAGACCGAGGATCGCCGAGTCCTGTTGCAGCGATTGCGCCGCGAGTTCTCCAGCCCCAGCGTGCGTGACCGGCTGTTCGAGACCCGTGGTAGCGCGGCGCTGGAGGTCGCGGCGATCACCGACATCCTCGACTACGGCGAAGATCTCGACGGCCGTCCGTTTCTGGTGACCGCGTGGAGCGACGACGTGTCATTGGCCGAGGTCGAGCGCCCGCTCTCGTTTCGAGAAGCAATAGCGATCGCCCTGCGCGTGGCCGCAGCGCTCGAGCCCGTGCACCGCAAGCGCTTGGCGCACGGCGGGATCGAGCCCCACAGCATCTTGGTCGACGACGCGCGCGAGCTGACCGGCTTGCTCGACTTTGGTCTGGTCCCCGCGCTCGAGGCGGGCGCCGACAAGCTGCGGGCCTTGCCGTTGCTGACCTCGCCGGCCTATGCGGCGCCAGAGCTGATCCGCGGCGAGCCGATCGGCCCGGCCACCGACGTGTACGCCCTGGGGATCTTGGTGTGGGAGCTGATCCTCGGATCCGCGCCGTTTCGCGGGCCGACCCTGCGGGTGCTCGACTCGCACCTCAACCGCGCGCTGCCGGCGTTCGAGCTGCCGTTTGATGCGCCTGCCTCGTTCGAGTGGGTCTTGCGGCGGATGCTGGCCAAGCAGATCGGGGAGCGCTTCGCCGACGCTGGCGAGGTGGCCGCGCAGCTGCGGGTGTACGCGTCACAGGACTACGCGGTGGCGATGGTCGACGTACACGACGTACACGACGATCCAGAGGACGAGGCGACGGTTGCGTTCGAGCGTGAGCCGCAGATCGAGGAGATCGAAGAGGACAGTTGGTTGGTGTTGTCTGCGGGGGCGCGCGCCGCCACAGAGAATCCCGTCGCGCTCGTGTTCGACCCCGCGGCCCATCGTCGGACACGTCGACGCGTCGCGGCCCTGGCCATGCTCGGCTGCGCCGCCTTGTTGTTGAGCTGGTGGGGCTTGGGGCCGAGGTCCGAGGCGGTCGCCGTGCCCGTGACCGCCTCGATCACGGCCGCGGACGGGGCCGACACGAGCGCGCCCGCGGTGGTCGCCGGCGCGGCTCGGATC
>NZ_JMCC02000100.1 GCF_000737335.2 Enhygromyxa salina | reverse complement strand
CCGGCGGCCGACGCGACCTACTCGCCTCGTCGGTCTGAGGCGCGAGCCTCGCTAAGTCTACTCCAGTCTCGTGACCCCGCTTCCTTTGGTGTCTCGATCTTGGCCCGACCGGTTGTGGCTTCGTTAATCTCCACGTGCGTAGATACGCCGGGTTGAGGCCATCTGCGGCCTTTGTGCGCTCGACGTTGTTCGGGGGGACTCCCCGATGCGCAGATGCGGGCGTGTACGGGGGCCGCGATCTGAGATGGCGGGGTGTACGAGGGCCGCGATCTGAGATGACGGGCGTACGGGGGGCGCGATCTGAGATGGCGGGTGTACGGGGGCGCGATCTGAGATGGCGGGGTGTATGGGGCCGCGATCTCAGATGGGGGGCAGGGCCGGATCAGTCGTCGTCGTCGGTTGCTTTGGCGTCGTGGGCGACCGAGCCGTAGTTGTTGATCATTTGCTCCCACAGGGAGCCGCGGGTGCCGAATGAGCGATCGATGGGCTGGTAGACCAAGGTTCGATCGGTTGAGGCTTCGCGGAATTCTACGGGGGGGGCTTCGGGCTGGTTGGGGTCTTGATCTTTGATCGTGACCTGCTCGGCTACCAAGGGGGCGCCCTTGTCGAAGGTGACGCTGCGCGAGATCTCGAATTTGCGGATCCAGCCGTCGGGGAGGTTTGAGGTGTACGACTCGAAGAGTGCGAACGAGGCCTCGCCGAGGCAGGGATCGACGTCGCCGACGACTTCGTCTTTTTGTAGCTTGAGCGGGACTGTTGCGAAGCGGCCGTTCAAGTTGGGCAGCAGCTTCATGATTCGCTTGCAGAGCTTGCTGACCTCGGGGTTGCACTCGTCACCCTCGACGACCAGGATCTGCTGGTCGCCGGCCATCTCGATCCGCATGCGGGCCTTGTTGGTCTGGGCGCGCAGGCTGCCGAGGGCGCGGACGGCCACGCCGGCTTGGGTCCACTGGACCATGGCGATTGGGCCGCTGGCCTCGCCGTTGTCGTAGTGGGTGGCCTGGACCCAGACGAGGCTCATGCCGTCGGGGCCCTTGTTGATGATCACGTCCTCGTCGGTGAGCGGACGGGTGGGGAGGCGCTTGACCTCTGGATCGCCGCCGATGTTGCAGCCAGCGACGATGTTGGGCTTGTCGTCCTCGCTTGGCTCTTCGCCTTCCGCGAGCGGGGGCGGGGTGGGCTCGGTGGTTGAGCGGCCAGTGCAGTCCTTGGGATCTTCGCCCGGGAGCCGTCGCTCACGATCGAAGTTCTGGAGCATGATCGACAGCCAGATGTCGGCCGGGAGCTCTTGGGCCTCGGACTCGACGGCGGTGCCGCCCGCGACCTCGGCCAGGCAGATCGGCGTGGGGCCGGAGGGGTCGCGCTTGCGGCAGCCGGGCAGCAACGCGAGCGCGGCGATCATCGTGAGCGCTGCGGTGCCTGTGAGGGCGGACCCGCGCCGTGTTCGTGAACCCAGCAACATCAGCGCACACCGCCGTCGCGGATGGTGTCGACCTGGCGCTTGTTGTCGGTGCGCTTCTTGACGATCAGGTCGATCGTGCGGATCTTGCCGTTCTTCTTCTTGAACAAGTAGACGTTGTTCTTCTCGGCCAAGGACGCGAGCTTGCCCTGGGTCATCTGCTTGGTCTCGCGCCGGAAGTAGGCCTTCGGGTCGAGGTAGCCGTCGCGCTTGGGCACGGTGTTGAGCCGGAACACGCCGTCTTCGGTCTGGACGAACCCGTAGGCGCAGTCCTTCTCCTTGCAGCGCGAGCTGTAGGTGACCCACAGCTTCGGCGCGCCGTTGCTGTCTTGGCTGTCGATGATCTGGCCCATCGTGGAGCGGCTGATGATCACCCGCAGCAGCTGGCGGTCCTGCGAGGTGTTGATCGTGCGGTCGACCTCGTAGGTCGAGCCCCGATCATCGGCCTCGTACACGACGATCAAGCGCTTGTTGACGTAGACCCGGAGGGCGTCGACGGCTTGCTCGCGTTTATCGATCCGTTCGAACTCGCCCGGCGTCAGCACGAGCCGCTTCGCGCAGCTCGTACTGGAGAGCAGCCCGACGGACAGAGCGAAGACGCTCAGCGCCCTCAAGACTCGCTGACGGTAATCACCCGGCGCGCGCATTTTCGGTGTTCAGGCGTACAGCAGCGCTGTACTGAAGTCAACGTGATCTCATAGCGAAGCCGCGCGGGCGGGCCGAAGCTCCGTCGCAGAACCGGCCGATCACTCGCGTCGAGCTTCGTGGGTGATCCCAAGATCGGGCGAGAAGGCCCGAATTTTGGTGACCAGAGGCGAGATCGCTGACTCACGGGGCACTCGCGCGTGCACGCCTGGGCGCGAAGCTGCCGTGGGGGACGGGGCGGTCGGCGGGTGTCGATCTGCGAGCACGTCGGGGGTGACCCTCCGGGCGCGAGTTTGGTGACGTCGACGCGAGAAACCGGTTGGAGCTAGGGCGCGCACGGGTCATGCTCGGGGCCCGCAGGATCGGCATGCGAATCAGGATCTCGAATCAGGGCGAGCCGTCGCGGATCGAGAGCTTCGAGCACAAGACCGAGGTCAAGATCGGCCGCGTGCCGGCGAACGACCTCGTGCTCGCAGAGCGCGGTATCTCGAGCAACCACGCACGGCTCCACATCGATCACAACCACCAGCTCTACATCGAGGATCTAGGCTCCACCAACGGCACCTTCGTCAACGGCCAGCGCATCCAAGGCACCAGGCAGATCAGTCTTCAGGACGAGGTCTATGTCTGCCACATCAAGATCGAGGTCGCGGCCGATCACCAGCAGTTTCCACCCGAGCCCGAGCAGGCGCCGGTTCAGACGGGGTCAACGCAAATGGCCACACCCGAGCAGGCCGAGGCCCTGCGTGCCGGTCGAAAGCACGGCTCGCTGTCCGGCGAGATCGGTGGCGACGAAGGCTACGATCACGGCCAGTGGAACCAAGGCGCCGCGGCCTACGGCCAACAGGGCGGCCAGTGGAACCAGGCCCAGCAGCCGCAGCAGCCCGGTCAGTGGAACCAAGCCCAACCCGGCCACGACCCGCAAGGCCAGTGGGGTGGGCAAGCCCAGCAAGGTGGCCACGGCGGGCAGTGGAACCAAAATCAAGGCCAGCAGGGTTATGACCAGCAAGGTCAGCAAGGTCAGTGGGACCAGAACCAGCAGGGCTACAACCAGCAAGGGTACGACCAGCAAGGGTACGACCAGCAAGGTTACGACCAGCAGGGCTACAACCAGCAAGGCTACGACCAGCAGGGCTACAACCAGCAAGGGTACGACCAGCAGGGCTACAACCAGCAAGGCTACGACCAGCAGGGCTACGACCAGCAGGGCCAGGACCACCAACAGGCCCACGACCAGCAAGGCCAGTGGAACCAGCAAGGCTACGCCGAGCCCAGTCGCGAAGTCGAAGTCGAAGTCGACGAGGTCGAAGAGTTCGAAGAGGTCGAAGAGATCGAGGAAATCCAAGAGGTCGAGGAGATCGACCCGGAGCCGGAGTACGACCCGGAGCCGGAGTACGAGCCCGAGCCGGAGCCCGCGTACGAGCCCGAGCCCGAGCCTGAGCCTGAGCCTGAGCCGCAGCCTGCTGTCGCGGTCGAGCGCGCTCGTGGTGGACCGCCGCGCCCGACAGAGGGCCCCGCCCCCGTGACCCCATCACGCCGTGGTCGCGGAGCCTCGCCCCAGCCCGACGCGCGCAACAACCCCGCGGGACCCCCCGCGATGGATGCCGGGCCGCCCGTGATGGGCGATCTGAACGACGCGGGCCCGCCGAGCTTCGATGCGGGTCCGCCGGGCTTCGATGCGGGTCCGCCAAGCCTGGGCGGCGGACCGCCAAGCTTGGACGAAGGCCCGCCAAGCTTCGACGCGGGGCCGCCAAGCCTGGGAGGACCGCCAAGCTTGTCCGACTTGGGCAGCGCCGGTCCGGCAGACCTGGGCGGGCCACCAAGCCTCGGCGGAGGTCCGCCAACGCTCGGCGTCGACGGGGGTCCGCCCGCGCTGAGCCTCGACGGTGGGCCGCCAAGTCTGGGCGGTGGGCCGCCAAGTCTGGGTGGCGGGCCGCCAAGCCTCTCGGCGCCGGTCAGCCTCGATGCGCCGCCAAGCTTGTCGGGTCCGCCAAGCCTTGGCCCCGAGCCCGACGAGTACTCCTCGGCCACGGTGGTCGAGGCTGCCGACAGCGCGGCGCCGGCCGCCGCGCCGCGCTCGAGCGCTTCCGCAGCCCACTCCGCGGCTGCTGCCACGTCGGCGACCTGGCGCCAGGGCGAAGAAGAGATCGACATGCGCCCGGAGTACGCGGTGCGTGCCGCGGTGTTCTACGAGCTCTTGTCGGATCTGGGCGTGACCCCAGAGCATCCGCCAGACGACGGCGAGAAGCAGCGCAAGGCCGCCCGCGTCGGCGCCAAGCGGCGCCTGGCCGTGATCGCCCGCAACGATCCCGATCTGATGCTCGACGAGCCCAGCGTCGAGGCCGAGCACCTGCTCGCCGAAGTGTTCGCGCTGGGCCCCCTCACCGACGTGCTCGGTGACGATGACGCCCGCGAGCAAGTTCGCGAGGTGATCATTCGCAGCCCGCAGCGGATCTACGTCGATCGTGGCCACGGCCGCGAGCGACTCGAGCGAGGCTTCTCGTGTCCGGCCGCGATCGCGATGGCCCTGCATCGCTTCGCCGGCGCGCACCTGCAGTGGGACGCGGCCGCGCCGTGGCTCGACCACCGCATGCCCGACGGCACCCGCCTGCGTGGGGCCGACGTCAGCGTGGCCCCCGATGGTCCCGTCGTCGTGATTCGGCGTCCGGCGCGGGCGGTCACGGGCGGGCTCAGCCAGGTCGGCGCCGTGTCGCATCCGGTCGCCGAGTACCTGCGCGCGGTCCTTGCTGCTGGCGGCAGCGTGTTGGTGTGCATCGGCGACGGCTGCGAAGGCACGGAGCTGCTCTCGGCGCTCGCCCACGAGCTCGCGCGCTTCGACGTCAGCGAGCTGGCGATCGTGCGCGCGGGCAGCCGGATCGTGCCGCCTCGCGGCGCGCTGGTGCTCGACGCCGAGCCCGGTCTCACGGCCGGGCCGATCAGCTTGGCGATCCAAGCTGGCTCGACCCGCCTGCTGATCCATCGCGCCGGTGGGGCTGGCCTGGCCAGCGCGTGGGCGGGCCTGGGTGGCGAGGTCGAACAGCTGGTCTTGGGGCTGGGCGTCAGCGATCCCAAGGCCGGCCTGTCGAGCTGCGTCGAGGGCCTGGTGCTCGGCGGCTTTGGCCGTGACCGCGACGCCCTGCGCCAGCACGTCGCCGCCTCAATCAGCGTCGTCGTGGTCATTGGGCGCTCGTCTAGGGGCGCCGAGTCACCGGTGACGTTGGCAGAATTCGACGCGCAAGGGGGGGTCTCTCCGATCCTCTCGCGCGACTCGGCCGACGCCAAGTGGCAGCACCACCGCGAGCCCGCGTTCATGGCCGAACTGGCGCGGCGCGGTGTAACCTTCGATGCGTCAAAGCTGGCTGAGTTGGCGCAGTCCAAGCCGGACGGCCCGCCAGGCTCCTGAGCTTCATCGGTCACCGGCGAACGCCCGGTGCCCACCTTCGACTCCCACTCCATCCACTCGTCTCCCACGCTGTCATGCCCGTCATGCCCCAACCCTCTCGATCTCGTCTCTCTTCGGTGTCCCGCTGGGCGCTCGGCCTCGCCCTTGGTCTGTGCGCAACCGCGTCGCTCGGCGGCTGCAAGAACAAGGGTGACAAAGAGACCTGCAAGCCCGATGAGTACGCGTTCAAAGAGATCGCCCTGCACATCCAGGCGGCCGCAGATCTCAACCTCGACGAAGAGGGCAACCCGCTGCCAACCGTCGTGCGCGTGTATCAGCTCAACGGCGACCTCGCGATCCGCAGCCTCGACTTCACCGAGCTGTGGGAAGACCACGAGACCGCGCTCGGCGACGAGTACATCTCGGACAAAGAATTTCAGATCTACCCAGACTCGACCGAGCTCATCAAGCTCACCCCCGAGGACGGCGTCAAGTTCATCCTCGCGTTTGGTGTGTTCCAGCAGCCCGTTGGCAACACCTGGTACCGCGTCTACGAGGTCCCCGACACCTACGGCAGGCAGGCGTGCGACCTGAAGGCCGACGACGAAGACCCCGAGTCGCTCGGCGAGCCGTGCATGTACCTGTACCTCGAGCGCAACCAGATCGACGGCGGCAAGAACATCCCGCCCGGGTTTGAAGAAGACAAGCTCGAGGGTGTGTGCACGCCGCTCTACTCGCCCAAAAAGGCCGCAGAAGACGACGGCGGCAAGAAGAAAAAGAAGAAAAAGAAGTAGCAGTCGCCGCTCCTTCGCCTGCTTGGCCCGTCCACCGCCTCCAGCCCCGATTCCGACCATGTCGACCACCAACCGCAAGCACTACGACCGCGTGATCTGGCGCGAGGGAATGTTGATCTCCCCGCAGCACCTCCAGCAGCAGGAGCTGTTCGAAGAGCAGACCTTGCACGAGCGCCTGGCGGCCTCGACTCCGCTCAGCTGGGGCGTCCAAGCCGTGGAATTCGACGCCGGCGCGCTCAAGAGCGGGCGCCTGGAGCTGACCCGGTTTGACGGCGTGATGCCGGACGGCACGGATCTACGCGGCAAGCTGTCGGTCCCCTCGCGGACGATCGGCGATCACTTTCCAACCACCGCCAAGCAGCTCGAGGTCTCGCTCGGGTTGCCGGTCCTGCGCGAGGGTGTTTCCAACTTCCACGAGATCGACAGCGAGTGGCGCGGCCGCTACCTGGCGACCACGCGCTCGGTCGGCGACATCTCGATGAGCAAGAACACCCGCAACCTCGACGTCGGCCAGGCCGCGGCGGTGCTGCTGTTCGGCGAAGAGAAGGACGAGGATCACATCAAGCTCAAGATCGCGGAGATCGTCCGCGACGAGGACGGCTCGTTCACGCTGTCCGACAGCTACATCCCGCCCGTGCTCCACATCGGCGCGTCGCCGGTGATCATGTCGGGCCTGCGCGAGATCATGAGCCTCTCGGTCGTCAAGCAGCGCGCGCTCACGGCGACCCGCCGCCAGCGTGACGCCGCCACGATCGAGTTCGCCGCCGCCGACGTGACCCGCTACTTGCTGCTCAACGCGATCAACTCGGGCATCCCGATGCTCAAGCACACCAGCGAAGAGCCCAACACCTCGTCGCTGGCCGCGTACCTGATGCTCCTGCAGTACGCGGGCGGGCTGTGCAGCTTCACGGGCGAGTTCGACCCGTCCAGCTTCCCGCGGTTTCAGTACCTGGATCTGCGCAACTGCTTCTTGCCGATGTTCCAGAACATCAAGACGATGCTCGGCGCCGCGGTCAAGGACATGAGCATCAAGATCCCGCTCGAGGCCCGCGAAGACGGCATGTGGATCGGCCGGCTCTCGGAGCAGCGCATGATCGACTGCAAGGACTGGGTGCTGGCGGTCGAGTCCGACTCGCCCGAGCAGCAGGTCGCCAACAAGCTGCCGCAGCTGTCCAAGATGTCGTCGTGGAAGCAGATCAGCGCGATCGTGAAGTCGGCGACGCCCGGCGTGCCCTTGCAGCCAACCCATCGCCCGCCCAACGAGATCGCGATCAAGCCCAACCAGGTCTACTTCATGATCAAGAAAGACGACCGCTACTGGCGCGACGTGTTGGCCGAGCGAACCATCGCCATCTACGTGCCGCCGCCCTTCGACCCCAAGCACGCGAAGATCACCATGATGGGGATCCCGCGCACCGACGGCTAGGGGGCACGGCCTGAGATGACCCAGTCAGGATAGTCATGGAACGTATCAACGAGGTCACCAAGGACTGCTTCAACGCGCTGATCCAGTTCCGCTCGCTCGACGCCGCTTCGGCGGTGTCGCCTCAGATGCCGTACCAGCGGCTGTGCGGCTTCATCGATCAGATGCTGACAAACGCCCGTCAGGCCAAGTACGAAGAGGCCGACGTCGTCGACATGGCCTACGCCGTGGTCGCGCTCGCCGACGAGCTGGCGCTGCACAAGGGCGGGGCGATCCGCGACTTTTGGATGCAGCGTCCCTTGCAGCTGCACTACTTCAACGAGAACCTGGCCGGCGAGGGCTTCTTTCACCGGCTCAACGCGGTGATGAGCGACCCCGGCCGGATCGAGATCCTGCGGGTCTACTACGTGTGCCTGCTGCTCGGCTTCCAAGGCCAGTTCGCGATCCGTGGCGGCGAGCTCGAGCTCGACACGATCATTCGCCGGGTCAAAGAGGCCCTGCGCAACGACCTCAAAGAGCAGCCGCTCTCGGTCCAGCCGCTGCGGCCCAAAGAAGACATGGGCCGCGCCGACGGGTTTCCGGCCGTGTGGGTCGCCTTGTTCTTCTTGTTGTTCTCACTCGGGCTGTTGATCGTCCTGCGAATCGGCCTCGACAAGCAGACCAAGAACGTGGTCGAGCGTGTCCAACCCATGATGCAGCCGGATGAAGGCTGACCCGGCTGACCGGATCATTCGGAGACCCCCCCCATGCTGAAGTACATCTTCGCGTCACTGTTGATCCTCGTCGTCTGGGGCTTGTGGTGGTTCCTCAAGCTCCCGATCTGGGTCGCCGTCCTCGCCACCGTCATCATCATCCTGGTCGTGGTTGCGATCGTCGTGGTCGGCATCCTCAAGGCCCGCCGCGCCGCCAACAAGATCGAGAAGGCGCTGGCCAGCCAGGGCGCGGCCCAGGCCGCTGGCGCCCGCCCGGACATGCAGGCCGACATCAACGCGATGTCGTCGGAGTTCAACAAGGCCGTCGGCGCGCTCAAGGGCTCGCGGCTCGGCAAAGAGGCGCTCTACGCCCTGCCTTGGTACGTGATCATTGGCCCGCCCGGCGTCGGCAAGAGCACCGCGTTGCGCAACTCGGGGCTGCAGTTCCCGTACCTGTCAGAAAAGGGCGGCGGCGCGGTCAAGGGCATCGGCGGCACCCGCAACTGCGACTGGTGGATGACCAACCAGGCGGTGATCGTTGACACCGCTGGGCGCTACACCACCGAAGACACCGATCGCGACGAGTGGATCGCGTTCTTGGATCTGCTCAAGGACACCCGGCCCAAGCGGCCGATCAACGGGATCCTGCTCGCGGTCTCGGTCGCCGATCTCGCGCTCGCGGCCGAGGGCGAGATCAACACCATGGCCACCAAGATCCGCGCCCGGATCGACGAGGTCACCAAGCACCTCGAGATGTCGGTCCCGGTCTACGTGCTGTTCACCAAGTGTGACCTGCTGCCCGGCTTCGTCGAGATGTACTCGGAGATGGGCAAGAGCGAGCGCAAGTCGATCTGGGGCTTCACGCTGCCGGTCACTGGCGCGTACGCGGGCGTCGATCCAACCGGGACCTTCTGCGATCAGTTCGACCGCCTCGCCGATCGCACGGAGCAACGCTCGCTGCGCCGCATGGGCGACGATCGTCGGGTCGAGTCGCGCGGCAAGATCTACGAGTTCCCCCAGCACTTCGAGCTGCTGCGCGACAACCTCGCCAGCTTCATCGGCCTGGTGTTCACCGGCAACGTCTACGCCGAGACCCCGATGCTGCGGGGCTGCTACTTCACCAGCGGCACCCAAGAGGGCCGGCCGATCGATCGCCTGATGGGCTCGATGGCCCAGGCGTTCGGCATGCAGTCGGCGCTGGCCGGCCAGCCGCAGGTCGAGGCCCGCAGCTACTTCTTGGGCAACTTGTTCAACAAGGTGATCTTCGCCGACCGCGAGCTCGCGCGCCGCAGCACCAAGCACGTGCGCAAGGCCGCGATCATCAAGTGGGCGGGGGCCGGCGGCATCTTTGCGACCGCCGTCGGGTTCTGCGTGCTCCCGGTCCGCTCGATGAAGGCCAACCAACAGGTGCTCGCGACCGTCAGCGGCGCCGTCGACAAGGTCGGTGACGAAGAGGCCGACGCCGGCGCGCCGATCCCCAACGTCGATCGCCTGTACCCGCTCTACGAGGCCCAGGCCGAGCTCTACGGCTACGAGCACGACTCGCGCCCGTTCAAGCTGCGCTGGGGCATGTACCAGGCCAACGAGCTGCAAGAGCCAACGCGATCGCTGTTTGGTCGGTCGGTCCGCGAAGAGCTGATCGTCCCGATCATGAAGGACAAGCAGCTCGAGCTGACCAACTTCGCCGCCCGCTACCCGGGCGACGAGGACGAGCCGCCAGCCGACGAGTCGGGCAAGGCCCACGACATGCTGCGCGCCTACCTGCTGCTCGCCAACGACTTTAGCGAGTACAAGCCGGACCTGCTCCCCGAGCAGCTCGGGCTCGAGCGCAACCGCGAGAACACCTGGCTTGGCCATCAGATCGCGCTGTGGTGGGCCGAGGGGATGCTGGTCGACACCGAGTCCGAGACCTTCCGCAAGATGGAGACGGTCGCCAGCACCTACGTCACGGTCCTGCGCGAGCAGAACGAGCTCGAGCTCGAGATCGACGAGGCCATGGTCGAGTCGGTCCGCAAGGTGTTGCGCCGCAGCGATCGCACCGAGACCTGGCTGGCCGAGCTCATCGCCGAGGCCAGCAACGTCGACGGCGTCAAGGACATCACCTTGGCCACGCTCAAGCTCGGCACCAACGTCTACAAGAACGACGGGGTCAAGGTCCGCGGCGCGTTCACCCGGTTCGGCTGGGAGAAGTACTGCCGGATCGAGCTCGCCAAGGATCAGGGCGAGTTCGTCGGCAGCGAGTGGGTCCTGGGCCTGACCGACAAAGAGGCGAAAGAGCGGCGCATGACGGATCGTCTGCGCCTGCGCTCGCGCTACATGGATCAGTACATCAAGGAGTGGGACCAGTTCGTCGCCAAGATCTACGTTGACGCGTCCAGTGACCTGGTCGGCTCGCTCAAGATGTTCCAAGACCTCGCCCGCGGCGGCACCCCGCTGCGGGTGCTGCTCAACCACGTCGCGTGGCACACCGATCTCAAGGAAGAAGAGCGCGAGGCCGGAACCGTGCCCTGGTACCACCCGGACCAGCTGCCCAAGGACGTCCGCGCCAAGGTCGAGGCGACCACGCCCGAGGGCACCAAGGCCTTCTACGCCAACAAAGACGTCAAGGATTACTTCGCGCCCTTCGTCGGGTTTGGCGTCGACGTCAGCACCCCAGCCGAGGGCCCCGATGGTCCGCCGGCGGTCGCGGGCGCGCTGCAGATCGACGTCTACGCCGAGCAGCTCACGGCGGTCCGCGACGCCCTGCAAGCGGCCGTCGACGACCGGGCCGAGCTCGACGCCCTGGCCAAGAAGCTGCGCACGACCACCCAGGCCGTCAAAGGCCAGATCTCCGAGCAGCAAGAGCCGTGGCGCAACCGCTATGATCGGATCCTGCGTCCGCCCTTCGACGCCGTGCGCGGGGTCGTAGAGGGTGGTCAGGCCGCGGGCACGGGCGCCTCGTGGTGCGCGGCCGTGTACTTGCCCTTCGACGGTGAGGTCGCTGGCAAGTACCCGTTCAACCCCAAGGGCTACGACCTGCCGATCGGCGAGTTCGCCAAGTGGTTTGCGCCCGACCAGGGCCCGATCTGGGAGTTCTACAACGCCTCGCTGGCATCGCGCATCCAAAAGAGCGGCAACGCCTTCACCATGGTCGACGGTGGCGCGGCGATGACCACCTCCTACAACACGCAGGTGCCTCCGTTCTTGACCCAGGTCGGCGACATCGGTGCGGTCATGTTCCCGCCCGGCTCGGCCACGCCCAAGTTCGAGTTCGAGATCCAGATCGACGGCACCCCCGGCGTCTCCGAGATCAGCTTGGAGGTCGACGGGCAAAAGGTCACCTATCGCAACGGTCCGCAGTCGTGGAAGCCCATGACCTGGCCGGGCACCGAGGGGGCCCCCGGCGCGAGCATCAAGGCCAAGGGCCTTGGCAAGACCGGCGACGTGCTGCGCAAGGGCGACTGGGGCTTTTGGCACTTGCTCGAAGAGGCCACGGTGTCCGGCGCGGCTGGTCAGCAGGTCTACAGCATCAAGTGGGATCTGTCCGACCAGCAGGTCGGGATCGTCACCATTCGCCTGCGACCCAAGCGGGCCGAGACCCCGCTGTTTGGCGTGCCGTCGCGCGGGTCGGGCAAGTACATGGGGCTGTTCAGCTCGCTCAAGGTGCCCAAGTCGATCATCAGCGGCTACTCGTGCTCGGCGGGGCCTGCTGAGGGCGAGGGCGATAAGTGAGCAGCGTCGGGCTGTTCGGCAAGACGCCCTCGGCGCGGGACTTCGTCCGGGTCAACATTGGCGCGCCGGTCGTGCGTGCGTTCGACGAGTATCTGCGCGAGAGCGTGATGACGCTGCCGTCAATGCGCGCGCACCTGCCACCCGAGCCGCTGCCCTTCATGTTTCGGGCGCCCGGCGACGACGGCCACATCATTGGCGTGATGAAGGGCAGCCAGGACGGCGTCGGTCGCGAGTTCCCGCTGGCGATCTTTCACCACCTCGACGGGGTCGCGCACGCCCGCAGCTGGCCGGCGCTGCCCTACGCGTACTCACCCTTCATCGCCGCCGCCGCGGATCTGCTCAACGCCGTCGACAGCGTCGACATGGCCCACGTCCCAGCAATGCTCGAGCAGCTGCCCGTGCCCTCCGACGCCGCGATCGGGCTGGCGATGCAGAACACCTGGCAGATGCTCTCGAACGTCTCGGCCGACGAGCTGCTCGATCGTCTGTTCTCGCGGCCAACCGGCAACCCCGAGGGCGAGCGCTGGAACGACGATCACATCTACGGGATCGGTATGCTGCTCAACGGCTGCTACCGGGCGGGAGGGCGCCCGCCCCGAGGTGGGCCCGCGATCACGCTGGACTGCCCGGTGACCTCCGACGCCGAGCTGCTGTTCTGGCTCGAGCTGGCCCGCCGGATCTTGCGGTGGCCCTCTCCGCCAAGCTTCATGTGGTCGCGCCGTCAGTACCGGATGTTGTTGATCCTGGGCACGCCGGGCGCCAAGCTGTTGGGTGTGTTGGGCACCCCGGGCACCTTTGACGAGCAGATCTGGCCGCTGCTCGCCGACGACGAGGAGGTCGCGGCCCGCGGCGGGAGGCTGCTGACGCCGCACCAACGCGCCGCGATCGATCGGCCTGGGCAGAGCGGCGCCGGCTTGCTCGACGGCATCGCGCCGAACCGCTGAGTGGAGAACGAGCGATCATGTCCAAGCAAGCCTCGCCCGCGCGCGACCGCGTCAACCTCGTCTACCGCGAGCAAGAGTCCAAGCAAGAGCGCGAGCTGCCCCTCAAGATCTTGGTGATCGGCGACTATCGCGGGCACGAAGACGAGCGCCCGCTCGACGAGCGCAAGCCCGTCAAGGTCGACAACCGCAGCCTTGGCGCGGTCATGGCCGAGAGCAACCTGCAGCTGCGCTTCAACTGCCCCAGCAAGCTCAGCAAAGATCCAGAAGACACGCTGCCGGTCCATCTTCGCTTCGCTTCGTACTCGGACTTTGGCCCGGAGTGGGTCGCCCAGCAGGTCCCGGAGCTGCGCACGCTGGTCGAGACCCGCCGCGCGCTGACCGAGCTCAAGGAGTGGCTGGGCGTCTCGCCCTCGATCGTCGAGCGGCTCAAGCAGTCGCTGGCCAGCCCCGAGAACCGCGTGCAGCTGCGCCGCGAGCTTGGGTTCTTACCGGCCAGCGACGAGCCGACCGAGCAGGTCGCGCTGCTCGAGTGGGTCGTCGAGGGGGCGGAGCTCGGCGCCCGCAGCCCCGCGCACGCGACCTTGCGCGACGCCGTCGCGTCATACCTGCGCACGCGGCTTGGCGACTTTGACGATCCCACCCCAGAGGTCGCGCCCAAGATCAAAGCGGGGCCACAGCCCGAGGCCGTCGACGCTGCGGCCGTCGCCGTGTCGGTCCCCGAGCCGGTTCGTCTGGATCAGATGTCCGCAGCTGAGAGCGCCCCCGCGCCCAGCGAAGCGGCCTTGGGGGATCCCGACCCGGCGCCACCGCAGGCGGGTCTGCTCGACGACATGCTCGACAACGCGAAGGTCGTGCCCGACAAGCGGCTGCGCGCTGGCAAGCGCTTCAAGCCCGAGCAGATCGTCGTCGACAAGGCTGGCGTCGACGTCAACATCGTCGCGCTCGATCAGCTGATCGCAGCGCAGGTCGACGTGATCCTGCACCACCCCGACTTTCAAGCGCTCGAGGCCGCGTGGCGATCGCTGCGCTACCTGATCGCCAACGTCAACTTCCGCGAGAACACCGAGGTCCACCTGCTCAATTGCAGCAAGGACGATCTCATCGACGACTTCGAGGACGCCCCCGAGATCGCCAAGTCGGGGCTGTATCGGCTGGTCTACTCCCGCGAGTACGGGACCTTTGGTGGCGAGCCCTTTGGGGTCATGTGCACCACCTACGAATTTGATCCGGGCCCGCGCGACATGACCTTGCTGGCCAATTGTGCCGCGGTTGGTGCCATGGCCCACGTACCGTTCATCGCCAACGCGGCGCCGCGGTTTTTTGGCGAGGCCAGCTTCGAGGGGCTCGCAACCTACTCGGACATTCGGGTGATCTTTCAGACCCCGCAGTACACACGCTGGAACGCCTTCCGCGACACTGAAGACTCGCGCTACGTCGGCCTGTGTCTGCCGCGCTTCTTGCTGCGCCCGCCCTACGAGCGCCACCACGTGCACTCGTTCACCTACAGCGAGCGCACGGACACCAACCGCAGCTACCTGTGGGGCTACGCTTCGTTCGCGTTTGCGACCCGGGTTGCAGAGAGCTTCGCTCGCTATCGCTGGAGCCCCAATATCGTCGGGCCCACGGCTGGCGGCGCGGTCACGGGCTTGCCAATGTTGCCGTTTCGCTCAATGCGGGGCATCTACGATCAGGAGCCAGATCCGGCCAAGCGTCGCGGCATCGAAGAGCGGATGCCAACAGAGATCCAGCTGACCGAGCGCCATGAGTTCGAGCTGTCCGAGGAGGGCTTCATCGGCATGGTGTTCCTCAAAGGCAGCTCCCAGGCTTGCTTCTTTTCGGCCAACTCGTGCCAAAAGCCCAAGGTGTTCGCCAACACGGAAGAGGGCCGCGACGCCTCGCTCGGCGCCCGGCTTGGCGCGCAGCTGCCCTATATCTTCATCGTCTGTCGGCTCGCGCACTACCTCAAGGTCTTGCAGCGCGAGGAGATCGGCCGGCACCTCGAGCGCGGGGATCTCGAGCGCGAGCTCAACGATTGGCTGCGTCAGTACGTCTCCGATATGGACAATCCGGCCGCGGCCGTGCGGGGTAAACGACCGCTGCGGCAGGCGAAGGTCAATGTCGAGGAGGTGCCGGGCCAGGCTGGGTGGTATCGGGCGCACTTGTTGTTGCAGCCGCACCTCAAGTACATGGGTGCTTCGTTTACGCTGTCTTTGGTGGGGAAGCTGGAGCGCGAGAGCACGTAGGGCCAAACCGCCGCGCGGCGGCAGATCCTGCGCGAGAATTCCAAGCTCAACAAGACGGGTGTGGTTCTTACACTGATCACTCGCCAACGGTGTTCTGTGGTCGTTGGGGCGGCCCAAAATGGGACACATTAGTGGAGACTCACAGATCCCAGCCGCTGCGACCCGCCCTGGCGGACCAGAGGTGTGCAGATGAGATTCACACTCAACAAGACCCCACTGAATGACAGCCCAGGTCTACATATCCCCACGTTCTCGGCCAAGCCACACCATGTTTCTCCATATGTATGGTGAAAAATTGGCTCGCGCAGAGCCGCGCCTGATGGTCAGGGGAAATCTGCTTGACTGATGTGCGCGGGTAGCGTTAGGCTGGCATGTCCTATCCATCTGTAGCGCGTACGAGTACGATTATGAGCATGAATGTGTGTGTCAGAGTACCCTTCTGTCTTGTTTCGCTCTTCGTCTCCGCCATCGCGTGTGATCTACCCTCTCAGAACGATGGTTCGAGCGACCCCAACGTCAGCACCTGCAGCGACGGGGTGTTGGCCGAAGGTGAGGCCTGTGATGACGGCAACACGATCAACGGGGACGGCTGCAACTCGGACTGCCATGTCTCGGGTTCTACGCAGTGGTGTTTTGTCCTGCCCCAATCGGAGTCCACGGACCTCGTCAACGCTCAGCTCGCCGCGCTGAAAGATGGCGTGCTGATCGGTGCAACCACAAGTGGACCGTCTAGCGGCCGCAGCCCCACGTTTACGTATCTAGACCCCGAGGGTGGGGAGCAGTGGACACACGGCATCGACATTGAGCAAGACGACGCGCTCCACCTCGAGACCATGGTTCCGAGCCCCTCCGGGAGTTCGGTGACACTCATTGGCCGACTCTACGTCGGGGGCAGTCAACTCTCGAAAGTTTGGATAGCGAGCATAGACGCAGATGGCGTGGTGGGTGAGCCGCAGTTGCTCACTCAGGCCGGTGAAGTGCTCATTGCCTACACCGGGGCCTACACCGGGGCCAACACCGACGACGGCCTGGTGCTGGGCGGTCGCGCGGCAGACATGGGCTGGATCGCCAAACTCGGGCCAACCCACGAGCTGGTGTGGGAGCAGACGTTCGCCTACGACGAACCCACCGCGGTGACCGACATCCTCGTCGCGAGTGATGATCGTGTGGTGGTCGTCGGAACCACCAAGTTACCTGACGAGGCCTCAAACGGTCAGAGCATCATTCGAGGGTTTGTGCGGGTGCATCGCGCCAGCGGGGATGTCGAGAGCGAGCGGTTGCTGCCGATTGAGGCTAGCGAGGAGTCCCTCGACGTGCGCGCGGTGGGGGAGTCGGGCGGGAAGATATTGATTGGTGGAAATCGCTCGTTTGGTCCCGAGACCACAGCCCAGCTGTGGAGCCTCGATTTCTCGTTAAAGCAAGTCGAGGTCACGCTGATCACAAATTCCGCGTTCTCGGGCGTCTCGAGTCTAGCGACGACACCAGAGGGAACGATCTTGGCTGCCGGCTTCGGGTCTGAGTCGCTCCCCGTGGCTCAGGCGCTGTGGGCCATCGAGGCGATCCCCACGAACGTGGATTGGACCTTCAGCGGACAGCAAGGGGAGTTTAGTGCGCTGGCGCTGTCAACGAAAGAACCTGCTGTCTACGCCGGCGGGATCGATCCAGCGAGCCCGGGTACGCCGCTCACTGTCTGCAAAGTGTCACGGTGATCAGGTGAACAAAAAGAGAATGGTTCGGGCCGCCCTCATTGCAGGGCTGTGTGCCACGACGGTCTGCCTGCGCCCGACCGAGGCCAAAGCATATTGCGCGGACCCCGAATTTCTCCCACTTTGGACGTCAAATTTCCAAGACTTGATGATCCCAGTATTCATCTCGACTGGGGCCCAGAGTAGCGTGCTCGAGGCGGGGCTGAGCTTTGCCGAAGCCGAGCGTTTCGTCATAGAGATGATTGGTCGTCACAATGAGGCCTCGGTGGGGCCGCTTTTCTACTACGCGGGCCCAACGAACACGGACATGGACCATCAGGCGATGTCCGTCCCCGACCAATTCGCAGCCAGGCCGTTCGGTGTCACATTCGATAGTTTCGCGTGCGACATCCCGAAACCTTTGTGCGGCGAGAAGGCCTTGGCCTGTATGGGGACTGCCGGGACTGTGGCGAAGGCACACGTGACGTTGGTCCCGGCGGGCTGCAACAACGGGGTTGGGGTGCCAGCACACTCGCTCTCCAACAACGACACGGCGACGGCGACGCTTCATGAGTTCGGGCACGCAATGGGGTTGAGTCACAGCAACCTGACTCACGCTGCGTGTGCCCCAAACCATTTGTTTGCTGGCGATCCAGACGGCAACGATGGGGTCATGCGAGCCGTTCAGGGAGGGAACTTTCCGGCGCTGCGTGAGTGGCGACGGGACGATGTCGAGGGCTTGGCCGCTGTGTATCCTGGTTCGACCTCGACAGAGATCGCATACTGGGACGATAGTATTTTTCCTGCTGCTCCGAGCGACCAGAAGTTGACGAGCATCATCGGTCAGGCTGCGACGCGTCCCCCGACGCTGTCCTCGGCCGCCTCTGCGGGCGAGAGCCCGATCTATTTGGTCACCACCAATGAGTCAAACGAAGTAATTGTTCTCGTCGACGAGGGGGCCGGCTTTGGATCGCCCGAGGTCGTCGAGAATGGGGCGGCGGGCCGCAGCTGGGGAAACCCCACCGTCGCGGCGGGCGAGAACGCGGTGCTGGTGTCCTGGTCCTCGGGTGAGGAACAAGGCGACGCGTCCGTCGCACTTCGATGGGGTGTCAAAGATCTCCAGAGTCAGACATGGACATACAACCAGCTGCCTGGCACGGTGGATGTCAAGCGGATTGGAGCGGGGTATTCGGGGTTGAACGTCTTCGTCCTCGCCACACTCAGAGACTACTCTTCGAACCCAGTCATCATGACGGTCGATTCGGACGCTGGTACGCCCATCGAGGTGACCGTTGTCGACGGCCTCGAGGCCTTCGATATCGGCGCCCTGGCCTGTTTCACGGAGCTCGACGTCAGCTACTGCGCCGTTCCGTACAGCGCCAACTCGCTTGATGGCATCCACATGGGCTGGATCTACGTCGAGGTCACAGCGCAGGGGATGATGACCGTTCTCCAGCACGAGGCGAGTGACGTGCCAGCCTGGGGTCGGCTCGGTCTGGCGAGCCGTCCAGATGTCTCCATTTTTCGAGGGACAGGGGGCAACCAGCGCTACGAACTCCTGCAAGTTCCTGGACTTGGGGCGTCGAGTCTGCCGGCTCCGCCGATCTTGCCCACGCTCTACGCTGCGCAGTGGCCTGTGGCGGTCGGTAGCTTGGCGCCGACGGACGGTCCGATCCGGTGGGTTGGCACGGTTCGACGCGCAGTGCAATGCGGAAACGCCATCGTGCAGGGGCTCGAGCAATGTGACGATGGGGATGTCGATGACACCGACGAATGCCCGGGGACATGCTTCGTCGCGTCTTGCGGCGATGGTTTCGTCCTCGCGGGCGTCGAAGAATGTGACGATGGCAACAACGCCGCAGGAGATGGCTGCAATGAGCAATGCTTGGTCGAGATGGACGCCGGTACGGACGGCGGCACGGACGGTGGTACGGGGGGAGGAGCCGAGTTCCCGCAGGACGGGTGCAATTGCCGCGCTCGCCCAGCGGGTCGGCTCGGTCCAAGCGCTCTGGTGTTCTTGTTCGTGTGGTGGAGGCGTCGACTCGACCGTGCCGCTCAGCACCCCGATCTGTGAGCGTGCTGCGGTACCGAGATCATGGCGACCGTTGTCCCAGAAAACTCGGGTTCGTGGGCGCCACGAACTCCTGACCGCTCGACGCGCGCCTGCTACCTTCGTGGGCCGTTCGCGCGCACTGGATCGACCGCGATCTCGACCGAGACTACCCAGGTGCGATGGAGAGGCGTCTAAGTCATGCGGAAATGGCGCGCTTTTCTGGGTGAAGGGGCCTAGACCGCCGCAGCGGCGAGCCAGAGATGAACAGATGTGTGCTGATGTCAGATGCGGGCGCGGTTGACGCTTCATGCACACCGTTGCTGTGTCGTCGCGAACGATCAGGTAAAGTCGCTCGACATCGACCAGGCATACTTTCCCCTGGTCGTGGAGTCTCCGTGTCGGATCCGACTGAGCTCAACCAAGGTGGTCCACCCCAGATCCCCGGCTGGAAGCCCCCGCCCGACCTGCTCGGGACGGTGCTGGCTGATCGCTACAAGGTCATCTCTACCCTCGGCGATGGCGGGATGGGTTCGGTGTACCTCGGCGAGCACGTCACGCTGCGCAAGAAGGTCGCGATCAAGGTCCTCAAGCAGGAGTTCTGCCACGACCGGACCAACGTCGAGCGGTTCCTGCAAGAGGCCCGCGCGGCCTCCATGATCCGTCACGAGAATATCGTCGACATCATGGACTTCGGGCAGGTGCCCGGCGGATCGGTGTTCTTCGTGATGGAGCTGCTCGAGGGCAGTGACCTCTCGGACATGCTCAAGAAGGTCAAGCGGCTGCCGTGGCTGCGGACCCGCAACATCTTGCTGCAAGTGGTTCGCGCGCTTCGGGCCGCGCACGAGTCGGGGATCATTCACCGGGACATGAAGCCCGGGAACGTGTTCTTGATCGCCCGCAGCAGCGCGCGCGACTACGTCAAGGTGCTCGACTTTGGCATCGCCAAGGTCGACGATCAAAACACCGGGCTGACCCGGACCGGCGCGGTGTTTGGAACCGCCGGCTACATGGCGCCGGAGCAAGCGTGCGGCGATCCAGTTGACGGGCGCACAGATGTGTACGCGGTCGGCTGCATGATGTTCGAGATGTTGACCGGGCGCACGCCGTTCCCCGGGACCAACTTCATGCGGGTGCTGACCCAGCACATGAACGAGCCGGCTCCGCCGCCGCGCGACGTGTGCCCCGACGCCGACGTCTCGGACGAGGTCGAGACCATCATCCTCACCGCGCTGTCCAAGAAGCCAGAGGATCGGTTCCCGGACATGGCCGCGTTCGAAAAGGCGATCGCCCAGGCCAACGGCGAGGTCGCCACGGTGCCGCCGCAGAACCGGCCGCGCACCGACAAGGGCACGCTGGTGCTCGAAGACAACGGCATGATGTCGCCGTTCGCCGGGATGACGCCGGGCGCTCCGCCGCCGGGCTACCTCAACCCCGACGACATCGAGGAGTTCGACGAAGAGCCCAACGCCGACGCAACGATGATGCTCGACGGCATGGGCGGCGTCTCGCTGGGTGGCAGCGACGGTGGTGGTGGTGGCGGCGACGCAACGATGATGCTCGACGGCATGGGCGGCTACTCGCTCGGCAGCGACGGTGGCGGTGGCGGCGACGCGACGATGATGCTCGATGGGCTGCCCGACGGCGCCGACATCGGGAACATGGGCAACGACGCCACGATGACGTCGGGCAGCGCGTCCAAGTCGGCGACCCGCTCGCCCGCGGCCGCGTCCCAGGACAAGACCCGCAAGAAGCTCTACATGATCCTTGGCGGGGTCATGGCGGTGCTGGTGCTGGTGATCGTGCTGGGCCTGGTGTTCAGCGGCGGCAAGAAAAAACAGGTCGCGGCCAACGACGCGGACGACAAGCCCGAGGTCAAGGCCGACGCGGACACCAGCAAGGAGCCCGCGGACACCGGCGCGCCCAGTCTCGAGGGTGGCGACGAGGGTGGCGACGAGGGGGCAGCGGCGGACTCTTCCGCGCCGGAGCCCGTGCCCGAGCCGGACCCCGTACCCGAGCCGGACCCCGTGCCCGAGCCGGATCCAGATCCCGAGCCCGAGACCTTGGAGCCAGTGCCCGAGGTCGTGCCGAAGAAGCCCAACGGTGGTGGCGGCACAACCACGATCAAGGACGCGCTGTCCGACAGCGACGTCAGCAAGGGCCTCAAGCGGGTTCAAAAAAAGGTGAGCGCGTGCAAGAGCCAAGGCGGCC
The DNA here is from genome assembly GCF_000737335.2 of Enhygromyxa salina. Classification (GTDB taxonomy): domain Bacteria; phylum Myxococcota_A; class Polyangia; order Nannocystales; family Nannocystaceae; genus Plesiocystis; species Plesiocystis salina_C. The sequence goes on along the minus strand of NZ_JMCC02000100.1, from coordinate 12,735 downwards.
TCCCTGGCATGAAAGTCCAGGTCAATTTCTTGGTCTCCGACGGCAAGGTCAAGACGGCTTCCGCTCGCCCGCCGCACACCAGCAGTCCGGTCGGCAAGTGCGTGGCGAGTGCGGTCAAGGGGGCCAAGTTCACCAAGGCCAAGCAGTCGAAGATCGTCGACCACACCTTCTCGCTCTAGCGAGAACCGGGCCCGCACGCCATGCAGGGCAGCAGCATCAGGATCACGGGCCCCGACGGGCGCAGCTGGCAGGTGCCTCTCACGGGCGCGCAGCTGTCGATCGGGCGCACGCCCGACAACGACCTCGTGCTCGATCAGGGCGGGGTGTCCTCGCGCCACTGCGTGATCGGCCGTGACCCCACCGGCGTGTTCGTGATCCAGGATCAGGGCTCGACCAACGGCACGTGGGTCGCGGAGCAGCGGGTCTCTGGGACCGCGGCGTTGCAGCCCGGCGTGAAGATCACCGTGGGCAGCTACATCCTGGTGCTCGAGCTTGGCTCGGTCGGCGGGGCTGCTGGGCTTGGGGGTGGGGCAGCGCGGCCACCGACGAGCGCGGGGCCGATCGTGACGGCGCCGATCGGCGTCCGAGCCCGCGGGCCGCTGATCCGCGGATCCGCCGATGAGCGAGCCGCTCGTCGCTTCCAAGATCGCGTGACCCGCTACGCGGCCGAGTGGGACAAGTCCGATCGTCGCAGCCGGCTGTTGCTGCGCGGCCGCAACCTCAGGCAGGCGATCGAGTTCATGGATCGCGGCGGCGACTTCGACGAGTCGTTTGGCGAGCTCGAAGAGAGCTTCATCCGGGCCTCGGTCGAGGGCCGCGATCGCAACAAGGTGGTTCGGATCGCGGGCGTCGCAGGCGGCGCGCTGCTGTTGGTCGGCGCGATCGTGTTCGTCGCCACCCACGACTGGAGCCGCGACGAGGTCGAGGTCGTCGACACCAAGACCGAAGGGCCCGTGAAGCCCGACGACGCGGGCGACGCGATCGAGATCATGCAGCCGCTCGAGGCTGGTGACGGCGGCTCGGCGGCGCGCGTCGAGAAGACAACGATCTCCCACGTCGTGATCCCAGCCGAGACCGTCGAAGAGATCGCGCTGCGCTACGACGTCCCGCCCAACTCGGTGATGCGCTGGAACGGCATCGACGAGAGCACCCCGCTCGAGCCCGGCCGGGTCCTGGAGATCCAAGCCGAGAAAGTCCCGCTGCCGCAGCAGGAGCTGACCTACCGAACCGACAAGCGCGAGTCGTGGTCGAGCCTGGCCAAGCGCTTTGACGTGCCGGTGTCCAAGCTGCAGGCCTACAACCCCGACGTCGGCGACGCGATCAAGGCCGGCGCCGAGCTGACCGTGTGGGTCGATCCCAAGCCGCTGCGCCGCAAGGACGTGCAGATCCCCGAGTTCGTGGTCCGCCCAGACGCGATCTCGGTCGGCTCTCCGCAGAACGGCAAGATCCTCAACGCCATCAATTTTCCGGAGAACGACAGCCTCTACAAGCGTCGCAACCCGCAGATCATGTGGTGCGCCAGCCACATGGCCCAGCACCTGCAGCACGCGATCGCCTCGTTCCGCTTCACCTACGAGTTCGAAGGCGAGATGGTCGTCGCGGACATGAGCAAGCAGCACGGCGGCTTGTTCAACCCCCACAAGTCGCACCAGGCCGGCCGCGACGTCGACATCTGGCTGCCAAGCCTCAAGGGCGTGTACCAGCCCAGCCACATCCGCGAGGGCCACGAGCGCCGGCCAACCTCGGAGGAGGCCGATTGGTTCGCGCTCTACGGGTTCCTGAAGGCTCTGTACGAGACCCACGAGGTCGAGGCGGTGTTCTTGGCTTACGAGCTACACGACCGCGTGTACAAGGCGGCCAAGCTGATGGGCGCGAGCGAAGAGGAGCTCGACGCCATGATCGCCTATCCGCGCGGGGCCCATCACCGCAAGAGCTTGCTGCAACACTCGGCGGGCCACACCCATCACGTCCACGTGCGATTCAAGTGTGGGCCCAATGATGAGTGTTCAAAGGGCGGGGCCGACTTCGATCCTGGCGATTGAGTTGGTGCTACACGCGGGCGCACGATCGAAGCGCGGCCCTACTTGGCGCTCCGGCAGCGCGATGATGTCCTCGTAGGTTGCGCTTGCTCGAGATAGCCGACTTGGGTCAGCGTCCTCGTCCGCCTCCGCGGCCGAGGTCGCCGACCCAAGCTGGCCCAAGTGGTTCGGCTGATTGGACGAGCGGTCTAGAACAGGCTGCCGTTGGACAGCACGCACTCGCCGGCCTCGCAGACCGCCTCGGAGTCGGTGCACAGATAGACCTGCAGGCACTGGACGTTGGGACCACACTTTGGACCCGACGTGCTGCACTGCTTGGCGACCGCGATCTCCTGGCCGCCCGCGTTGCACGGACAGCAACCAGGGGTGGTCTTGATGCAGTCGTCGTCGCTGACGCAGCCGCAGCTCGCGTCGGTCTCGACCGCTGCGCTCTCGGGCGCTGCGATCTGGGCGTCAACCACGTTCGCTTCGGCGTTGCCGACGCCTGCGAGGCACTCCACGTACTCGGGGGTCATCGCCCAGCCGCAGCTCCAGGCCGGGCCGTTGTTGCCGCAGGTGGTGTACTGCAGGCACTCGTACTCGGGGCGCCACTGGCAGGTGGTGATGACCGGCTGGTTTGCGCAGATTTGGCCGCTGCAGCCGGTGACCTGACACTGCTTGAAAAAGCCGATCAAGCCCTTGTTCGCGCTGAGATCGGGTTGGTCGATGCGCAATTGATCGAGCACGCTGTGGTCGGCCAACGCTCGCTCGGCGAGGTCGATGGCCTCCGCGAGCTCGGCGGGCAGCTCGGCGTCGGGGTTGACCTGTTGGCCGTCCCAGCTGGCGATCATGCCGTCGCCGTCGGGCGTCAGCACGAGCGCCTGGCTCGCGCCATCGGCACGGACTTCGAGCGCGCCCTCGACAACGACGATGGTGCCGCCGTCGACGACCACGGTGCCGGGCTCGAGCACGCTCGGGTTCACTTCCTGGTTGGCCGCCTCGAGCGCGTCGCCGGGCTCGTCCAGGCCCTGGCAGGCGCTGAGTCCCGCACCGAAGCAAAGGACGATAGACATGGAGATGATCGATTGAATGTGTTGCATTGGGATGGGAATCCGATCAGTCGTGGGATCACGCTGTAATTAGGCGAATCTGGCGGCGCTCGCTACTGACCGAAATTACAAAACCGATGTGTGCGCGGTCGTTCGCGGTCACCGGCCGATCGGATGGGTGGCGCTCCGCGATGCGCAATGCTCTTCGTCGTTCGAGGTAGCGTCGCTCGGACCGGTGACACCCATCACGGACCGGTGACACCCATCACGTCCACGTGCGATTCAAGTGTGGGCCCAATGATGAGCGTTCAAAGGGCGGGGTGGGCTTCGACCCTGGCGATTGAGTGGGTGCCGCACACGGGCGCACGATCGAAGCGCGGATGACGACGGCCCGACTTGGCCGCGCCGACGAGGTCCCAGATCGAGCGAAGCTTCAGTCCTCGGACCAGCTGCCCAGCCGGCGAGGTCGGGGATCAGCGGGTTGCGCGGCGTCGGGCGGGCTCGGCCATCGGTACGAATTTAGCACCCTCGAGATCGGCGAGTTTGGCGGCCGCGGCCGTCAGCGGACCAAGTGCTCCAACAGCCACAGCTCGCGCACGCGCGCGAGCTCGAGATCCCCTGCCTGGTTTGGCGCTGTGCAGCCGATCCGCGCGTGTGGGTTTGCGGCCGTCGTCAGCGAGCGGGTCTCGAGCCGCTGCCCGCGAAACAGGCTGACCTTCGCCGTCGCGCCCACGCCCAGATCCATCAGCCGCTCGTTGGCTTCACGCACGTCGTCCACCCGGGACCCCTCGATCGCAATGATCTCGTCGCCAAGCATGAGCCCGGCGCTGGCCGCCGGCGAGCCCGGCTCGATCGCCGTCACGCTGCGATACCCGCCGATCCCCGACCACACCGCCTCGCGCCCTTCTGCGCTGCCAAGCTCGACGACGAACCCGGCCTGCTCGAGCAGCGCCGGCAGCGGCAGCTCCTCCGTCCCGTAGACATAGCGATCGAAGAACCAGCGCATGTCCTCGCCGGCCTCGGCCGACGCCGCCGCGACGATGTCGTTGATATCGATCCCCACCGATCCCGACACGGGATCCCGCAGCGCCCACAGCCGCCGAAACAGCCCGTCGAGCGAGCCCGTGGTGTGGTTGGCCCGGGCGCGCAGGCGCAGGCTCAGATCCAGGCACACCCCGATCAGGTTGCCCTTCTCGTAGTAGCTGATCGTCGTCTCACTGTGGTTGGCCTCGGGCTTGTAGGCCTTGATCCAAGCCTCGCGCGACAGCGACGCGATCGGTGTGTGGTTGCGGCCCGGCTTGCGCACGTAGCCGGTCCACGCGCTCGACAGCTGGGCCAGATAGTCGCTCGGCGCCAGCAGCCCCGCCCGCAGCAGCGCGCGGGTCTCCATGGTCTCGGTGAACCCTTCGTGAAACCACAGCAGCTCCGAGTAGCTCTCGTGCGCGTAGTTGAAGGGCCCAAGCACCTCGTCGTGGATCCGCTTGACGTTCCACAGGTGGAAGAACTCGTGGGCGACCAAGCGCTGGACCTGCGCGTAGCCGCTGGGCTTCGAGAACACCCACGGGTCGACGATCATCGCCGTGGAGTCGTGGTGCTCGAGCCCGCCGCCGCCGACCGGATCCGCGACCAGCAGGAAGCTGTAGCGATCGAAGGGCAGCCCGTTGAGGGTCCGCGCGAACGAGCGGACGATCCGCTCGGTGTCCGCGGTGATCTTGTCGATGTTGGCGTTGGTCCCCGCGGGCGCGACCAGCACGAACTCCAGCGGCTTACCGGCGACGACGAACTCGCGCACCTGCGCCGCCCCGAGCAGCAGCGGACTGTCGACCAGCTCGTCGTAGCTCGCGGCCGTGTACGCCAGTTGCGAGGTCGACGCGCGATCGAGGGCCGTGTGCACCGGCCAGTCTGGCGGCGGCTCGATCTCCAATGAAGCGGCGCGGTGGGTCTCACCGACCACGTACATGAACACGCTGGTCCCGTTGAGCAGCGCGTAGCGATCGTCCACGTACGAGGTCCGCACGCTGAGCTCATCGGCGAACACCTCGTAGTCCAGCGTGAAGCCTTGGCCCGCGTTGGCGATCGACCAGGTCTGCTTGTCGTCGCGGGTGACGGGCAACGCCGCGCCGTCCAGGGTCTTGGCCTCGACGCCGTACACGTGCTTGCCGAAGTCGCGGATCAGGTACGAGCCCGGGGCCCACGCGGGCATGGCCAGCTGCGTGGTCTTGCCCCGGGCGTCGCCAAGCTCGAGATGAACGTGGACGTAGCGGGTCGTGGGCGCCGGGATCGACAGGTGATAGCGGACCGCGGCCGGCTGCGACTTGGACCCCCGCTTGGCCGCGTGGGCCAGGCTGGGGAGCGCTGTCCACACGCTCAGGGCGGCGATCAGGCCAGCGATCAGGCCAGCGACTCGCAGACGAAGGCAGGGGGCTCGGCGCTCCAGCATCTGCCGCAGTGTAAACGGCCCGCTCGGCGCGGCGCGCAGCTTGTGTCAATATCCCGTCGATGGAGCAACGACGCGCCAAGATCCTCGCGACCCTCGGTCCGGCCAGCAACAGCGACGAGATGATTGGCGCCTTGCTCGACGCGGGCGTCGATGCCGTGCGGCTCAACATGTCGCACGGCAGCCACGAGGACCACACGCAGGTCTACAACCGCGTGCGCGAGCAGGCCAGCATCCGCCGCAAGCCGGTCGCCGTGCTTGGGGATCTGCAGGGCCCCAAGATCCGCGTTGGGAAGATCCCCAAGCCCGGCATGGAGATCGTGGCCGGCGAAGCGCTGGTGTTCATCGCCGACCCCGACGCCAAGATCGAGCAGGGTCGCGTCACGATCGACTACGTCAACTTGCCCGCCGAGGCCAAGGTTGGCGAGCGCGTGCTCATGGACGACGGCGCGCTCGAGGCCAAGATCACCAAGATCGAAGGCGACGAGGTCCACACGGTCGTCGTCACCGGCGGCCTGTTGGGCCCGCGCAAGGGCGTGAACCTGCCCGACTCCGATCTGAAGCTGCCCTCGTTGACGGAGAAGGACAAGGTCGACCTGCAGTTCGCGCTCGAGCTTGGCGTTGACATGATCGCGCTGTCGTTCGTGCGTGGCCCCGAGGATCTCGAGCTGTGCCGCGCCCTGATGCTGGAGTGCGGCCGTGAAGTCCCGCTCGTGGCCAAGATCGAGAAGCCCGAGGCCGTCCAACCCGACGTGCTCCCCAGGATCATCGAGGTCGCCAACGGCATCATGATCGCCCGCGGTGATCTTGGCGTAGAGATGGGCCCCGAAGAGGTCCCGCTGATCCAAAAGCAGCTGATCAAGCTCAGCAACGAGCACGGCAAGCTGGTCATCACCGCCACGCAGATGCTGGACTCGATGATCCGCAATCCACGCCCGACCCGCGCCGAGGCATCCGATGTCGCCAACGCGATCCTCGATGGCAGCGACGCGGTCATGCTCTCGGGCGAGACCGCGGCCGGCAAGTACCCGATCGAGTCGGTCAAGACCATGGACAGGATCGTCCGCCGCATCGAGCAGACCGAGCGCTACTGGCTCGACCCGCCCAAGGACATGCAGCTCGGGCACACGACCAACGCCGTCGCGCGAGCCGCCGTGATCAGCTCGCGCAGCCTGCCCGACTGCAAGGCCATCATCTGCTACACCGGCACCGGCGGCATCGCGCGCCTGGTCAGCGACTACCGGCCCAAGGTGCCCGTGTACGGGTTCACCCCGGAGCCGGCCACCTTCCAGGCGCTCGCGCTGTACTGGGGGGTGATCCCGATCCGCTTCCAGCCCGCGTCGCCCAACGGCGAGACGATCTTCATCGACCTGGATCACGCCGCGATCGACCGGGGCTTGTTTGAACGCGGCGATCGCGTCGTGATCGCCCTTGGATGGCCTCTGAAGGCCCGTACGCCGGTGAACATGCTCAAATTGCACAAGATCGGAGAGAGCTTGCGCGGGGCTTGAGGCGGTGATATCTACCGCGTCCCGCTGAGGCTTCTGCGAAGGTGGCGGAATTGGTAGACGCGCTAGACTAAGGATCTAGTGTCTCACGACGTGGGGGTTCAAGTCCCCCCCTTCGCAACTCGAAACGCCACCAGGGCTCGCTCTGGTGGCGCTTGTTTTTGTCGCGCGCGCGCCAGCTTGCTCGAGTCGTCGAGCGAGTCGCGAGCGCATGTAGACAGGCCAAGCTGGTCAGGCGAACCACCCGACCACGAGCACACAGCGCGGTTGGGCTGCTCCCGGCCCGCGACACGCGAGGTCAGGTGCTGAACAAACGGCGTTTGACGGGGCACATGAGCCCGCTCGCGTGGTCGCGTTTGCGCCTGGACGACTCTCGGTCCAGTTGGGAGACTGTGCCGGTCATGCGTGCATCTTTGTTGCCACTCGCTTCGCTCGTCTGTCTGCCTCTCGCCGTTGCTTGCGGCGACTCGGACCAGCGACAAGACGGCGATGGCTCGTCGATCAGCTCACTCGGCGGCGAGACCACGGCGGACAGCGGCAACAGCAACAGCGGCAACAGCAGCAGCAACAGCACGACCAACACGGGCGACGGGGACGGGGACGACACCGGTGATGGCGATGGCGATGCCGACACGGGCGACGGCGACGCGGATGGTGGTACCGGCAACCACAAGTGGGACGTGATCTCGATCCCCGACGGCAACCATCAGTGCGGTGACGGTGGCGGCAACGGCAACAGCGACTTCTCCTACATCTGGATCGCGAACTCGTCGCAAGGGACGATGACCAAGCTCAACACCGACACCATGGTCGAAGAGGGCCGCTACTACATGCGCCCCGATGGTGCCGGCAGCCCTTCGCGGACCACGGTGTCACTCAGCGGCAACGTCGCAATCTCGGCGCGCACCAGCGGCGGCGGGGTCACGAAGTTCTGGGCCGACATCGCCGACTGCGAAGAGAGCAACGGCATGCCCGGGATCCAGACCTCGTCGGGCGCGAATGACATCCTGGCGTGGGACATGGAAGAGTGCCGCGCGTGGCACCAGCCCTTCGTTGGCAAGAACTACACCTCGAACCGGCCCATGGCCTGGGCGCCGGGCGAGCTCAACGAGGGCACCTGCCTGTACGAGAACGAGAAGCTGTGGACGTCTGGCTCGAACGGGCAGACAGAGGTGCTGCTGCTCGATGGCGAGACCGGCGAGATCGAAGAGACGATCAACATCGCGGCGGTTGGTGCCGGGTATCTCTACGGCGGGGCCGTCGACGGCGAGGGCAACTTCTGGGGCCTGCAAAACAGCTCCAAGATCATTCGCGTCGATCGCAACGACTTCACCGTGCAGGACTGGCCGGTCCCGAGCGGGCCTGGCTACGGCATCGCGATCGACGCGCAGAGTCGGGTGTGGACCTGCGGTGGCGGTCACGCGTCGCGCTTCGACCCCGAGACCGAGACCTGGCAGTCCACGCCGGGTGCGTCTTCGGGCATCGGCGGCTGCATGACCGACGGCGAGGGCACGCTCTATCACAGTCGCTACCCGCAGGGGGTCATCGTCGCGATCGACACCGACACCGTCGCCCCGGTCGGTGAGTTCGTGATCCCAGCCTACGTGCACGGCATCAGCATCGACTTCAAGGGCATGGTCTGGGGGGTCACCTTCGCCGGCTCGTCGGTCTACCGCCTGGATCCCGAGACCGCGCTGTTCGACACCTACAGCGGGCTGGTCGGCGCCTACACCTACAGCGACATGACGGGCTTCGGGCTCAGCTCGGTGTCCTCGACGCCTAGCGGCTAGTTCAGTTGCTGCTGCGACTGATACGGCTGGCGCGTCGGGTTCGCGACCGGCGCGCGGTTGGGCTGGTGGTGGTTGCGATGCTGCTGGCAACGGCGCTCGTCGGCAACGCGGTGTGTTTCTACACCTTCGAGCACGCAGCCAACCCCACGCTGACATGGGGCGACGCGTGCTGGCACAGCGTCGTCTCGGTCACGACGATCGGCTACGGCGACTACTCGGCCACGACCGTGGGTGGCCGGCTTGGGACCATCGCGTTCATCGTCTTGTTTGGGCTGACCAGCTTCAGCCTGTTCTTCGGCATGATGCTGGACTGGGCGAGCACGGTCCTGTCCAACGCACACAAGGGGCTCGGCCGCGCCATGGTCCAAGATCACATCCTCATCGTTCACTTTCCAAGCGCGCAGCGGGTCCGCCAGGTCATCGACGAGATCCGCAGCGACCCCGAGTACCGCACCTGCGAGATCGTGGTGGTCAGCACCGCGATCGAGTCGCTGCCCTTCGACGTCAAGAACGTGGTGTTCGTGCGCGGCTCCTCGCACGACGTGCAGACCTACAAGCGCGCGCGGATCGAGGCGTGCCGCATGGCGATGGTGCTGAGCCCCGACTACAGTGACCGCAACAGCGACGCGATCGTGGCCGCGGCGGTCAGCGTGATCGATCGGCTCGAGTCCGAGGTCCACATCGTGGCCGAGTGCGCTGACGAGAAGCACCTGCCCTTGTTCGAGGCCTGCAACTGCGACTCGGTGATCCTGGGGATGAGCATCGCCGGCAACCTGTTGGTCCAGGAGGTCCACGATCCCGGGATCGCCCAGCTGATCGAGGTGCTGACCAGCAACCGACGCGGCACAACATTGTTCAGCACCGCGGTGACCGAGTCGGACGTGGCGTACATCGACATGGCCAAGGCCCTCCACGACCACGCCATCAACGTGGTCGCGGTGAATCGCGGGACCGAGAGCAACACGATCCTCGAGGGCCTGCGCTCGCAGGTGGGCGACCGAATCATCTACGCAGGCGCTGGGCGGGTGAACTGGGCCAGCTTGCGGGCGCGTGCGGGCTGCTGACCCCAATCAAAACCTGGTGAGACCCCAATCAATCCCGGGTGAGAGCCCATTATAGTACTATCGGAACCGATGAACGTTTCGCTGAAGTTTGGGACCCACACGCGGCAGGTCGACTACACCAACCCGCGGGTGCTGCTTGGCCGTGACGAGCAGAGCTGTGAGCTGTGGCTGCACGACGAGAGCGTCTCGCGGCGTCACGCCGAGGTGTACCTGGACCAGGGCGGCAACGTGTTCATTCGCGATCTTGGCTCGTCGAACGGGACCTGGGTCGACGGTCAGGCACTCGGGCCGCAGCCGGTCCAGCTCGCGCCGGGCCAGGTCGTCTACGTGGGTCACGCGCCGCTTGGTGTCGAGTGGGCGCAGGCCGGTGGGGGGCGGGCTGCGACGGTCATGGCCGCGCTGCCGCCCGAGATGCTGGCCATGATGGCGCAGCGCCGACAGCAGCAGATGAACGCCCCCGCCGCGCCGATGGGCTTCGCGCCGGTCGCCGCCCAGGCGCCGGTGCCAATGGGCTATGCCCAGCAGCCGCCGCAGCAACAGCAGGCGCAATACCAGCAATCTATCGCAGGCTCGCCCGCGGCCCACCAGGCCACCCAGTCCATGACCCACGCAGGGGTTGGGGTCGCCGCGACGGTCGGGGTTGGCGGCACCGTCGGGCCCACGCCCGCCGAGCTGACCTACCGCCGTCAGGGAAACAACAACAATGGCACGCTGCTGATCGCCCTGGCCAGCGACACCTTCGCCAACGAGTCGACCCTGGACGGGTTCTTGGAGTTCACCGCGACCGATCGCGAGACTGTCGCCTCGATCTTCGTCGAGCTGGTCGAGTACCATAAAAAGGGCCACAAAAAGGGCCACGTGTGGGACCGCTGCTTGGTCCGCCAGGGCCCGTGGAAGACCCAAAAGGGCGACATCTTGCCAATGCCGTTTCAGCTGCGCGTGCCTTCGGGCACCTCGATCTCTGGGCCGGATTGTCACTGGGCGCTGCGCGGCTACGTCGATATTGCGTGGGCCCTGGACATTGAAGCGACCGCGCCAATTACCATGCGCAACCGCGACATAGAGAAGATCCGCGACGCGCTCGGGGCCCTGGACTACCGGGTCAACACACTAGACTCGGCGCCGCTCGGGCAAAAATATACCGGCAAGTTCAACCCGCCCATGCACCTGCGCAAGCAGCTCAATATTACGGATATCAACTTTGACATCGAGTACTTGGGCACCAACTTGAAGGTCGTGATGGAGGTCGAGAAGAACAAGCTGTTCCATCGCGACAAGCGCCAAGAATTCGTGTTTGCGCTCGACATCCTGCGCGCGGCCAGCTTGCAGGACACGAGCCAGCACTTTCAGCAAGAGATCAACAAGCTGATGAGCTGAGCTACTTGCTCATCCAGTAGACCTGCTTGTCGTCGATCCAGAACAAGTTGAATCGGTTACTGGCGACGTTGCGATCACCCGAGCCGGTGATCACCTCGATCTCGCCGCCAGTCTTGGCCAGACGCCGGAGCTCGCCGCCGCGGACAGTGGTCAAGTACACGTGGCGCTCGTCGGCGAACACCTCCATGAAGCCGGGCAGCCCGCGCTTGCGGGCCAGGACCTGGGTCTCGCCGCCGGTGATCGGGCGGCGGTACAGGCTGTGCAGCGGCTCGCCGTCGTCCTCGGCCCAGGTCACCCACAAGAACGCGTCGCCGTCGACGGTCAGGCTGGCGAAGGTCTCGTCGCTGTGCAGCAGCTCCTTGCCCGACCTCGCGCCGTCCCACTGGTAGACGGCCCAGGTGCCGTCGTTGCGGGCGCGGGTGGTCCAGTACAGGGCGTCGCTGGCCTCGTCGGCGAGCAGCGTGCGGACGACCCCGCGGCGGCGCGCGACCAGCTTGGGCTTGTGGTTGCCGCGCTCGAGCACGTAGAACCCACCCTCGTCGATCTCGTCGTCGGGCCGGGTGAAGTACACGACGTCGGGGCGGATCACCCAGCTGTGCCCGGCGATGTCGCTGATCCGATCGAGGTACTCGCCGTCGAGCGTGAGCGCGCGCAGACCGGGTCCATCGGGGGAGTCGTGGCGCTCGTGCCAGTACAGCTGATCGTCGATCAGCCGCAGCGTGGTCATTGGCACGAACGCCCCCTCGGCGATGACCTTTGGCATGCCGAGCAGCGGGACCTTGACGATCATGCCAGTCGGCACCGCATCGGGGTTTTTGGACTCGCCTTCCTTGGTCTCGGCGAAGCGCAGCCCGCTGACGTAGAGGTGCTCGCCGTCCGCCACCATCCCGCGGATCACGAACTTGGGCGAGTACAGCGGCGTTGGCTTGCCGTAGGCGACCGGCTGACCGTCGCGCAGCTCGACGTCCTTCGCCGAGCTCCCGAGCTGCTTGTCGCAGCCGGATGACAGCGCGAGAGCGAGGCACAGCGGGACGATGAAGCTGCAGCGCACGGCTCTTGTTTACCACGGGCTCGGCGGCTGCTTTGGGTCCCCGTGCAGACCCAAGCGGCTACCATGGGCGCAGATGATCCGGGCAACGACCTCGCTGCTGCGAGTCTGCGCAGTGCTCGTCACGTTGGCGGCGCTGTTGCTGCCAACGTTGGCGCGCGCGGGCAGGCACAGCATGATCCCGCCGGGGCAAGAGCAGCGCATTCGTGCGTTCGTCGACGAGGGGATCGAGGCCGCGCGGGCGGCCGGTGAGCTGCCGATCGAGCTCGATCAGCTCGTTGACATCCACATCGAGCGCGACCGGGTCAGCGTGGTCCTGCATCCGCGGGCGCCGGCGCCCAACGCCGAGGTTCCGCAGCTGCTGCTGTTTCATCCGGACGCGGCGCCCGAGGACACGGGCGAAGCGGCGGCGCCGGGGGTGGTGCTGCGCTGCGGCCCACCACC
>NZ_JMCC02000010.1 GCF_000737335.2 Enhygromyxa salina | reverse complement strand
ACGGCGGGGTCGCGCGAGCCATCCCGTCGTCGTGTATTGGTTCGGCGGGGTTGAGCTGCGAGTCGGGCGGTGGATCGCCTGGATTGTTGGCCTTCTGTACTCGAAATTGGGTGCGAAGTTGTGACTCGAACGTGGCTGGAAGCCCGATCGAGCCTTGCCCGAACTGGTCGACGACAGAGACTCCCAGTCCGGCTCTCCGGTCCCGGTCAGTCCCTCCTCGCGCAGCACCACGGGCTGCTACGCCAGCTCATAAACCCCGATCGCTCCACGCGACACCACACACACCAATCCACCAAACACCCGAACACACGCGCTCAACGCATGCCGCCGCACCGCCAGCTCAGGCGGAAGCACCAGCCGGTGAGTCACCACCCCCGCAAACAGATCAAACACCAGCAACACCCCCTCGCCATGCAAAACAACCCGACGCCCCTCAATGAAAGCAGAGCCAGCCCGCCCCCCCCCATCGACTGCCCACCGCCGAATCACCCGCAAGTCTTCGTCATACAACACGATCTCCACCCCCACACCTTCCCCGTCGCGATACACAACAACCAAACCATTCGGCGTCTGCCCCAGCGCTTCCACCGACCCCCCAGACGCCAGCGTTCGGGTCCAAGCAAACCGTTCACCCCCGCCGCCCGCCGCCGCCCTGCGCTCGAACACCGCCACGCAACCCCACACATCCAGCACCAACCAACGCCCATCGGGCGCAACATCGGCGACCCACCCAAGCTCGTCGCGGCCCTCACAAAACTGCGGCGTGCAATCCGTCGACGTGCCATGCCAGGCCCCCCCGCTGCGTCGGAAGTGCCACAGCTCGCTCGTGTCGTGCGACCACAGCTCGTCGCCGCGCAGCACGATCGGCTGACCGAAGCGAATGTCCGAGTCGGTCGGGGACCGGATCTCCTCGAAGTCACCGCCCCAGCGGCCAACCACCACACCATGGCTGCCGCCTTGATACTCGGTCCGGTTGATCGCAATTCGCAGCGGGTCGAGGCGGTCGATGTCGAGCCACACCGAGTCGACCGAGTCGATGTGAGAGCTCCACCGCGCGGGGGCGCCGTCGTCGTTGGGTGGCGGCGGCACGGTCCACGCCGCGCTCCACTCCCAGGCCCCATGCTCCCAGCGCCCAAGGCGAACCCAAGGCGGCAGCCCCTTCTCGCAGACGCTCAAGAACGTTCCGGCGGCGCCGATGGTAATTACGCTGCCCCTCAGCTGATCGCCCGCCGGCCCAAGCAGAGGCAGCGGCGTCCACGTACCCACAAGCTCTCGCGCAGTCATGGTGTGCAGCGTCATACCGCATGCGCGGGCGCAGTGGGTGACTGGCCGCGTTCCCGACTACAACGAGCCCCAACGCATACTGCAGGCTCCTACAAAGACGCGAGCAAGCGGTTGGCATCGGGCCGGTGCTCGCCAGTGGGAAAGCGCTCGATGTAGCGACGCAGAACCTCGCCCCTCGCGTCGGCATCGAGTCGCTCGGCGAGACCGCACGTAGCCTCCCAGTAGTTGTGCTCCACGAGCCCGGGAACGTAGGGGTCAGGATCGGCCAGCGCCGCCTCGTAGGCCGCGAGCGCCGCCTCGAGCTCGGCGCGCGCGTCGATGCGCAGGCCCAGCGCCGGGCCCAGCTCGAACAGGAACAGGTGGTTGTCTCCGATCCCCTGCAAGGCCTCGGTACGTTGCTCGGGGTGGAGCTCGAGCACCGCCCCGTAGGCCGCGATCGACTCGGACCAGGCGTTGACATGTTGCAGGCCCAAGGCCGCCTCGAGCATCGCCTCGGCCTGTCCTCCGCAGCGGGCGTCCTCCCAGGCCGCCCGCGCCCGCCGTGTCATCTCGTCGAGCGGAGTCGCCTCGACCTCGGCCAAGATCGCGGCGGTGCGATCGTCGATCGCAACCATGGTCGCGGGATCCTGCGCGGGATAGAAAGCCGAGATATCCACGCTCCCCAGGTCGGCCTCGAGGTGCGCCAGCACCTGGCTCGGGTCCCGGAGCAGCAGACGATCCATCGATGTCTGCCACCCCCCATCGAGGGCCCGAAGCAAGATCGCCCGGGCCTCGTAGGCGACGAGCACGGCGTGCGCCCAAGCCCGGACCGCCCGCGCCCGTGACGGAGGCAGCTCGACGCTGGGCTCGAGGGTGAAGGTCGTCATCCACGCGTGGTCCCAGCACACGACGCGCAAGCTGAGCGCTGCGTCGAGCACCCAGTCCCGGACGCCAGCGGTCGCCTCGAGCCACCGCGCCCGCTCGGCGGGGATGAGGAAGTCGTAGCCCCAGCTGCCATTGGGGTCGGTCCATTGCTGCTGCGGGGTCCCCAGAATCGCGATGAGCATGCTCGCGAAGTCCTGGCGTGGGACCAGCCCGAGCCACGCCCAGCCTCCGACTCCCTGAATGATCGCGCGACCCCAGTCGAGCGTGCGCTGGAGCACCGCGCCACGCCACGCCAACTCCTGCCCCTGCTCCCGTCCCTGCTGATCACGAAGCGCGAGGATCGAGCCCAACCCGAACAGCGTCACCACCCTGGGGTCGAGGTGCCCCGCGCAGTAGGGCACGACCCCGAGCGGGTCTCCCTGCTGCGGTACACACAGCGGGCGCTCGATCGGCTTGCGGGCCTCCAGAGGAATCTCGCCGATCACGGCACGGACAAACGCGGCCACTGCCTGTGCAGCGTCGAGCTCGATGTGCACCGCGCCCTGCGGCGTGGCGATCTCGAGGGAGCGAGGCGCTCGAACGCCGCCTCGCGCGTCCTCCAGCATGGTCAACGGGATCGAGGAGAGCGGCTCGGTCGCCATGATCCGGCGGTCGGTGATCCACAGCCCCGAAAAGCTGGCCGCGGGCGGGTCGCTGCTCTCGACCACGGCGATCAGCGTCTCTCCCCCAAGGAGCTCGAGACCACCGAGGGCGAGGGCGGCGTCGTGCATGCGCGGGGCCGACAGCCGCGGCGGAAAGTAGGCAGTGGGGTGCGAGAGATGGTCGTAGGCCAGGCGATACAGCTGCTCGAGCACGATCCCACGATACGAAACGACCTAGTGCCGGAGCGGCCCGTGGCGCTCGCGTCGAACCAGGCCACGGCGCGCGTCTGGTGTTCGGCGAGGGCCCCCCTGGGCCCAGTGCGAAAGTGCCCCGACGCGCACCCCCGAGAAGCACAGCCCAGCGCCTAACGCGCGAACGCGTCCTCGACCTGGAGCCACCGCTCAGGCCGAGGACGCTGTCGTTTGCGACGTACTGTCCCAAATCAGTGTTTCACGAGGATCGCCGAACTTTCGTGAAGATCGCCGCGATCGGATCCAACCACCCATGGCACAAGAGAGGCACTTACCTCTCTACCCAGAGACAACAACATGTCCAAGACCCTTCGATTTGCATCTCTCGCGGCCTGCTCGGCGCTGGCCGTCGCTGCTCCTCTCCTGCTCCCGTCCGAGGCCGAAGCCTGCGGTGGCAACTTCTGCGACAGCGGTCCGACCACGATGCCCGTCGATCAAACCGGCGAGAACATCCTGTTCAAGATCGGCGAGGACTACGTCGAAGCGCACATCCAGATCCAGATCGACCCCGACACCAACGCCGAGAAATTCGCGTGGGTGATCCCGGTCTCTTCGGTGCCCGAGTTCGCGGTTGGCTCGCAGTTCCTGTTCGACAACATGCTCGCCGGCTCGGTCCCGAACTACGGCGTGCAGAGCCAGAACGATTTTTGCGGCGACGGTGGCGACGACTTCGGTGGCGAGGGCGGTGCCAACAGCACGGGCGACGACGGCGGAGACCCCGGCGACGGCGACGGCGATGATGGTGGTGGCCCCAACATCGTGGCCAAGGGCAGCGTCGGCGCGTTCGACTACGCGGTGCTCGAGGGCGGTACGGTCGAGAGCGTGATGACCTGGCTCGGCGACAACGGCTACCAGCAAGATCCCAACGCCGAGCCGATCCTCGCCACCTACCTCGAAGAGGAGTTCCTGTTCGTCGCGCTCAAGCTTGGCGTCGAGACCGATCTCGCCGACATCCACCCGATCGTGATCCGCTACGACGGCGTCGAGCCCTGCGTGCCGCTCCGGCTCACGGCGATCGCCGCGGCCGACGACATGGACATCCGCACCTTCTTCTTGGGTGACGCCCGCGTGGTCCCGGTCAACTACCGGCACGTGCTCATCAACTCGTTGAAGCTCGACTGGTTCAACAACGCGGCCAACTACAAAGAGGTCATCTCGATGGCCGTCGACGCGCAAGAGGCCGATGGCAACGCGTTCGTGACCGAGTACGCCGGCACCAGCGACGTGATCTCGACGTTTGGGGTCTACGACCAAAGCTGGGACCCCGCGCCCTACGCCGCGTTGGTCGACAGCCCGATCGGCGCGATCGACCTGCTGACGCAGCAAAACCTGATCTTCTGCGACCTCGACTGGGACTTCGTCTGCATCCCCCAGCACCCGCTGGTCCAGAGCGCGCTCGACCAGTTCATCCCGGTCCCCGATGGCGTCGAGCCGGTCGAGTTCTACGACTGCCTCGAGTGCTTCGTCGACCAGATCGACCTGGCCGCCTGGGACGCCGCCGCGTTCGCGGCGATGCTCGACGAGCGGATCTTCAAGCCCGGTCTGCGCGCGTTCAACCTGGTCCAGGACAACCCGTACCTGACCCGCATGTACACCACGATCTCGCCCAGCGAGATGAACGCGGACCCGATGTTCCGCTCGAACTCCACCTTGCCCGACGTCGCGCCGCAGCGGCTTGGCACCCAGACCCTGCACTGCGACGGCAGCACCACCTTCGAGCTGCCCGACGGGCGTCAGGTCTACTTCCCCGCTGGTGACCCGCTGGTGTGGCCGGACTTCCAGGACGAGATGCCCTGGGACGAGGACATCGACCAAGACGGCATGGCCGACAACGCCCCGCTCATCAACTTGGTCGACAACACCGAGAAGATCAACGAGCTGCTCGACGCCTACAACCAGGGCAAGGGCATGGGCAACGAGGACGGCGGCGCCGACGATGGCGACGCGGGGATCGACGACGGCGGCCTCGCCAGCGGCTGCGGTTGCTCGGCGAACGACGACGAGCCGGTCGGCGGTGCGTTGCTCGGGTTCGCGGCGCTGGGTCTGATGGGCCTCGTCCGCCGCCGTCGCAGCGAGTAGCCGGGCGCACCTAGTGCCCCCTGCGGGGTTCTAGAAAGCGGGCGTCGACTTCGGTTGGCGCCCGCTGCACGTTGGGAGCTTCCAGCCTAGGTTTCGTTCGCGAACATGGTCAGAACCCCAGCCGCGCCCAGGCCTGCGTGTTCAGCTTGGCTCCCGCGCGCGCTCGCGAATTGGCCGATGAACCGAGCCGAACAGCGCTCGTCGAGGGCCGCAAGTCCGCGCTGCCAATGCCCCGCGCAGGCGTAGATATTGCCCCCGCGAGCGCGCGCGCTCCGACCTACAGGTTCGGAGATGCAACGCGCGATCTTCCTGCTCTCGTTCGCGGCCGCCCTGGCCCTACCTTCGCTCGCCTCGGCGACCGAGCCCTCGCCAGACCCGGTGCCCGAGCCAACGATCGAGAGCTTGGCCGCGCAACCTCGAGCTCCCGCGCTTGGGCCCATGCCAACGCCAGCCGAGATCGATCGCGCCAACCGAATCTGGCGCGGCGTCGGGATCGGATACGACGTCGGTTTTTGGGGCCGCGCCCACTTCGCACAGACCCTGAAGGTCGACATCCCGTTCGGGTGGCGAATTGGCCAGTTCCTCGGCGCGCGCGTGCGCGGGACCATGGTCTACGCGGACAGCGGCCCCGGCCCCGACAGCGTGTTTGATCCGGTGTTCAACCACGGCCTCGAGCTGTTTGGTCGCAGCCCCGTCATGCTGGGAGTGCTCCGCGTCTACGGAGGCGGCGGCGCCTGGGTGGGCATCCGCCTCGACCCGCCAACCCCCATGCGCCTCGATCCGAGCAACATGGATCAGCGCTACGCCATGGGTGGTGGCGGCCACCTGGGAGTCGAGTTCAAGCTCACCGACCGAGCATCCGTGCAGTTCGAGGTTGGCGGACAGTCCCCTGGCCATGCGCTTGGCTACGACGGAGGGGCGAGCGTGATGAGCGGAATCATGATCTACACCGGTCGCCCGAAGCCGCGCTAACGGGCGAGCATCAGGGGCCCAGAGCAAACATCCCATTGGGAGCGCGCGAAGCGGTGACCCTAAAGCCCCAACCGCCTGTGGGGGGGTCCAAAAAAGGCAAAGTGCCAAAGCGACTGTAGGGGGCCAAAAAACGAATGGAGCGCCCCCGCCCCCTCCCAGGGCTCCCAGGGGCCCAAGCGAATGTAGGGGCCAAAGCGAATGGAGCGCCCAAAGCGACTGTAGGGGCCAAAAAGCGAATGGAGCGCCCTGTGTTTACCGTAGATGCTCAGACAAGAGCCCCCTCCCAGGGGCCCAAAGCGACTGTAGGGGCCAAAAAACGAATGGAGCGCCCTGTGCTTACCGTAGATGCTCAGACAAGAGCCCCCTCCCAGGGGGCCAATCATACCCCCGCAAACAAACACCCCATTGGGAGCGAGCGAAGCGAGTGACCGCGAAGTGCCAAACCGCCTGTGGGGGTCTAATTAAGCTGCCCCCTACCAGGGGGCCAATCATACCCCCGCAAACAAACACCCCATTGGGAGCGAGCGAAGCGAGTGACCGCGAAGTGCCAAACCGCCTGTGGGGGTCTAATTAAGCTGCCCCCTACCAGGGGGCCAATCATACCCCCGCAAACAAACACCCCATTGGGAGCGAGCGAAGCGAGTGACCGCGAAGTGCCAAACCGCCTGTGGGGGTAAAAGCTAGTTCAGCAACGGGAACGAGCCGGACTCGCCCAGCACGTCGATCAGCGACTGCGCCCGCTCGCTCAGCAGCC
Source organism: Enhygromyxa salina (assembly GCF_000737335.2). Classification (GTDB taxonomy): domain Bacteria; phylum Myxococcota_A; class Polyangia; order Nannocystales; family Nannocystaceae; genus Plesiocystis; species Plesiocystis salina_C. Next base: position 165,076 of record NZ_JMCC02000010.1, on the reverse strand, counting down.
CGACCCGCAGGTCCGCGTCGGCGGCGGACAGGCAGCGCTGCTGCAGCCGCAGGTGTGGCATCGCGCCGCCGAGCGAGCGACGCCGCCGTGCAGCGCGCATGATCTCCACGCTGGGGACCAACGAGGCGATCGCGTAGATCGTGACCCGCGGGTCCTCCATCTCGAGCACGGTGAGGATCATCTGGCGGTCGTCTTCGTCGAAGGTCTCGGCCATGCGCTCGACCTGCGCCTTGAGCACCTCGAGCGCGTGGGTGTCGCCGGGCAGCTGCTCGGGCAGCGCCTCGACGGCGACCCGGCGGAATCCGCCCTCGGCTTGGGCGAGCTCTTCTTTGACGCGCACCCGACCCAGGCCCTCGAGACGAATGAAGCGCCGGCCGTCGGGGAGGCGCTGGTGCGCGATCAGCCGGCCGATGCCCAACACCGCCTCGATCGCGGGACGCTCATCGCCCGGATCGTGGACGGGGAGCGACAGATCCGACGGCTCGAGCAAGCTGGGGTCGGGCCGCAGCAGTGGCACCCCAAGGTGCATGCCGCCATCGAGGACATGATCGACGAGGTCGAGGTAGCGCGGCTCGAACACATTGAGCGGCAGCACCATGTTGGGCAGGAACACGACGTTTGGCAGCGGAAAGATCGGCAGCGCCGCGAGGACGTCGGGCGCTGGCAGTCGATCCAGGTCCAGCATTGCGGAGGCAGCCTAGACCTATCAGCATGCCTTGGCGAGCAGAATCCGTCGCTTGGGGGCTCGCCAAGCCCGCGCTTCGCGAGCCGCGCCGCGCGGCGCTCGAAGCTCACCCGCGCGAGATGAGCTGGGCCTGCAGATCCGGCCGGGTCTTGATCTCGCCCCGATAGGACGCTGTGACCACCCGTGTTCCGTGCTTGTCGTCGGGGACATTGAGGCAGTTGTGCTGCCCCGTGATCACGCACGCCGCTCCGCGGGCCGACAGGTGCTGCATCAAGGCGTCGGCGATGTCGTTGCAGACCCGCTCTTGCAGGGTCAGCCGTCGGGTAAAGCAGTGGACCAGATCGTTGAGCCGGCCAAACCCAACGAGCTTGGCAGCGGGCAGGTACGCGACCGTTGCCTGGCCAACCCACGGCATCAGGTGGTGCGGGCACATGCCGTGGCAAGGAAGGTCGCGCACGACCACCAGCTCCGTGTCGCCTTCGCCGAGCACCGGATCGCCAAGGATCTGAGCCGGATCGGCGTCGTAGCCCGACAGCACCAAGCTGCTCCACAGCCGCGCCACTCGCTTGGGTGTGCCAACGAGATCGCTGTGCTCGAGATCGAGATCGCACGCCCGCAACAACGCTTGAACTGCAGCCGCCAGGGCCTGCTCGCGGGGGCTCTGGGCGGGCGATGGCGTGGTTACATTGCTCGAGTCGGCCACGGGAGCAGTCTACGGGACGAAATGGAGCTTGGCCGCAGCTCCGATGCGCGATCCTTCCCACGTGCGGCCACACACGAACTTCCGTAGTTTCCGCGCCCACGTGCGCGTTTGGGCGCTGCTGCGGGAGCCGTCGAGGTTGACGGCTTCTTGACGCCCGCCTATACCTCCGCTCCCTCATGTCCGAGTCTGAAGCGACGCCCCCCACCCCGACGATCGACACCTCCGAGCAACACCTCCCGGTGCTCGGACGGCCCCTCGAGGTTCGCGTCGACGAGCGCGGCGTCGAGCGTGCGATTCGCAAGCTCCGTCGGCTCATGGCCAGTGAAGGCGTGCTCCGCGAGATCAAGCGTCGCCGCCACCACGAGAAGCCCAGCGTCAAGGGCAAGCGCAAGCTCCGTGAGGCCGAGCGCCGCCGGAAGCGCCGCCAGCGTAAGGGTCCGCCCCGCAGCGAGCGCATGTAGATCTTGGGATCCAAGCTCGAGCCGCAGCCCCACGCTGCGGCTCTTTCAATTGGTTCAGTCAATTTGGTTCGGTCAATTTGGTTCGGTCTCACATGGGCAAGCGAGCGACGAGCCGCGCCCGAGCTGAAACCAGTTACGCTCGCGCCGATGGACCTGCACCGGCTCGTGATCCAGCGGCTCTCCGAGGGCACGGTCCCGCCGGCGAGCGACCAGCTGTGGACCGTGGATCCACCCGCGCTCGGCAGCGTGCGCCTGGTGTTTGGGGTTGGGTCGGCGCCCGAGCTCGAGCCCACCGCCGTCGACTTCCACCCCGTGTACACAATCTCGATGCCAGTGTTCAGCGTGGGCGGCCTCGACCCGGACGGCGTCTACGAGTTCGACGCGGGCGCGCAGCTCGAGCTGCTGCGATCACGCGCGACCGGGCGACGCTGGGGCCTGCGCCTCGAGCTCGAGCTCGTGCAGTCGAGCGAGGCCCTCGCCGCCGCCGAGCTGTGGATCGAGACGCCGTGGACCACGGGCGATCCACGTCCAACCCTGCTCGGCCCCGAGCGCGGCACACCACGCAGCGGCGGCGGTCGATCGCTGGTGCTCGCGAGCACGCCGGTCACCAGCGTCGACGCGGCGCGATCGCTGGGCGGCAGCTTCAGCTTCATGCTGCGCGACGCCGATCCCCACGGCGGCGGCGCGGCCACGGTGCAGAGCTCGCGCCTGCAAGTGCAGCTCGATCTTCGCTGCTACGAATTCGAAGCCGAGTCCGACGATCGCGACTGACAGCCCGTGGCCAAGCGCAAGTCCAAGCGACGCCGGAGCAAGCGTGATCGTCGAAACCGTCAGCGCCTCGTCGCCGTGCTGCTCACCCTGCTCGCCGCCACGGTGTGGGCGTGGCTCGGCCCCGACCTGCGCGAGCTCAGCGGGATCTCGGGCAATGGCCCGCCGCGGCGTGGCGACGCCGTGCGGGTGGTCAGCTGGAACCTCGCGAACTTCAGCGGCTCGAGCAGCGGCCACGATCTCGAGCGCATGCGCGAGGTCATCGAAGAGCTCGACGCAGACGTGATCGCAGTTCAAGAGATCAAGGATCCCAAGGCCCTCGCCGCGCTGCTGCCGGGTTGGGAGCTGCGCCTGTCGAGCAAGGGCGGCCGCGGACACCAGCTGCTGGGTCTGGCTTGGCGACCCGATCGCGTCGAGCTGCTCGACAGCGCCGAGCACCCCGAGCTGAGCATCGGCGGCCGCGTGCGCCCAGGCTTGTCGGCCTACCTGCGCGCGCGCGATGGCGGCCCCGATTTTTGGATCGTGGTCGTGCACCTCAAGGCCATGCCCGACAGCCAGCCCTTGCGCCGCGAGCAGTGGCCCGTGCTCGCCGAGATCGCAGACGGCTGCCTGCAGCGCTCACCCGGCGCGGGCGATCGCGATCTGATCGTGTTGGGTGACTTCAACAGCACGGGGACACCGGGCCAAGGCGCGCGTGGTCCAGCGCTCGAGCAAGGTGAGCTCGCGCAGCAGCTCGCGCCGATCGACGTGCGCCGACTGAGCAGCGCGACCGGCTGCTCGGCCTACTACGACGGCCAGCGGCGTGACGCCTGGAAGGAGCCCTCGGAGATCGATCTCGTGTGGGTCCGCGGGCTCGAGGAGTCACTCGACGCGAACAGTGAGGTCCATGCCGGCACACATTGCGCGGCCTCCCGCTGCCAGGACTTTCGATCGACCGACGCCTACCCCGTGCGCGACTACGAGTTCGTCAGCGATCACTGCCCAGTCGTGCTGGATCTCCGCCGGGCCGACGACGACTGAATGAGGATGTCCGAGAGCAAAGTGCTCGTCGTTTACTCTTGCTTTGCATCCAGCTCGCCGATCGGTGTTGCGTGGTCCCGCGCAGGCGTGGGAATGTCGCGCATTCTCCGGAGCGCAGTCACCATGACACCAACCACGAATCGAATCCTGATCCTCTCGAGCTTTGGTCTCCTCGTCGGCGCCAGCATGTCTGCCCTTCAAGGTTGTGATCCCGATGGCGGCAGCGGCATCCCCGGCTGCGACATCTCCTGTCCGGCAGAGGGCGTGCTCGAGGGCAACGCCAGCATCACGGGCATCGCCCAGGTCGACGCCTTCTTCGGCGCCGTCGTCGATGTCAGCGCGGCGGCCAAGGGGATCAGCGGCAGCCTTCGAGGTGAGCTCGACGCGATCGCGCTCTCGGTCGATCTCCAGCCCGGCGCCACGGGGGCCGACATCGCCGCAGCGATCCAAACCAAGCTCGATGACGCCGTTGGACCCGGCGGCCTGAGCATCTCGTTCACCCCGCCCAAGTGCGAGGCATCCGTCGACGTCGCGGTCTCGGCCGCCGCCGAGTGTGACGTCGAGGTCGACCCCGGCAGCGCGACCGTCTCGTGCGAGGGTTCGTGCGAGGTCGAGGGCGGCGTCATGGCTTCGTGTGATGCCAACGCCGAGCTCTCGTGCACCGGCACCGCGCCCGAGTTCGACTGCCAAGGATCGTGCGAGGGCTCATGCGAGCTCGAGATCGCGGCGTCCTGCGAAGGCACCTGCCGCGGCACCTGCAACGGCACCTGCTCGGTGACCAACGCCCAAGGCGACTGCGCCGGCGAGTGCGAGGGCACGTGTCAGGGCACCTGCGAGCTCTCGGCAGGCGGCCAGTGCGAGGGCATGTGCACCGGCTCGTGCACGTACAAGCCGGCGTCCGGCACCTGCGAGGCCAACGCTTCCGCCAAGTGCGAAGCCATGGCCGGCGCCAGCATCGAGTGCGACGCCCGCTGCGAGGGCGAGGTCACCCCGCCCTCGGTCAGCGCCGAGTGTCAGGCCACCGTCGACGCCAAGGCCAACGCCAGCGTCGAGTGCAAGCCGCCCGCGCTCGAGGTCACCTGGCAGTGGTCGCCCGCGCTCGAGGTCGACTTCGTGGCCCAGGCCGAATTCAAGGCGTGGATTCAAGGCTTCAAGACCCACACCGCCGTGATGCTGGCGGGCAAGACCAAGGCCGACATCCTGATCGAGTCGCTCGGTTTGCTCGGTGGCGCGGGTGCAGACGCGGTGGTCGCCGCGACGGACATCGTCGGCTCCGCGGACATCGTCGGCACCTTCAAGCTGACGTCGTGCGGCATCCCGCAGGTCCCCGACGCAGTCAGCATCGCGAACGACGCCGCGGCCGGACTTCAGGCCCAAGCCAGCGCCTCGCTCGAAGTGTTCTCCGCCGCCGGCATCAGCCTCTGAGCAAGTCCCGGCGCGCCTGCGCCACTGCGAGAAGGCCGTCCCCCAGCTGGGGCGGCCTTCTGTCTATCTATACCCCCAGACGCCCCGACTCGACCCGTGCTCGGCTTCGCCTCCGCGCGCGTCGACACCCTCGCTCCGCTCGGGCCCCTTGGTCGGGCCCTCCTGGGGGAACGCTTCGCTCTCTCTTTCAGCTCCGGCACTCGTGGGCGGGGCCAGCGAGCTCTAGTTTCGCCGCCCAACAGCGGAGCGAGTGGCCGATCGACCAGTCATCGAGGCGGTTTGACCCATACAGATCACTCCTCGCGCGAGGCGACACACACACGGTGCTGGAGCCATCCAAATTCTTCGCGCTTGGACGTGTCATCCCCCATTGTCGAACGCCCACAGACAATGCGACTCTCCCGGAAAGCTCACCGATCCCCCCGAGCTGAATTTTTCCGATCGATCGAGTAGATCGGTCCCTACCGGAGCCTTTCCGACCATGGTCGACATCCAAAAAAAGCCCTACCTCCCCTTCCTCGCTTGCGGCCTGATCTCGGGCATCGCCATCGCGTCGCCCGGCTGTGACGCCGTCGGTGACCTTGCCGAACAGTGCGGCCTCGTGTGCCCCGACACCGGCATCCTCGAAGGCAACGCCAGCATCTCTGGCAGCGTCAGCATCGACGCCTTCTTCGGCGCCGTCGTCGACGTTCGCACCGCGGCCCTCGACGTCAGCGGAACGATCCGCGCCCAGCTCGAGGGCATCGCTGCCTCGCTCGAGATCGAGGGCTACGCGGATCTCAGCCTCGATGATCTCACCGCTGCCGTCACGGCCGGCCTCGAAGCGAAGTTCACCACAACCCTCGAAGGTGGCATCTCGATCACCTTCGAGCCGCCCAAGTGCGAAGCCAACGTCGAGCTCGCCGTCTCGGCCGCTGCCGAGTGCGACATCGAAGCCGACCCCGGCTCGATCGAAGCCAAGTGCATGGGCTCGTGCGAAGTCTCGGCCGAAGTGGCCGCCGAGTGTGAAGCCAGCGGCACCCTCGAGTGCACCGGCCAAGCGCCCAGCTTCGAGTGCTCAGGCTCGTGCTCCGGCTCGTGCCAGCTCGAGGTCGCCGCCGAGTGTGGCGGCACCTGCCAAGGCACCTGCGAGGGCGAGTGCTCCTCGTGCACCGGCGGCACCTGCAACACCGACGGCAACGGCAACATCACCAACTGCAACGGCAGCTGCTCGTCGATGTGCCAAGGCACCTGCGAGCTCTCGGCCGGCGGTGAGTGCTCGGGTCGCTGCGAAGGCGAGTGCACCTACATGCCCGCCATGGGCGGCTGTGAAGCCAACGCCACCGCCAAGTGCGACGTCTCGGCCATGGCCGACGTCGAGTGCCAGGGCAAGTGCGAAGGCAGCGTCGAGCCGCCCAGCGTCAGCGCCGAGTGCCAAGCCAGCGTGGAAGCCAAGGCCGAAGCCAACGTCGAGTGCACCCCGCCAAGCCTCTCGGTCGAGTTCCAGTTCAAGGGCGACCTCGACGCCAACGAGGAAGCCGCATTCCGCATCTGGCTCGAGGGCTTCAAGGGCCGCTTCTCCGCCATGCTTGCCGCCTCGGCCAAGCTCGAGCGCGTGGGCGTCGCCGCCCAGGGCCTGATCTCCGCCTCAGGCGGAGCCGTCGCCGACGTCGCCGGTGACCTCTCGGTGAACGGCAACCTCAAGCTCAAGATCGGGGCTGTCTGCGCCATCGCCGAGCTCAAGAACGTCAGCACCGCCCTCGGCGAGGCCACCGGTGCCATCTCCGGCAGCGTCTCCGCGGTTGCCAGCGTCTCCGGTGCAGTCGGCGGCTGATCGCTGATCATCGCCAACCCACCAAAAAAGAGGCGAGCCACTGGCTCGCCTCTTTTTTATTGGTTCCGACGTCCGCCGCTCCCATCACCACCCTCCGCACCACCCCCCTCCGCACCACCCCCCCCAACCTCCACCGCTCTCACCACCCTCCGCAAAACCACACTCCCCAACGTCCGCCGATCCCACCACCCTCCGCAAACCACTCCCCTTCCAACCAGCGAGCACGTCACACCCCCGCATGTCCAGATCGGAGCACCCACCCCCGAAAAGCGAAGAGCGCACCAAGGCCGCAGACGGCCCGAACCCGGCGTATCTACGCACGTGGAGATTAACGAAGAGAAGCGAGGTCGGGCCAATGAGACGACCCGACAGGAAGCGGGGTCCCAAGACTGGAGTAGACCTAGCCGGGTTCGGGCCGTCTGCAGCCCGTGCGCGGTCCCTCATCGGCACCCCACTCCCCGCAAACAACCAAACCAACCCCCAAAATCACCGCAAGAAGTCAACCAACCAACGAGCCACCAGCCCCCCATGCTCCAAATTCGGAGCATGCCCAGCCCCAGCCACAACCCGCAACCGAGCCCGCCCCCCCATGTCCGCCTGCAACCGCCGCCCAATCTCCAGCGGAAACACCAAGTCATGCTCCCCCCAGATCAGCAAGGTCTCATGCCGCACCTTCCCCGGCCGCGCACGCAGCCCCCCAAGCTCGCCCAGCAAGCTCGAGAGCAGCTGCACCTTCTCCTCGCGGAACTCCCCATACATCGCCCGCAGCACCTGCCCATGCACCCACCGCGGCGTCTTGGGCGGCTTGTGGTACCCGACCTCCAGCAAGGTCTGAACGTCTTCAGGCGTGCGCGGGACCAGCAGCGCGCCCACGTCCTCCACCGCAAAGCGCTCGAGCATCTGCGCGTGGTCGTTGGCGGTGTACGAGCGCCCCGGGCTGTCGAGGATCGCCAGCTTCCGCACGCGCTCGGGGTGCATCGCCGCGAACTCGTGAGCGATGATCCCCCCGTAAGAGATCCCGACGAAGCTAGCCTCCGCGATCCCCAGGTGATCGAGCAGCGCGGTCACGACCTCGAGCTGGTAGTCGACGCTGAAGTCGCGGCGCTTGGACCACGAGCCGCCGAACCACAGCAGGTCGGGAACGATCACCCGGTGGTTGCGAGCCAGCGGAGCGATCTGCTCGTGCCACTGCCACACCGCCGAGGCCCCAAACCCATGCAGCAACACGACCGGCGGACCCTCGCCGCCTTCGAAGTAGCGCACGTTCGCGTCGCCAAGCTGGACGCTCTGCGAGCGGATGCCTTTGCGCTCGAGCTTGTGGTTGAGCCCACGCTCGCCAAGCCGGACCACGTTGAACGATCCGGCCAGCTCCAGCATCGTCGCCGCGCTCTGCATCAGCAGCGCGCCCGGACGCACGGGCGTCCGCAGCAAGCTGGGCTGCAGCATTCGTCGCAGGCGGTTGGTCGCGCTCACCATGCCCATTGAAGCTAGATCGAAGCGAATCTCCAAAGATGTGCGGTGGATCGCTGCGCAGCGGCCCACACACGGCGCTGGGATTGCGCAGTCCCATTCACCCGCGCTGTCGCGGAATCACAACAGTTCAGAGCTCGGCCGGACTTCGGGCATTTAAAAGCAAAGAGCGACGCATCTGCGCCGCTCTTGCCAGCCGGTATCGATTCCGCGCGTGCGCTAGCTGTTGCGCGTTGGCAACTGGGGCGCCCGCATGTAGCGGAACATGGGCGCGATGAACGGCAGGGTCACCAGCATGGTCGCACCTGCGAACACACCAGCCTTGCCGTACAGCGCAGGAAGCGTGTCCGGACCGAGCATGAAAAACCCGATGGTGGGCGGGCCAAACACGCCCAGGCCATCCAGCAGGCACAAGAAGCCGGTGGCACCCAGCAGCATCGGACCCCAAGTCTTGCCGCGGACCAGGGCGACGAACCCGATCACGCCGGCCGCGAGCAGGCCCAGCTGCAGCGCCTCACCGCGGGGCGCGAGCCCGTAGATGATCAGCAAGGGCAGCGTGCTACCGGCCGACTTCACCGCCCGCCGCATCAGCGCCATCGAGTCTTCCTGCAGGTTCCAGCGCTCGCTGGCGCGCTCCGAGTACTCGTACTTGGCGGCCATGCCCTCGCCCATCAGGCACAGGACGACCAGCAAGTGGCTCACGCCAAAGAACACGAAGATCGGCTCGGGGCCGATCTTGAGCAGCAAGAACAGGAACAGGCAGCCAAAGTTGCCAACGCCCATCGCAAACCACCGCGCCCAGAACCACTCGGCCGCGACGCCGAAGAAGGCCAGGCCGTAGCACAGCGCGAGCCCGAGACCGAGCGCGTAGATTTCATCAGGGCCGAGCCACGCGGTCATCCCAAAATACAGGGTGAAGAACGACAGGATCAGCAGGGCGATGGCTCGGCGAGTTCCAATCATGGGCCGACCCAGCGTACGCCTCTGGATGCCCAGCCGCAATCCAACACGGAGCTGGCGCGAAGGCCGAACTGGGGCGATCCTGTCGGGAGCATGAGGATCTGGGCGGCAGCGGCGGCGTTTGGGCTCGCGCTTGGGTGCGTGGCGGGCAGGCCGGAGGCCGAGCCGCTGCACGACACCATCTCGATCCTGTCACCGCGCTGCGCCGGGGTCAGCTCGTGCGTGCTTGGCCACGTGACCGCCGCTGGAACGGCCGCCCCGGTCGCAGAGGCTGCCGTGTTTCTCGAGCGTGAGCTCGAAGCTGGCGAAGACGAGCCGGTTCGGATTCTGGCGCTGACCGACGAGCAAGGCGTGTTCATCATCAGCGAGCCGCCGCCCGGCAGCTACCGGATCGCCGTGTACAAGAGCGAGAGCAGCGTCGAGGTCAGCGGCATGGAGCTCGGGGGCGAGGGCGCGACGCTGCTGCCGGTCCGGCTGGCGATCGAGTAGCGCCTAAAATATGCCGGCAAAGGTGAGCGCGGCGAGCACCGCGAGCACCCCGGCGCCAATGATCATCCCGATCATCAGGCGATCGAGGCGATCCTCGTCCCGCTGCATCTGGGCGCTGACGGGCTCGTCCCCGACCGTGTTGATGTCGTCGTTGGCGTTGAGCGTGCGGTGCGAGCGAGTGATCCGCTCACGCTCGCGCTCGCGCTCGCGGGCGGCCCGGCGGCGGCGCGAGAGCTCGGCGGACTTGGGGTTGTCGGGCAGCTGGATGCGCTGGGTGTCGCCGTCGAGCTCTTCGCCAGGGGGCAGGCGGACCACCGGCAGCGCGACGCTCGAGATGCTCTCGACGGGGATGACCTCGCGCAGCTTGGGGCCCTCGCCCGTGGTCCGCCGAACGACACGGCCTTGGTTGGCGACGAACGCCTCCGTCGCCCGCGAGATCGCAGCGATGTTCTCGTTGGCGGTGGCCGAGAGCTCGACCCGGACCATCGCGTGGTTCGGGCCTCGGCGGGCGCTGAACAAGCCCTCGACCGTGCGCAGCTGTGCGCCCTCGAGCCGCCCACTCGTGCACACCACGATCAACCCCAGGTCGCCGCCGCGCTCGATCGCTTCGCCGAGCCGCCGCGGCTGCACGTCGACCCCGGGCACCAGCCGGACCTCGCGTCCAACCGCCCGCAGCCCGTCGGCGATGGCCTCGAGCGCGTCCTCGTCGTCGGCGGCGCAGACCAACGTGACAACGACCTTTCGTGCTTCCATGGGGAGGGACCCGGCAGATTCGATTGCGATTATACGTCGCGAAGCAATGGAAACACACGGCTCGTTCTCGGACAAAACGCCACAGTTTCGGCGCCGCAGCGCAGTCATCGCGCCGGACATGCGGTAGATCGCTCGGATGTCCGAGCCAACCGCTGACAACATCTCGATCGTCGCCGTTATCGGTGCTGGCACCATGGGTCATGGCATCGCGCAGGTCTGCGCCATGGCAGGCTGCACGACCCGGCTCACCGATCTGGGTCAGGCCCAGGTCGACGCCGGGCTCACGACGATCGCCAGCAATCTCGCCAAGGGAGTCGCGCGCGGCAAGGTCACCGACGCCGACCAACAGGCAACGATCGCGCGGCTGTCTGGCACGACCTCGCTCGAGGACGCCGTGCGCGGGGCCGATCTCGTGATCGAGGCCGCGCCCGAGCAGCTCGCGATCAAGCGCGACATCTTCACGCGCGTCGCGGCCGTCGTCAGCGAGCGCGCGGTGCTCGGCACCAACACCAGCTCGCTGTCGATCGCAGACATCGCCGCGCCGATCCCCAACCCGAGCCGGGTGATCGGCCTGCACTTCTTCAACCCCGTCCACATCATGAAGTTGCTCGAGATCGTCGTCGCCGAGCAGACCCGAGACGAGGTCACCGCCAGCATGCGGGCGTTCGCCGAGCGGATCGGCAAGCAGCCGATCGTCGTCAAGGACGCGCCCGGCTTCGCTACCAGCCGCCTGGGTCTGGTGATCGGGCTCGAGGCGATCCGCATGGTCGAGCAGGGCGTCGCGTCGGCGCAGGACATCGACAAGGCGATGACGCTTGGCTACGGGTTTCCCATGGGGCCGCTGAAGCTGACCGACCTCGTGGGCTTGGACGTGCGCCTGAGCATCGCCGAGTACCTGGCCAGCAAGCTCGAGCAGGGGGCCCACTTCGAGCCGCCGCAGCTGCTGCGTGACATGGTCGCGCAGGGCAAGCTCGGCAAGAAGTCGGGGCAGGGCTTCTACGAGTGGTGAGCGGCTACTTCAGGCCAACGATCTCACGGACGACGGCCGGGTCCATCTCGACGATCGTCGCGCAGCCGTCGACGCTGAAGTGCTTCATGAGGGTGTAGAGCTCGCTCTGCTTGCCCTTGAAGCTGACGAGCTTGGGCTTGACGCTGTCGAGTTGGCTCTCGAACGCCGTGAACTCTTTGCGGAAGGTCTTGTCGCTGAGCAGGGTCTTGCCGGCGTCGGTGGCCTTGAACTCGTTGAGGCACGCGAGCACGTACGCGGCGGTGCCGGGGCCGCGCGTTGCGGTCTCGTAGCCGATCGAGGCGATCAGGAGCGCGATCGAGAGGACACTGCCGATGCCCATCAGCGCGGTCGCCAGCGCGGTTGTCCGCATGCCCGACACAGCCAAGTATAGCCAGACACCAGACGAAACCGCGGTCGCGGCTGACCCCACAATATTGACGACAACAGAAAAGTCGACCTGCGCCCCTTTCATGTGTGCCATCGCCTCCTCCCCGATGGTCCAGACCGAGATGGCGATCGCCAATACCCCAGCGAAATGCGCGGCCTGGGATGCAGAGTTCAGCAGCACAGATGAGATCCTCGCGTATTTCCCCAATAGCGCCGCGCTGATCTCGGCGAGGGGCACCGCCGCCTGAGCCCCGGTCTGAAGCGCCTGCCCCACGCGTTTGAGCGTGACATCACCGTCGGAGCTGACAATTGACAAGAGCGCCGCGAGATTGGCCAACGCGTAGACGCCGGTCCACATGCTCCCGGACATGAGCTTGGTCTCCCACGATATGTTCTCGAGAGACGCGAGCGCCACCCGTGCGCCTTGGTCGGGCAGGATTGCGTCGAGCAGATGGTCAATGTCAACATCCGCCGAGAAATCGGCGACCTGCAGCAACAGTCGCAGACACAGCGCGGTGCCAAGCGTTCCCGAGTTGTTGAGCGAGAGCGACCGCAGCGCGAGGAACTTCGCCAAGCGCGGCCCGGCCATCGTGGTCAGCGACACAGCGAGTGAAGCTGGGCCGCGGGAGTTCCCCACTGCGCCAGCGCCGAGAGAGCCGACCGTGCCTATGGTGCTCAGTAGGGTCGCCGGTTTGTTGGGAATCACGCTGCGCCAACCGTCGCGCAACACCGCCTCGAACGGGGTGCCCGCGACCTTTTGCGCCATCCTCTGTACATTGGCGCTCTCGGCCATCGCGCCCAAGAACGGGATCAGGTGGTTGCTGACGAGCTCATCGGCGCGGTCGGTGCGGAGCAGCAACGAGCCCGCATGCAGCAGGGCTGCTTCGAAGCGAGCCCAGACGTCGCGCTGCTCCGCGATATCGTAGGACGACCGGAGCGCGGTCAGACACTTGATGTTGTCGCCGTTGGTAAGGATCGCAAACAGCAGGCCAATCTCGTCGTTGACCCGCGCATGGTTGTACCAATCAAACAGGTGCGCGTCGTCATAAATGAGACTCCCGGCCCGCTCGACGACCCGCTGAAGCTCGTCGAGCAAGTCGTCGTGCTCATGAAGGTGGTGATGCACGACGGCCTCGGGCGTATTCGGGATCGCCTGATACATCATGAGCAATAGCCGCTGTGCCGACAGGAGGTATGGAAGGCACTCCGCTCCGCTCGCCTCGACGTTGGAAGCGAGCGCCGTCAAGGTGCTCTCCAGCCGCTCGGCGGCTCCCTCGAGCTCTTCAATGATGAGTTCGAGCTTGGCGAATTCAGGACAGCCGATCGCCAGCTTGATGAAGCGCGAAACTTCGGCAGTGTCTGCCGTCACGAGCGGCGCGGTCTTGGCGCTGAGCGGCAGCCGGATGACCACGTTCTTTGGAATCTTCCAATTGAGAAACGGGAGCTTTTGCTTGGCGAGGCCCCCGCCACCGTGGGCCTCGGCCCAGTACTGCTCGACCCGGCGGCGGCGATCGCTAAAGCTGGTCAGCCAAGGCCGCTCGGCGAGGAAAGCCCGGTGGATGTCATCGAACGCCTTTTCGTTGGTTCCATTGGCCTTGGCGAGCTCGGAGAGGATCTCGTAGGGGTTGACATGAAAGGCCGTCGCCAACACCGAGTACGTGACGTCCTGGCCGAAGACTTGGGCGAGGTCCACCTTGGGCCCAAGAGAGGTCATGGAAATACCCTTGATTATCGCCATGGTACCCTTAGAGGATGGTTTTCAATCCAACGAGAATCGCGACCAGCAGCGCCACGGCATCCAGGACCAACACGACGCCAAGCTCTCGCAGCGCGACCCTGCGCGTGATCGCGTGCAGCTCGGCCGCAGGCGCAAACTTGACGTGGTTAGCCGCGAGCCCGATCCCACCCGACTTCGGCGCGACGATCATCCGCGCTCCGCTTACCTCGCGGCGAGGCCCCTCGCATACCCACAGTTGCTCGAAGTCCATGATTGTCTCTGTCACGACGACACGATCGTTGGAGCCATTGACGACGAGCTTGGACGCCTCGACCTCCGCCAGCGCGAGCGTCCGTATTGCGTCGGCCTGCTCCGCTGACATGCGTGGATGCGTGGGCAGCGTCACCCAATTTCCAAGCACCGAGGCTGTGTAGGCTCGTTCGTGGTCCGGGTTGACCAAGGGGAGCAGCCACGCGGGTACGAGGTCGAACACATGGCTGGCGCTCGTGCGCCTGTCCGTCGTCGAGTGGAGGACAACAGGGAGCGGGCCGTCCTCGCACATGATTGAGAACGAGCCCTCGCTGTAGCGATCGGCGACCCGCGACATGGTCCCGAACACTGGGTGCAGACATGCGACGGACAGCCGCCACGCAGCGCAGGGCCGACCGCTAAACGGGGCGCGCACTTCGACGGGGCCCGGCAGCAGCCGGCCAGTGACGCAGGTGCGAGGCGCCGTCTGTGTACCCCGCGCGAACCACCCGGGGACCCTTCGGCGGAGCTTGCGATAGACGTGATAGAGCCCGTACAGATGGAGCAGCAGCCCAAACACGAGGAAGCCCACCCCCACCGCTTGAAGCGAGCCGCTCATCCGTCCTCGGCCCCCCTGCCCGCGGGCGAGACCAACCCATTCCACGGATACAGCGCCAGCACATGCAGCCCCCCGGCTTCGGCCGCCACTTGCTGCAACCCTTCGCGCCCAGCAAAGCGCGCGTAGGACCCGTCCGAGAGCAACGCCATGACCTCGCGCTGGGTATCCCCCTCCAGCACGATCCGGTCGAGCCGCCGCCCTGGCGGCGTCGAGTAGGCCCAATCCTTGCCAAGCGTGATCTTGAAGGTCGGGACCGGCAGCCCCTCGATCTCGGGCGCGTTGGGATCTGTCTCGAACCATTGGCGCGGGTCAAAGGGATCGAACCCCTCGGGGTCCCACAGCGCGTAGCAGACCCCGTGCCGGACCAAGCCCGCGGCGCGACCAAGCTTGCGAAGCACGATCTCGCCGCTCCCACCCGCCGCCGAGCACGGCAGGGGCGAGGGCAAGCCACCATCTGCGATGCCGATCTCGAACTCGACGTGATCGGTGTCGGGCGCGGTGGTCAGCGCGCTGAGGTGGATCTTGCCGGTTGGCGTGCGCAACCACGCGAAGTCAAACCACTCCACGACTGCCCGATCGAGATCTTGGGGCGCGACGGCGTGGCGATAGAACCGGCAGCGCAGGCCGTCTTCCAGGTCCAGCGTGCACGCGCCGCTGTTCCCTTCCACGCAGGGAAGATCGCTCGCGCGAGGCGACGTAGACGCGTCGGTGAACACCGCCAGCGTGACCCGTCGGGCGCGCTCGGGCCGGATGCCGGCCGAGTTGAACTCGCGGCAGCCGCTAGCGACGCTCGAGAGCAGCCGCTTCGGCTGGAGGCCGAGCCCATACTCTTCGACGTAGGCGCTGATGATCGCCCGCTGGGTCTGCTCGTCGAGCGCCGGTCCCTGGCTGGGCGCCGAGCCGCTGAGCCAGCGCTGGGTGTTGGCCTCGACGAACGCTTCGATGGCGGCGTCGGTCATCGGGCCGCTCGTGTCATCGATCGCGCCCGGAATGAACCCCAGCCCGCGCAGCATGGCTTGGTACGCGTCGAGGCCCCAGCGCTCGTGCTTGGCGATCTCGTACAAGGCGTCGGCGTCAGAGCTCGCCAACGCGCGCATCGCCGCCGCGCGGCGCTCGGACAGCGCCTTGTTGTTGGCGCCCGAACCCGCGGGATCGGTGTGGCCAAACAACGCCAGCTGCGCCGACGCGTGCTCGAGCGGCTGGCGCATGGGCCTGAGCGCGGCGGCCAAGCCTGGGCTGACAAACGAAGAGTCTGCGCGAAAGCCCGCCGCGGCGTGAGCCTTGATCGGCGAGGGCCGCAGGCGAACCCGGTTGTGCACCAAGGTCGGCAGCGTGAAGCTGGGAAGACGCCCGTCGAAGGGGGCGCGCCGCTCGAGCAGCCGCGACGAGGGCGTGGCCGCAGGCGCTTGGCCCGAGTCCGCGTTGGGCCAGCTGGAGAGGGTGAGCTCCAGCTTGCAGTGTCCGGGGGCGATCTGTTCGATGAACACGCGGCCGCTCGTGTCCGAGCGTCCTTTGACGACCGAGAGATCCGGGAGCGTGAGGCGGTGCTCGACCTCGGCGAGCGCACGGCCGTAGTCATCTTCGAGCACCAACTCGAACCACGCGGACGCGTCTTCGATCACGCCTGGGTCGCTAGGTGTGGGCGCGGGCCCTGGTGCGATGTGGTCATGCGAGTAGCGGGACAGCTCGCGCGAGCGCTCGACCACGCGCAGCTGCCCAAGCCGCAGCAGCTGCGCGATCTGCCTCCAGGCCTGGCTCGCGGTGCGCGAGCCAGGATCACCAAGCCCCTGCGAGGCCATGAACAGCGAGACGCGACGCAGATCAAAGGTCAACGTCGAGGTGGCGCGACGCAGGACCGACAGCGCGCGGTCAGGATCGAGCCACGTCGCGTCTGTGCCCTCCATGCCATCCACGCCCGACCCAGCGCAGAGCCATCGGGCGCTTGGCCCAACCGTGGGCAGTTGGAGAGCAGCAGCTTGTCTGCGCCTTGGCACAGCCAACCCTAACACAGCCGGACCCGTTCGAGTCGCGGTCGCGGTGGCTACCGAGCGTCGTCAACCTGAACCGGCCACTCACGCGGATCCACGGGCTCGAACTCCGCCCCTGCCCAACTCACCCACGCAAACGAAGGGTGCTCGAGCGGCGCGCGGAACTGAAATTCCACGACGGTCGCTTTGCCCGACTCGACCGCGGTCACGGTCGCCACATAGTCGATGGTCTTTACCGTGTCGCCGATCGCGAACGGCACCTGCGTGTGGCTACGCCAGAACCCGGAGAAGTGGTTTGACGGCCAGCCCAGCGGCGCCCGCAGCTCGATCGTCCGCGCGTCGAGGCGGCGCATGATCGGCGGCTCCGGCCCATCGTGCAGCAACCACACGAAGTTGGGCGCCAGCAACCCCCGCGCCCGGCGAGTGAGCGGCAACTGGGCGGCGCTGGGGTGGTTGGGCGCGTGGACAATCACGAGGCCGCGCTTGTCGAGCCCCGCGTTGTCGAGCTGCGGCGCGAACACGGGGATCGCCCCGTCCTCTGGCGCGAGCTCGTCGATCCTCAGCGACTGCAAGGGGCCCGCGACCGCGGGGATCAACAGGTGCACGACCACCACCAGCGCGGCGCAGGCCCTCCGAAGCCGCCCGCTGTTCGAGAGCAACCACGCGACGATGAGCTCGCCGAACACCAGCGCGGTCCCGAAGCTGGTCAAGATCAACAGCCGATCGCCGGGCAGGCTCGCGGTCAGCGGGACGCACCCGAGCAGCACCGCCGCCACGCCAAACCGGGCCGCCGGCAGCTTGGTCGTGAACACGAACGCCAACACGACGAAGCCAACGCAGATCGTGAGGAGCTGCCACAGCCGCCACGGGAAGCCCAACATGAAAGGAGGCGACACGCTCACGCTCAGCAGGCTCAGGTAGCGGGCGGGCGAGTTCAGGACGAAGCCACGCGGATCACCGATCGGATCCCAGTAGGCACCCGATCCGGTCGAACCAAAATCCATCGCGTTGTAGCCAAGCCGCCACCCAATGACCACAGCCAGCGCTGGCACCAGCGCGAGCACGCGCGCGCGGATCTTGGCCTCGTCGACGAACAGCGCATGGCTGACCAACAGCGGGAGCGTCACGATCGCCGCCTCGGCCGCGAGCAGCCCGAGCCCGAGCAGCAGCGGGGCGAGCAGCCCCGCCCACGTCCGGCCGTCTCGACGCCAAACATCGTGGGCGAGCACGCACGCGAGGGCGAGCGAGGTCGACACCAAGCCGTTGCGGTGGGCGAGCCACGCGACTGGGATCACGTGGGAGAACGAGACCGCATAGACCAACGCCGCCGCCCCGGCTGCTGCGGGGCTCGAGCACAGCCGTCGGGCGAGCCCCCAGCCCAGCGCGCACGCCAACGCGTGCCACACCACGCTGTGCAGGTGCATCAGCCAGTACGTTCGCGGCCACAGCGTGTGATCGAGATAGTGAGTCGCGACCGTGACCGGGCGAAAGAACACGACCCGCAGATCTGGGGCAACCCACCACGGATAGCGCCCCGAGGTCCGCAGACCCTCCGTCCGCGCGCGCGGCCCCTCGACCAGGGCGAACATGTTCCACCAGGGCTGACTGGACCGACCTTGCTGCTGGGCCCGGAGGAACTCGTGCTGCGCGAGGTCGTCACCGACCAGCTCGATGCCGAGGGTGGGGAGCCCAAGCAGGATCACCAGCGCGATGACCCACCAGATCAGCCGCGGGCTCGCCAGCCACTGACGAAGGCGCATGAGCTTGGGCGACACCGAGACCCGAGACTACTGCAAGCGTCGCCGAGCCGGCACCCCACCTCATCCCCCCAGCGGCGATTCAGCGGCTCAAGACCCACGTGCACGGGAGCAGCACCAGATAGCAGGCCGCCCCCACGCCAAGGGTTACCGGCACGCCCCAGGCCATCGAAGCTATCAACGCCAGCCCGCTCGCGCACACTCCCGCCGCGCCGTTCATGCCCCACAGCCACGGCCCGAGCTCGGGACCCCCCTCGAGCGTGCGTCGCCGCTGCACGAGGCGCAGGCCCAGCGGAAACCCAAGGCCCATGCCGAGCGCAGGCACGGCGACGATCCCCACGCCAACGAGGATCCGCACCGCCAGACTGCCCCCAACGAACGCGTGCGTCAGCGGCCCCGTGCTCACCAGCGCGACGAGCACCAGCGCGAACGGGATCAAGGGGTAGACACGGGCAAGCCTTGCGCTGGACTCGATCGGGAGTTTGGCTGAGGCCAAGCTCCCGAGGCCCGTGAACGAGATGATCGCGCCAAGCAGCACCGCGAGGGCCAAGGTCGGGTGGCCAAGAAACACGTTCAGGCGCGACAGCAGCCCGATCTCGACGAACATGAAGCCAAGGCCGATCAGCGTGAAGTAGGCCGTTGAAGCGGCGAGCTCGAGGCGGGGGACGCCCGCCAGCGCCCGCCAGCGCACGAGCAAGGGCGCGACGATCGTCGTCAGCGCCAGCAACAGCGAGACCAACGTGGCATAGACCAGCGTCTGCGTCGCCTCGAGGTTGCCGAGGAACGCGACGTCGAGCTCCGCCGCGCTACCCGGAGACTGCAGCCACCGCTGCGGGGTCAGCATGTTGAAGAAGAACGGCCGATCGTCGGTTGGCGGGGACAGGTCCAGGGCTTGCTTGTCCGCCCAGGTCCCGAGCGACGCATGATCGGGGACCGCCCACAGCTGGGCGAGCGTACCTTCGTGGAGCGGACCCCGGCGCGGCGTGGCCAGCATCGTGAACCCCATCCGCACCGCGGCCTGCTGCATCGTGTCGATGTCGGCCGTCGAGAACGGCGCTGGCGAGACCAGCAGGGTCGCCACGTGCAAGTTCTGCAGCACGATCAAGTGCGCGCGTGGATCCTCGACCCCGCGCCGCCACAACACATCCATTGCCAGCGCGAGCATGCGGGCGGTCTCGCCGGGAGACTTGGGGTTGTACCAGCGCGAGACCGTGAACACGCCGTGATCGTCGAGGCGATTGAGGAACAGGTCCCAGGCCTCGACCGTGTACAGGCCATTCTCAGACAGGCTGTAGCTGCCGGCGCCAGTCGCCGCCCACGTGTCGATGAGCGACATCGTGATGACCGAGAATCGACGCGTCTCGGTCTGCAAGAAGCTGCGAGCCTCGGCGGCGTGCAGCTCGACCCCCGGTATCTCGATCAGCCCGGAGTACGCGGCCATGCCGTGGGTGTGGAGGTGAACAATCAGATCATTGAGCTCGATCCCAACGATCGGCGCGTGGCCATGGCGGGCTGCGACGATCACATCGCGCCCTCCACCGACCCCGATGATCGCTGCGGGACCGGAGGGACGCAGCTGGTGGACGAACGAGGTGATGTCCCAATCGAGGTAGGCGTGCGCGTCGAGATCGTTGGCATGCGCGAACATCCGTGTCGCCGCCGCGCCGTCGACCTTGATCGATCGTTGGTCGACAGGATCCGCGAGCGCGGGCGGCAACAGCCTGCTGCCGGCCCACAGATGCGGGCGCTCGTGCACGCGCTGGTTCACGGTGATGCGCGAGTAGGTGTTCCAACCGACGAAGTCGTACTGCGCGAGATCCTCGGGGGCCCCCTTGACCCACGCCGGACGCAGCGCGGGCTGCTCGGCAGACGCGTTCGCGTAGCCAAGCCCAAACAGACACACCGCGCACACACCAGCACCCACGGCGAGGCCGCGATTCGCAGCACCGACCGCAAAGCTGGCCGCGCCAAGCCCCGCGAGCCCGGCAGCGACCAACACCGCGCTTGGGGCATCGACGAGATCGAGCAGCACGATGACCAGCCCGCATCCAGCCGCCGCGCCCAACAGATCCACGCCATACGCGATCGATGTCAGCAACTGGGCCCGCGTCAACGCCAGGGTCAGAGCGACACCCGCGAACACGTTGGGGATCGCCAGCGCCCCCGCATACAGCGAGAGCGCCAAGAAGCCCATCAGACTGTCAACGCGCACCAGCGGCATCGACATCGCGACGCCAACCGCGATCGGAGTGCTCAGCGCAAACCCGAGCGCGGCCTGGGCCATCCGGTCGGGAACCTTGGCCTGCTCGAACGCGCTGGGTAGCAAGAACACCGCCACCGCGCCCGCCGTCATCCCCAGCATCGTCAGCGAAATGACGAAGAACGCGAGGTGATACAGGCCGATCACGCTGCTGATCCTCGTCAGCAGGATCTCGACGACCAAGGTCGCAAGCGCGAGGAGAAACACCCCGACGTAGGTCGGCCGCTTGGACGGGTCGGTCATCGGAGGCCGGACCATAGCCTATAGCAGCTCGACTGGGTCCGCTGTGCTGGGAGCTTCGTTGTCGCCGAGCTTGCTGGTGTTGCCGAGCCCAAGCTGACCCGCGTCGTTGTTCCCCCAGCAGCGCACCTGGTGGTTGCTGGTGACCGCGCAGGTGTGGAAGAAGCCGGCGTCGATCTGGATCGCGGAGCCGCCGACCGGCACGGGCCCGGCCTGGGCGGGTGGCTCGTCGTCACCGATCGTGCTCGTGTTCCCGTAGCCCAGCTCCCCAAAGGTGTTCGCACCCCAGCAGTAGACTTCGCCGGTCTCGAGCAGCGCGCAGCTGTGGCCGCCGCCTGCTGTGACGGCGATGGCTGGACCCGGGAACGCGATCGGCGACGAAGTCCCCGGCAGCTCGTCGTCGCCGATGAAGTTGCTGTCGCCGGTGCCAATCTCACCAAACAGCGCGCTGCCCCAACACAGCACGTCGCCGGTCTCGAACAGCGCGCAGGTGTGGGTCACGCCATGGCTGACCTGCTCGATCTTCGTGTTGAACGGGAGCCCCATCGGGATCGCGGCGACATTGCCAGCGCTCGCGGGGGTTTCGTTGTCGCCGACGTGATTGACGTGCCCGTAGCCTAGCTGGCCCTGGGTGTTGCGCCCCCAGCAGCGCACGGTACCGATGATTGAAATGGCGCAAGTGTGCGCGCCTCCGACGGACAGCTTGACCGTTCCACCGCCCACGTCGACGTCGCCCACGCTAGCCGGAGTCTCGTCGTCACCGACCATCGATGTGTTCACGTAGCCCAAGCGACCAAACGTCCCCAGCCCCCAACAGCGCACGGTACCGGTGCCGATGCGCGCGCAGCTATGGAACGCGCCAGCCTCGATCTGTGTGACGGGTGCCCCAACGTTCACGGCCTCAGTCGGAAATTCGTCATCCCCGATATCTATCGTGTTGGCATACCCGAGCCGACCGTCCTCGTTCACGCCCCAGCAGCGGACATCTTCGTCGGCCAGCAGCGCGCAGGTGTGCTGATCGCCAACCGCGAGCTGAGTCGCCGGGCCCGGCAGCGGAACGTCGTCGACGGACGATGGAAGCTCATCGTCGCCGATCGTCTCTACATTGCCGAGCCCGAGCTGCCCAGCGTTGTTGAGCCCCCAGCAGCGAACCCGCCCACCTTCAACCAGCGCGCATGTGTGCGCCCCTCCGGCGCCGATCGACAGGATCTCGGTGTACGAGCAGTCGTTGTCGCACCCGTCACCTTCCATGGCATTGCCGTCGTCACACGACTCGTCGTTGTTGGTGATCGCGTCTCCGCACCAAGCATCGGCGCATGAATCGTCAATACACTTGTGCTCTGGGAGACAGTCGCGGGACGACTCGCAGGGGCAGCCAACTCCATCACACTGATCGCCGTCGCCGTCTCCGTCACCGTCACCGTCTCCGTCGCCGTCGCCGTCGCCGTCTCCGTCGCCCGTCCCCGTCTCATCCTCAGAAGAGTCGGTCTCACCCGCACATTTGTGCTCGTGGCCCGGGACTTCGCACAGCGGCACGAGTTGACAGCCCACGACCGATAGGAACGCGAGACACGAACCGGAGCGGAGGAGAGATCGCAGCGTTGTTCCCATCATCACACCCTCACGTTGGCTCAGAACCTGAACGATGCGGCGACCGTGACCTGCCGCCCCTTCGCGCGCCCGACTTGGACTTCATCGATTGTGAGCATCACGCCCGAAACAACCAGAAGTCCTCCGCCAACGCCAAGCAGCGAGACACCGCCAACGGTGCTCTCGTAGGTGTCGCCACACGCTTCAACCGTCGTCTCCGCGGTAGGGGCTGTCTTGGTCTTGCTGCACTTGCCGTCCAAGCTCAGCAACACCGCCCCAACGACGAGCAGGCCAACACCCGTCGCCGCGCCCGCGATCTCGACAGCCCGAGGAAGCATGCGCTTGGCCGCCGCCTCGACGGGTGGAGCTGGCACGGCCACCGCGGCGGGAGGGTTGGGGTCCTCGTAGGTGATCGTCACCACTCCGTCTGGTTCAACGAGCTCGACCTCATGAAACGTCCAGCCAGCGTCCGGTTTGGCGCCCTTGACCCAGACTCTGTAGGTGCCCAGCAGCAGGTTCGCGCCGGGGGCAGACTGGCGCTCATTAATGCTGATCGCACACGCCCCTTCACAGACGATCTCGAGCGTCGCCGTGCCAGCGGCTTCCAGGGCGCGCTTCCGGGCCTCATACAGCTCCGTGACCTCGAGGCCGTAGGTCCGCACGGGCGGCGTCTGGCCCCGCGCGGTTCGGATCAAGTCATCCATCGCCTCCTGCGCCGCGCTGGCGTCTTCGATCGCGAGGTACAACCGGACCAGGACCACGCGAGCCTCGAGCACGGACTCTGGGATAGCCTCTGTGTCGCCAGGAAACCGAGTGTGGAGCTCGATGGCGGCCGCCAGCGCAGCGACGGCGGCTTGTCGGTCTGGATCTGTGGAGTTGTCCACGGCCGCCTGCAGCTCAGCCCTGGCTTGCTCACGATCTTGTTGTGGCGGAGCGAAGAGCAGGACGACCGGCAAGAGAACGTTCATGTGTCCCCCGACCATACCCGGTTGTCCGGCGCTCGTCTGCGCGGCCGGTGCTGGGAACAGCAGATCTCCACACGGCCGCGCCCACGGACAGTTGCCCCTGCGACTGTCACCAAGGCGGCGTTTGCGCGATCCATCATTTCGCTCCCCAGCGTTGCCTGTGCGCAGGTACGTGAGTGGGCGAGGAGCACCCTCGCAGCACATTTCCCTGTGTCCACAACCCCACGACATCCAAAGCTCCGGGCCAATGATCGGGTGATTGCGCCGTCCCGAGTCATCGAACGCAAAACACGACACTTGTTCACGTCAGGTCGCTGCCTATCCTCGATCGAGGTCTCGACGCATTTGGAGATCGCAGAGGTAGAGCAATGACCGCAGACATGGAAGAATTCCTCGATCGACTCGACAACGCAATGGCCTGGGAGCTGGCGGGCGCGCTGCAATACATGCAACACGCCGTGCTGGTCACGGGCATCCACCGCGATTACCTGAGGCACTTTTTCCATGAATCGAGCGAGCTAGCGCGTGATCACGCCGAGCACACGGGCGACAAGATCGCAGCATTCGGTCGAGTCCCGGGCATGACACCACAAAAGATCCGGCAGGAGACCGAGCCAGCCGCCATGCTCACAGCCGCCCTGGCGCTGGAGATGGACATGCTCGCGGCCTGGGAGCGCGTCCACGAGGTCGCCGGAGTGTCCAACAAGGGCACGCTGTTCTGGGTTGAGCAGCAGATCGCGGAGGAGCAGGCGCACGTCGACGAGCTGCGCAAGATGACCCAGCAGGTCAAGTTCGCCCGGCCCTAGGCCCGAATCAAGCGCTGCGCGCTCGACTCGGGCCTACTATGTCTTCAAGGGGGCTTTCGAAAGCCCCTCGCTTCGGCGGCGGAGCCCCCTTCGCTCACCCCAAACGCTCGCCTGTCGGCTCGTACTAGCCCCAAATCATTCACCTTTTCCAATTCAGCGCTTGATTTGGGAATAGGAGCCCGTGGCTAGAGCGGGACCGCTCGAGGGGAAGGCAGCGCCTCGAGGTCGTTCTCGACGTGGAAGCGGCCGTCCTCGCCCAGCTCGAGCAGGCGCCGCTCCTGGCCGAAGATGCCACCGCCGCCGTCGGCGACCTCCTCTGCGATCAGCCGCCACTTGGCAGCTTCTTCGACGTTGCGCGTCCGTCGACGCAGCCGCGCTACCAGAGCCGGACCAGCTTCGAGTCGCGATAGTAGTGGTTCAAGATCGGCCCATAAGTCTTGCCGTCGGCGGCCATGCCCATCGCGCCGTGCTGACACAGGCCAACCCCGTGCCCATGCCCGCCGCCACGCAGCACGAACCGGCCAAACTCGTCGCGCCGCTCGTCGACCACGAACATCGATGACTTGAGCCCGCCCAGCGCCCGGCGGATCCGCAGCTCGCCGTGGATCTCGACCTGCTCGCGGGCCCCATGAAGCGTGGCGTGGGTCGCCCGACCGCTGCGGCCGCGCGCGTGGATCTCGATTCGCTGCAGGTCACCCAAGCTGCGCGGGACCTCGGGGTTGCCGGCGACCGCGGCCGGATCCAGCGCGGTCGTCCATCGATACGCCGAGGCCACGTGGCTCGAGCTCGGCTTGCTGTAGGCGGCCGGGCTTGCGCTCAGCCACGCCTGAATGTTGGCGGCGTCGATGCCCTTGGCGAAGTCCTCGCCAAGCTTGGGATCCGGGGTCGCGCGCAGCTGCGGATCTGCCGGGCTGGCCCAGACCTGCTCGTTGTGCTCGGTGTGACCGCCACAATTTGCCGAATACACCGTGTCAACCAGCTGCGATTCATTCGGCCGCATGAGCACGCGACCGATCGTCCGATCGACGGCGGTGTTGGTCCGCGGGTGCTCACTGTCGGCCCCGGCGTAGACCTGGCAGTGCTGGTGCGAACACAGCAAGTAGGGATCGTCGAGGTGCCGGCTGCCAACCTTGGCGAGCAGCTGGCCCCGGGCCGCGACGGCCTGGGCCTTGAGCGCCTCGCTCGGCGCCGAAGCGTAGATCTCGGCCGGCACCAAGCCTGCAAGCAGCTCGGCCTCGCCGATTAAATTCACGACCGCGAGCTCGCCCTTGCGATCGATCGCAACATAGATCTGCCCGCGATAGCGACGATCTTCAGAGCCGCCGCCGCCCTCGTGGGCGACGTCGTGAACGGTCATCTTGTCGGCCCGCGTGGGCGAGAACCACAGCACGCCCTCGGCTTCGACGCTGACGCCGGTCTCGAGATCTTCAGCGAGGATCCGCCCGCTCGCGCGGCGCTCGACCTCGGGGTGCAGGCGGGGGATCAAGCCATGGCGCTCGGCCAGCTCGCGCGCGCGGGCCTCGGCCTCGCGCTCGGACGAGAACAGATCCGTGGTCAGCAGCACCCGCCGCGTGTCCAGGACCTTGCCCGACACACCGAACAGGGTGCCGACCTCGCGCTCGGACACGTCGAAGCCTTTGCCGCGCCAGACCTTGGCGCGCTTGTCGACTTGGCGCAGCTCGGTCGCCGGGACCGCGTCGAGCACGACCCGAAATGACTGCTTCGAAGGCTTGGCGTCGGCGACACGAATGCGCCAGCGTCCACCGCCGAGGATCGCCGTGCCGCCGTCGCCCGAGGGCAGCGCCTGCAGTCCACCTGGGGCCGAGAGCTGGACCTCCCGCTGGGCAGCCATCACGCCAACGCTGATCCGCGGGCGGCCAAGATCGTCGAAATTGAATTGGTTGCTGTAGAGCAGATCGAGCCGGTCAGCGAGGCTGATGTCGGCACCGCGGGCGAGCCGGGGCACCAGGCTCGAGGTGCCCGTCACCACGAGGGCACCGCACAGCGACTGCATGAAGCGTCGGCGCGTCGTCCCAGACATGGGCTCGGTGTGACATCACCGCGCGCAGACACCAAAAAAGCCGCGAACTCGCGCGGTTGAGCCTTCGGGCGGCCTCAACCGCGCGCGCGCCCACCTGCGACCGCTGGCCGGATCGGCCGACGTACCGCGATCGCTGGGGCCCGGCGCGTGATGTAGGCGAGGTTGATCAGGTTGATCACGAAGTGAGCCGCGACCGCAGCCCCAAGGTTGCCCGTCCACAGGGTCAGCCCGGCCAGACACAGCCCCAACAAACCGGCCGAGAGGGTCCACGGCCACAGCTCGCGGCGCGCCGGCACGTGGATCAGCGCGAACACCAGGCTGCTCAGCCATGGGCCCCACGCGTCGAGCATGGCACCACGAAAGAAGATCTCTTCACCGATCGCGCTGGCCGAGGCCAACAACAACAGCTCGGTCCCCGAGGGCCGGCCCAAGATCGCCCGAAACTCGCGGTGCAAGGCCGGCAGCCACGACCAGCGGCGCTCGAACACTCGAAACCCGACGACGGCCAGCAACCCAAACGCGACCCCCAGCAGCGGTGTCCACAGCAGCTCGATGTAGCCGACCCCAGCATCACGCCAGAAGTCGTTGTTCTCTTGGCTGATCGCGTGCCACATGAACCCCGCGATCGCGAGCGCCAGATAAAAGCTCGCGACCACGTGGGCGCGAGCGGCCGTCGGCTTTGGCGTTCGTTGTCGGAGCAGCGCCACCGTGGCCAACCATATCCAGGCGATCGGCGATCGACCAGGGCCAGCGCAGATTCAGCCTGGCGCAACAGGGAGCGCCACTCACGCTCCCCCTCTCCGGGGCGCCTCGCGTGTATGATCGGCGCCGCTCATGTTCCTGACCCTCGTCCGCCACGGTGATGCGCTCGCGCCCAACAACAACCTTGGTGACGACGGCCGCTGCCTGTCGGCCACTGGGCGCAACGAGGCCCGCGCGACGGGCCGTGCGCTGGCAGAGCGCGGCGTGGCACCGACCCACGCGTGGTCCAGCCCGCTCGTGCGAGCGATCCAAACTTCAGAGCTGATCGTCGGCGCGCTCGGGTTCGCCGGCGTGGTCGAGGCGCGCGACGACGTCTACCCAGACAGCCGGCCGCACGCGCTGTTTGGGGCGCTGGCAAGCTTGCCGGCCAACGCCGACGTGCTCGTGGTCGGCCACATGCCCTACATGCCCGCGGCCGCGAGCGCGCTGCTGGGGTTCAGCGTGGGTAGGTTCGCTACGGGGGCCGCGTTTCGCATTGCGGTGACGGGCGCGCCTGGATCCCAGGGCGGCGCGGCGCTGCAGTGGCGCTGGGTGGGGCAATTCGTCGACTGATCACGGGGGGACCCGATCGTGCAATCTGAAATACCCAAGCTGGGTCGAGCAATCTCGATGGGGTTGGCCCTCACGGCTTGCGGCGATCGAGCGGTGATCGAGATTGGGCACGACTCGACCGGCGAGCCTGCCGCGCTCGGGTCGATCAACATGTGTGACGGCTGAAGATCAGGCCGGCACAATTCGCTCGACCGTGCCCTGATGCACGTTCCCGGCGACCTCCAGATACAGCGAGCCCCCGGCCACCGCCAGCGACCAAGTGTTGTTGCGATCGAGCCCGTCCGCGACCGCGTCCAAGAATGCTTGATCCAAGGCATAGAGCTCGAGCGCCTCGGCCCGGTGGACGGTGCCCGCCGCCTCGGCCGCGAGCGCCTCGCCGCCCTTCCAGGTGTATACGACCACGCGCGCGCCGGTCTTGCTGGCCTTGTGCAGGCGCGCGGTCGAGGGCGAGCCAACCTCGATCCAGCTGGTGACCACGCCCTGAAGGTCGTGCTGCAGCAGCGCCGGTTCGTCGCCGGCTGACACGCCCTTGCCAAACTCGAGCCCTTCGTCGTGCTGCAGCAGCCGCGCGAGCACCCGCGCGACCAGGTAGCGCTCGCTCTCCGAGGGGTGCTGGGCGACCCGCAGATCCAGGGACTCGTAGACCCCCCGATCGCTGTCGGACAGGGTGATCGAGAACCGTCGAATCGTCGCCGAGAGGGCCATTCACGGGCATGGTAGTCGACCCGAACTCGCCCCGGCCCACGCGGGTCGCCCTGGTCAAAATCGCGCAGCTCACACAAACTACCTTTACCGCCAAAAGTAACTTTGGTATGAAGTGAGCCTGGCATGACCAACACGACGAAAACCCTCCGTAGCGCAGCGATCTCGCTGCTTCCAGCGGTCGCGCTCGCTCTCCCGATCGCCCTGACCCCGGCCGCGGCCAAGGCCTGCGGCGGGACCTTCTGCGACGGCGGACCGAACCCGATGCCGGTCGAGCAGACCGGTGAGGACATCCTGTTCATCCGCGACGGCAACGAGATGGAGGTCCATGTCCGCATCCAATACACGGGCGCGGCCGAGCGCTTCGCGTGGATGGTGCCGGTCGCCGCCGTGCCCCAGGTGTCGCTGGGATCCGAAGAGATGTTTCGGGTGATGTCGGCGACCACGATCCCCCTGTGGGACACGAACCGCACCTTCTTGGACCCGGACGATCGACCAAGCAACAACGGCAGCGGCAACCTCAGCTTCGTCCCAGCCGACGACCCAGACGAGCCAGAGGAACCCTCGGTCGTGTACGAAGAGGTGGTTGGCCAGTTCGAGGTCGTGGTCCTTCAAGGTGGCGCCGCGTCCGAGGTGATCGAGTTCTTCATCGCCAACGACTACGCGTTCGAGGACAACGCCGAGCCACTGATCCAGGAGTACATCGACGAGGGCTTCTTGATCACCGGGGTCAAGCTGACGGCGGGCGCCGACGTCGAGGCGATCCAACCGCTCGTGTTTCGCTTCGTTGCGAGTGAGCCCTGCGTGCCGATCCGCCTGACCGCCGTCGCCGCCAAGGACGACATGGGGATCCGCGCCTACTTCTTGGGGGACGAGCGGTGGGGCCCGGCCAACTACAAGCACGTGGTCCTCAACCCCATGGCGTTTGACTGGTCCAACCTCGACTTCACGACCTACATCGAGTTGGTGTCGACGGCCGTCGACGAAGCGGGCGGCCAGGCGTTCGTGACCGAGTACGCGGGACCGAGCGAGCGGATCGAAACCTCGACCTTCACCCAACCGGACTGGACCTCCGAAGGCATGGAGTCCATGGAGGAGCACCAGCTGCTCGAGACCCTCGACGACTTCGGCATGCTGCCGCCGTCGCCGGACGTACCGAGCCCACAATTGGTGGCGGTGATGCGCGAGTTCCTGCCGCCACCCGAAAACTGGCTGCTCAGCGAGATCCAGTTTTGGTACGCGTACCTCTACAACCCAGACCTGCTGGTCGGCGGCGGGATCGATTCGGGCTTCGAGGCGCTCGGCGAGCTCACCTGGGACCTCGCGGGGTTTGCCGCGGCGTTCGAGGAGCGGGTCATCATGCCGGGCGCCCACGCGGGCGAGCTGCTCGAGCGGTGGCCAATGCTGACGCGCCTGCACACGACGATGTCGGCCCATGAGATGACCCTGGATCCCACCTTCCACCCAGCACCCGAGCTGCCAGAGGTGTTCGAGCAACGCGTGACGGAGGCGCTGGTCCTTCCCGGGCTGGCGTGGACGACCTACACGGTCCCACTCACGATCTCGCCGTCGCAGGGTGCCGGCGAGTCGAGCGCGCAGCTGTGCGTCGAGGACGACGGGAACTGGCCGTTCGACTCGCCAACGATCGCCGACATGCCCCGGGCGCTGCGCATCGAAGCGGTGCCGGCGAGCGGCCCAACGCAGCTCCTGGTCGACAACGAAGCGGAGATCCTCGAGGCCGTGCAGTGGCACAACCTCGAGACGCCGTGCAGCACGGGCGAGCCGATGGGGGGCGACGAGTCGGGGTCGGGGTCGGGTGGGTCTGGCGAGTCCGGGGCTGGCGCAGCGGACAGCGGCGCGGCGAGCTGCGCCTGCAACAGCGGGCGCGGCGGCGGTGGTCCGCTTGGGCTCGGGCTGCTCGGCCTGCTCGGCCTGCTTGGGTTCACGCGTCGGCGCAGCTGACAGCTGCTCGCGCGGTGACGATCGGTGACGCCCGGTTCGCGCGCGTGACCGATCGCCGGGCCTGGCCGCGCGCTCGGCCCAGACAGCCGCCCCCCGGCCCGCAGACCCGTTTGGCGGACCTGGCCCCGCCCCGCCCGCGGGGTCGGGGGCCACACCGATCGGTGGCACTGCCGTCCCTGACGGTTCGCCCGTCCCCAACGCATGGTGTTCGCACGATGCACGCCCCCACTCGCCTCCACCCCACGGTCCGCTGTGACGCTCCCCTGCCCCTCGCCCGCACCCTCGCCTGCCCCCCACCCGTTGGCGAGGAAGACCAGCACGCGGTCCGTACCAGCCAGCTGATCAGCCGCTTGGTCGACGCGCTCGTGGCCACGTTCTCGCTGAGCGAGTACGAGGAGCAGGTCGTTCACCACGTGCTGTTTGGTCGCAGCTGCGGCGCGATCGCTTGGCGGCTGGGGATCCGCGAGACCGCCGTCCACAAGCACATGCACCGAATCTTGTTCAAGACCCGCTGCGACGAACGCCGGGACCTCTACGACCTCAGCCTGCGCCTGGCCGCCCGCGCCGGGATCGTGGGCCGCTCACGAATGAACCCGACCTCGGCCTATGCCGCCTGTGCCTGAGCGCCCCGCGGTTCTGGGGCCTCGGGCCGGCTCGGAAGGGAGTACCCTGGGCCGTCATGACTCGCTCGCGCCAATTGCTTCGCGCCTCGATCCCCGTTTCACTGCTGACGCTCGGCGTCGGCGGATGTGGGGACGACAGTGCACGTGCCACCCTCGGCGGCGAAGAGACCGGCCTGACCACCGCGGGGACCGAGTCCAACGACGAAGAGTCCGGCGACACCATGATCACCGGCGACGGCGACGGCGACACGGGGGACGGCGACGGTGACCCAGGCGGGGCGCCGTGCGAAGCCAGCAGCGACTGCCCCGACGAGCTGCACTGCGTCGATGGAGCCTGCGCCCCAGGCGAGGGCCCGTGCGAGACCCACGACGACTGCAGCGGCGACACCTACTGCTGCGACGCGCCCGATTGTCTGCCCGAGGGCGAAGAGCCCGGCGTGTGCATTCCGTTCGGCACCGGGCCGTTTGGGCCGTCCAATCCCGAGTGCGAAGAGCCGATCGTGATCGGCCTGTTCGAGCCCGACGTGCAGTGCGAGTGGACGACGCCGGGACCCAACGATCCGTTTCCAGATCACGCCAGCGTGCTCACGACCCCGCTCGTCGCCGAGCTGCCCTACGACAGCGGGTTCGCGGGCGAGATCGTGATCGTGACCTACAACTACACCGACGGCGGCGCCGAGGCTGGCTGGGGATCGAACCCGGCCTACCACGGGGTCATCCGCGTGCTCAACGGCGACAACTGCAGCCTCGTCGACAGCATCCATGATCCGATGAACCCGGTCGTCGCGGCCTCGCCCCCCGCGATCGCGGATCTCGATGGCGATGGCCGCCCCGAGATCGTCACCCAGCGCGCCGTCACTGGGCTCGTGGCGTTCACGTGGGATCAACAGCAGCAGCGCTACGTGACCATGTGGACCAGCGACGGGCAGTCGGACCTGTCAGTCGTCAGCCGCTGGGATGGCCCGTCGATCCACGATCTCGACGGCGACGGCGAGCCCGAGGTCATCAGCGGCAGCGAGGTCTACGACGGCGTCACCGGCACCCGGCTCAACCCCGGCCAGGTCATGCCCAGCGCGGGTGCGGGGACGATCTCGGTCGTTGGCGATCTCGATCACGACTTCATCCCCGATCTGATCGCCGACGACGTGTACGCGTGGAACATGGGCACCAGCACGTGGGAGTACAAGGCCCCGGGCGGGCCCGGCGGGCGCCACTATGCGTTCGCGGACTTTGGCAGCCCCGGCCTGCAGCCGGGCGAGTGGAACCCACTGGTGCTCGATGGCTACGCCGAGATCGTGACGGTGGGTGGCGGGGTGGTCTCGCTTCACGCCCTCGACGGCACGCAGCTGCTGTCCACCACGGACGGCGGCACGATCGTCGGCGGCGGCCCCCCCACGATCGGCGACTTCGACAACGACGGCCGCCCCGAGATCGCCTCGGCCGGCGGCAATTTTTATCGCGTGTTCGACCTGGACTGTGACGGCAACGATCCCAGCTGCGCCGGGCCGTGGGTGCGGTGGTCCAAGCCCAGCCAGGATCTGAGCTCGGCCACCACCGGCTCGTCGATCTTCGACTTCGAGGGCGACGGCGAGGCCGAGGCGATCTACGGCGACGAGTGCTTCGTGCGGGTCTACGAGGGCAGCACCGGCGAGGTCCTGTACTCGGCCGCGCGGACCTCCTGCACCTGGTACGAGAACCCGATCGTCGCCGACCCCGACAACGACGACAACACCGAGATCCTGATCGGCAGCAACTCCAACTGCAACGTCGCGTGTCCAACGATCGACCCGATCCACGTGGGCGTGCGCTGCGAAGACAACGACGACTGCACCTCGGGCAGCTGCGACGCGGGCTTTTGTCGCTGCGTTGACGACAGCGAGTGCCTTGCCGGCCACGCCTGCACCCCGCCGCTGCCCAACACCCCTGGCGCGGGCGCCAACACCTGCCGGGCGACCCACCCCATGGGCATCGCGCTGACCGGTGTTCGGGTGCTCCGCGATCGCCTGGATCGCTGGGCCTCGTCGCGCAACCTGTGGAACCAGCACGCCTACTCGATCACCAACGTCAACGACGATCTGAGCGTCCCCGACGCTGCGAGCTGGGGCCTGTCGCAGAATTACCTGGATCCCGAGCTCAACAACTATCGCCAGAACCGCCAGGGCGACACGCCCCCCGAGGCCCTGCCCGACATCACGGGCGCCCTCGATGACGCGACCTGCTCGATCGAAGACGGCCAGACCCTGCTGACTGGCACGGTCTGCAACCGCGGCAAGAAGGCCGTTGGCTCGACGCTGCCTGCAACCTTCTACCTTGGCGATCCGATGCAGGGCGTGATCTTGTGCGTGGCCTACACCCAAGAGCCCGTGCCCGTCGACGAGTGTCGCGAGGTGTCTTGCGCGATCGACAATGAGATCGACGGCGAGATCACGATGGTCACCAACGACGACGGGATGGGCGGCCAGACCACGCTGGAGTGCTTCTCGAACAACAACTCCGACACCGTCGAAGTCGAGGCCTGCATCCCGGTCGAGTAGGGTCCGTGACCCCCAACGAAGGAAGGTAAGCCACGATACGCGACACACATACTCTCGGGCGGCAGGGGCTTGCCCGCGTGGATGACCAGGCCGTAGGATCGCCACGTGTGTTCCACCCGCGGCGTGCGTCGGGCCGATGCGCCGTGAACAGGTCAAAGCGAGACGGAGTCGACATGGCAGCGCAGCAAGTCAAAACCAAGACGGGCGTGACCTGGCTGGACGAGGAGCACGGCATCTTGCGCTTCGTCTACGCTGCTGGGGCCGAGTGTGGACTCGAGGAAGCGAAGGAGAACGTCGTGGCCCAGCTCGCCCTGGCGCAGGGTAAGCAGATCGGGATCCTCGTCGACATCGCCGGAGCCAAGTCAGTCGATCACGCAGCAAGGCAGCACTATGCGGAGTCCAAGGCTTTTCTAGCGCTCGCGCTGATCGGCGGGCCCCCGATTGCACGGATCATTGGAAACATCTTCCTCGCGGTGTACGGCAGCCGTGACACGCCAACCCGGTTCTTTCGCTCGGACACCGAGGCAATCGCGTGGCTCGAGAGTTTCGGCGGCTAGGCCCATGGTGCAATGCCTCACGCCCCCTCGCTTGGCCTCTCCGCCGATGCATCGCACCACGGACTCCTAGAATGACTGTGCTCGAGGGTGAAGATCCAAGGATCGAGACGATCCGGGACAATCTGCTCGAAGCCCTGTTGGAGAGCGGGCACGGCGTCGCCACGCCGCCTGACCCGACCCAGGGCGACCCGATCGCGGAGCTGCTCGCGGTGTCCCAGCAAATCCGTGACACAGCCCGCGCAGAGCGTGCCTTGCGCGTCGCAGCGGAGCAGCGACTCGAGGAATTGCTCGAGGTGGTCGTCGCCCTCGTGTCATTCGACTACGCCCGCAAAGCTACGATCAGTGACTCGAATGATGTGTTTGACGGGATGGCTGCTGGCCTCAACATGTTGGGCGAAGAGCTGTCGTCATCCACCGTCTCCCGCGACTATGTCACCAATATCATCGAGTCAATGACGGACGCGGTGATCGTCGCGGATCCGGAAGGGATCATTGCGACAGCGAACGGAGCCACCAGCACGCTCGTTGGCCGCCCAAGCGAGGACCTGCTGGGCCAGCCGCTCACCGAGGCGCTCCCCGGCGTCGCAGTGGAGTCACTCCTCGACGCCAGCGGCGGGCGCGAGCTCGAGCTGGTGCTGTCGCGACCGGACAAGTCGGGCAAGTCGGGCGACACAAACGAGGTCGTCACGGCGTCGCTCTCGGCGTCGGTGATGCGTCATCGCGGCAAGCTCGTGGGGCTCGTGTGTGTCGTCCGCGACACGACCGAGAGCCGACGACTCGACGAGGAGCGCTGGCGCCTGCGTGAGGCTGTCCAGCGCCAGGCGATTCTGGTCGAGGAGCTGTCCACGCCGCTCATCCCAATCACGGATCAGATCCTCGTGATGCCGCTCGTCGGGCCCGTGGATGCGCACCGCGCTACTCAAATGACCGAGGTGCTGCTGCAGGGCATCGTCGCCAGGCACGCGAAGGTGGCGATCCTCGACATCACTGGCGTCCGATCGATCGACCTCGAGGCGGTCGTCGGCATCACCCGCGCGACGCGGGCGGCCGGCCTGGTCGGGGCGGAGGTGCTGCTGACAGGGATCCGGCCGGACGTGGTCCGCTCGCTCATCGAGATCGGCACCGACGTCGACAGCTTCGTCAGCTTCAGCACGCTACAGAGCGGCATCGTCCACGCCATGAGCCGAGTCGCCCGACGGCCTCAACGCTAAACAGCGGCTCGAGCCGCGAAGATCGGCGATGTTCTCTCGCAGATCGCTCGAGATGCTGTAGGCTCGACGCGAGCCCATGTCCAGACTCGCCAACCTGCAGATCAGCGTCAGCTTCGACAACGACCCCGACCAGAGCTGGGAGGTCGCCAGCTTCTCGCTCACCGAGTCGCTCAACGATCACTACACCGCGACCCTCGACGTCGAGACACAGGACACCCACGCGGACACCAGTGATCTGCTTGGGACCACCTGCGAGCTCTCGATGCATCGTGGCGAGCACCCGCCACGCTTCGTTCATGGCGTCGTCGCGCGCGTCGACTACCTTGGCCACCACGAGCACCACGTCCACGCGCGGGTCACCGTGGTCCCCGCGTTCGCGCTGGCCAAGTCGCGGATCAACTCGCGGATCTGGCAAGACATGTCGGTCCAAGACATCGTCCGCGAAGTGCTCGCCAACACCCTCGACGAGTACGACCGCAGCGTGGAATTTGGCCACCTGCAGCGCGG
This sequence comes from Enhygromyxa salina, assembly GCF_000737335.2. Classification (GTDB taxonomy): domain Bacteria; phylum Myxococcota_A; class Polyangia; order Nannocystales; family Nannocystaceae; genus Plesiocystis; species Plesiocystis salina_C. Next base: position 129,491 of record NZ_JMCC02000010.1, on the reverse strand, counting down.
GCTCTCGCCGCGGGGCTATTGCGTACAGTACCGCGAGAGCGACCACGACTTCGTGTGTCGGCTGCTCGAAGAAGAGGGCATCACATGGTTCTTCGCCCACGACGGCGAGCGCGGCCACGAGGTCCTCACGCTGTGCGACGACAACGAGGACTACCCCAAGCACGCCAACGTCGACGGCACGGCCACGCTCCCGCTCATCGCCCACAACCCCGACGAGGCCGACCTCGAGTCGCTGCAGGCCTTCGAGTGGGCCCAGCAGCTGACGGTGACCTCGGTCTCGCTCAGTGAATTCGACGCGGGCAGCCCCTCCGCCGGCTTGGCCGAGGCCCACGGCCAGGCCGACGCCCGGGGTCGGATCCGGCAGATCGTCGATCACGGCCAGCGTCGGTTCGGCAGCGGCGAGCTCAGCCAGCGCACCCAAGATCTTCAGCAGAGCCTGCGCATGTCGGGCTCGCTGGCAACGTGTGAGAGCAACGCCTCGCTCGCGCGGGTCGGCCACCGGTTCATGCTCGACGGCGTTGGCCACGAAGGCGCGCCAAGCGAGTGGCTGGTGACCAGCATCGTTCATCAGTACGGCGGCGACCGGGGCGGCGCGCAGGTCTATCGCAACAACTTGACGTGTGTCCCCGCGACCGTCGTGATTCGCCCGCTCGAGCTCACGCCCAAGCCCGAGGTTCGCGGGCCACAGACGGCGACCGTCGTCGGTGGCGGCGAGATCGACGTGGACGCCAGCGGCCGGATCCAAGTCCAGTTTCACTGGACCAAGAACCCCGATCAGGGCGGCGGATCAGGCGGGACCTCGTGCCGGCTCCGCTGCGCGCAGAGCTGGGCCGGCCCAGGCTGGGGCGCGCAGTTCATCCCACGCGTGGGCATGGAGGTCGTCGTCGAGTTCCTCGAGGGCAACCCCGACCAACCGCTGGTCACCGGCTGCGTCTACAACGGCGCCAACGAGCCCCCGTTTGCGCTGCCCGGCAAGTCCACCCAGAGCGGCTGGCGAACCAACAGCTCGCCGGGCGGCGGCGGCAGCAACGAGCTGCGCTTCGAGGACGCCGCCGGCTCCGAAGAAATCTACCTCCACGGGCAAAAAGACTGGAACACGGAGATCAAGCACGACAAGGCCCAGACCGTCGGCCACAACGAGTCGCTGCGGGTCGGCAACAACCGCCGCAAGTCCGTGCAGGCCAACGAGACCGAGTCGATCGGGGCCAACAAGAACGTCACCGTTGGCGAGGATCAGCTCGAGGTCATCGGCGCCAACATGACGCTCACCGTGGGTGAGAACCAAGTCGTGGGCATTGGCGCGGACCAGAGCGTGACGATCGGCGGCAGCCACAGCGAGACGATCGGCGCGAGCGCGAGCCAGAGCGTGCTGGTGGCCAAGACCGTGACCGTGGGCGGCATGTTGGCTACGGTCGTGGGCGGGGCCATGAACACCTCGGTCGGCGCCGCGATGCTCGAGGAGGTCGGCGGCATCAAGACCGTCGCCGTGGGTGCAAGCAGCGGCGAGAGCGTTGTCGGGTCCAAGTCTGTCGACGCGGCCTCGATCCAACACAGCGCCCGCAAGGATCTCGGTGCCAGCGCAGGCGCCAACCTCAGCATCTCGGCCGGCAAAGATCTCGCGGTCACGGCCAAGGGCGAGCTCACGATCGCCGGCAAGAAGAAGGGGCTGATCGAGCTCGAGTCCGATCTGACGATCAAGGTCGGCAAAGCCTCGATCACGCTCAGCAAGAACGGCGAGATCGTGCTCGCGGGCACCAAGATCAGCGTGAAGGGCAAAGACTCGATCACGCTCAAGGCCAAGAAGGTCAATCAAAACTGAGCGCGGAGCTTGGCGAGACGTCGACGTCGACGTCGTCGCCTGCGCTGCTGCGTGGATGAACGAGATCACCGCTCCAGTTGCTCCATTCGGGCGCCGGCGCCAAGGGCCCATTGCTAGGACGAGCGGACAGAATGTCGCTCGGCCAGCCTTGGCGATGTATGATGCCTTCCCACATATCGGGAGGAGCCCGCGTGAAGATTCGACGAGACGATGCCTGGATGAGCTTCAATGCGGCTGCAGACGCCGACGACTTTGGCGGCGTGCGGATCAAGCATGTCCGAGCGGCGCCGCTCAAACCCGGTGGCCGCACGCAGGTGTCGCTATTCGCCAGCGAAGACGGCGGGCGCCCGCACCCGCGCATGCAGTTCGAGATGCCGGCGTGGGACGACCCCGCCCCGCCCACGCAGCTGTTCAATCCAGACCCCGCGCCCACCCACGCGCAAGCCCTGCGCGCCGCGATCACGGCCGCCCTCAACGCCCACGCAGAGCTGCTGGCCGCCGCGGATCTCGATCTGACCCTGGCCCACCCCAACAGCCGCAAATACGCCCGCAACAGCGTGCGTACCCAGCGAATCGCGGGCTTCTTTGCAGAGGTCCGCAGCTTCGCAGCGTCGGCCGGGCTCGGCCCCGCCGGCGACTACGCGATCAAAGAGCTCGAGGATCTGGCCTACGCGACCAAGCTACAATTCGACGACGTCGACACCGGCACCTATCACAGCTACCAGCACGACGCGCCGTTTGTGCACTACCTCGAGGCGATCCTCGCCAGCCTGCCGCCCGAAGGCAGCGAGGCCCTGGCCGTGCTCCCCCCAGGCCAGGCCAACGCGATCATGCTCCAGCGTGATCAGGCCCAAAATCACCTCGATCATTTAATGCGTCACAAGTATGCGTTTTCGGGCATCGCCGAGACCGACATCGAGCGCACGCTGGGCGGCCTGATGATCGATCGAGACACGCGCAAGATCGTGTCCGAGACACCCGCGACCGCGCAGAGCCTGGTCCCCGCCTACGAGCTGCTGCGCGTCGATCCGGGCCTCGGAGCGGGCGACGACGCAGCTCACCCCCACGCCGGCGCCTGGGTCTACCGATCCGAATTGGGCATCCACCTCGAAGACGGCACCCGGATCGAGGTCGGCGACGACCAGCTGCGCAGGGTCCCGCTCGCCACCCAAGACATCACCTTCACCCGCGCAAATCATGACCCGCGACTGCGCAAGCACGCGCGGCTCGACTGGGACCGCAACGGCTTCGTGTCCAACGGCAAGATCGAGTGGGTCAGCTGGGCCGGGCACTGCGACATCAAGGCGATCATGGAGCAGCTTGGCGTCACCCTCGACGACGCCAACACGGTCACCGAGTACCGCAGCGACACCCAGGCCACGACCACGTGGACCAAGAAGCTGCTCGTTGAAGCGATCGCCAGCGTGCTCGAGCTTGGCTCGCTCTATCAGCGCTTCGACGGCTCGGGTGTGATCAAGCGCGGGATCACCCGGTTTGGCGGGGCCCGCAACGACAGCCGCCCCGATCGCCTCCAGCTGACCGGGCTTGGACAGGGCCGGCATGTTCGCTGGCCGTTGAGCGGCCGGCAAGACGGCTTCACGGTGATCGGCATGACGATCGACGGTCAGCCCGTCGACCTCGACACCGTGTTCTTCAAGCAGATCCCCAACATCGCCAAGCTCGAGCTCGAGGACAACCCGCGCTTCTTGAAGGTCATCGAGGGCGACTACAACCTGATTGACGTGAGCGGGGCCACCCTCGAGGTCGAGCTCGAGATCGACAGCATCGACCCAAGCACGGGCTACCCGGTCCGCAAGCGCGACACGACCACGATCGATCTTGGGCCCAACCCCACGCAAGCTCGCTATTTCATGGGCACCCACGTGCAGGATCCGGCGGCCCGCGAGCTGTACCGGGTGTACCTCGACCGCGAGCACCACCAATTCGTGGCTGAGCTCGACCGCTACGAGAAGCAAGACCAGGGCTGGGTCGCCGTTGCGCAGCCAGAAAAAACCGTTACGTTCCCGCTCGCCAAGCCGCTTGGCTGCACGCTCTCGCGCGAGACCAAGTTCGACGATCCGGCGATGTTCCAGTCGCTGCTCGAGGTCGCGCTGCGCTCGGGCCAGAACATCTGCGCCGACACAGACATGGAGGCCGCGGTCTGGAACGGCGTGGTGCTTGGGCTCAGCAGCAAGCGCACGGGCGTCAACCCAGACAGCCGCGTCGAAGCCTGGAAGGTCGAGGTCACCGCTCGGTTTGGCAAGGCTGGGCTCGCGTACCTGGTCCAGCGTGATGAAGATGGCACGCCCAAGTCCTACTGCCCGGCCCCGCTCAACGGCGAGCTCATGGCCGTGGACTTCTTGTGGCAGGACTTCCCCGACGTGGGGACCAAGGGCAAGATCGGCGAGGACTGGGTCGTCAACAAGACCATGGTCGAGCGCGGCATCGTGGGGACCCGGGTCTCGCCCAGCACACCGGGCGGGCTGTTCATCCAAGATCAGCACATCAAGAACATCTACGAGCTGCTGTTTTGCGCGATCGGGGGCTATCCGTACACGATCGTCCACGGCAACAAGCGCTGGGGCTTCGAGAGCAAGACGGCGCACAAGGCCGCGATCGCCAAGCTCGAAGCCCTGCGCGCGGCGTTGAGCTTTGAAGACGGCGAGCCCAAGCCCGACGCCAGCAGCGACACCGACGCGTGATCGATCAAGCCTGTTGCAGCAGCGTGCGCCAGTCGGCCTCGGCCTCGAGGCTGGCAAGCAGCGAGTTCATGCCAAACAGGATCCGGCTGAGCAAGACCAGGCCATGCCGCTTGGGCTCGCGCCAGCCGATCCGCAGCAGGTTCTTGGCCACGGTCAGCTTGGCTTCTAGCGTGATCTGGGACAGCCGCGTCGTGTACTCGCGGGTGTAGCGGTAGGGCTGCGGCGCGAGCACGGGCTCGAAGCAGTAGCGGACATAGGTCTCGATGATCTCGCGCAGCGGCGCCGAGGTGTCGTCGGGGAACTCGAGCGCCTCGGCGAGCACCGCCCACAGCTGCGGCCCTTCGCTGCCAGCGAGGATCGCGTCAATGACCCTGCGAAACGCCCGACGCGAGTCCTCGTCAAAATACTGCACACAGCCAAAATCGAGGAACACCACGCGATCGTCACCGGGGAACAGAAAATTGCCCGGGTGGGGATCGGCGTTGAACATGCCGTGGCGCAACAATGAGCGAAACACGAAAGAAAACAACACCTCACCGATCGCGGATCGCCGGGCCGCGTCAGCTGTGGTTGCGACCTGATCCAGGCGCTGGCCCGTCATCAGCTCGGTCACCAACACCCGCTCGGCGCTCAGCTGCGGGTGCACAGCGGGGATCAGCACGCGCGGGTCGCTTGCCCAGCGCGCCGCGAAGGCCGTCATGTTGTTGGCCTCGCGCCGATAGTCACACTCTTCGCCGATCCGCCCGAGGAAATCCTCGATCATCACGCCGATCTGGACGTTGGGCATAACCGCCTGCATGGTCTTGGCGATTGATCCGGCGTTGCGAAGATCGCTGATCACCGCTTTGCCAATGTCGGGGTATTGGATCTTGACCGCGACCGCCCGGCCATCGGCCAAGGTCGCGCTGTAGACCTGCCCGATCGAGGCGGCCGCGATCGGCTCGGTCTCAATGCTGGCGAACAGCTCGGTGACCGGCCGGCCAAGCTCGGCCTCGAGCAGCTCGCGCATGGGCTCCCAGGCCATTGGCTTGGCGTTGACTTGCAGGCGCGAGAGCAGCTCGGCGTAGATGCCCTGGTACTCCGGCGGCACCACCCCATCCATGAAGGACAGGATCTGCCCCACCTTCATGGGCAGGCCCTTCATCTCGGCCATCGTCTCGAACAGCTGCGCCGCCGTGCGCCGATGCAAGGCCTCGAGCGCCGCGTCTCGGCCGCTCGAGATTCGCGTGCCCAGAGCGCTCGCTGCACCACCACCAAGGCGCGCGACCAGACCACCCAGTCGTGCGATCCGCCCCGCGCGTCCTGTTCGAAACCCACTCACCCTGGAATGGTGCCTGATCCACGCGTGACTTCCAGGGCCGAGTCACCTTAGGATCTTCGTGGGCATGATTGATCTGCGGTCACAAAATCTAACGCTGACGGGCGCGCTGCCACGCGATCGGCCCACGACAGCGCGACCGCACCGGCTCTACGTTGCGACCACCAACCACTGCAACCGCGCGTGTCCGTGGTGCAGCACCTGCTCGTCGCCCCGCGGCCAGACCTGGCTCTCGACCCAGGACTACGCCGCCAGCTTTCCTGCCCAGGGCCCGTTCGAGGTCCAGCTCGAGGGCGGAGAGCCAACGATCCACCCCCAGTTTCCCGAGCTGGTCCGGCTCGCGCAGACCCACCCCCGCTGCGTGCGGTTGGTGCTCGTCACCAACGGCGTGGTGCTGCCGCGCGAGCCGAAAACTCTGCGCGCGTGGTTGCTCGAGCTTGGCGCGCCGCTAACGATCAAGCTCTCGATCAACCACCACCTGCTCGCCCAGGATCCCGGCCTGCTCGCGCTCGCGGCCCTGCTGCGCGACGAGCTCGCCGCGCTTGGCCGCGACCGCGAGCTGGTCCTCAACGTCCGCCTGCGCCCCGACGCCCCCGGCCAAGACGCGTGGGTCCGCGAGGCCGTGGCCAAGGCGGGCCTGCTCGAGCTCGCCAACGTGTTTCACCTGCAGGCCTATGGCTTCGCCAGCGAGCGAGCAGGCTGGGACACGCCGTTCGTGGTCGGGACCAACTTCACCCTGGTCAACCCCGACGGCCGCACCCATGGGCCCGACCTCGTCGGTAGGTCCGAAGCCATGCGGGTGCTGCCATGAACGAGCGAGCGCCGCGACCCTTCGTCTCGCAGTGGCGGCGGCGCAAGAGCGCCGCGTTTGATCTGCACGCCAACAGCAGCGCGGGCGCTGCGATCCCGCTCGAGCTGTGGGGCCAGCCGTTGTCGGTCTACGCCAACGCCAATTTTTCGGTCTACAGCGCGCAGGTCTGCAACGCTCGCTGTCGGTTCTGCGTAGAGGAGCTGCGGCCGGCCTCGCGCGGGCGGGAGCTCGCGTTGCAGCGCACGGTCGAGGCCGACGACGCAGCCTACTTCGCCGCGCTCGAGGCCACGCTAAAGGCCCTGCGTCCGCTCGCGCCCACGATCTCGATCACCGGTGGCGAGCCCAGCAAGGATCCCCGCCTGCCCAAGATCCTGGCGCTGTGCAGCCGCTACCCGTCCAAGCGGCGCTCGCTGACAACCAACGGCTCGGGCCTGCTCGATCCCCACGACGGCGCGCCGCTGATCCAGCACATCGTCAACGCGGGCGTCGAACACCTCAACATCAGCCGCGCGCACCCCGATCACGACCACAACGCCCGGCTCATGGTGTTCCGCGAGGGCTTGCAGCTCGCGCAGCTGCGCGAGGTCGTGGCCATCGCCAGCGCCGGTGGGTGCCGCACGCGGCTGTCGTGTGTGTTGGTCGAGCGGGCGATCGACTCGCTCGCGGGGATCCGCGACTACCTGGACTTCGCGGCCGCGCTTGGGGTCGACAACGTGATCTTTCGCCAGCTCATGCATGTCGACCGCGAGTCGGTCGCGCAGAACTTCGTGGTCGCGTTCAGCGATCGCATGCGCACCCAGCTCGAGCCGCTGCTCGATCAGATCAGCGAGGACCCCGAGTTCGAGTTTCGCCGGCAGATCGTGGGCTACTACTATTACGTGGAGGTCTGGCGGTATCGGGGCGTCGACGTGGTGTTTGAAGAGGCGGATCTGGCCCAGCTCGAGCGCACCAAGCAGACCATGCCAGGGGTGATCCACGAGCTGATCTTTCATCCCAACGCCAAGCTCGCCTCGACCTGGCAGCCCTGGGATGGCGTGCTCGGGCCCCCGGCGCGGGTACCCGCGTGAGCCTGGTCAGCGTGGTCAGGCCGCCCCTGCCCTATCTTGGTGACAACCTGCTGATGCTCGCGGATCTGCGCAGCGAGCTTGGCCGCCACAGCTTGGGCTTCACCGGTCCGCTGCTGCTGCGGGCCAGCGAAGCGAACAAGCTCGCGCGGATCCTGGCGCATGGGACCGATCGCGGCGGGTACCCGGGGGATCGCCGCTGGCGTCACGACCCTCGCCTCGCCCATGTGGACGTGATCCTCGCAACGACCCCAGCGCAGAACGAAGCCGCGGAGGCGGACCCTGGCCGCTCGAGCTCGCTGAAGAAGTTCACGATCATCGATGAGCCGCTGCTGCTGATCTACGCCGCCCACGCGTTCGAGCAGCTGCGACCCACGGAGTTTCGGTTTCGCCAGTCAGACGCCAAGCTCGCGGCCCTGCTCGCGGTGATCCCAATCACCAAGCTCGCGCTGCCCGACGGGTGGTTTCGGCCGGACGAGGGCATCGCCTATCGCGGGTTGGTCGAGCGCGCGTTGATGGCTCCGAGCCGGGGGCAGATCGTAGAGGTCGGCTGCTGGCTGGGCCGCAGCACCTCGTACATCGCGGGGGCCTGCCGGGCGCGCGGGGCCGAGCTCCGCGACGGCTCAGACCCACAGCCCGGAGCCCGCCCAACCCTGACCTGCGTCGACACCTGGGCGGGGTCCAGCGACCGCTTTGATCTCGCCTACCGCGAGCGGCTCGCCGCGCGCGACATCGAGGCCGAGTTCCGCAGCCACCTCGCTGCGCTCGGGCTGGACGCCACGTGCCTGCGACTGCCCTCGGTCGCGGCCGCGAACACGTTTGCGCGTGAGTCGGTCGATCTCGTGTTCCTCGACGGCTCCCACGATCAGCCGGCCGTCGCCGCCGACATCACAGCTTGGCTGCCGCGGATCCGCAGCGGCGGGATCCTGGCGGGCCACGACTTCAGCGACGATCACCCGGGCGTGGTCGCGGCCGTCGAGCACGCGGCCGCGACGCTCGACCGCCCGATTCAACGCGGCCCCGGGAGCCTGTGGTGGATGCAGCCATGAGTGAGGCCGAGCTCCCCGCGGTCTACATTGCGACCGGCGCGTACGATTGCGGCAAGACGACGACCCTCGAGTGGCTGCGCACGAACCATCGAATCAGTATTCACGCCGAGGCCCACCTGCGCGCGCTCGCTTCGCTGGGGTCGCGCACGGCCGGGCACCCACCCAACGCAGGCTTCACGGCGATCGAGGATCCCGCCCACCTGTGTCCCATGTGCCGCCCGTGGCAGTTTGCCGAGCGGGTCCTCGACCACCAGCGAGACATCGAGCGCGCCGCCGGGCCGGGCCACCTGCTCGAGCGGGGCTACCTCGATCCGATCGAGATGCTGCTGCGAACCACCCACGCGGCCGACGACGCGCCCCGCCCCGCGTGGACGCCGATCACCCGCTACGCCGCGGTGTTTCTGTTCGAGGTCATGCCGCAGCTGCAGCGGCCACGCTGGGCCAAGAGCGCTGCGCAGCGAACCACCGAAGCCATTGCGATCAACCACCGGCTCGAGCGTCTGTATCGCAGCGCTGGCTATGACGTGATCCGGGTCCCCCCGGCCAGCGTCGAGACCCGCGCGCGCGCCCTGCTGTCCGCGATCCAAAGCCAATGAGTCTACGCAGGCCCGAGCTGAAAACAGCTCGGCCCCGCGTCACGACCTTCGTGAGGCGGGGCCGAGCCAAATGCCACCAGTGTGAAACCGGGGCTCAGCTGCGGGCTACGGGAGCACGCCACCGACGGTGGTGATGTCGTCAATCCACACGGTGTCGTCGTTCGAGCTCACGCTGCCATCCTTGATGTAGCTCCAGCGCAGCGTGTGCTGACCGGCCGCGACCGGGTAGGTCTGCTCGGTCCAAGGGATCACGCCCGACCACTCACCTTGCTCCACATCGTCGATGAAGAAGCGCAAGTAGTCCCAGTTGGTCTCGGTGCTCACGCGGCGCCAGAAGGTCACGCTGCCGGCGTTTTGGAAGTTCAGCGTGACCGCCATGTGCGACTGCTGGCTGTTGCCGATGTCGCCGTTCTCGCCGGTGTAGGCCCCAGCGTGCGGCATCGTCATGCTCGCGAACCAGTTCACGTTGCCAGTCAGGACCCACTCGGGCTTCATCTGCCCGCCACCCTCGAAGTCGTCGCCCCAAGCGTCTTGATCCATCTGGCAGTTCGAGGTGTCGTACTCCCCACAGCCGTCGGCGCAGCCAAGCTCGCCGCCATCGAAGCCTTGGGTCTCGCAGGTCTCGCCGCCAAGATCCGCGCCGTCGCAGACCTCGGGATCGTCGATCATGTCGTTGCCGCAGCTGGTGCAGCTGTCGACGTTGAACGTGCAAGCGTCGACGTCGCAGCCAAGCTCGCCGCCGGCGAAGCCAACGTCGGCACAGGTCAGCCCGCCAAGGTCCGCGCCGTCGCACTGTTCCGGGCCCTCGACCATGTCGTTGCCGCACTCGGCGTAGTAGCAGCCGCTCTCGTCGGTGACGCAGTCGTCGCCACAAGCGAGCTCGCCGCCGTCGTAGCCAAGCGACGCGCAGGTGTCGTCGCCAAAGTCGGCCATGTCGCAAGCTTCGCCGCCGGCCTTCATGCCGTCGCCGCAGACCGCGTCGTAGCAGCCGCTCTCGTCGAAGCTGCAGTCGCCGCCGCAGACCAACTCGCCGCCAACGTAGCCAAGGTCGACGCAGGTCGTCCCGTTGAGATCGTCGCCTTCGCAGTCTTCGCTCGCGCCGATGATCGCGTCGCCGCAGACATCGCCGTCGCCGTCGCCGTCGCCGTCGCCGTCGCCGTCGCCGTCGCCGTCGCCGTCGCCATCGCCGTCACCGTCACCGTCACCGTCGCCAGGATCACCGTCGCCGTCGCCGGTTGGATCGCCGTCGCCATCGCCGCTCGGATCACCATCGCCGTCGCCGGTCGAGGTGTCGCCCTCGACACCCACGTCGGTCACGTCGTCAGAGGGGCACCCAGTCGAGACGACGAGGGGCAAGCAAAGAAGGCCAGTGAGAAAATGTAGTTGGTTGCGTCGCATGTGATCTAGTCAAGCGGGCACTGTACATGGGTCACCCGATCTAGACCAGAACCACGGACTAGTACGAATTGCTGGGCGATCCTCGGGTGGCGTCGCTCGCTGCGCACAGCGAATCGCGTCAAACACGCGAATGCACATTGTGACCTCGTGGCAATTGCGCCCACTGTCGTTTCCCAACGACCCCTGTCACTCCGCGCCTGCCAAGTTTCGTGTAGCTTCGCCCCGATGAAGGGGACGCCGCGTTGAACGAATCACTGACCGACCCAGGCATTCTGGGGCTCACCGAAGCGGACAAGCGTGCTGCCAGCGCCGCCCTGCTCGCTCGAATCGAGCGCGAGAGTGGACGCACGCCCAATCTCAGCTCGCTCGATACGTGGATGCGAACGGCAGCCCACGCGTGTCGGGCCGAGCTCGCCGAGCGCATGAACCAGTGCCTGCGCTCGGATCGCCAGGCCAAGGCCAAGCGCGTGCACTACCTCTCGATGGAGTTCTTGATGGGTCGCGCGCTGAGCAACGCGCTCGCGGCCCTTGGACTCGAGACGGCGTTTAGCGAGGCGGCCTGTGCCGCTGGCCGAGATCCCGGCGCGGTGCTCGAGCGCGAGCCCGACGCGGCGCTCGGCAACGGTGGCCTCGGCCGGCTCGCTGCCTGTTTCCTCGACTCGATGGCGACCCTGGGCCTGCCCGCGTTTGGCTACGGCCTGCGCTACGAATACGGGATGTTCGCCCAGCGCATCCACGATGGGTGCCAGACCGAAGAGCCCGACGACTGGCTGCGCGACGGCAACCCCTGGGAGCTGCACCGGCCCGAGCTGCGCTATCGCGTTGGGTTTGGTGGGCGGGTGGTCAGCGATGGCCCCGGCCGGCGGTGGGTGCCAAGCGAGCAGCTGCACGCGACCGCCTACGACTTCATCGTGCCGGGCCACGGAACCCGCCGCGTCGCGGTGTTGCGGCAGTGGCAGGCGGCGCCGAGCGAGCCGATTGACTACGCCGCGTTCTCGCGTGGGGACCATGCCGCAGCGGGTGCCGCCAAGCAGGCGGCCGAGCGCATCAATTGGGTGCTGTACCCCGACGACTCCACGACCGCCGGTCGCCAGCTGCGACTGCGGCAGGAGTACGTATTGGTCAGCGCGTCGCTGCAGGATCTGATCGCCCGGCACCTCGCCGATCACGGCCGGCTCACTTCGCTCGGTGACAAAGCAGCGATCCACCTCAACGACACCCACCCCGCGCTGGCCGTGCCCGAGCTGCTGCGCCTGCTGATCGACGAGCACGGCATGAGCTGGGACGCGGCCCTCGCCCAGTGCCGGCAGGCGCTCAGCTACACCAACCACACGCTGATGCCCGAGGCGCTCGAGACCTGGCCGCTGAGCATGCTCGAAGAGCTGCTGCCGCGTCACCTCGAGCTCATCTTTCAGCTCAACGCGTGGTTCTTGAACACCGTGCGCCGCAGCCACCCCAAGGACGACGCGTTCGTCGCTCGGGTCTCGGTGATCGACGAACGCGGCGAGCGTCGGGTCCGCATGGCGCCGCTGTCGATCATCGCCTCGCACCGGGTCAACGGGGTCTCGCAGCTGCACTCGGAGCTCATGGTCGAGACGATCTTCGCCGACTTCGCGACGATCCTCCCCCGGCGGTTCTGCAACGTCACCAATGGCGTCACCCCGCGCCGCTGGCTGGCCCAGGCCAACCCTTCGCTGGCCGGGCTGCTGGATCAACGCTTGGGCACCACCCCCGACTGGCGCACGCACCTCGAGCGCCTGTCCGAGCTGGCCCCGCTCGCCGACGACGAACGCATGCGGGCCGAGGTGCTCGACGCCAAGCTCCACAACAAGAAGCGCCTGGCCGAGCTGGTCCGCCGCGAGCTGGGCCTGCCGATCGACCCCAACAGCTTGTTCGACGTCCACATCAAGCGGATCCACGAGTACAAGCGGCAGCTGCTCAACGTGCTCCACGTGATCGCCCGGTTTCAGGCGATCTGTGCCGCGCCCGAGGCCGACTGGGTCCCCCGCACGGTCGTGTTCGCGGGCAAGGCCGCGTCGGCCTACGCGATCGCCAAGACCATCATTCGTCTGATCCACGACGTCGCGCGGGTCGTCAACAGCGATCCACGGGTCGACGGCCGCCTGCGCGTGGTGTTCTTGCCCAACTATGGCGTGTCGCTTGGCGAGGTGCTGTTCCCGGCCGCCGATCTCTCGCAGCAGATCTCGACCGCCGGGACCGAGGCGTCGGGCACGGGCAACATGAAGTTCGCGCTCAACGGCGCGCTGACGATCGGGACCTGGGACGGCGCCACGATCGAGATGGCCCAGGCGGTTGGCCGCGAGCACTTCTTCATCTTTGGGCTCGACGCCGAGCAAGTCAGCGCGCTGCGGACCCAGGGCTACGAGCCGCGCACCCACTACGAGACCGAGCCCAAGCTCAAGGCGGTGCTCGACGCGATCACCGAGGGCGCCTTCTCGCCCAACGAGACCGATCGCTACCGTGGGTTGGTCAACACATTGCTCAACCGGGACGCGTACATGTTGCTGGCCGACTTCGCGGACTACCTGGCCGCGCAAGAGCGGGTTGACGCGCTGTACCAACAGCCCGACGAGTGGGCCCGCCACGCGATCCTCAACATTGCCGGCATGGGCGGGTTCTCTTCGGATCGTACGATTCGCGAGTATGCCCGGACCATCTGGGACATGCCGGTCCCCGGCTAATTCCTTCCGAGCTGCGTGACCTCGGGCGCCTTGCTCGCCGCGCGGACGGCGCGACGAAGAAGCTGATCGAGGCCAGCAAGGCCGAGTGGGACAAGCAGAGCGGGGCGCTGATCAAGGCCTCGGCTTGCTCCGAAGCGCTCAAAGTCGGATTCTAGACCCGGTCGATCGCAGCGCCAATGCTACGCATGGACACCGAGGCGCTCGCGCGCTTCCTCGCGGCGTCGTTTCCCCAGGCCGCCACGGCCGGGTTCACGATCACCGCGCTCGACGAGGGTCGCTTGACCCTGCAGCTCTCGACCGATGACGCCCACCTGCGACCCGGCGGCACGGTCTCGGGGCCAACGATGATGACCCTGGCCGACACGGCGACCTACCTGTTGGTGCTCGCCCACCTCGGCCCGGTCGCGCTCGCGGTCACCACCAACCTGAACATCCACTTCATGCGCAAGCCGCAGCCGGGGATGCTGCGGGCGAGCGCGACCTTGCTCAAGCTCGGCAAGCGCATCGCGGTCGCGCAGGTGGGACTGCACGGGGCCGACCCGGAGCTGCTCTACGCTCACGCGACCGTCACCTATTCGTTGCCGCCACCGCGGTGATCGCCAGCACCACGGCTGTACGCCGCCGTGAAGTTCGATAGGCTGACGCGGCCCCTCGCATGCTCACGCAAGCCGAGATCACCGCGCTCGTTCGCGCCGAGCACGACGACCCCTTCGCCGTGCTTGGCCCGCACCTGTCGGACGCCGGCCTGTGGGTCCGCGCCCTGCTGCCGGGCGCCACGTCCATCGAGCTGCTCGACACGGATGGCAGCGTCGTCGCCCCGCTCGCCTCGATCCACCCGGACGGCCTGTTCGAGCTGCTGCTCGACACGAACCCGCCCGCGCTGGGCTGGGCCTACCAGCTGCAGGTTCACTACCCCCACGGGCACACCGAGCGGATCGACGATCCCTACCGGTTCGGCTCGACGCTGGGCGAGCTGGATCGTCACTTGCTCGGCGAGGGCTCGCACCTGCGCCCGTGGCAGGTGTTGGGCGCCCACGCCCGCGAGCAGCAAGGTGTGGCCGGGGTCCGCTTCGTCGTGTGGGCGCCCAACGCCGCCCGTGTCGCGGTGATCGGTGACTTCAACCAATGGGAGCCCCGCCGCCACCCGATGCGCCTGCACCCCAGCAACGGCGTGTGGGAGCTGTTCATCCCGGGCGTGGGCGTGGGCGCCAAGTACAAGTACGAGCTGCGCACCCGCGACGGCCGGGTGCTCCCGGGCAAGGCAGATCCTTACGCGTTCGCATCTGAGCTGCGCCCGGCCAGCGCCAGCGTGGTCGCGCCGTTTCCCCGCGCCAAGCCGCTGTCGGAGCCGCGGCGACTCGCCAACACCCCGACCGCGCCCGTCTCGATCTACGAGGTCCACCTCGGCTCGTGGCGGCGCGGCGCCGACAACAGCTTCCCGACCTGGGACACCCTCGCCGAGCAGCTGCCCGCGTACGTCGCCAAGCTCGGCTTCACCCACATCGAGCTGCTGCCGATCGCCGAGCACCCCTTCGACGGCTCGTGGGGCTACCAGGTCACCGGCATGTTCGCGCCGACCAGCCGGTTTGGCGATCCCGCTGGCCTCGCGACCCTGATCGAAGCCTGCCACGCGCACGGACTCGGCGTGATCCTCGATTGGGTTCCCGCCCATTTTCCCAACGACGCCTACTCGCTCGTCCACTTCGACGGCACGGCGCTCTACGAATATGCCGATCCGCGCGAGGGCGTCCACAAAGACTGGGACACGCTGATCTACAATTTTGGCCGCACCGAGGTCCGCAACTTCTTGGTCGGCAGCGCGCTGTACTGGCTCGAGTGCTGGGGTATCGACGGCCTGCGCGTCGACGCGGTCGCCTCGATGCTGTACCGCGACTACTCGCGCGAGCCCGGCGAGTGGGTGCCCAACGTGCACGGCGGGCGCGAGAACCTAGAAGCCATCTCGCTGGTCCGCCGCGTCAACGAGGTCGTCCGCGCCGAGGCGCCCGGCTGCGTGACCGTGGCCGAAGAGTCAACCTCGTGGCCCGGGGTCTCGCGGCCGACCGAGACCGGCGGGCTGGGCTTCGACTACAAGTGGAACCTGGGCTGGATGCACGACACGCTTGGCTACTTCGCCAACGATCCGCTGTATCGCAAGCACCACCACGACAAGCTGACCTTCAGCATCATGTACGCGTTTGACGAGCGCTTCGTGCTGCCGCTGTCCCACGACGAGGTCGTGCACGGCAAGCGCTCGCTGATCAACAAGATGCCCGGGGATCGCTGGCAGATGTTCGCCAACCTCCGGGCCTTGTTCGCGTACATGTGGACCCACCCCGGCAAGAAGCTGCTGTTCATGGGCGGCGAGTTTGCCCAGCAGCGCGAGTGGAACCACGATCGCGCGCTCGACTGGGAGCTGCTCGATCCAAGCACACAGGGCAGCGCCGAGCACCGCGGCGTGCAGGCGCTGATCACCGATCTCAACCGGCTGTACCGGGCCCGGCCGGCCCTGCACGAGCTCGACTGCGCGCCCGAGGGCTTCGAGTGGGTGATCGTCGACGACCAGGCGCGCTCGGTCCTGGTGTTCGTGCGCAAGGACAGCGCGGGCGGGTGCGTGATGGTGGCCTGCAACTTCACCCCGGTGCCGCGACCGGGCTACCGGATCGGCGTGGCCATGCCTGGCAACTGGCGGGTCTCGCTCAGCACCGATGCGCTCCGCTACGCCGGCAGCGACTACCCCTGCACCGGGAACAAGCCCGGCGCCAAGCCCCGACCGATCACCGCCAAGCCGATCGCCGCCCACGGGCACGAGCAATCGATCACGCTCAATTTACCGCCGCTGGCCACGGTGATCCTCGAGCCCAACACATGAGGGCCAGCTTTGACGAAGCGCGGGGTCTGCCCTATCCGCTCGGCGCGACGGTCCGCGACGGCGGTGTCAATTTTGCGGTCGTGTCCGAGCACGCCACGAAGATCGAGCTGTGCAGCTTCAACGCCAGCGGCGATGAACGTCGGCTCGCGCTGCCCGGACGCGCGCACGACGTGCGGTTTGGGTTCTTGCCCGGCGCGGGTCCGGGCTTGGACTACGGTCTGCGCGCCCACGGCCCCTACGCCCCCGCCCAGGGTCACCGCTTCAACCCCAACAAGCTGCTGCTCGATCCCTACGCGCGCGAGATCGTCGGTCGCTTCGAGTGGTCCGAGCTGCAGTTTGGCTACCAGTTTGGCCACGCTGCAGGCAGCGGCGCGCTGAACCCCCAAGACAACGCCGGGCACACGCTCACCGCCCGCGTCGCGGCACCGCTGCCGCCGCTCGAGCACGAGCCACCGCGGGTCCCCGCCGCCAACACGATCCTCTACGAGCTCCACGTCAAGGGCTTCTCCAAGCTGAACCCGGCGACCCCCGAGCCGCTGCGGGGCACCTACGCTGGGCTCGCGCACCCGGCCAGCGTCGCGTACCTGCGCGCGCTCGGGGTCACCACGCTCTCGCTGTTGCCGGTTCACTACTGCTTGTCCGAGCGACACCTGACCCCGCTCGGGCTGACCAACTATTGGGGCTACAACACGCTCGGGTGGTTCTGCCCCGATCCGCGGTGGTCGAGCACGCCAGACGATCCCACCGCGACCCGAGCGGAGTTTCGCGCGATGGTGCAGGCCCTGCATCGCGCGGGCCTCGAGGTCGTGCTCGATGTCGTCTACAACCACAGCGCCGAAGCCGACGAGCGCGGCCCGACCCTGAGCCTGCGCGGGCTCGACAACGCGCTGTACTACCGCTCGCTGCCCGAGGATCCCAGCCGCAGCCAAGACTTCAGCGGCTGCGGCAACAGCTTGGACCTCGGCCAGCCTCGCGTGATCCAGCTGGTCCTGGACTCGCTGCGCTATTGGGTCGAGCACATGGGCGTCGACGGGTTTCGCTTCGATCTCGCGACTGCGCTCGGGCGGGCGCGCACGGCATTCGATCCGCGCGCGCCCTTGCTCGTCGCGCTGGAACAAGATCCCGTGTTGGCCCGGGTCAAGCTCATCGCCGAGCCCTGGGATCTAGGCCCCGATGGGTACCAGCTCGGCCGGTTCCCGGGCCGCTTTCTCGAGTGGAACGACCGCTACCGCGACGGCATGCGCCGGGCGTGGCTGGGTCGTGACGTGAGCCGCGGCGAGCTTGCCCGGCGGCTGGCGGGCTCGAGCGATCGGTTTGGGCCCGGCGTTCATCACCTGCGCAAGCCCAGCGCCTCGGTCAACTTCATCACCGCCCACGACGGCTTCACCCTCGCGGATCTGGTCAGCTACGCGCGCAAGCACAACCTTGCCAATGGCGAGGACAACCGCGACGGCCACGACCACAACCTCAGCGACAATTGCGGCGTTGAAGGGCCGACCGAGGATCCCGAGATCCAAGCCCAGCGCCGCCGCCTGGTCCGGGCGCTGCTCACCAGCTTGTTCGTGTCGCAGGGCACCCCGATGCTGCTCGCGGGCGACGAGCTAGGTCGCAGCCAGCGCGGCAACAACAACGCCTACTGCCAAGATGGTCCGACCACATGGATCGACTGGGCCGCGGCCGACCACGAGCTGCTCGCGTTCGTCCGTGAGCTGATCACGCTTCGCCGCGAGCACCCCACGCTGCGACGCGACCGCTGGCTCAGCGATCGCATGAGTCATGCCACGCGCATCCCAGAGCCAAGCGGGCCGCCCGTCGAGTGGCGGCGCCCCGACGGCGCGATCATGCAGGTCGCCGACTGGGACACGACGTCTCACCAAGCGCTGGCGGTGCGGCTTGGCCAGGCCAGCGACGAGCTGCTGCTGCTGTTCAATCCCTCGCTCGAGCTCGTGCCGTTCTCGCTGCCACCCGGCCCGTGGTTGGTCGCGCTCTGCAGCGACGCGCTTGGCCCAGGCGCCAATCCTCGGCCCGGCACCCTGCGCGTGGGGGCGCAGTCCGTCGTCGTGCTCACCCACCCCAACCGCGACACCCAACCATGACCACCTTCGATTCACGCGCCTCTGGAGTCTTGCTGCACCCCACCTCGCTGCCGGGGCCGCACGGCATCGGCGATCTTGGCCCCTCTGCGCGGCACTTCGTCGAGTGGCTGGTCAGCGCCGGGCAGCGGCTGTGGCAGGTGCTGCCGCTCAACCCGGTCGGGGCCGGCAACTCGCCCTACGCCAGCGTCTCGGTGTTCGCGGGTAGCCCGCTGCTGGTCGCGCTCGAACCCCTGATTGCAGCCGGGTGGCTGACCCCGCCCAGGCCCGACGAGCTCGCGCAATTCAACCCACATCGGGTCGACTTCGACCGGGTGATCCCGTGGCGCATGGCCAAGCTGCGTGAGGCTGCGGGCCGGTTCTTTGCGGGCGCCACGGCCGAGCAGCGCGCCGCGTTTTCGGCCTATGTCCAGGCCGAAGCCAGCTGGCTCGACGACTACGCCCTGTTCATGACTCTGGACGGGCTGCATCAACAAGAGGGGCGTGGCGGTGACTTCGTCGCTTGGACAGACTGGCCCCCAGCGCTGGCCCGGCGCGAAGCGGCAGCGCTCGCGGCGATCCGCGAGCAACACAGCGACGAAGTGCAATTTTGGTGCTTCGTGCAATTTTGTTTTGATCAGCAATGGCGCGAGCTCAAGCAATACGCCAATGATCGCAACGTGCAGATCGTCGGCGACCTGCCGATCTTCGTCGCGGCCCACGGCGCCGATTGTTGGAGCCGACCCGAGCTCTACTTGCTGGGCGAAGATCTCGAGCCCACGGTCGTCGCCGGCGTCCCGCCAGACTTCTTCTCGAAGACGGGGCAACGCTGGGGCAACCCGCTGTACGACTGGGAGGCCATGGCCCGCGATGGTTTTGCCTGGTGGATCGCCCGCGCGCGGCGGCAGCTGGCGCTCGCGGATCTGATCCGGGTTGACCACTTTCGTGGGTTCGCCAGCTACTGGGAGATCCCCGCCAGCAGCCCGCTCGCGACCGACGGCCACTGGGTCCCGGGCCCGGGCGCCGCCCTGTTCGAGGCTCTGCAAGCCACGCTCGGCGACCTCCCGGTGATCGCCGAAGACCTTGGCATCATCACGGAGGACGTCGAGGCCCTGCGCGACCAGCTGGGGCTGCCGGGCATGAAGGTGCTGCAATTCGCGTTCTTCGGTGACGCCACCCATCCCTTCTTGCCCCACAACTATCCCGAGAATTGCGTGGTCTATACCGGGACCCACGACAATGACACGGTCCGCGGTTGGTACGAACACGCGCCCGCTCGGGATCAGGCGTTCGCGCGGGCATACCTGGGATGCAGCGGGCATGATCTACATTGGGCAATGATCCGCGCTGCGTCGGCGTCCCCGGCGAAATTGGCGATCTATCAATTCCAAGACGTGCTCGGGCTCGATGCGTCGCACCGCATGAACGTGCCGGGGCAGACCGAGTGCTGGACTTGGCGCTTTGGTTGGGATGGGATCGGCGGCGAGCCGGCCTGGCGGCTACTGCAGCTGAGCGCCGCACACGGGCGAGCGCCGCTGGACCGCCTGGCTGTGCCGTAGGCGTAGAAGGGGCTGCCACCGGCCCCCCTGACATGCCACCGGCAACAATGCGCCGACTCCGCCGCATGCGCGCTCTCTCCGCCTTGACAAATTATCAAGCGTGCGTCAGCCTCCCAGTGTGTTCGATGGCGAGCCCTTCAGCCCCGCCCACGCCAAGAGAATCATCCGAACCTGCCTCGGCGCGGGCGGCGTGGTCATCTTCACAAAGCACGCTCGCGTCGAACTAGCGAACGATCAAATGACGGAACAGGACGCCCTCAATGTCCTCCGCGGCGGGATCGTCACCCACGACGGATACCAGGGCAGCAGTCATCGCTATCAGGTCAACACGTCGCGCTTTTGTGTCGTCGTCGCGTTCGACTCGAAGACAGAGACAATCGTCGTCACCGCTTGGCGCAGGAGTTAGGGAGTTCAATCATGAAAATGTGCTACGACTGCGGCGCGCAGGGCTCACTTGAGAAGACCATACAAACTCGGCCGTATCTGGAGAACTCGGGGCTTCGCCTCGAGGTCGAGCAAACCGTATTCACGTGCGCCAATTGTGGCGCCGAGCACCTCGGTGTCACCAACATCGAGGGGCTTCACGACGTCATCGCTGCGGCGATCATGGACAATCCCTCGCGGCTTCGCGGGCCGGAGATCCGGTTCTTGCGCAAGCACCTTGGCTGGTCGGGCGAAGACTTTGCCAAGTACTTCAAGGTCTCCCCGTCCACGGTCTCGCGCTGGGAGAATGGCAAGCAAGATCTGAGCAAGCAGGGTGATCTGCTGCTGCGAATGTGCGTCTCGCAGCTCGACCCGATCGCTAGCTATCATTTGCATGATGCGCCAGACCTCGAGAAAGACGCGGACATGCCCACGCGGGTGTTCAAGTCCACGCGCGGGCGCTGGACTCGTGCGTCGTTCTGAGCGAGCAAACCCTCATATTTTAGGCTCCTCGCGCCGCCCGAGTGGGCTATCATCAGCGGGCCGGTCGCGGGACTCGGAAGCGACTTCCGGACCTCGCCTCTGTAGCGGATACTTCGCTGTCGCTCCACATCGCCCCGACCGGCGCTTCCCCTGCTCGACTGACCATGACAGCCCGCGAGTCCATGTCCACGCGCCTGCTCGAGCTCGAGCGCGAGGATCTACTCTCGTTCATCAACGCCGCGCTCGCCTGCACGGGCCAGGACGAATTCTACGGCGACGCGACCGGCCAGGCCCTGTCGATCGGCTTTTTTCATGCGTACGTGCTCGGCAATTACCGGCGGCTCTACGCCCACTGCCTGGCCGCGGGCATCAACGACTTCAACCGCACGAAGATCATCTTCAACCTGCTGACGACCCCGGCGGGGGTGCCCGCGCAGCAGCGCGAGCAAGAAGGCCGACTGATCGCAGCCGCCCTGCCCGAGCTCCCGCCGCCGCGGGTGTATCGGCTGCTCGAGGCGCTGGTCGATCGCCGGGTCAACAACCGTCGGACCCGCAGGATCGTCGCGGACTACCTGGCGGGCCGCCGCGATCCACAGCTGCACGCGCTCAAGTATCGGCGCCGCATCGCCAAGATCGCCGCACACTTTCACCTGCGGCTGCAGCCCGAAGAGTCGGCGGTGCTGTTCAACGTGAAGCGTCTGCGCAGGTACCAGACCCCGCTGTTCGAGACCTTCCGCCGGGCCCACTACGAAAAGCGAGCGGTCTACGAGCTGCCCTACACCGTCGCCGAGGGGCTCGCGGCGCGCCACAAGATCCCACGCGAGACCTTCCTGCGCGGCATCGCGCCGCGCCTGACCACGCGAGAGCGGCTGCGCCTGCAGTCCAGCGCGGCCGCGCTCGGGGTCGCCGCCGTCGCCGAGACCGACCTCTCTCGCCACTCGCTCACGCGCCTTGCGATCTACTTCTTGTCGCTCTCACTGCGCGAACGGACGGCGCAGTTCGAGGCGCTCGACGCCGCCATGCAGCGGGCCGCCCAGCAGATCGTCCGCCACCCAAGCGCCAAGCTCGGGCGCGTGGCGCTGGTCGCCGACAACAGCTACTCGTCGCGCGGCTCGGGTCAAAAGCGCAAGCGTCCGCTGGCCCTGGCCCTGGCAGCCCACTACCTGCTCGGCGCGGCGGCGAGCGAGCTAACGACCCACTGGACCTGGCCGATCGCGTCGCTGGCAGAGCTGCGGCCGCGCGGGCACACGGATCTCGCCACCCCGATCCTCAACGCCCTCGCGCTGCGCCCGGAGCTCCTCATCGTGGTGTCCGACGGCTACGACAATGATCCACCGGGCGGCGCCGCCGAGGTCGTGCGGGTGTTTCGCGAGCGCTTGGACCCCAAGGGCGCCGTCTCGCTGATCCACCTCAGCCCCTCCTACGACGCCGGCTCGTACATGGTGAAGTCGATCCACCCGGCCATGCACAGCCTTGGGATCCGCGACGTCGAGGGCATCCCCACGCTGCTGACCTTCGTGCGCTTCGCGGCGGGCAGCGCCAATCTCCACGAGCTGCAGGACTACCTACAGGCACGGGCCCACGACCTGCTCGCGGCCAAGGACCACCTCCGATGACCAGCCCGCAGCCGACCCAGATCGCCCTGAACGGGCTGTCGCTCGGCACTTCGCAGGTGTGGGGGTCGGTGCGGCTGGTCCCGCTCACGCGCGATCAACCGATCGAAGACCTGCGCCTGAGCGAGCAGTGTTGGGGTGGCCCCACCGCCGTCTCGCTGCCCGACAACACCAGCTACTTCGCCTTCATCCCCCACGCCTTCGTCGCGTCGTGGTCGCACGACGACACGCCCGTTGCCTCGCTCGGTACCCAGCCCGCCAACGCCGCCAAGTCCAAGTCCCAGCACTTCCAGGTTCGCTTCGCCCACCGCATGGCCAAGCGCGAGCGCCAGCGGGGCGTCGCCGTGCCACGCCTGCGCTTCTTGCCGCTGCACACCGCGTTCGAGGCTTACCTGGCCCTGCACTTCGCCGGGCCCAACGTGCTCCGGCGCGAGTACTCGCAGCGGGTGCTGTCGCAGGGGCTCAGCCCGCGCGTAGAGATGGTCACGCCAGGCGCCTGGCTGCCCGGTCTGGAAGAGGCGCTGCGGGTGTTCGAGATCCGCGACGGTCAGGTTGGCATGCTGTTGTTCGTGGCCGACGTGTTCGCGGGCGCGTTCGTGCTCCCGCACCCCGAAGACTACCGTCGGCTCCACCGCACGCTGCTCAGCGATTGCTACGGCGAGCTGGTGTTTCGCTACGCGTGCCTGTCCACCCAGGCCGCCGCGTTGGTCCGCCCGTTACGCGACAAGAACATCAACTCGTTCGAGGATCTCCGCGTCGAGCTCGCCCGCGCGCGCGCCGACTGGACCTCCTCACACCACAGCATGGCCAGCGGGCTGTTCGAGCAAGACGTCCATGTCCAGCATGTGTACCGGCTCGGCAAGAGCTATCGGCTCGAGCGCTTCTTGCCGGACTTTCGGCTCCGGCAAGAGAACCATATCGGCGAACAGATCACCGGACGCGACGGCGAGACTGCGTATCTCAAGACCTTTCGCCTGTCAGAGGCGCAGGTCCGCCGGGGCTACTTGTTGAGCACGCTCGCGCGCCACGACTGGGATCTGTACGCGAGCGCCGCGGCGCTCAACACAGACAAGCTAGAGCTGTGCAGCCGGCTCGAGCGCGCTGGCTTTGGCGACATGTTGCGGGCGCACCTGCGACGCCGAGACGGGCACTGAGCTGCTTGGCGGATGGCGGATGGCGGATGGCACAGAGCCCACCGCGCAGACGGGCGACCACCCAACCTCCAGGCGCTGGTCGCTGTGCTGCTTTGCGCCTACCATGCTGCCAGGACCCGCGATGGACGATCACCGCCAGGCCGCCCCCGAGGGCGACACGCTCAGCGAGGAGACCTCGACCGAGGCAACGCTCGAGCAGCTGCTCGAGACCCCAGTCGCGCGCCGCGAGCCGCCGCTGGGGCCCCGCTCAACCTGCTTGGTCGGCGAGTGTCTCGACGATCGTCACCCAACCTTGCAGGGCCGGGTCCGGGTGCGCCTGAGCGATCCAGACAGCGGGGATCTGCGCGAGCGCTGGGTCCCGCGGCTGCAGGGCCTCTCGGTCCGCGCCGGTGATCGCGTGCTGATGATCCGGCCCGACAACAGCGCCACCTGGGGCGAAGAGGCCGGCGACGATTGGATCGTCACTGGCGTGATCGATGGCTTCGCCAAGCGCCCCCGCGTTGACAAGCAAGAGGCCGCGCGGCTCGAGCTACAGCCCGACGAAGCCGTGCGGGTGGTCTCGCGCGCAGGCCAGGCCTTGCTCGAGCTCTCGCACGATCAGGACGGCCCGATCGTGCGTCTGCTCGAGCCCGACGTCCGCGTCGAACTTGCCGGCAAGCTCGCGATCAAGGCCGAGCAGATCGAGCTCGAGGCCGAGCAGGGCGAGGTCTCGATCAAAGCCAGCGCCGACGTGGTGCTGCGCGGCGAGGTCGTTCGATTGAACTAGATCCAGCGCGGAGCCGGCTCGCCGCCAATGTAGGTGAACGTCAGATTCGGGCTATTTCAATCAATCGACATTGAAGCCTTGACATTGCGGTAGAGCTCATCTAGATATCCGAGTCTCGCCGCGCAGTCGCGGCTGGACGATCAACCCCGACCCACGAAAGGAGCCAAGCAAGTGAACGCGACGTATCTAGCTTATTTGCCGCTCCGTGGGATCGT
Organism: Enhygromyxa salina; assembly: GCF_000737335.2. Classification (GTDB taxonomy): domain Bacteria; phylum Myxococcota_A; class Polyangia; order Nannocystales; family Nannocystaceae; genus Plesiocystis; species Plesiocystis salina_C. Next base: position 104,878 of record NZ_JMCC02000010.1, on the reverse strand, counting down.
GTGGGCTGGTCGGCTGGCCGCAGGCTAAGCCGCTAAAACGCCCCAGCACGCCCTACGGAGCGGACTACCAGGAACCGGCAGACAGCCTGCCGGACCGAAGTTCAACGCTCCGGGTCGGTGTCTGTTTGTCAGACACGCGACCGGATCGCTGGCGGGAACAGCCAAGGTGGCGAAGCGGACTGTAAATCCGCAGCGCGCGAGCGCACGGTGGGTTCGATTCCCACCCCGCCAATCATCGCAGTAATCGCAACACCAGCGATTGCCGGCGACTCGAATTAGCTGTCAGTACCCACCATCAACCATGAGTAGAAAGCAGGCGCAACAGTCCAATGTCCACCAAGCAACACCTCAACGTTGGCACGATCGGTCACGTCGATCACGGCAAGACCACCCTCACGGCGGCGATCACCAAGGTCGCGGCGCAACAATTCGGCGGCACCGCCAAGGCGTTTGATCAGATCGACAACGCCAAGGAGGAGAAGGAGCGCGGCATCACGATCATGGCCTCGCACGTCGAGTACGAGTCCAACAGCCGCCACTATGCGCACATCGACTGCCCCGGCCACGCCGACTACATCAAGAACATGATCACCGGCGCGTCGCAGATGGACGGGGCGATCCTGCTCGTCGACGGCAGCCAGGGCCCGCAGCACCAGACCCGTGAGCACATCTTGCTCGCGCGTCAGGTCGGGGTGTCGCAGATGGTCGTGTTCGTCAACAAGGTGGACATCGCTGATCCCGAGATGCTCGAGTTGGTCGAGCTCGAGGTCACCGAGATGCTCGAGTCGCAGGGATTCGAGGATTCGCCCTTCATCCGGGGCTCCGCGCTGTTGGCCCTCCAGGGTGACGACACCCAGTGTGTCGTCGCGCTGCTCGAGGCGATGGACCAGCACCTCACGGTCCCGATCCGGGATCTGCAGGCGCCGTTCCTGATGCCGATCGAGGGCGTGTGCACGATCCCGGGCCGCGGCACCGTCGTGACGGGTCGCGTCGAGCGTGGCACGGCCAAGCTGAACGACAAGGTCCAGATCGTCGGTCGCAGCGACAGCAAGCCGATCGAGGCGGTGATCACCGGGATCCAAGCGTTCCACAAGGACATCCCGTCCGCGGACGCGGGGCTCAACGTTGGCTTGCTGCTTCGCGGGGTCGAGCGTGACGCCGTGGAGCGTGGACAGGTTGCGATCGCGCCAAACTCGATCCAGCCGCACAAGCTCGGGAAGGCGGAGATCTTCACGCTGACCGAGAAAGAGGGCGGTCGCCACACCGGGTTCGGCACCGGATACAGCCCGCAGTTCTTCTTTGGTGCGGGCGACGTGACGGCGATCATCAACGTGGGTGAGGTTGGGTCGGTCAACCCGGGCGACCGGGCCGAGATCAGCTTCTCACTCAAAAAGCCGGTCGCCTGCGAGGCCGGGATGCGGTTTGCGATCCGCGAGGGTGGCAAGACCGTAGGCGCCGGAGTCATCCTGGAGGTGACGGCGTGACATGGATGCGCCCGGGGGTTGCGAGACCCCCGGGCGCTGCAGTTTCTGACGCGCAGAACCCGGGGCTCGGGCCTACGTCGTGGACTTCAATTGATGCAGCAGGATCGCGTTGCCCTCGGAGTCCACGCAGACCGCCATCCGACACACGGGGCTGTGGATCACGTCGCTGCGAAACTCCACGCCCTTGGCCCGCAGGTCCGCCATCAACTCGTCGAGGTCTTCCACCTCGAACGCCACCGTGCCGCCGGCGTCCGCCGCGGGCTTGTCCGGCACGACGTTGGTGAGGGCGAGGCAGCCGCCACCTGGCAGATCGTACTCAATCCAGTGGGTTTCGGCGTTTGCGCCGTGTTGACTGTGGTTGCCAAGCTCGAGGCCGAGCGTGTCTTCATAGAACGCGCGCGCCCTCGCTACGTCAGTCACGGGGTACATGGTGAAGGCGATCTTCTTGAACATGGTGTCCGAGGGTAACCGCGATTCACTGCTGGCGCGCACGTGATTTCAGCGTGTGGATCGGTGGGCGGTCAAGCTCAGCACTCCGACGGCCCGCACTCGCCCACGCGCGGACTCGCGTTGCCGGCCCCCATCGCGCACCACTCGGGAAACGGCGAGGGCAGCTCCGCGAAGTCTTGATAGGGCGAGTAGCCATCTTCGAGCCAATACGGGTGGGCCAACATGAACTCCCACACCATCCCGAACACCGGCAGATCCGGCTGGTCGACCGGCGGCTCGAGCGGCGGCGTCGCGTGGGCGCAGTTGTGGATGCACTCCATCACCGGGTGACCGTTGTCCTCGAGCTCGACCTCGAGATCCTGCGACCCGATCTGGAAGTCGATGGCGATACAAAAGTCCGTCGGTCCGCCCCACAGCACCATCGCCGGCATGATGTTGCCGCCCGGCTGCCAGTTCTTGACGAGCCCGCCCACGCCGCCAGACAGCGACAGCATGCTCGCCAAGCGATCCCCGTGGCGGCTCGCGAGCATGCTGGTGAACAGCGCCCCGGCGCTGACGCCCATCGAAGAGACGCACTCCTTGTCCACGTTGTACTGCTCGGCCGTGCACGCGAGCAGATCGTCGAACAGCTGAAAGTCCTGATCCATCAAGAAGTCGAGATCGGTGACCGCGAACGGCCACTTGAAGGGCACGAACTCGTCGATGTCGCGGCCGTTGGGGATCACCGCCAAGAACCGGTAGTGGTCGACAGCGTCCTGAACTTCGGCCTTTTGGTAGACCGCGTTGGCGCTGCCGCCCAGCCAATGCCACAAGAAGATGACGGGGAGCTGCTCGTCCTCTTGCAGATCCGAGGGCGCGACGAAGATGAAGCTCCGGTCCCCGCCGCCGGTTGCGATGATGTTCTCCATGCCCGACTCCAACACCGGGCAGGTGCCGTTGTAGCTCGGCAAGGGCGGCGCGAGCTCGGCCCCGTCGGGAGGGGTGGTCCCGCACAGCGGGAGCATGGGCGGGGGATCGCCGTCGCCGTCACCATCGCCATCGCCATCGCCATCGCCGTCTCCGGGATCGCCGTCTCCGTCTCCGTCGCCGTCGCCGTCTCCGTCTCCGTCGCCGTCGCCGTCTCCATCTCCGTCGCCGTCTCCGGGATCCCCGTCGCCCGCGTCCTCGGTCGTGCTGGTCTCGCCAGTCTCGGCGTCGCTGACCTCGCTGTCGTCAATGCAGCCCGCCGTCAACAAGCACGCGGTCAGAGCCAGAGGAAGCGACAACTCGAATCGGAGATGGTCCATGACTGGGCGCGATTGTAGCAACTCACGCTCGCAAGTGAGCGACCAACCTGGACCGACGTTTGGCTGCACGATAGCCCGGTTCATGAGACAAGCGACCATGCCGATCCGTGGCCTCGTCTTTGATCTGTTCGGCACCCTCGTCACCCGTGGCCCAGGACCGCGGGCCTACCGTGAGCTGGTTCTCACGCTGCCGCCGTGGAAGTGGCGGCACGCTCGGCACCTGGCCCTGACCGCAGAGTTCCCGACGATCTCCGCGTTCCATGCTCACTTCCGTCCGCGCCGGGGGCCTGCCCCCGCGTACTTCGAGCGCCTCGTCGCGGCGGGCATGGCCAAGATCCGCCTGTACGACGACAGCATCCCCACGCTCGCGCGCGCACGCGCCGAGGGGCTGCGTGTCGCGCTGCTGTCGAACCTTGCCAGTCCCTACAAGCAGCCGGTGTTCGAGCTGGGGCTCGACCGCCACTTCGACGTGCTGGTGTTCTCGTGTGAGGTCGGCTTGGCCAAGCCCGAGCGGCGCATCTACGAGCTCGTCGCGGACAAGCTCGAGCTGCCAGCGAGCGAGCTCCTGATGATCGGCGACACGCTCCGAGACGACGTCCGCGGAGCCAAGGCAGCCGGTCTGTCCGCGCTGCACATCGACCGTGATGGCGCGCGGGCTGATCTGCACGGGCTGGGCGACGAGCTGTTCGCCCACCCGGTGCTGAACCGCGGCTAACCGGGAATCAGCCGTTCGGCGACCCCACGTTGCTGAGCGCGTAGCCGGTCATGTCCGAGTAGGTGTAGGCCCCAACCAAGCCGTTGTAGGTCCAGAATTGCCCGGTCACGGGATCGATCTTGCTGACGTTGCTGCCGAACGCGACGGTCCACACGTAGCCCTCGAAGTCGATGCTGACCCCATACGAGCCCGCAGCGTTCCACTGCTTCTCGACCTGCAAGGTGTCGCGGTTGACCCCGATCACCCCTTGCCCGTCCGACATCCACAACAACCCATCTTCTGCGGCGTCGGCCATGCAACCGGTGTAGCCCCCGACCGCGGCGGTCTGCCAGGTCTCGCTCGCGGGATCGAAGCGGCCAACGTAGTCGCTGCACAGCCACACGTAGCCCTCGGAGTCGACGGTCATGCCGTACCACGAGCCGTTTTGCGGCGACGGCCAGGTGTCGTAGGTCATGTCGTCGCGGTTGACCCGAACCAGCGTGCCCCAGCCCAGCTGCGAGCCCCAAAAGTCGCCGTTGCCGTCGACCGCGGCCCCATAGATGCCGAAGTACTCGGGCGCGATGCCGTTGAGCGTGACCATCTCCTTGGTCGAGCCGTCGTCACCGTCGAGCACGTAGACATCGATCGACTGGCCGTTGGTCGCCGCGGTCCACAGCTCCTCGTCCTCCCACGCGCAGGTGCCCTCGTTGAATTCGCCAGGGCCCCACGCGACCGGCCGCTGCGACTGGTACTGCATTGGCTTGTGCCAAGCGATGCACTCTTCCGTGCCCCACGCCAGGTATTGGTTGCTGTTCGAGGTCTGGATGCCGGGCATCCCGTTCGACTCCTTGCAAAACTGCGCGTCGGCGTAGATCTTGGTCACGCCGCCGAAGCGGTTGGCGACCGCGACGTGCCCCGACAGGCTGACGGAGGTGCGCGAGGGCGAGCCGTTGCTGTCGGGCCGGACGATGTAGCGACCGATCTCCGTCACGGTCTTCGTGTCGATCTTGCTGATCGTGCCCTGCTCGCTGTTTGCCGCCCACAGGTACGAGAACTCTGGCTCGTCGTTTCCGCCGCCACAGTTGAGCGCCGCGTCCGGGACCGCGAGCGTGTCGAATTTTTGGTTGCTGCCACCGTCGGCATCGCCGTCGCCCGGATCACCGTCGCCATCTCCGGGATCGCCGTCGCCGGGGTCTCCGTCTCCGGGATCGCCGTCGCCGTTGCTCTCGGCGCCCTCTGCACTGTTGCTATTACTGTTGCTATTACTGTTACTATTACCCGTCTCGTCGTTGCCGCCTGAACCCGCGTCGACGCTGCCGCTGTCGCCACACCCACCAAGCGCAATGCCGAGCCCCATGACACACACAAGCGATGCTGATTTCATGTTTGAATCCCGGGGCGCAGTTTAGTCGAGCCGGGGTCACGCGGCAGTCACCCAAGCTCAGAGGCGACGTGCGGTCACACCCACAGCAAGCTCGCGCGGGAACCTTGACGAAGCAACGCAAGCAATCCAAGCAGCTGCGGCGAGACGGCTCCCTCAACCAAAGGTCGCTAAATTAGCCCGGGACCCATGAATCGCGACTCCGACGAGACCGCCACGCCCAGGCGCTTGACCCGCTCGGCGTCTAGGCCGGCGGCTGGCAGCCCAAAATGGGGCCGCTCACACCTTCGGCTGTAGCAACCCGCGCCCGGCAAGGTAGTACTCCAGCGCGATCATGGTCTCGCGATCGACGCTGATGTCCCACCCGCGGCGCTTGCTCCCTGCTCGCCAGCCGCCCGCGGCCCAGTGCTGACCCAAGCCGGCAGCCTTCGCCGCCCCCACGGTGATCGCCCGCCCGCCGTTGACCAAGCGCAGGTATCGACCCACGCGCCGATCCTCGGCGACCGCGTTGCTGCTCAGGTTGGTCAGCGAGCTGTCCTTGCGCTCGATCAGGCTGCCGACCTCGAGCTCGGTCGGTAGCTGCAGCGACCGCGACACCAACCCCAGCCCACAGCGCAGCTGGACGTGATCGTGCTCGAGCACCAACCGGGCCCTGAACACGCCAAGCAGCGCGAGCAACAACACCGTGAACACCACGAGCAACGCCGCGCCGATCCCAGCCATCAGCGGGTTGGTCAGCGCCACGCCCGACGCGAACACACCCGTGACGACGACCGCCCACACGACAACCAGCCCGATCGCCGGGCGCACGATCCATCGATCCGCGCCGCCCAGGGTCACCCGCTGCGTCTCACCGCCAGCGGCTTGCAGCGCCCCCGCGTGAAGCTTGGCGAGGTGGCGCTCGAGGTTCTGCGCCTTGACGCTGGCCGCACAGCCCGGACACGGCAGGGTCGCCTGGGGATGGGCCCCAGCGAGCCTGCGGGCGGTGGCGACAGCTTGGATGATCTCGGCCATGGCGGCGATCCTACCTGCTCAGGCCTGCTCAGGCCCGCTCGGGCCCCGCCTGCCCAGGTGACCCGGCTTTGACCTGCTCGCGCAGCGTTGGCGGGCACAAGTACGGGACCGTGTGCTGATCATCAATGACCAACGCCAGCGGAATGTTGGCGTGAATCCCCGGCACGAACACCCGCGGCAGATCCCAGTGCCGGGCCACATAGGTCAGCGAGGCGCGACCCAGGTCCGGCTGAATCAACACGGTCGTCAGCTGGGTCTGCGAAGCGTAGACCTTGCCCTCGATGAAGAAGTCCAGCTTGGGCGCGCGCGGCAAGTGAAAGCCAACGTGCGGCCGCTCGGGGTGCATGCCTTCAATGATGATCGGCGTGCCGGCCTCGAGCGGCGGAAACACCAGCCCGATCGGACCCTCTTGCAAGACCGGTGGCGGCAGCGGATCGGGCGGGGCGACGACCGGGAGTTCGTGCCAATTGGTCGGCAGCGCCCCAAGCAGGACCTCGCGCAGCGGGGCGTCGCTCGGCGGGTGAAACCACGCCTCGACGCCGAGCCACGCGTTGCGCGGGAACATCATCGCGTTGGTGAATTCGTAGCAGGCCGGCAGCGGCTGCAGGTACCACCTACGCGGGTCACCGGTGATCAGCGTCTCGGGCCGCAGCAGCTGCTGGGGGTCCTCGAGGTTGGGCAAGCTCAACCCCGGCGCCGGCTCGTCCACGACCACGTAGCCCTTGCCAAACGGGTTGCGCGGGTACACGCCGGGGTGGTCGTACTCGAGCCGCCCGCGCATGGCCACGGTCATCTCGTCGCTGCCCACCGGCACCCGCGGGTCATAGCCACCATACGCGTTGCCCCACACGATCGGCATCTGCGTGTAGGGCTTGGGCGGGCCAAACCGGACATCCCCGCGCGCCGGCCAGTCTACGGCGCGATCACCAAATACGGCGATGAGCTTTTGTTGGCCACCCACCGTCACGCGGATCATCTGCGACGGCACCGGGGCCCCGCCGGGGGCGAACGCGCTGCCGCGCACGACCACGTCGGTCTGCATCTTCATTGGCCAAAAGTCGCTCCCCGGGGACCAGCGCGGCTCGGTCTCGGGCAGCCGAATGTCGTGATACAGCGGCTCGACCTTGGCTGGAATCGCCTGATCACCGATCAGATCATACGTGAGCTTGACGAGCCCGTAGACCATGTCGGGCATCGACTCGGGCGGGTAAAAGTCGACGATGGCGTCGTAGGCCTCCGCGATTGGTTCACGCCCGCCCGATGCGCCTGCTTCACTCGCTTCACTCATAGCGGATTGCTCACCGATGAAGGCCGCGTGTCCGCGATCGTCGTGGTCCCGTCGGGGCCGGTCGTCGTGGTCCGATTGTGAAAGCCGCCGAAGGGATCGCCAATCTCTGTGGTGGTTGACGTGGAGCCCTTCTCCCAGCTGTGCGAGTGACTCTCGGACCCGAGCCCAAGCGGGTGATTGCCCGCGATGCCGGCCCCGCTGGTGTCCAGATTGCCCGTGAGCGGGCCCGCGTTGCCGCTCGCGCCGCCCTTGCCAGACCACCCCGTGTCGCTGCTGTAGGTGGCCGAGACCCCAAGCTTGAGCCCCAAGAACGGCCCGCCGATCGTGTGGCTAACGCCGATCTCGCCCTCGCCCGTGGCAAGGATCCGCACCGCGCCAGTCAGCACCCCCACGCCCTGCTTGATCCCCCACTTGGTCACGTCGGTGGTGATGCTGCCAATGAAATTGCTTGCGAGGATCTGATACACATACTGGCCGGCGCGGCTCTGGGCGATCATCTTGCCCGCGCCCTGGCCAAAGCCCTTGGTTCCACCGCCCATCCTGAACATCAGCCAATCCAGGAGCATCCCCGCCGCGATCGCAAACGCGCCCGCGAACCAGTCGCCGAAGGTCATGCCAACCGTGACCGTGTTGAGGTGGCTAGTTGGCGCGCTCGCGAGCGGCATGTTGATCGGGTTGGAGCAGTAGGTCATCGGCGTTGGCGGCCAGCCGATCATGGTCATGCACGCGGTCTGCTTGCCGTTCATCTTGACCGTGCTCGCGCTGAAGTTGGCCTTGCGCGAGGACAGCGGGATGTGCAGCAGCGTCAGCGTGTTGTTGGGCGCCGGGGCGACCTGCACGTGGGGGATGAACTTGCCGCAGTCGTGGCCCATCTGGCAGATCGTCATGCCGCAGTGGACCACGCTGGTCGTGAACTTGTTGCCGCCCAGCGCGTAGCCTGGCGGCCACCAGGCGTTGACTGGCGACTCGATCGCGCACGCGGTCAGGGCCAAGGGCGCGGCCGGCATCGGCGGCGGCACCGGAGGAAACGGCGGCAGCGGGATGAAGTCGTGGGTCGCGGTCAGCGGCACTACCATGTTCAGGCAGATGTCGCGTTGGATCGTCACTTTGGTCATGGCTGAAACCAACCTTCGGCGAGGCGCAGGCGAAACGAACGGCTCATGTCGGGGGTGACCTCGTCGATCGTGAAGAAGTGGCGGTACACCACATAGAAGCGAGATTGCTCGGGCAGCAGCATCAGCAATTGCGGCTCGAGCTCGCGGGTGCCCGTGCGCTCGCCAAGCTCGTAGTCGGCCAGCACCCGCAAGCGCGGGATCCGAAACGCCCAGCGGGCGCTGTCGGTCACCCCCCGCAGGATCACGACCTCGTCTTGCGCCGGAATGTCGATGATCCAATCGGGGTGGGCCCGGTGGTAGGTCATGCGCAGCATGTCGGCCTGCGACAGCGGCTGGCCGGTCTGGTGCATGTGGTCGTGGGCCCGCTGCACGTGGGTGCCGATCTCGGTGGGGACCGTTGCCCAGCAATACGGCCGCGGCTCGTCGTCCCATCGCTGGATCTGCGCCTGCGGGTGCTCGAGGTTGGGCAGCAGGCGAAAGTGATCCGGGGCCAGCCGCGGGTACCCAGCCGGAGCAGAGAACGCCTTGCCAACATCGACAGCGAGCTTGTGCGCGTCAAACCCACGCCCGTACTTGTTCATGCTGTGCTCGAGGTCGATCACGCTCTCGCCGTCGATCCAACACTCTGCCGAACCACCGTAGGCCCGATCCCACTTCAACGGCATGGTCTGGAACGGCTTGGGATCGGAGATCCGCGCGCTGCCGGCGTGCTGCGCCCACCATCGATCCCCCGAGACCAGCAGCGTGCGACGGTAGTTGCCGACCGCCATGTCGACCATCATCTGCGCGCGGCCAGCCCCGCAGTGGGCCCCGTAGGCGTTGGCGAGGGCGATGACCTCGAACACGCGATCCTGACGGGGTACGGCGTCGCCGGGGAGCAGGCCGAGATCCGTGGGTTCGTCGGCCTCGAACAACGGCACCGGCGCCTGGGTGTCGAGCGCGGTGCTGCCGTCGGGCCCGACCACGAAGGTCGCCTTGGCGGTCAGCAGACCGTAGCGATGCCGGGTCCCATCGAGGGTCGCGACGCGGACATCGGCGACGACGGGGGTCTGATTGATGAGGTCCATGAGCCTGCGAACGCGCGACCGGTACGAGCGCCAAGCGCCCGGAGCCCGCGAGCATAGCAAGGAGTGTGACGCCCCGTCCCCGCCCTCGCGGCCAGGCGCTGGATGGTCATCATCCCCACAACGAACATGTGCGAGCATGCAGGCATGACCGGCGCACGCTGTCGCTCGCTCGTCGCCGCGCTCGTGCTGTGCATGGCACCGATCGCGTCTGCCTGCGATCGCGCGCCTGCGCCCAAGCCCCACGCGCCGGCACCTGCGGCCCCGGAGCCCACCCCTGAACCAGCGCCGCCCGAGCCCGCAGAGCAAGCCCCGATCGTCCCCGCGCTCGAGCTGCCCGAGATCGCCGGCATCGGATACCTCGAGGTCGTGACCGGCGGGGCCAAGCCAACCGACCCGCTCCCGATGATCGTCGCGCTGCATGGCAACGGCGCGTTCCCGCGGCTGATGGAGCAGGCGTTGCTGCGCGACCCGGGCACGAGCGATCACCCGGCCGCGATCTTCGACACGCCTGCGCGCTGCATCTTCTTGCGCGGCACCCAGCCGGCCCACACCCCGGGCCACCTGCGGTGGTTCTCGATCACCGCCAACGAGGCGCAGGCCAGCCCCGAGCAGCTCGCCGCGTTGAGCTTGCAGATCTCGGAGCGCGCTGACGAAGTCGCGACCGCGATCTCGGCCTTGGCCGTGGCGCGACCCACGATCGGCAAGCCGATCGTCACCGGTCATTCACAAGGCGGGATCTTGGTCTACGGCCTGGCGATCCGACACCCCGAGCTGTTCGCGGCCGCGATGCCCGTGTCCGGCTGGCTGCCCAAGCCGCTGTGGCCAACCCAGGCCGCGAACCCGACCGCGCAGGCGCTGCAGATCATCGCGCTGCATGGCGAGCGCGACACGATCGTGGGCTTCGACGCGGACCAGGCCAGCGTCGCGCAGCTGATTCGGCTTGGCTACGACATCGAGCTGCGCCCGGTCGCTGGCGTGGGCCACAACCTGGCGCCGATGCTCGGCCAGCTGCGCGACCAGCTGCGCGACCAGCTGCGCGAGGAGCTACGCGACCCGTCGCGCGAGCAGCCGGCGCGTCAGTAGTCGACGAACTCGTCGTCCCCGTCGCCGCCCGAGGGCGTACCCTTGCCGCCAAAGGTGTTGATCCCATACTTGCGACCCTTGCGGCGCAAGGTCCCGTGCATGCGATCCCACAGCATCAGGTGCTGGCCAAAGTTCACGTGAAAGTACACGTGGTGATCGTCGTGGTAGGTGCTGGGACCTTGCCAGGGAAAGTGCGACACCAGCCGCACCCCCGAGTGATCAATGATGTTGAAGATCAGCACATAGCCAAGCACGAACATCACCGACACCACATGAAAGGGCAGCACGAACAGCGGCAAGAAGGTCGCCGCCTGCAGCCCCAGCAGCTCGAGCGGGTGCATGGCGACCACGACGAACGGAGACGTTGCGATGTAGCGATGGTGGTGGCGATGAATGTGCTTGAACAGCGGCTTCAGGTGAAACCCCCGGTGCGCGTAATAGGCCAGCCCGTCCATCAACACAAACAAGAGCACCGTGCTGCCCAGCGTATACAGCCAGCCGTACTCCGCGACATCCGTGAACAGCTTGGGCGCCTCCCAGCCATTGAGGTACGCGTACACCAAGTTGCCAGACACGAACCCACCAAGCGCCAGGTTGAAGGTGCTCAGCAGCGCGGCCTCGCGGGACTGATCTGGCCGCAAGAAGCGCTTGGGCTGGCACTTCCAGGTCTCGGGCTCGTGGCGACGCAGCACGTAGTAACGAATGTGGTAGTAGCCGCCAACGATCCACAAGATCGCCACACCCACGAACATGGACGCGAACACGATCTGAGCCCACATGGGCCAGTTCATCTGGTGATCGAGGAGGTCGAACAAACCGAGCATGGCGGGGACGGTACCAGGACGGCTGGTCCGCCGCTCCCCCTTCGCAGATGGGCAGTCCCCGCCGCCTCAGCTGTCCGTGCCGCAAAATTGCGTAACCTACGCCCCCTGACAAGAGCGGGCCAGAGCGGGCCAGGCTGGACCCTCGCCGAGTCGGTGTCCCGGCTACTCTGGCGGTCGGCGTTCGTGCCGACTCGAAACCGCCCCCTCAAACGGCGCGCCGAATCTCCAGCAGCGGCGCCGGGCCGAGCCGACCTTCGAGCTCCTTGGCCCGATCCTCGGCCACGTGCAGCCGCGCCGTTCGATGAGCCCGCGGTGGAACCACACCGACCTCAGCTGCCGGGAACTCGTCATAGACCACTCCCCTCAGCCTTCGCCCGTTCTTCTTCTTCTGGACCCCGCCCCACTGCTTGAAGAAAAACGGGACCTTCGCGGCGCGGCACTGGTCACGGAGCCGAGCAACCCAGGCCTCGGCCATTGGTCGCGCGCCTGGGCCGCTCTCGCCGCCGACAATGACCCAGTCGATCCCGCGAAGATCGACCTCCCCCAGATCCTCGAGCAGCGGCTCGATCGACAAGAACCGCTTCCCTGCTCGCGCCCGACGTAGTTCGTCGATCCGAGCGAGTCCGTACTTGCGATCTTCGACGCTGACCCCCAACCAGATGTGGTCGTGCTCGACCGCCCCCGCACTCAGTTGCCGGGTCAACCGGCGAAGACGATCGGCGCGCTTGGTCAACAGTTGGTATACATGCCAGTCAGCCTCGACCATCACCCGAAACACCTCTTCGATGTAGACATCAGGAACGCGCTCGTGAAATAGATCGGACATCGAATTGACGAAGATCTTACGTGCGCGGGCCCAGCGTAGGGGCTCGGGAAGTTTCGAGAATACCAAGCGTAGGTCGAAGCCGTTTTCGAAGGGGTGTCCTGGCACACCGCGGAAGCGCTCGGAGAAGGTCTCAGCGTAGCAATGCTTGCAACCGGGAGAAATTTTTGTACAACCACGAACCGGATTCCAAGTAGCGTCGGTCCACTCGATGCTGCTGTGGTCGCTCACGGCGGTCAGCAGATCACGAGCGAAGGCCACCGTCAAGGCCAATGATCTCGTCGAGACAAGGCGCTGACACCGTCGCTCGAAAATTCTTGCCAACCGCCCAGAGTGTACGGTCTACTCGGTTCCGTGACCAGTTTGAAGTGTCAAAATTGTGGTCAAAGAACACCTGAGGGAAACTGTCCGCGACCGCTCGAGGACGGGCATGTCGTGCAGTGCGTCGGCGAGTGGGCCGAGAACGATAAGCACGGTTACCTCCGTGCCTACATCGAAGCCACGCGGGAAGCGCGGCGAAAATTCAGTGAGTCGGGATTTGTAGATCTGTTCGCCGGACCGGGAAGGGTCTGCGTCCGCGAACGCGGTGAGATCTTCGATGGAAGCCCCCTGCTCGCGCTCGCGCACGACTCAGCGCCGTTTTCTCGCGTGGTCCTCTGCGACCTGGCGCAGGTCAACGTCGACGCGCTGCGCCACCGAACGGCGCGGTATGGCGATCGAGTAGAGATACTCCATGGCGACTCGAACTCCAGAGTCCACGAGCTCGTCCGGCTCCTGCCCCCCGGCCTCAATCTCGTGCTGGTCGACCCCTTCGGTCTCGCACCGCTCCATTTCGAGACTTTGCGGATCCTCTCTCAGGTCGAGCACTTGGATCTGATCGTCAATTTTCCAACTTCCGATCTACGTCGCAACAAAGATCACTATATCGACCCCACAAACGAAGTCGTCGCACGCGCGTTGGGTGTCCCCGGGTGGCGTGAGCGCCTCGGACCGGGGGACATCGCGCTCGAGACCGCCAGTCAATTCGTAGATTCTCTCGCCGGTCTGGGCTACACAGGCACACAAAATCGGATGATACCAATCATGAGGGCGGGAAGTGAACTGTACCGTCTAATTTTTGCCTCCAAACACCCACTGGGCGACCGTATCTGGACGAGTGTCACCAGGCACACACCTTCGGGGCAACTCGGTTTCAAGTACTGACGGACGGGGCTACCTCATGGGCAAGTCAGAGTATAATTGGGCACCAGGAGAGACACCTCCGCTCATCAATGATCACAGCCTCGCCAAACACGAGGTTTTGGATCGATACCTCAGGACCTATGTCGAAGTCCTCACGACGAGACCGGTCATCGACAAGTTTCGTCTCACGCTCGTCGATGGGTTCGCCGGTGGAGGATGTTACACGACTGAGCGAGGAGGACTCCACCTCGGCTCTCCGCTCCAAATGATCCACGCGATCAGGGACGCTGAGGCCGCAGCAAATGCTGCTCGCAACAAGAATTTCGCCATCGAGGCAGACTTCTTCTTCATCGAGAAAAGGCGTCAGAATATCGAGGTCCTCGAAGCGACGCTCCGGATCGACCCAACCGCGATTGCCTACGAGAAGCAGGGCCGAATCCATGTGCTCCGAGGCAGCTTCGAGGACCGGGTGGCAGAGATCGTCGCCCAGGTGGAGACCAAAGGCCGCGCGGGGCGAGCGATCTTCTTGTTGGACCAGTATGGCTATACGAACGTGCCACTGGCAACTTTGCGAGACATCATGGCTCGCTTGCCTCGAGCCGAGTTCCTGCTCACGTTCGCTACAGATTGGCTCATCGACTAGATGTCCAGGCTTGGTACGATCAACTCGCAGTGGCTCGAGCAGATGGGTTTGGTCGACATGGCGGACCAATTTGAGGTCCTCGTCTCTTGCAAAGAGCACCGTGACCCACGTTGGCGCCGCCTGGTGCAATCTGTCCTGCATCAAGACTTGGTCCAGCAAAGTGGTGCGAAGTATTTCACGCCCTTCTTCATCTTGTCACCCAAGGCCCACCGAGAATATTGGTTTGTACACCTGTCCCGACACGCGCGGGCCAGGGACGAAATGGCAAAGCTACACTGGATGCTCCAGAACCGCTTTGCTCACTACGGACGTCACGGCTTGGGTATGTTGGGCTACGATCCACGTAACGACATTGCGATCAACACCCAGCAAGTATTCGATTTTTCTGAGGACTCGAGCCTAGCGATCATGAGCGCGCTCGCCAACGAACTGCCTCGCAGGCTTCACACGCCAGAGAACGACGGTGTCCGGTTCTGGGACTTTTTCGATGGTATTTGCAACGAGAGCCCCGCCACGAGCGAGCAGGTCCGAAGTGTCCTGCGACAGCTATCGCTCGACCGAGAAGTCGAGATTCATGACCCTGACAAAGGCCGTCGACGTCCGGGAGTCAAGATCCACAACAACGATCGAATTCATTTGCCGCGACAACTTACGTTCGACATGGGCAAGAGTCGAGCTGACTGATCTCCTGCGGGCAGTTGTTCTCTACTTCTTGTCGCGCTTGCGGCCGCGGTACTCCTTGGCCTCGATCCCCAGCACATCCGCCGCCATCGACAGCTTCCAAAACGGCACCCGCCCAGACTCCGAGAACGCCACGCGGCCCTGATCATCCAGGATCACCAGCCCCGCCCCGTCGATCCCAAACGCCGCGCGAGCATCGGGGGCCTCGGGCACGAACGCCCAGCCCTCGACCTCCCAGCCCTCCGCCTCGCCCACGATCACGCCGCCGATCCCCGCGCGCTGCTCGGGCTCCCAGTCTGCGGCAAGGATCCGCGCGAGCCGGATCGACGGCTGCTTGATCTGCTCGAACACCTCCTGCATCTCGCCCTCGAAGCCCCCGTCCTCGAAGCCGGGGATCTCGGCGCGGGTGACCTTGGCGTCTAGAAACACCAGCACACAGGCCCGGTCGGCGCAGCTTTGGTTGTTGAGCTCGCCAACCACAAACGCTGGCGCCTGCGGCCCCGGAGCGGGCTCTTGTGCCCGCAGCAGCTGCTTGATCTCGGCGAGCGTGGCCTCGTCGGCGTCGCCGGCATGACGCAGCGCGACCTCGCCCTTGGCGTCGAGCACGACAAACCCCAGGTGCCCCTTGGGCAGCGAGAACGCGTCGGTGAACTTGCCGCCAAAGTCGACGTAGATCGGCAGCTTCAATTCGTCGCGCATCGGGCCGACGAAGTCGCTCTCGATCTTGCCCTTCATGATCATCGCCCCGGCCGGCGCGTCGCCAACGCTGAAGCCAACGACGTCCGCGGGCAGGGTCCAGCGGTGCAGCGCGCGACGCAGCAGCTTGCCCTCGCCGCCGGTCATGCTCTCTTTGCCCTCGATCATGATGAACACGGTCTTGCCCTGCAGATCCCCCAGGCGCAGGGCCGGCTCGGGACCTTGGGCATCGAGCGTGAGCTCGGCGATCGAGACCTCGGGGTCGAGCTCGTCGAGCTGCGTCGGGATCTCATCAACCTCGGGCCACATCGACCAAGCCGCCGCGCCGAGCCCAAGCACCACGACACCTGCTGCGAGCGCGAAGATCTTGAGCTTCCTGCGGGCTGCCACGACGCGGAGTATAGCCACAACCAAGGCGCGCTCAATCCACGCGCAGCACGCCCGTTCGCAGCTCCCCGCCGCTCAGGCACGCGAGCGGCAGCGTGTCGCCGACGCCATCGAAGCTGGGTCCGACAACGGCGACCTCGTCACAGCGAAGCCCAGCGAGCGACTCGAGCATCACGTCGACCCCGGTCGAGCGCAGCGCCAACACGTCGAGCTCGGAACCCATCGGCATGACCAAGGTTGGCACGCCGTCGAGTAGCGCGAGGCTGGGCGAGCCCGTTGGCATGGCCGGGAGCTCGACCAGGTCGACAATGTCGTTGGGATCATCAGCTTGCTCGGACCACCGGTTGATCCGAACCACGCGCAGGCGCGGCGACTGCGGGCCGCCCTCGAGCGCGAACGCGTGGCGCGAGCCGAACGCCCCATCGGCGCTGCGCATCCACGTTGCCGCGACCGGCACGCTGGCGAGCTGGCCCGGGTCCGAACCGAGGCTCGGCAGCCCGTTGCCGCCGATCGTCAGCAGCCACGGAAACCCCAGACCCACGCGAACCCCCAGCGCCGCGTCATGCCCGGCAAAATTCCACAGCCGCGCGTCACCAGGCAGATCCAGGTCGCTCGAGTTGGGCCCACGCAGCAGCACCGGCAGCGCCGGGGCGCCGTTCGACGCCAGCCATCGAGTGACCAACAAGCGGTCACCTGGGCTCGAGGTCTCGGCGTCGCGCCGCGCCTCGACGCCGAGCACCACCATGCGATCGAGCAAGGTCACCGCCTCGATCCGCGCGAGCTCATGCGGGCCAAGGGCCGCGGCTTGCTCGTCATCGTCGAGGCTCCACACCGCGAAGGGCTCGCCCGGATCGCCGATCACCAGCCCCGGCCCGGTGACGCTCACGATCCGCGCGTAGACCGTGGCGCCATCGTCAGCCAAGTAGGCCGCCACCACCCACCGCGCCTGTTCGTCGCCGACCCCCGGCACGACCGACAGATCCAGCCCCGCGCCCCCGACCCCGCCCATAGCCCCGCCCATGACCAACCCCGGCAGCTCGAGCTCGAAGCCCGCCGCCGACCAAGCCCCCGCCCGGACCTGCACGCGCGCGCTGGCGGAGTCGACCACGCCCAACACCGCCTCGCTGCCTTGCCCGTGCACAACCAAGTGATCCCCGCTGTCAACTTGCTCGGGCTGCAAGGTCGCGCTCAGCGACCCCGGCATGCTCGGCACCACTTGGATCTCCACGAGCTCGGACCGCAGCTCGACCGACCCAACCTTGTGGGCCAACGCCAGCTCGTGGCGCCCCACCACCATCGCCCCCCCCAGCGCGAGCCGGAGCTCGTCGCCCTCGAGCCCGGCCGGCCCGGAACCACCCAGCGCCCAGGAGCTGCCGTCAATCTCGACCCGCGTGTCATATCGCAAGCCGGCCACCGCCAGCGTGATGTCCTGGATCTCCGAGGCGCTCACCACCAGCTCCAGGCTCGGGGGGTCCTCGAAGCTGGGTGGCGGCGGCGCTTCGCTGGCGCCGTCGTCCGGGTCCTCCATCGCGACGTCGTCCGCCGGGCACCCGAGCCCAACCAACACCCCAACCAGCCCAACCCAGGTCAAACTCGCGCGGCCGCGCTGGAGGAGTCGCCTCACTCCCAAAGTGTACGTAAGCCGCTGGCGAAGCGGTACTTTTACCGGCCCTCCCTGCCCTGGCACTCCTCGAGACTGAACCCATGCAAGCGTCCGCGCCCGCCCCCCGCCTAGATTACCGCCGCCTCGTCTTCGCTACAGCGCTGTGCTGCTTGATGTTCGAGCTGGTGCTCTCGCGCCTCGTCGACTTTCACCTCGGAGCCGACAACGCCTACCTCGCCCTGCCGATCGCGTTTCTTGGGCTCGCGCTCGGCAGCCTGTACGTGCACTTCCGGCCGACCACCCTCGAGAAGTTCAACATTCAGCGCGAGCTGATGGTGCTCGCGGCGCTGTGCGTCGGCGGGCTGCTGTTCGCGTTCGTGTTGTTCAGCTGGATCATGCCCGTCACATCGTCGGTCGTGATCGCCAAGCAGCTCGACTACTTGGCCAAGAAGACCGCGGTGTTCGTGATCATCATGGTCCTGCCCTTCTTCAGCTTTGGGCGGATCCTGACTTCCATGTACCAGCTGCGCCGCGACGAGATCGGCTCGATCTACGCGGCCGACCTGCTCGGCGCGGCGTTGGCCTGCGCGCTCACGCCAGTCGCGTTTCACTTCGGCGGGCTGCCCACGGTCGTGGTCGTGCTGATCGTGCTCTCGTTTGCGCCCTTGCTGCTGGCCAGCACCGAGCGGCGCTCGCGGATCATCGTCGCCAGCGTCGCGCTGGTCGTCGCGCTGGGCTCCGAGCGGCTGATCGACTACGCCGATCGGACCGTGTCCTACGCCCAGTGGGGCGCCGCCGGCACCTACGAAGAGCTCGACCGGGCCTGGAACGAGCACTCGCGGGTCGCCGTGGTCAAGCGCGTCTCCGACGGCGGCAAGACCTCCCACGCGATCATCCACAATAATTCGCGCAGCAACGTCCACGTGTGGCCCTACCGAGATCGCGTGCGCTCGGTCTCGGTGCTGCAAGGCACCGACGCCGCGTGGGCGCTGGGTCGCGAGCCCAAGAACATCCTCGTGATGTTCGCCGGCACCGGCGCAGAGATGATCCGCTTTGACGAGCTGGCCCACCACAAGGCCAAGATCACCGGCGTCGAGCTCAACGGCCTGGTCAAAAAATTCGGCCGCGAGAGCGAGCTCATCGCCAGCTATCGGATCGCCGAGTTCCTCGACAAGCCCAACATCGACCTGGTCATCGACGAGGGCCGCCACTTCCTGACCACCCGGCCCGAGGGCACCAAGTACGACCTGATCTACCTGGGCTCCAACGCCGCGACCACGGCCGTCACCGGGCACACCACCAAGTACTTGGACACGGTCGAGGCGTACAACACCTACCTGGATCTGCTCGCGCCCGGCGGGATCATGGTGTTCGACCACCAGCCGCTCCACAAGCGGATCTACAACATGCGCGAGGTGTTCGCCCAGCGCGGCATCGAGAACTTCGAAGATCGCATCATGATCGTCGATGACAAGGGGCGCAGCGATGACGACCTGGTGCTGTCACCCGACGGCTTCACGGACGAGGAGCTCGATCGGGTCGTCGCGGTCGCGCGCGGTGAGGGCCGCAACAAGAAAAAGAACGCCCGCAAGATCCGCTACCTCAATCAAAAGCGGCTCCGGGACCACAAGTACCGCGACACGATCGAGGGTGAGCCGGGCCAGACCTTCGTCGACGATCGGCCCTTCATGAAGGACCTCGAGCTCGACACTTATGAGCTGCTTCCGCCCGAGGGCGACGCCAAGACGCTCGGGTGGTACGTCACCTGGATCAAGATCACCACGGTCGTGGTGCTGTCTGGCATCGCGCTGCTGTTCATCGGCGTCGCGGCGCTCAAGCGCGACGCCCGAGCCCCGATCCCAGTGCTGCTGTATCTGCTCGTGACCGGGTTTTGTTTCATGCTCTGCGAGGTCGCGATCATGGCCAAGCTCGAGCTGTTCTTGACCCAACCACTGCTGAGCATGGCCGCGGTGTTGTCGTTGTTCCTGCTGACCAGCGGGGTCGGCAGCGCGATCTATCCGCGGCTGACCAAGCTCCACGACACCCGCGCGCTGGCGGGGTTGGCGGTGCTCGCGGTCATGTTCGTGATGTTCACCCTCGACTGGATGGTCGGGAACCTGCTGCACCTCCCGGTCGCCCTCAAGCTGGTGCTCGCAACCCTCGCCACTGCGCCGCTCGGGACCGTGCTCGGGTTGTTCTACCCGCACGTGGTCTCGTGTCTGGTCGATCAGGATCGGGCGCAGACGGTCTCGATCAGCTACGGCCTGAGCACGCTCGCGAGCGTGGTTGGGTCAGCATATGCGCTGGCCGCGATGATCAACATTGGGTTCAACGCGCTGCTGCAGCAGGCCGTAGTTGGGTACGCCGTGCTGCTCGTGGGGGCGCTCGTGTATCAGGTCGCAGGCGGCAAGTGGCTGTCGCGGGCTCAATGACCTGGGCCTGGACCTGATACGTCGCCGACTGCGGCGCTACGTCCAGCTGCAGTTCTTCGCCAGGTGCGCGGCGATCTCCGCCGACTCGTACATGACCTGATCGCCGATCACCAACGCTGGCGCCTGCGGCTTGCCGCCCAGGCGCACGAGCTCATCGAGCGCCGCCTGATCTTGGCTGACGTTGCGCAACGGCAACGTTTGCTCGAGGTGCAGGTTGCGGCGCGCAGACATGGCCCAGCGGCTGAACATGCACGAGTCCTTGATGTACAGCTCGGCGCCGGCCGCCAACCCCTGGGGCGCGACGGCGGCGGGCAGCTCGTCCGCCCAGCTCGCGTCGATCGCCTGGCACTCGGCCACCAGCGCTTCGACGTCGCGGCGGTTGGGCGGGCCAACGCTCTGGGCGTAGCGGACGGTCCCGCCGGCGTCGAGGATCACGGTCGCCCGATCCGTGATGCCCCGATCGGCCAAATACACGCCCATCGACTTGGCGATCTCGCCCTTCGGGTGGAAGTCGGAGATCAGCGGAAACGAGACCCCCCCAAGCTGCTCGGCCCAGGCCGCATGGCAGTAGACCGTATCAATCGAGATTCCGATCACCTGGGTGTGAGCGGCGCGAAGCTCCTCGGCCAACGCTTCCAGCGCTGGTACCTCCGCGCTTCACGTAGGGGTGAAGTCGAGCGGGTAGAACAACAGCATCACGTGGCGGTTTCCCCGCAGTGCCGCGAGATCCTGCTCCCGGCCAAGGTGATCGACACGTTTGAATGTGGGTGCTTGGGTTCCGACTGCGATCATGCCGGATACATAGCACCAACGCAGTTTGGCGCCTCTTCAACCCAGACGTCGCGCCGATCTTGCAGGAGTCTCTTGCCGAACCGGCCCCGGCGATCAGAACGGCCAGATGAGCGGCGCCAGCGTGCAGGTGACCGTCCACATCAGCAGGTTCATCGGCACGCCGATCTTCAAGAAGTCCGAGAGCTTGTAGCCGCCGGGGCCATAGACCATCAGGTTGGTCTGATACCCAAGCGGCGTCGCAAAGCTCGACGAGGCCGCGACCATCACCGCGACCACGAAGGGCATATGGTTGACGCCCAGCTGCGCCGCGGTCGACATTGCGATCGGAAACACGATGATCGCCGCCGCGTTGTTGGTCACCAATTCCGACAGCGTGGTGGTCGCCGCGTAGATCACGATCAGCGCCAGCAGCGGGTTGGTCCCGGCGTAGCCCAGCCCGACCTCCGCGATCGTCTGCGCGGCGCCGGTGGTCTCGAGCGCGCTGCCCAGCCCAAACGACGCCCCGATCGCCAGCATCAGCGGCCAGTCCATGCTGCGGCGGGCGGTCTCTTCGGAGCAGCAGCGGGTCAGCAGCATCGCCGCCGCGGCGAGCAACGCCGCCTGCAACATCGAGAGCAAGCCTGTCGCCGCGAGCGCGACCATGCCCGCCAAGATCACGAGGGAGATCGGCGCCTGCGCCTTGGTCGGCGGCCCCGCGCCGTCGAGCCGGCTGACCAGATAGAAGTCTCGCGAGTTGCGCTGCTGCTCGACGAACGAGGGCAGCGCCTCGATCAACAGCGTGTCCCCGGCGCGCAGCTCGATGTCACCGATGCGCCCGGGCATGCGCTCGCCGTTGCGCGACACCGCGATCACCACCGCGTCGTACTTGTTGCGAAACCGGCCCTCGCGGATCGTCTTTCCGATCAGCGGGCAGCTCCACGACACCACCGCCTCGGCGAAGCAGCGCTCGGCCCGGTGCGAGTCCAGCTTGAACACCTGCCGGGTCGCGGGCCCGACCCCGGGGATCCGCTGGAGGTCCATGACCGAGTCCAGGACCCCCACAAACACGAGCTGATCGTCGGCCTCGAGCCGCTCGCTCGGGTTGACGATCGGGACGATGTGACCGCCGCGGTGGATCTCCATCAAGTACAGCCCGGGCAGGTGCCGCAGCCCAGCCGCCTCGATCGACTTGCCGACCAGAGGGCCCCCCGCCGCGACGGTGATCTCGACGGTGTACTCGCGCGGATCCTCTGGTACGCCAAGCTCTCCGTCACGATTCGGCAGCAACCACCGGGCCGAGATCAGCAAGAAGCTCACGCCCACGATCGCGCACGGGAGCCCGACCCAAGTGATGTCGAACATCCCCAGCCCGGGCATACCTTGCGCCACCAACAGCCCGTTGACGACGATGTTGGTGCTGGTCCCGATCAGCGTGCACAGGCCGCCCAAGATCGCGATGTAGCTGAGCGGCAACAGCAGCTTCGAGACGGGGATCCGCGTGGTCTTGCACCAATCCATGACCACCGGCATCAGCATCGCCACGACCGGCGTGTTGTTGACGAACGCGCTGCCCACCACGACCGGCGGCACCAGCCGCAGCTGGGCCTGCGTGGCCGAGCGCGGCCGACCGAGCGCGCGCTGAACCAAGTACGCCAGCGCGCCGGTCTGGCGCAGGCCCGCCGCGACCACAAACAAGATCGCCACCGTGATCAGCCCCGGGTTTGCAAACCCCGAGAACCCGGCGCTGGGCTCGACCACCCCGGTGACCAGCAGCACCGCGAGGCCGCCCAGCAAGATCAAGTAGGGCGGATGCCGAGCAACCGCGAGCAGCACGAACACCGCCGCGACCACCGCGACCGCGATCCAGGCTTGCACGATCATGGGCGAGCCTCGCGGGGATCCACGAGCTGCAGCCAGGGGTGGTCAGCGCAGCGCTCTCGCACGGCGAGTGAATAGCCGCAGCGCCCGCGCCCACGCAAGCGACCGGCGGCGCGCTGCTTCGAGCCGTGGAACACGCCGCGGAGCCCAAGCTCGAACATGACCCGGGCGAAGACCTGTGGCTTCTTCCTAGCTGCGCTCAGGATCCGTGTACATCGACACCCCCCGGATATCCTCGCGCAGCTGCAGCGGCTGGCGCAGCGAGGGCAGCACCCGCTGCTCGCAGTCGCGCCGCTCACACAGCCGACACGTCACCCCGACCGCGAGCATCCCCTCTTCGTCGCTGAGGTCGACCCCATCGGCATAGACCAGCTCCGGCGCGCGATCGATCGGGCACCCCAGCCCAACCGCCAACGTGGCCCGCGGCGCACCGTAGCCGCCGCGCCCATGCGCGACCGTGCGAGCCACACAGAAGAACTTGTTGGGATCGCCATCGGGCATGATCGAGGTCTGCACCCGGATCAGCCCGGGCGTCTGAAACGCCCGAAACACGTTCCAGCGCGGACACGCCCCAGAGAAGCGAGCGAA
Organism: Enhygromyxa salina; assembly: GCF_000737335.2. Taxonomy (GTDB): domain Bacteria; phylum Myxococcota_A; class Polyangia; order Nannocystales; family Nannocystaceae; genus Plesiocystis; species Plesiocystis salina_C. The sequence goes on along the minus strand of NZ_JMCC02000010.1, from coordinate 81,508 downwards.
GCGAATCCCCGAGCCCGAGAAGCGCTTCGAGATGTTGCCCGCGATGTCGACCCGCAGCATGTGAAACGGCACCCCCTCGGCGCCGGGCCGCCGCAGCGTCGTGAGCCGATGACAGACCTGCTCGAAGCTGGTGCCGAAGCGATTCGCCAGGAGTTCGATGTCGTAGCGCTGCGACACCGCGGACCGATGAAAGCTGGCGTAGGGCATGAGCACCGCCCCGGCGAAGTAGTTGGCCAACACCAGCCGCGCGAGCATGCGGGAGCTCGCACCGGTCAACATCGGGTCGTCCTCGCTGAGCTGCTCGAGCAGATCGTGGTGGCAGATCAGCGCGATCTGGGTCGCCAGCTGAAAGTTGCGGCTCGACGGCGGCAGCGCTTCGGACAGGCTGATGCGCCGCAGCTCACGATCATAGCGACGCACGATCCGGCCCTCGCCCTCCGACGACTGCACGCCGATCCCCTGTCGCTCGAGCCACTCGGCCATGCCCGCGAACCGAGCCCCACGCTTGAGCTTGGCGTCGACCCACAGCTGCTCGGCGCGGTCCTCGAGCTCACCAAAGTAGTTCATGTGATGCTGGATGAACTCGTTGACCTCCTCGGACGGAAGCACCTCGCCGCGCAAGTTCACGGCCCCGTCGGCGTGGCCCTCTTGCTTGGCATAGGAGACCTGCGCGAGCTCGTTGAGCGACTCGCGGGCGCGCTGGAATTGTTCGTAGAGCGTGAGCACGGCCCGAGCGATCGCCGGGGAGCTGTTCGCTAGCTCGCGGACCTCGGCCGAGTTCAGGCCGTGCTCCTCGAACACGGGATCCGCGAACGCCTCCAACATGTGCGCGGCGAGGCGCTGATCATCGTCGGCCGCGAACTCGCTCAGCTCGAGCGAAAACTCTTGGGCAAGCTTGATCAGCAACGTCGCGGTCAGCGGGCGCTGGTTGTGCTCGATGAGGTTGAGGTAGCTCGCCGAGATCCCCAGCCGCCGCGCGAGCTCGGCTTGCGTCATGCTCCGGGCGCGACGTTTCGCGCGGACTTTCGAACCCAGGTTGGTCGTGGCCACCGGCCCCAGAGTAATCCGAAGGGCGCTGGATCTGCGCGCACAATTTACAGACTTCACAACTTTACCGCTCGTCCATGACTCATCTTCACATCGCCAACTACTTGAAACTACATATTTTATTGAAATCCACATGTGGATGCCTAGAATCTGTAAACCATGTCGGACAAAATGAAGGGGAGTCTCGAGATCGCCGGGTCCGCCGCTGGCGCGGTGCCGGGCGGCGCCGAGATCCTGACCCCCGCCGCGCTCTCGCTGGTCGGCGAGCTGTGCCTGGGCTTCGCAGATCGCATCGATGCGCTGCTCGGCCAGCGCCGCGAGACGCAAGCCCGCTTCGACGCCGGCGAGTTGCCACGCTTCTTGCCCGAGACCGAGCCGGTCCGCCGTGGTGACTGGCGCGTGGCGCCAACACCCGAGGACTTGCAGCGCCGCATCGTCGAGATCACCGGCCCCGTCGAGCCAAAGATGATCATCAACGCGCTCAACTCCGGGGCCGACATGTTCATGGCCGACTTCGAGGACTCGTGCGCACCGACGTGGGCCAACCTGATCGGCGGTCAGACGGCACTGCGCGCCGCGGTTCGGCGCGAGCTCGAGTACCGCGACGCCGACACCGGCAAGCACTACCGGCTTCACCCTCAAGCCTCGAAGTTGGCGACCTTGCTCGTGCGCCCACGCGGCCTGCACCTGCCCGAGGCACACCTGCTGTGGCGCGGTCGCCCGGCTCCGGCCGCGCTCGTCGACTTTGGCCTGTTCATGGCCCACAACGCCCGCGAGCTGCTCACGCGCGGCACCGGCCCCTACTTCTATCTGCCCAAGCTGCAGAGCCACCTCGAGGCCCGGCTGTGGAACGAGGTGTTCGTGGCGACCCAGCAATTGCTCGATCTCCCGCGCGGCTCGATCCGGGCGACCGTGCTGATCGAGACCCTGCCCGCAGCGTTCGAGATGGACGAGATCCTGTACGAGCTGCGCGAGCACGCGGCCGGGCTCAACTGCGGTCGCTGGGACTACATCTTTTCGTACATCAAGACATTCCGTGCCGACCCCAGCCGGATCGTGCCCGACCGCGCGCAGGTCGGGATGCTGCAGCCGTTCATGCGCGCGTACTCGCAGCTGTTGATCAAGACCTGCCACAAACGGGGTGCCCACGCGATCGGTGGCATGGCCGCGCAGATCCCCCGCAAGGACGACCCCGCCGCCAACCAGGCCGCGCTCGACAAGGTCGCGCAGGACAAGCGCCGCGAGGCTGCCGACGGCCACGACGGCACATGGGTCGCCCACCCGGGCTTGATCCCCACAGCACGCCGAGCATTCTCTGCGGTCGTTGGCGCGGCGCCCAACCAGCTCGGGCGCCTGCGTGAAGACCTCGAGATCAGCGCGGAGCAGCTGCTCGCGGTCCCCAGCGGCGCGCGTACGGAGGCCGGCCTGCGTCTCAATGTGCGGGTTGGCCTGCAGTACCTCGAGGCCTGGCTGCGCGGCCACGGCTGCGTGCCGCTCTATCACCTCATGGAGGACGCCGCGACGGCCGAGATCTCGCGGGCGCAGCTATGGCAGTGGCGCCACCACGGCGTCACCCTCGACGACGGCCAGCCCGTGAACGAGGCGTTGCTGCGAGCGGTGGTCGCCGACGAGCTGACCACGATCCGCGCCCAACTCGGCGACGCGCAGTTCGAGGCCGGACGCTTCGCCCTCGCGCGTGATCTCTTGCTCGAGCTGGTCCTCGCCGACGAGCTCGCCGAATTCTCGACCCTACGCGCCTACCCGCACCTCGTGCTGATGAAAGACGAATCATGAACACTCGAGATCAGACCCTCCGCGCGCGCCGATTTGACGGCGTCGAACGCCCCTACACCCACGCCGACGTCGAGCGCCTGCGCCCATCCGTGGTCGTCGAGCACACGCTGGCCCGCGTCGGCGCCGAGCATCTGTGGCAACTGCTCCACGAGCGCGACTACGTCAACGCGCTCGGGGCCCTGACCGGCAACCAGGCCGTTCAACAGGTCCGCGCAGGACTCGAGGCGATCTATCTCTCGGGCTGGCAGGTCGCCGCCGACGCCAACTTGGCCGGGCAGATGTATCCCGATCAGAGCTTGTACCCGGCCGACTCCGTGCCCGCCGTCGTCAAGCGCATCAACAACGCGCTGCAGCGGGCCGATCAAGTCGAGCGCAGCGAGTCCGGGACCGCGAGCCGCAGGTGGCTGGCGCCGATCGTCGCTGACGCCGAGGCCGGCTTCGGCGGGCCGCTCAACGCGTTCGAGCTGATGAAGAACATGATCGAGGCCGGGGCCGCGGGCGTGCACTTCGAAGATCAGCTCGCGTCCGAGAAGAAGTGTGGGCACCTCGGCGGCAAGGTCCTGGTTCCCACCAGTCAGTTCGTGCGCACGCTGGTCGCCGCCCGGCTCGCGGCCGACGTCTGCGACGTGCCGACCGTGCTGATCGCCCGCACAGACGCCAACAGCGCCAAGTTGCTCACCTCCGACATCGACGAGCGCGACCGGCCCTTCTTGCTTGGCAGCGAGCGCACCCCCGACGGCTTCTTTCGAGTCCGGGACGGGATCGAGGCTGCGATCGCGCGTGGCTTGGCCTATGCGCCCTACGCCGATCTGCTGTGGTGCGAGACCTCGACCCCGAGCCTGGACGAAGCCCGCCGCTTCGCCGAGGCCATCCACGCGCGCTACCCCGGCAAGCTGCTCGCCTACAACTGCTCGCCCAGCTTCAACTGGAAGCGCAAGCTCGACGACGCGACGATCGCCGTGTTCCAGCGCGAGCTCGGGGCCATGGGCTACAAGTTCCAATTTGTCACGCTCGCGGGCTTTCACGCGTTGAATCACTCGATGTTCGAGCTGGCGCGGGGCTACAAGGCGTCGGGCATGAGCGCGTATGCCCAGCTGCAGGCCGAGGAGTTCGCGGCCGAAGCCACGGGCTACACCGCCGTTCGTCACCAGCGCGAAGTGGGGACTGGGTATTTTGACCGGGTCACGCAGGTGATCAGCGGCGGGCAGTCCTCGACCATGGCGATGCAGGGCAGCACCGAAGTCGCGCAGTTCGACGCGGCCTGAATCGCCAACGCAACCAACGCGAACGAGCGGCTCGCCCCATGCGTGGGTGAGCCGCTCGTTGTCGTGGTCGTCGGTGCTACTGGCCCGCGCTCGGGTCAACCTCGATCGCTCCACTTGGAGGCGGCGCGACCGGCTGCGGCTCGATCGGTGCTGGCGTGGGCGCGGGCGCGGTCACCTCTACGGCGGGGGCCGGCGGCGCGACGGGAGCTGGCGCACCAGCGGGCGCCGGACCGGGCACCACGATCGTGTGGACCTTGGGCGCGGGCTTGGTCTCCACGTGCTTGACCACGCGAAGCTTGTGATCCCGACGACGCTCCGCCTCGCGCTGGGTCGCCGCCGCGCCTGGGCCGACCGGGATCCCAAACTTCAAGCCGCTGATCACCGAGAACCCGGTGTTGCCAAAGTCAGGCAGCGCCGCGCCGGTCTTGATCCGCGCGCTCCACAGCTGGCGGACCTCGCCGAACAGTCCGAAGTAGTTGGTGATCCGAACGTCGATGCCACCGTGGAGCTCGAAGCCGATCCGCAACCCGGCGGCCACGTAGTCATCGGCGTCGTGCCGTGCATAGCGAAGTCGCATCACGTCAAACCCAGCTCCGAGCCCGCCGTAGGGCCGCACCGGCCACTTCCGAGGAAAGTAGATGTTGCCGCCAAAGAACAGCGGAACGGTCAGGTAGTCCAGCTGCATCGCGTCGCCGCGGTCAAATCCGTCGACGTCGTCCGATGGGATGAAGCTCGCGTGCCCCTCGGTGTAGCCCGTGCGAAAGAAGCCCTCGACGACGGGGTAGCGAGTCGGCGTCCGCCCCGAGAACGCGCCAACCCGAACATCGACGCCACGCAGCGCCGATGGAAACCCCTTGTCATCGAAGCCCGGCAGCTCGTTGGCTTTGATCCGGGCGTCCGGCAGCTGGATCCGCCCGGTCGGCGCGAGCACGTTGAACTCGGCCCCGACCGCGAACGACAGCCAGGTGCGATCCCAGTCCCAGCTCCACTCCGGATCGACCTCGACCTCCTCGATGATCACGGTCTCGGTCTTGGATGCGTCGTCGGCCGGATCCTCGCCGGTCACCCGCGCGACCTCGACGAGCTCGCCCGTTTGGGGATCGCGCTGCCACACGTGGACCTCCCAGTCGGGATCGGCGACGGCGAGCAGCTGCTCCTGATCCGTGTAGCCCGCGTAGTAGCCCGGCCCGTAGGCGACCTTGAACAAGCCCGTGCGCAGGGCGTCGTCGAGCGGACCGCGGGCGTCGGACTGCGGCTCGTGAAATTCCAAGCGACCAAGCGCGACCACCCCCGTCTCGTTGGCAGCGATCTTCACCTCGCCGTCGCGGCTGCCGTCGGCCCGCGCGTGGCGATACAAGAACACCGCGCCGCTCGGGAGCCGCAGGTACGCAGGCTGCCCGCTCGCATGGTTGAGATCGGCGAGCCGGACCCCGCGCGCGTCCTCCAAGCTGTAGCGCCCCGAGTCGCCCCCGGCGAACAACAGCACCCGCTGATCCGTGATGCGCTCGTGGACCAACAGCGGCGCCCGCTCGTCGCCGCGGGGCGGACGAACCGCGACCTCGAGCCGCGCCCGCGTGTCCCCGACGCCGCTGTTGGCCGCCGACACGAACGCGCCCAGCTCCGAGTACTCGATCCGCCCGTCGCCGTTGATGTCGGCCCCGCCGCGCAGCCCGCTGAGCAATTGATGCGTGAAGATCCCGCCCTCCCAGCGCTCCCACTCGTGGGTCTGCTGATCGGCCGAGTGGGCCAGCACCACGCCGGTGTTTGGGTGGGCCCCAAGATGGTTGCCGTCGAGGTACTCGCGGATGCTGTCGCCGTAGTCGGCCGGCCCATGATCAGGCTGCCACTCCCCGCGCGAGAGCACGAATTGCTCGCTGCGGCAGGCGTCTACGATCACATGGTTGTGATCCGCCGGCGACGCGCCGAGCAGCTTGGAGAACAGATCATGGCGGGTCAGCGTGTCGCCGTTGGCCAGCGTCAAGAAGCCCTGCCCGTCGGGCCCCACGTCGCCGTGGCCCGCGTAGTAGATCAGCAATTCCACCTCGCGCCCGGCCGCGGCCGCAGCGTCCATCTTGGTCAGCAACCGGGCCCACGCCGCATCCAGCTTCGACTTGGTCGGCTGCTGCGACGACTTGACCAACCCAGAAAACCGCGCCTGGCTGGCTTGATCGAACACCGTCAGCAGCTCGACCTCGGCCCCGAGCTCGCGCCACAGCTCGGCGATCCGGGCCGCGTCATCGTCGGCGAAGCGCAGCGGTTTTTGTTCCTTGCTGGTGGTCTCGTTGCTGCCGATCACCAGCGCGAAGCGGGCCGGCTCGGCGACGACGGTCGGGGCCACCGCCGCCAGCGGCAGCGGACCCTCGGGGCGCCCGGCGTGGGCGGCCTGCGGGCCAAGCAGCGCCAGCGCGCCAGCGACCATCAGCAACAGAGCATGAGTTACGGCGTTCATGGGCGAGTCCTCGCGGGATCCCTCGCGGGATCAGGGTTGAGCAGCAGGAATTCGGATTCGGCCGACGCGCAGCGATCGACGTCGCTACATAGCGGCGCGAGCTCATCGGCCTCGAGACGAAGATGCCAGGGTGGATCATCGACGCTGGCCCGCGCTTGCTCGGCCAGCGACGCGGCCAAGCGATCGATGTCGGCGGTGCTTGGCTCGAGCGCGCTCGCCAGCGCAAACACCCGCACGCGACCGGGGCCATGGTTGACCGCGAGCCGGACCGACGTCGGCAGCGCCGTCCAGCCCTTGGTCATCGCCAGCTCGGGCAGCTCGCTGGCGCCAGGGTTGGGCAGGTAGTAGCGGACCTCGCCGGTCTCGGCGATCCCAAACACGCTCAGATGCAGCGGCGCCTCGGCCAAGGCAGCGGCCGCGCGAGGGTCGAGCGCTTCGTCGCCAAGCCGAACCGAGAACCCCAGCAGCTCGTCGAGCGCACAGCCGTGATCCCTCGCAGGCCGCGGCGGCGTCCCGCAGACCAGCTCGAGCCCGAGCGGCCGCGCGATCCCAAGCCCACCGCGCCCGATCAGCTCGCCCGTGTCGCCCGTGGTGATCGCCGGCTGCGGGTCGCCCTCGCCGCCGCCGATCCAGATCAACAACGTCGCCGCTGTCGCCACGGTCGCCAGGGTCGCGCCGAGCCACGTCCAACCCCGCCCACGCCCCGCGGGCGCGGCCTCGACGACGCCCTGCGTCGCCAGGTCATCAAACAGCCAGCGCTCGACCTGATCGATCTCCGTGCGCGAGACAGCTCGATCCTCGAGCACCCGCAGCGCCGCGATCGCCCGATCCCAGCCGCGTCGCTCACTCTCGTTGCCGCGCAGCCGCTCGACCAACACCCGCCGCCGACCGGCTCGCAGCCCGTCGACCATCTCGCGCTCGATCGCGCGGCGCAGCTTGCTGGGTCGACTCATCGGGTCACCTCATCGAGCGCCCGCAACAGCTCGGCGCCGAACAGCGCCGGCAGCCCCACGGCCGCGACCACCCCCTCGATCAGCGAGGCCTCGCCGTGTTCGCGCAGGTAGATCAGCAGCGCCCGCCGCAGCTGCTTCTCACTGGTGCGAATCCGCTGGCGCCCAAGCCCGAGCGCCTCCGCTGCATCACGCTGCGACAGACCCTCGACGAAGCGCAGCTGGACCAACCGCTGCTGGTCCGAGTCGAGGGTCGCCAAGAACGCCGTCACGAGCTCGCGCACTTCGGCGTCGTGCAGCTCGCGCTCGGGGTTTGGACCCTCGTCGAGCAACGCCAACGTGGCCGCGGTCGGGTGCTCGCCGTCCTCCAGCGGAAACAACACCTCGCGCGCACGAAACGATCGCAACACAAGGTTGCGGGCGATCGTGGTCACGTAGGCGCCGTACGGGCGGATCCCATCGTAGTTGGCGCGCGACCGCGGCTCGAACGCGCGTCGAAAAGTCTCGTGCAGGACGTCCTGCAGCTCGAAGCCCGAGCCGTAGCCCACGAAGCGGTGCCGCGTGCCGCTGGCCTCGAACGAGAACCCGTGCCGAAGCAACAGCGCGACCGGCTCGGCGTGCATCCGGTAGACCTCGGTCAACGCGGCCCGCTCGCCGGCCTTGAAGCCGGTGAGCAGCTCCTTCGACCAGCCATTGGGGGCGAGTTCGGCTCGCTCGGCTTGCGTGAGTCCAGTGGGCACCGCCCTTCCCTAGCCGACCGGAACCTGTCTGGGTTGGAGGTCCGTGAAAAAATCTCCCAAACGGCCCGCTCGGACACCCAGCCCGCCGCCGAACCGGTCCACAAGCGGGCAAGCGCCTCCCCCAACCGCCAACACTGGCCCACCTTTGGGCCACCCCAATTCGCGCTTCTGGCGATCTGGACCAGCTACGCACAAATTCACCAATTTTCGCCGCGAAGCGCGCCAATTCCGGCAATTTTCTCATGAGAGGAGGGGCCAGAGGACAACCACCATGCCCAGCGAAACCCATCAAAACCTCCTGCTCTTGTTTCGAGAGCACCCCCAACTCGTCATCGATCTGGCCCGAGCGGCGGGCGCTCGCACCCAGCGCTTCTACGACAACCTCGAACCCGCTGGCACCGAGTTCGAAGACCCCGTCTACCCCGGCCGAACGGTCCACGCCGACCTCCTCATCGTCGCCTCGGACAACGACGGCGCCAAGGTAGCCATCGTGTTCGAGGTCCAGCTCGGCAAGGACCCCGACAAGCTCTGGTCCATGGTCCTGTACCGCGCAGCAGCTCGCTATCGGCACAGGTGCCCGGCCTGGACGGTCGTCTTCAGCCCCATGCGCAGCGTGATCAGCTGGGTGCAGCACGATCTGTTCGCCGATGAACCCGACCTCGCTGCGTTGCCGATCACCCACGATCTGATCCCGCCGGTGAGCGACTTCATGCTCGCGCTCGCCGACTACCCACGCGCGATCCTCTCTGCCATCATCCACGGCGACGGACCTCACGCCGTCGAGTGCGTCACCGTCACGATACAGGCCCTGCTCCGCGTCGCGCCCCGGGAGCTCACGCGCTATGTACAACTGGTAGTCTCCAACGTCAGCGAGGAAGTCATGCAACAAGCCCGTCAGCAACTGCCCACCGAAGATGAAGAGACCCTCAGCGAGCTCGAGCTCGAGTGGGAGCGCCGCAGGAGCTCGACCTACGCCCGCGGCCTCCGCCAAGGCCGCGAAGAAGGCCGCGAAGAAGGCCGCGAAGAAGGCCGCGAAGAAGGCCGCGAAGAAGCCCTCCAACAAGCCGTGTTCGCCGTCCTCGCCGCCCGAGGTATCGAAGTCGACCCCCAGACCCGCGAGGCCATCCTCGCATGTACGCAGCGCGACCAACTGGCCAACCTGCTCGCGCGCGCCAGCACGATCACCTCACTGCCCGAGCTATTCTAGACCCAAATCAAGCGCTGAATCCGACAGGCGAGCGTTTGGGGTGAGTGAAGGGGCTCCGCCGCCAAAGCGAGGGGGCTCTCGAGAGCCCCCTTGAAGGCATAGTAGGCCCGAGTCGAGCGCGCAGCGCTTGATTCGGGTCTAGAGCGACGACCTCGTCGCTCGGCCGGCCCCCCCTTAGCGCCAGGGGCCCGCGGGTGATGAAGAAGATGCAGGCGGGACTCGAACCCGCATGAACACAGACTGCAGCCGTGCGCCTATCCATTTCGGCCACTGCATCGAGAATATTGCGTAAAGATCAGCGCGCGAGGGACTCGAACCCTCCTCACTCGGTTTTGGAATAGCGGAGAGAGGGAGGGTCGAACTCCCAAGGACCTCACGGTCTCGTCCAAGTTCAAATCGGGTGCCGTCGCCAGCTTTCGGCTTGTCTCTCCATTGTTGCGTTGAATCATATGAACGGAGAGAGGGAGGGTCGAACTCCCAAGGATCTAACGATCTCGCCCGGGTTCCATCCGGGTGCCGTCGCCAACTGTCGGCTTGCCTCTCCAGGCACTTTCTTGGGTTGGGTCAATATGAAGCGGAGAGGGGGAGGGTCGAACTCCCAAGGACCATGCGATCTCGTCCGGGTAGCGGCCGGGTGCCGTCGCCAACTTTCGGCTTGCCTCTCCAAAGGCACATTCAAGCGGAGAGAGGGAGGGTCGAACTCCCAAGGACCATGCGATCTCGTCCGACTTCGAATCGGGTGCCGTCGCCAGCTTTCGGCTTGCCTCTCCGTGAGACTATTCGTTTGAGCTCGGCCAAGGCCCTCGCCGACGCGCGGCGATGACTGCCTCAACTCGGGCGTGGCTTCTAGCCTGCATGCGCAACTGCGCTCAGCTCAGCGCCAATGCCCACCAGGGGGCGTGCTACTGCCGGTTTGGGCGACCGCGCGGACGCGCCGATCTTATCGCCAGGAACCTGGACAGCAACACGCCTCAGTACTGCCAGACCACGAGCGACTTCCAACGACGCTACGGGGCGCGACGGTGGGAGTGACTTGCGATCGACAGATCTGTGCTGGGCGGGCCATCTCAATACCTTGCGAAGTTCGGGCATTGTACTCGGCAGATGCAGGCGGTCAAGGTCGAATGTGAAGTTATTTGTCGTCGGCCTTGGAGGACAGCGAATAGTGGCAATCCCTCGGGCGGCGCTTCGCCTCCATGTCGGACGCACTCGTGTTTGTGTCAACGCGTTCACGTCGCGGCCGGAGCTCGCCCGTGATCGAGGCCAATGACCGAAGCTCGAACAACATGTGCGCGTCTTTTGCGCCCACCCACGCTCGTCCGCCCCTCCACCTGTTCGGTCAGCCTGCGGTCGCGCTTGGCACCGCCCCTCACTCGACCGTCTCGTCGGGCCCGGCGCAACGCGTGGCACACTCCGGCCATGAGCCCCCCCGAGCCCAGCACCGGCCGCGTCCCGCGGCGCTTGTTCGTCGTGATCGCCCTCGCAGGCCTGGCCACGATCTTCGCGGTGGCCTTCACGCTCTACACCACCCTTGGCGCCGAGAAGCAGCGGACCTTTCCGATCATCGACGACTACCTGCGTGAGCCGCAGACCGTGCCCGAGCGGGTCGAGATGATCGGCGCCGAGCTTCGGCGGATCCAGATCACTCACGCCGGGATCGAGGTCTACGACGTCGAGGGTCAGCGCTACACGATCGACCCCGACGGCACACACCTGCGCCGGGGAGGCGAGGCGCCCGTTCCGGGCAGCAGCTTCGCGGTCAACAGCATCGACTTTACCGCGCTGCCGCAAATCCTGGCCGCCGCCGCCGAGCGCACCGGCGGGACCCCCAACAGCGCGACCGTGGAGCTGGGCAAGGATGGCTCGCCGATCTGGCGCGTCGTCATCTGGGCCGAAGGTGGGAGCAACGAGCTGGTCTACACCGCCAACGGTGAGCTGCGCCTCGGCGCCAACGCCAGGTGACCCTACTCGACCACCTCGACCCCGCGCCAGAACGCCACGCGATCCGCAATCTGCTTGGCCGCCTCCTTGGGCGCCGGGTAGTACCAGGCCGCGTCAACGTTACGCTGGCCGTTGACCTCTACTGTCAAGTAGCGCGCGGTCCCCTTCCACGGACACACCGTTTGGGTGTCGCTCTCGGCAAAGTGTGCTGCCACGATCGAGCGACGCGGGAAGTAGTGGTTGCCCTCGACGACCACGGTGTCGTCACTCTGGGCGATGGTCTCGCCGTTCCAGATCGCGCGCATGCGCCCCGATACGCGCCGCGCTGACAGGAGTTACGCCGCTCTACGAACCGGTCTGGACTCGCCACAGGCTCGCGTAAATGCCCGCCTGTGCCACGAGCTCGTCGTGCTGCCCCTGCTCGACAACCCGCCCGCGCTCGAGCACGAAGGTCTGGTCGGCGCGGCGGATCGTCGACAGACGATGGGCGATCACGATCGTCGTGCGTCCCTTGGTGATCCGCTCGAGCGAGCGCTGGATCGCGGCCTCGGTCTCGTTGTCGACGCTCGAGGTCGCCTCGTCCAGGATCAACACCGGCGGATCCAAGAGCAACGCGCGCGCGATCGAGACCCGCTGGCGCTGGCCCCCCGAGAGCTTCTGACCGCGCTCGCCAACGATCGTGTCATAGCCGTCCGGCAGCGCCATGATGAACGCGTGGGCCTCGGCTGCCTTCGCGGCGGTCATCACCGCGTCCAGCGACGCGTCAAAGCTACCGTAGGCGATGTTCTCGCGCACGCTGCCGTGGAACAAGAACACGTCCTGGCTGACGAGCCCGATCGCGCGACGCAAGCTCGCCAACTCCAGCTCGCGCACATCGATCCCATCGAGGCATACGCGGCCGGCCTCGACGTCATAAAAGCGTAGGATCAGCTTGATCAGCGTGCTCTTGCCGGCTCCCGTCGCGCCAACGAAGGCCACGGTGTCGCCGGCCGGAATCCGAACGGACAAGCCCTGCAAGATCTGCACGTGCTCGGTGGATTCGGCCCCGTCACCCTCACTGTGTCGATCATAGTGAAAATCGACATTCTCGAAGCTGAGCTCGCCGCGGACCGACTCGATCGCCAAGCGCACATCCCCCGAGCGAATCTTGGCCCGGGTGTCGAGCACATCGAGCGCCCGCGTGGTCGAGGCCATCGCGCGCTGGTACTGATCGAGCAGCTGCCCCAGCTTGGTCAGCGGCCACAGCAGGCGCTGGGTCATGAACACCAGCACGCTATAGACCCCCACGTTCAGCTGCCCCGCCAGCACCATCTGCCCGCCAAACACCAAGATCGCGACAAAGCCGAGCACGATGATCATGCGGATCACCGGCACAAAGCCCGAGCTGAGCTTGATCGCGCGGCTGTTTGCGGCCTCGTAGGCCCGACTCAGCGCGGTGATCCGCTCGACCTCGTGGGCTTCGGCGGTGAAGCTCTTGATCGTGGCGACGCCGCCAAGGTTGTTGACCAGCTGCGCGTTGAGCAGCCCGACCTGCTCGCGGACCTCGCGGTAGCGCGGCACCAGCCGGCGCTGGATCGACACCGACCCCCAGATGACCAAGGGCATCGGCAACAGCGTCATCCATGCGACCGACGGCACGACCACGAAGAACAGGCCACCAACCAGCGAGACGGTCGTGAGCAGCTGGATCAGCTGGTTGGCACCGTCGTCCAAGAACCGCTCGAGTTGGTTGATGTCGTCGTTGAGAACCGACATCAACCCGCCGGTGCTGCGATCCTCGAAGTAGCCCAGCTCGAGCTCCTGCATGTGCCGATACACGTCCACACGCAGCTCGTGTTGGACGGTCTGGGCCAGACGCCGCCACTTCAGCGCATAGGCATACTCGAACACCGACTCCGCGCCCCAAGCTGCCATGGTCAACCCGGCGAGGATCCACAGCTGCGTGTCAACCTGCGTCCACCCCAGCTTGGCGATGAACGAGTCCTGACGTGAGACCACGATGTCGACCGCCGCCCCGATCAAGATCGGCGGCGCGAGGTCGAACAGCTTGTTGAGGAACGAGTAGAGCGTCGCCGCCCGGATCGCGCGCTGGTGGGGACGCGCGTAGCGAAGCAGGCGCGCGAGCGGATGCTGACTGGCGGTGTCGGTAGGATCCGTCAAGCGCTGGCCCCCGGCGACGCCCGCCTACTGAGGAAGCTGCTCTTCGTCGGTCTGCTCCTCGGAGTGCTCTTCCGAGTGCTCTTCGCTGTGCTCTTCCGTCTGCTCCTCGGGGTGCTCCTCTTCGACGGCGCCCTCGTCCTCGGCGGAGGGCTCTTCACCCCCCTCGTCCTCGCCATGGCCCTCTTCGCCGCCCTCGTCGCCGCCCTCGTCGCCGCCCTCGTCGTCGCCCTCGGCACCCTCGACCATCACCCCCATCTCGGGCGGGATCGTGCGCTCTTCCGGGGGTGGCAGCTCGATCTCCTCGTCACCCGTCGCGGCCGCCGCGGCCTCCTGCGCCGCCTGCTGCTTCGCGTTGCGCTGCGCCGCGCGCTGCTCCGCCCGTTCCTTGCTGCGGTTGGTCCGGGCCTCCCGCTTCTCTCGCAGCTGCTCTTGGCGAGACTTGGACTTGACCCCGCGGAACCGGCGGTGCTTGAAGTTGCCCTCGAGCACGACCCCCATCCACCCCTCATCGGGCGGATCCATCAACACCTTGGGGCTCGCGGTCAGCACCAGCAGATCGACGTTATCGCTGCGCTGCCGCAGCGACGGGTCAATGAACACCTTGATCAGCAGATTCAACCGTGAATTGGCGATCGGATCCTTGAACTCGATCTCACCGGAGATCTTGAACACGATGTCGTTGCTCTCGGTCCCGAATTCCTCGGCGACCGCCAAGCCGTCAACGATCTCGAGCACGCCGTCCAAGGTGCCAAGATCGATCTCGGGGATCGTCACGCCCTTGGACAACATGCTGGTCTTCTTGGAGCCGGGCACGAACAGCTTGGTCTCGCCGTCACCCACGGTGCACGAATAACAGTGGACCTCGAGCCGCCCGCTGGACTTGGCCCATTCGTTGTTGGGCGCCGTGATGTCGACGCTCAGCGCAAACACGCCGCGAACCGGCGCGTTGACGGAGTCTTGCAGCTTCGGCACCCCATAGAGCGGAAGGTCGGCGATGTTGAAGGCGACGTGAGACTCCTCCTCGCCCTGAAAGTAGGCACCGCTCATCGTGCCCTCGTCCATCGTCGCTTCAAACTCGACGTCGATCTCGTCAAACAACAAGTATTTGAGCACCGAGAAGCTGGCGTCGAGCTCCTCGATCACGAACGGCACCGGCGTCGAGTCAGGCCGCGAGGGCTTGAAGCTCCACACCACGTTCTCGAGCGTGGCCGAGCCCCACGGGCGGATCGACACGTCCTCGACGGTGATGGCGAACCCAGCCTTGCGCGCCTCATGCGAGATCCGCCACGCGATCGAGCGAGTGGGGAGGCTGATCCACGCCGAGATGATGAACAGCAAGAACAGCGCGCCACCCCACAGCGCGACCCGTCCGACCTTGCGGCCGATCGCGCGCAGGTCGAAGCCCATGCCGCCTGGGGTCAGCCCGCCGGCCAAGCTCGCGCTTGGGCGCAGACCGGATCCGCTCATGCCAGCGGCGCTCACGCCAGGTCCAGCGCCGCCCGGCGCCGGGGGCAGATCGTCGAGTGGAGGCAGGTCCCCCCCCGCACCAAGTCCCAGGGTCTGACTGGGCTCGCGGGGGTAGCTGGGCTCGCGGGGGTAGCTGGGCTCGCGGGGGTTGAGATCGTCGCTCATCGCTCAGCCTTCTTGTTCCTGTTCTTGGTCGTCTTCGGGGCTCACGCGCTCCCACGTTGCCAGCACCACGTCGACATTGAGGCGATCCTCGCTGCCGCTCGGCGAGCGGATCGTCAGACCTTGGGTCAAGACCACGTGTCCTTCTTTACTCTCGACCGTGCTCAAGAACTTGGTCAGCTGCGCGAGCGTGATGCCGCGCAGGTCAAACTCGTAGGTGCGCATCTGCAGCCCCGGCGCGACCTCGACGGCCGGCTTCTCGGCCTGGTTCGAGGCCGTGACCTCGGCGACGGTCTGGGCCTCTTCGACCAGGGTGCTAAACAGCAGCGGCGTCGACGAGATCTTCTTCTGCGCCTCGGCCTTGAGCGCGAGCTTCTCTTGATACGAGGGCCCAAAGGTGCGGGCGAGATCCAGCCCCTCGCGCTTGTCGGCGATCTGCTCGTCGATCTCCGACAGCCGCTTGTGGCGCAGGAACATCATGACGCCCATGGCCATCAGCAAGAACACGCCGACGAGCGCCATGACCAACACCCGCTCGCGTGGCTGCAGCCGCTCCCAGAACCCTGGCCCTTTGTGCTTCGTGTCAACCTTCGCCATCGTCGGTCGCTCCTTGCAGCGCGACGCTGCCCGTAAAGCAATTGTGGTCAACGGACATCTCGAACGACTGCCGACCGTTGCGATCTTTGATCATGCCCTTGGTGATCCCGCGAATGCACCCGTACTGTCGCAGCCGCACGCCAAGCCGATCTTGAGCGGTCGCGCGCGTGGCTGACAGGTTGAGCTCGATCTTGAGGTTGCGGATCTCGACGCTGGCCAACAACAGCTGGTCATCGGCGAGGATCCCCGCGTTGCTGTCGGTGACCGGCGAAGGTCCAGCCTCGACCGCCCCCTCGGTCTCGCCCTCGCCCTCGCCGCCTGGCGGGCCGCCGAGCAGACCTCCTGGTGGACCTCCGGGATAGACGACGTCGGCTGGAAACACCGGGTTGCCGGAGGGATCGAGCGGGAGGACGCCGCCGTCAGGACCAATGATCGTGGTTGAGCCGTCGCTGCCAACCCCCGTCGTGAAGCCCGGCGGCAGCTGGCCGCCATCGATCGCCGACGCGCTTGCGGCAACCTTGGGGGTCGCCGCCTTGGTCACCAACTCCAGCACCTCGAGCGCGCCACGCTCGGGGATCTGCCCGTTCACGTCGCCGCCCTCGGCCTCGCCAAGCTTGGTCCGCACCGCGCCGCTGTTGTCGAGCGCGACCCCAAACACCGTGCGTGTCTCATGCTCGAGCTCGGCCGTATACGCGTCGAGTTCGCGCTCGGCTGCCTTGACCCGGACCATGCTGTCGACAGTAGCGAAGGCCAAGATCGCAACGCCCAGCGCCGCGACGGTCGAGAAGTGCTGCTGAAACCACGCCCCCTCGCCGCCGCCGGTATCAAACGCGTCGTGCAGCTGGATCAGCGGACGCCGGCCCGTCGCAACCGCGGTCCCAAGCGCGATCAGTGAACCGGTCCAGTCACGGCCCTGAACCTGACGCAGCGCGCCGCTCTCTTTGGGCGCGACCACGCCGACCTCGAGCCCGGTCTCGGTTGCGAGCCAGCGATCGAGCCCCCGCAGCCGCGCGACCCCGCCCGACAGACGCAGCTCGACGATCTCGCAGGCAAACTCGGACTTGACCCATTGCCGGGTGTGCTCGATCTCCCGCAACAAGGGCTGCAGCGCCTGGCGGACCCGCGGATCCTCCGTGTTGCCGTCACGCTCGAGCGCGATCGTGGCTGCGGCCATGTCCAGGCCCCACGCCTTGCTGAGCTCACGCAGCAGCTGACGCCCACCGCGACGCATGCTGCGTGCCGCGATCGGCCCGTCGTTGCCAAGCGCGACCAGCTCGGTGCTCTTGTGGCCAAAGTCGACGATCAAGCTGGCCGGCTGCAGGCCCGGTGCAGCCCCCGCGCGCAGCCCCGGCACCGGCGTGCTGGCCAGCGCTTGCGCGATCGCCAGCGCGCCCGTGGTGATCAACTTGAGATCGATGTCGGCGAGCTGCAGCCGCGCGCTGACGTGCTCGATCGTCGCGCGCTTGGCCGCCACGACCAACGCCCGCCCGCGGCCATCGCCAAGCTTGATCGGCAGATGATCCGTGGCGAGCTCTTCGATCGGTACGGGAAATTGACCGTCGAGCTCAAAGCTGATCGCCTGGGCGATCTGGCGCGGGTCATCAAAGGGGAAGCTCAACACGCGATAGCTGCCGGATCCACCGGGTAGCGCCACGCCAGTCGGCAGGTGTCGAAGCCCCCGCTCGTCGAGCATGCGCAGCGCCGTGTCGATCGCCGCATCGAGCGGATCGACCTGGGCCCCCGCGCCTCCACCACCGCGGGACGAAGACGCACGCACCTCTTGCTCCCAGACATGCATGACCTGGGCACCGCGCAGGCCGGCGGTGACCACCGCGACCTTGACCTTGCGGTTTCCGAGATCGATTCCGACGAACTTCTGGGCCATGTTCCTTGCCTCAGTCTTCCCGGTAATACAGCCAAGCGCCCTTGCCAGCGCTCTGGCTGCGGGCGTACTGGATGTCGTAAACGGCGGTCAGGCGCTTGCGCACGCTGCCGACCGTGGTGATGATCTCGAGCCGATAGATCCGCTCGGGTTCGACGCTGGCGACGTCCTGGAGGCCACCCCAGCTCGCGCCGTCTTTGTTGCTTCCGCCCTTGACCCGGACCTCCATGCCATCGGGCACGGTCGGCAGGTTGGCACCGTAGTCGTCGTCGTCGCTGCTGCCGCCGAGCAGGCTCATTGGGTTGACGAATTGATCGGGCTTGGCGACCAGGTCTTTGAAGTCTTCGAGCTTGCCGAACAAGCTGAACTCGCGCGACTCGACCACGAAGTTCGCCAGCGGCATCGTCATCATCAAGAAATTGTCGCCCTCGGTCTTCCAGCGATCCGCGCCCGAGACCGCGTGGCGCAGCACCTGCGCGATCTGTTCGGCGCTCGCAAAGTTGAGGTTGACCTTGCAGCCGCCGTAGACCGTGAGATCGCTGCTGAACGCGGCCATCCAGTCGTCATCGACGGCCTCGACCAGGTGCAGCTCCAACACCGAGTCCAGCCGCGAGTCACGTGACTCGTAGGGATCGTGCAGCTCCGTGTAGCCGTAGCGCTCATCCTGCGAGCTCTGGCGCAGGCGATACGCGTCAAACCGCTTGGTGTCATCGTCGATGTAATCGACGATCGCCTGCAGCACGTGTTGGCGATTGTAGCGCTCGCCGTCGCTCTTCTCCTCGTCGAACAGCGGGTCGTAGAGCCTGGGCAGCATCAACGCCTCGAGCGTCTCGGTGACCCGCGCCCGCGGTGAATTTTCGCCGTCTTTCTCGATCGCCAGGCAATTGACGTTGATCTTGCCGCTCTCGGCCATCAGCCGGACCTCGAAGCTACCGCCGCCGTCCAACGCCAATTCGTTGAGCGAGCTGGTGTCGAGCCCGACCAGCGCGCCGAGCCCCTCGGCCCCGTCCGTGGTCCCGAAGATCGACATCAGGTAGGGCGCGAGCATGGTGATGTCCATCGCGCCCATCATGTCGCGGAACTGCTTTTGGTTGAACACCATGCGCTGCAGCTCGAACATCAGGACCGACAGCTGCATCGCCCCACGCTGCACCGCGCGGGCCCGGACTTCGTCGCCGTGGTTGATCGCGGACTGCCAGTCGACCCGGGCCTTGTAGTTGAACGACGCCGTGAACGGGAACAGAATCGCCAACGCGATCAACACCATGAGGATCGCAATGCCCTCTTGGCCCTTGGCCTTGGCCTTGGTTCCGCGCCTGCTCCGGCGCGGCGGCTTGGTGTCGCTGGCGGCCATCACTTGCTCAGATCGATCTTCTCCTGCATCGGCAGGGTTGTCTGGGTCACGAAGTATTCGATCTCGCGATCGTCGTTCATGATCCCAAGCTTGATCTCGACCCGCGGTGGCAGCCGGTCGGGCTGTTGGTCCACGGCGGTGGTTCGCCACTCGTCCAGCCACTCTTCGCGGGTGGGATCCCAGTAGCGAAATTCGAGGCTCTCGACGTCCTCACACATGATGTAGGCCGGCGCGTAGCGGCGCAGATCTTCGGGCAGGTCACCGGTCAGGCGCTTGGTCTCGCGCCGGTACAGGTGCGTGCGCGAGCTGTCGTCGGGATCGTCGGCCAGGAAGTACTGAATGACGGACTGATCGCTCTCGTTGGCGTCCTTGCGGATCCGCAGGTGCGAGAAGCTGGAGAAGGTCAGGTTGTCGCCGCTCGAGCTCGACCGCCCCTCGAACAGGGTGAAGTGGCGGACCTCTTCGGGCCGCCGGTTGAACGAGAGAAACGACGAGGCGACCTCCGAGGACATGCGATCCATCGAATTGCGGATCGCGGCGTACCGGACCTGGATGTCCTCGGTCATCTTGGTCGCGGTGATCGTGGCCGAGAAGCTGTTCCAGACCGACAGCATCATGACCGTGACGATCGCCATTGCGACGAGCACCTCGATCAGGGTCATGCCGCGCTGGCTCGCGGACCGCTTCACTGTGGGCAGCGAGCTCACTTGCCCCCCATGTTTCCGCCGCTGCCGCCACCCATGCTGGGTGGGCGCGTGCCGCCAGCATTGCCACCGCCACGGCCACCGCCGCTGGAACCACCGGTGCTCGAGCTGCTCTCTTCGCTGGTGCCCGAGTCGTCGTCCGCTTCGGTGAACTCGCCCCCACCAGCGTCGGCCACGGCTTGCAGCGCGTTGGGATCGGTCCAGAACGTCTGGATCGTGAACTCTTGCTCGATCTTGCCTTGCTTCCACGTGAGCGTGCAGTCGACCTTGCGGATCGAGTTCTCGATCGCGGCCTTGACCATGGGCCAGACGATGCCGAGCGCGCCGAAGGCCTGGTCGCCCGAGTCCATCACGTTGTCGTCGCTCGCGCCCGAGGCCTCGTCAGCGCCCTCTTTTGACTCGAGCAGCTGGTTGTACTCGGGCAGCTCGATGAAGTGGATCGTGCACATCCAGGTGATGTCGTCGTAGCCCTGCTCGCTGAAGTCACCCTCGAGCTCGACGTCGGAATTGACCCAACCGTCGAGGCGGTGGGCAAACTCGATCTCGACGATCTGTTGCTCGGCGAGCAGCGCGACCGCAGAGATGTCACGCGCGTAGCGGGTCGCCGCCATGCTGTTCATCTGCGAGGCCATCAACGAGCTCAGCGAGACGGCGAGGATCGCCACGGCGATCAACACCTCGAGCAAGGTGAAGCCGGACGTATCTGCGCCTCCACGGCCAGGCCCACGACCAGGCCCACGACCAGGCAAGTTCGTAGTCGGGCCGGGCATCAGAAGCTCCTCCGCTCAGCCTTGTCGCCAAGGTCGTCGTCGGTGTCGTCGATGACAGCGGGCAGCTCCAGATCGACGATCCCCGCCTCGACGGTGACCTTGCCGGTCAGCGGCTGGACCAAGATCGTGTACTCGATGTCGTCCTCACCGGTGATCCTGGCGCCTAGCTTGGGCTTGCCCTTGAGCTGGATCGCGGCGAGCTGGGTCTGGCCGCGCGGAAAGAAGTAGAGATCGGCCTCGCCCTCGGTGATCGGCTCGGGGTCGGCGTCGGTCTGGACGCTGAGGATCTCGACGCCATCGGGGAACACGATGGGCTTGCCCAGATCACCCAAGGTCGCGTCGTCCTCGAACGCCTCGAACAAGGGCGGCCGCTGACGCGGGACCTCTTTCTTTTGGACCGTGTAGGGATCGTAGGGGTTGTCCTCACCGGTGGCGCTGTAGACCGCGGCCGCGACCGTGCTGAAGTAGCTGTCGGCCGCTCGAGCGTCGCGCTCTGCTTGGTCGCGCAGCTTGTCGTCGTCCTTGGCAAACAGCTCGCCGTCGCGGTCGGTTGACGGCAGATACATGGCGTCTTCGGCCTTTTGCAGCTGGAAGCTGCGCTGCTCGAAGTCGATGTGGATCCGGTAATAGTAGCCAGTGAAGCGGGCGCGGTCGTAGGCGAAGCGGACCGTGGACGCGAGCTGGTTGGTCGTGCGCACGACCTCTGCCTGGCTGGCGGCGCCCATGCTCATCGACGCCGACCACATGATCAGGCCAATGATCATCAAGACGATGAGGATCTCGATCAAGGTCAAGCCGCGCTGACGCCCGCGCGCCCAAATCCCCATCAGCGGGGACTTGGCGCGGCAGCGCGGCTCAATCTCGATCGTGGTCATCGGCGGGGCTCGTGGCTCTTCGTTGGGGAGCTCAGCTCTCTTCTTCGGGGGTCTCGCCGATGTTCTCGTCCCAAGAGTTGATGTTGTCCTCTTCGGTCGAGATGTCGCCGTCTTTGCCAGCCGACGAGATGTCCACGGGCCCGTGCTCACCCGGGCACTTGATCACGTAGTCGCCGCCCCACGGATCTTTGGTGATCTTCTGGATGATGCCGGCGGCCTTGATGTCCTGCGCCGTCTTGGGGCACTTGTTCTTTTGCAGCCGGTACATCTCCACGCTCTGGGCCAGCGTGCCGATGTCCTTGGCGGCCGTCTTGGTCTTGGCGTCGTCAAACGCATTGAACGCGACGATTGCGACGCCGCCCATGATCAGGCCGATGATCGCCAGCACGACGAGGATCTCGATGAGCGTCATGCCGCGGCTGCTGCGGGCCGCGACCGCGCGCGCCAGCGCATGCGGCGGGAGGGTGGTAGCCGGCCCCATGACAGGCTCGCAGGCAGGCTCACAGGCGGGCTCACGGCCCGGCTCGAATGTAGGGGTAGCGTCGGTTGTCATCACGGTGTTCGGCATGGCGGTTGTCTCCAAGCCCAAGGGGCTGAGTGCGCTGGTTGAGATCGTGGCAAGGAGCTGCGCGGATGCAACTTTCTTGCGGTCGTTTGTCAAATCGTCGGCGCGGATGCCCGCGCCCTGTCGGGGTGTCAATGTCCCCCCATTTGGTTCATCTGCAGAATTGGCGTCATGATTGCGAAGACGATGAAGCCCACGCTGCCGCCCATCGCCACGATCATGATCGGCTCGAGCACCGCGGTCGCGCGGGTGATCGCTGCCGAGGTCTCTCGATCGTAGGCGTTGGCGAGGTCGGTGAGCATCTGCTCGAGCTGGCCCGAGCGCTCGCCAACCGCGATCATGTGGGTCACGAGCGGCGGGAATTGCCCGCTGCGCTTGAGCGAGGGGGCGATGCCGGCGCCCTCGCGGATCTCGTCGCGGGCCGTCGTCAGGACCTTCTCGAGCACCACGTTGCCGAGCAGGCTGCGCACGATGTCGAGGGCCTGCAGCAATTGCACGCCGCTGGCGAGCATGGTCGAGAGCGTGCGCGCGAACCGAGCGATGGCGATCTTGCGCGCGAGCCCGCCAACGACCGGCATACTCAGGATGACGCGGTCGGTCAGCTCGCGGCCGGCCGGGGTCGAGTGCCACTTTCGGAACCCGTAGACGGCGCCGACCATCAGCATGATCAGCAGCCACCAGTAACCCGAGATCACCGCGGAGATGGCGATCAACGAGCGGGTCGTGAACGGCAGCTCGGCGCCTTGGCCGGCGAACATCTCGGCGATCCCGGGCACGACCTTGACCATCAACAAGGTCACCACGCCGACGCCGACCAAGCCCATCGCCATTGGATAGAACATCGCGGTCGTGACCTTGCCGCGCAGCTCCTCTTGCTGATCCATGAAGTCGGCGATGCGGATCAGCACGGTCTCGAGTGAGCCCGAGGCCTCGCCGGCGCGGACCATGTTGATATAGAGCTTGCTGAACACCTTGGGGTGACCAGCCAGCGCGTCGGCCAGCGAGGAGCCCTCGTTGACCTTGCTGCCGACGTCGGACAGCACGTTCTTGAACCGCGGGCTCTCGACCTGATCCGTCAGCGCCAGCAGCGACTCGGGCAGCGTCACCCCAGCGCACAGCAGCGTGCTCATCAGCCGCGTCATCGCGGCGACGTCTTTGGGCCGAACGCGATCGAAGAGCTGACCCAGATCGATCTCGCGTCCGCCACCACCGGACCCAGTCCCGCCGCCGCCACCCGAAGCGCCGCGCGTGGTCTCGGTGACCGCCGTCAGATACACGCCCTGGCGCTTGAGCAGGGCCTTGAGAGCCGGCACGCTGTCGGCTGTCTCGATCCCCTTGATCGTCTTTCCCGCAGGGCTGAGTCCAGTATAGGCGTAGGCAGGCATGAGCGGTTCAGGCCTCCTCGGCGGTCACGCGCAAGACCTCGTCGATCGTGGACAGCCCCGACAGCACCTTGTGCGCGCCGTCATCACGCAAGGTTCGCAGACCTTGAGCGATCGCGGCCCGCTTGATCTCGGCTCCGCTGGCGTTGCGGATCGCCATGCGGCGGATCTCTTCGGTCACCGACAGCACTTCATAGACGCCGGTCCGGCCCCTGTAGCCAGATTCGTTGCACTTCTCGCAGCCGACCGCCGTCCACAGCTGACCCGTCGGCGGCAGCCGGTAGCCCTCTGGGGCCGTAATCTCGATCGGGGTGCCATGCTCGTCGCGGACCGGGACCCGCAGCGAAGGCTCGCCTGCAAAGAACGCCTCTGGGATCACCCCCATCATCTCGAGCTGCTTGGGATCGGGCGCGGCCGCCTTGCAGCATAGCGGACACACCCGACGGATCAGGCGCTGAGCCTGCAGCGCGACCAACGAGCTAGCGACCAAGAACGGCTGCACGCCCATGTCGACCAGGCGGGTGATGCCGGTCGCCGCGTCGTTGGTGTGGATCGTCGACAGCACCAAGTGCCCGGTCAGCGAGGCTTGGATCGCAATCTCGGCGGTCTCGATGTCACGGATCTCGCCGACCATGATCACGTCGGGGTCGTGGCGCAAGAACGAGCGCAGCCCGCGAGCGAAGGTCAAATCGATCTTCGAATTGACCTGAACCTGCGAGATGCCCTCGAGCTGAAACTCGACCGGGTCCTCGACCGTGAGGATGTTGAGGTCGGGCGTGTTGATCTCGGACAGCGCCGAGTACAGCGTCGTGGTCTTGCCCGAGCCGGTTGGGCCGGTGACCAAGAAGATCCCGTGGGGCCGGTGGATGGTCTCGCGCACGACCCGAAGGTGGTCCTTGGCGATCCCAATGCTGTCGAGATCGAGCATGACCGCCGACTTGTCGAGCAAGCGAATCGTGATCCGCTCGCCGTGGCTGACCGGGGCCGAGGCGACGCGCATGTCGACCTCTTTGCCGGCGATCTTGCGCCGGATCCGGCCGTCCTGCGGCAGCCGCTTCTCGGCGATGTTGAGCCCGGCCATGATCTTGACGCGAGCGATGATGCTCGACATGTGGCCCTTGGGCGCGCGGCGGACCTCTTTGAGCACGCCGTCGACCCGGTAGCGCACCACGATCTCCTTGTCGCCCGGCTCGATGTGGATGTCGGACGCCTTGGCCTTAGAGGCGTTGAAGATCAGCGAGTTGACGAACCGGATGATCGGCGCGTCCTCGGCCGAGGCGTGGAGGATGTCCTCGTCCTCCTCGCCGTAGTCGTCGGCCTTCTTCTCGAGATCGACGTCTTTGGTCCGCTTCGAGTAGGTCTTGTTGATCAGCTCGAGCACGCGGGTCTGGCTAGTCAGCCAGACCTCGACCTCGGCGTCGTAGACCGTCGAGAGATCGTCGATCTCGTCGAGCTTGAGCGGATCGGCGGCGAGCACCTCGAGCCGGTCGTCGGCGCGATCCAAGCGAAACGGCAGGACCAGGTTGCCGCGGGCGTAGCCGATCGGGAGCCGCTCGATCAGCGAGTCGTCGACGTCTTCGTCGCTCAGCTCGCTGTTGATCGGCAGCCCAAACTGACGGGCGAGCGCCTTGGTGACGTCGAGCTCGGTGCAGTGGCCAAGCCGCACCAAGGTCTCGCCAACCCGCTCGTCCTCGAGGTGTTGAGCCGAGAGCGCCTCGGCGAGGTGCTCGGGACGGATCACGCCGGCCTCCAGCAGAATCTCGCCGATCGGCCGACGCTCGAGCTGAAAGCGAGGCGGCGCGGCGGCTTGCTGCGCCGGACCAGATCCTGGCGGGGGTGCTGGCGGGGGCGCGCCGGTCCCCGCGTCCGCTTGGACGGGGGACGATTGGACGGGGTGCCGCGGGGGCGGTGGCGGCGGTCCGCGCCGTGCGGGTGGGTTGGGCTCGCTCATCTATTTGGTAGTGGTCGAGGGTCGGGGCCGGGGCCGGGGCTTGGCCGCGCTGGTCTCGCCGTCGTCCTCGCCTTCATCGGCGAGCCGGGGGCTCATGCCGATCTCACCGGTGATCCGATCAGCGGTGAGCTCGGCTTCGGCTTGGCGCAGCAGCAATTCTTCGGCTTCGAGCCGTCGCGCCTCGCGGTCGATGTTGGCCAGCAGGCCGGCCTTGGTCCGGTAGTTGACGTTGGTCGCCAGATCGCGGCGCTTGAAGCTGGTCTCGCGCTCGAGGAATTCGTAGCGCTCGCGGGTGCGCCGCTCGTGGATTCGGCGGATGTCGTCAGCGGTCTCGACCACGTGGGGGATCAAGATGATCAACAGGTTGATCTTTTCTTTGGTCTTGACCCGGCGCTTGAACAACCAGCCAAGGATTGGGATCGAGCCGAGTCCAGGCACCTGCTGGGTGTTCTCGAGCTCGCGCTCGCGCATCAGCCCGCCAAGCACCACCGGCAAGTCATCGCGGGCGAGCACGTTCTCGAGCTTGATGCGGCGCTTGGTGGTCGTGACGCCGAGGACCGGATCCTGGCTGACGACGTCGCGGTCCTCGAGCTCGATGTCGAGGGTCAGCGAGGTCTCGTCCTTGACGTGCGGCGTGACCTTGATGTCGAGGGTGACGTCCTCGCGGTTGATTGACTGAAGCGGAGTCAGCGAGCTGCCCTGAGCGCCGCCGCCGAACTGCAGGGCGCCTGGGGTTGGGACCTTGCGACCCACCTCGATCTGCGCCTCTTTGTTGTCGGCCGTGTAGATGTGCGGCTCGGCGACCACGTTGACGTCGTCGTTGCTCTGGATCGCCTGCAAGACCACGCCGAACGACGGGATGTCCGAGCCAAGACCCAGCAGCTGACCCGAGCCGGGCAGCAAGGGACCGAGCACGCCGCCGGCCAGACCTTGGAGGGCCTGGGGCGAGAGCACCAGCGAGTTGACGTCTTGCGAGGGCGCCGACGAGATCAAGCCCACACCCGGGCCGTTGGCCGAGTTGGCGCCAACCGGAAACGCGAAGTGGCCACCCGCGCCAGTCGTGAGGGTGCGCCCAACCGAGGCTTCGAGCAGATAGATCTCGAGGTACACCTGCTTGCGGTCGCGATCGAGCTCGTCGATCACCGGCTCGAGACTGGTGTAGTCGGCCGCCGAGGCCACGATCACCAGAGAGCGCGTGGCTTCGTCGGCGGTGATCTTCACGTCGCCAGAGAACAGCTCGACGCCGACGCCAGCCTCGCTGCTCGCCCCCTTGGCGCGGGTCTGCGCGGCGCCGGCACCACCGCCTTGGACCAGGCTCTGCAGCACCGTGGCGAGCTCCTTGGGATCCGCGTTGCGCAGCCGCTTGACGTGGATGCGACCGCCACCGCCCGGCAGCCGCACGTCGAGCTGCTGGACCAAGCGAAGGATCGTCACGTAGTCGCTCGCCGTGGTCGTGATGATCAGCGTGCCGGTGCGCTCGTCGACGATCACCCGCGAGAAGTTGGCGTCGCCGCCACCGCTGGCGGCCGCCTTGCTGTTCTTCGCGCCGCTGCTGCCGCTCTCGCCAAACACGTCGCGGATGATCTGCGCGACCTCTTCGGCGTCGGCGTACTGCAGCTGATAGAAGAAGATCTTCTCGCCGTTCTCAGCTGCGCCGGTGTCGACCTCGGTGATGATCTTGAGCAGCCGGCGCACGACCGAGCCGCGGTCGGTGACGATCAGCATATTGCCGACCACCTGCACGTCGCCCTGCTTGCCCTTGAGCTTGTTGGCGAGGTCGGTGATGTCCTTGACGTTGTCCGGCTGGACCTGGATCAGCTGGGTCACGAAGCGGTCGTTGTTGGGGACCGGCTTGCCGTCCTCGTAGACCGGCAAATTGAGCGACTTGGCGTCGGTGCTCTCGACGATCTTGAAGTAGTCGCCGGCCGGCTCGACGGTCAGGCCCATGCTCTCGATCGCCGCGTAAAACGCTGCGTAGGCCTCGCGCAGCGAGACCTGGACCGGCGACAGGATCGTGACCTTGCCGCTGCGGATCTTCGCGTTCCAGATGAACTTCTGGCACGAGATCGTCATCATCCACTGGACCAGCTGCTCGAGCTCGGCCTCACGCGGGATCGTGATCGTGAACTTCTTGTCGGCCGGCCACTTCTTGCACATGTTGGGGCCAAGGCCGGCCTCGTCGCCGCTCATCTCGCCGCCGCTGGGGGCCGTTCCGGCCGTGCCAGTCGTGGGTGGCGCGGTCGCGGAGGTTGGAGGCGCGGTCGAGCGCCCGGGCGGAGCCGCGAACACGGGCAGCGAGGTCACGCACAGCGCCAACGCAGTGATGAAGCAGGCCAGCACTTGTCGCAGGGACGGCTCGGAGCCTGCCGGGCTCCGAAGGTTTCGCGGCGTGCGGCGCAGGTCAGTTCGATGGATGCTCATTTGATGTCAATTTCCTTTTGAACCTGCTGGCCCTTGCGCTCGATCGTCACCGACAGATGCGACGCGCGGCGGAGCTTGGTGTACAGGTCCATGGCCTGATCGAGCGACTCGAGCTGCTGACCATTTACCGAGGTCAACAGGTCGCCGTTCTTCATGCCGAGCAGCTTGGGAAGGCTCCCAGGCCGGATGCCGTAGAATTTGTAGCCCTTGGTCTCACCGTCGCGGACGGCGGGGACGATGCGGGCTTGCTTGGTCAGCTGCGCCGGGTTGGCGAGCAGCTTCTCCACGAACGCTTTGTCGACGGTGCAGCTGGTGAAGTCTTTGTCGCAGCTGATCGCCTCGACCGCGCCGTCGATCTCGCGGCTGTTGGGATCGGGCGGCTTGGGCAGCGCGGCGGCCGTGGTCGTGGCCGTGACCTGCGGCGGCGGAGCGGCGCCGAGCTCGATGTACTCCATCTGCGCGCCGTTGCGGAACACCACCCGCCCGCGCTCGACCGACGTGACCACGACGCCCGCCCGAACCGTGTCGTTGGGGCTGTAGGGCGCGAGCGTGTTGCTGTCGGTGTGGAGGATCGTCGCCATGGAGTAGGCTGGATCGTCGGACTCCATGGTGGCGAGCAACATCAAGGGCAGGCGACTCCTGATCTCGCCGGGTCGCAGCGGGCCGGAAAGCGACGACGACTCGTCGTCCTCGTCGGGCTCGGGCTCCGGTGCGCAGGTCGGACAGAAGATGTTGCCGGTCACGACCATGTTCGCGGCCGCCGCCTTGCGCGAGGCCGTCGTGTCGCTCACGCCCGCGAGCGAGTCCATCATCCGGGCCTGGCGCGCTCGCAGCTCGTCTTCGTCCTCGTCCTCGCCCTCGGTCTCGCCCTCGGTCTCGCCTGCTTGCTCCGCGATCGTCTCACCAGCGGGCTCGAGCGCGAGCTTGCTGACCACCATGTTGACGCCCGCGCTCGCAGCAAAGATCACCGCGACGCCAACGCCGACCAGCTTGATCAGCCAAAAGTACTTCTTGAGCAGGTTCTCCATCGCCGTGCCTCCGGGCTCAGTGGATCACGCCTTTGGGGTCGGGCTTCTCGGGTGCCGCGCCTGGTGATTTTTCCCGGTGCGGGGTGTAGCTCTCGTCGCGGATCTGCCCGGACTCGAGCTTGCGATAGATCGTGCGCGTGGCGATGCCGAGCAAGTCGGCCGCGAGGCGCTTGTCGCCGCGGGTGAACTTGAGGGTCTCCATGATCATCCGGCGTTCGACCTCTTCGAGCGGGGTGCCAACCGAGAAGGTCAACTGTCGCCCGTGGCCGGCCTGAGGATCGCGCAACTCTGGCGGCAGGTCATCGGTCTGGATCACCGACCCACGGGACAGGACCACGGCCCGCTCGATCGCGTTCTCGAGCTCGCGCACGTTGCCGGGCCAGCCGTAGCGGGTCATCAGATCGACGGCTTCTTCGCTCATGCCCTCGATCGCTTTGCCGTGGCGCACGGCGTACATCCGCCAGAAGTGATCGACGAGCAGCGGGACGTCCTCCAGGCGATCGCGCAGCGGCGGGATTCGGATCGGCACCACGTTGATGCGGTAGTAGAGATCCTCGCGGAACCGGCCGCCCTTGACCTCGTCGACTAGCTCGCGGTTGGTCGCGCAGACCAGGCGAAAATCGACCGAGGTCGTGCGACCACCCACCGGCTCGACCTCGCCCTCTTGCAGGGCCCGAAGCAGCTTGACCTGGACCTGCAGCGGGATCTCGCCGATCTCGTCGAGGAACAGGCTGCCGCCATCCGCCTCTTGAAACCGACCCGCCCGGGACCGCACGGCCCCCGTGAACGAGCCCTTCTCGTGACCAAACAATTCCGACTCGAGGATCGACTCGGGCAGCGCCGCGCAGTTGGTTGCAACGAAGGGCTTGCGGACCCGCGGGCTGTGCTCGTGAATGTAGCGGGCGAGCAGCTCTTTGCCGGTCCCGCTCTCACCGAGCAGCAGCACGGTCGCCGAAGAGTTCGCGGCTTGTCGCGCCATCTCCAAGGTCGCGCGCATGACCTGCGAGTTGCCGACGATCGAGCGGGTGGTCGCCGCGGCGAGCTGGGCCTTGAGCTCGCGGTTCTCTGCGACCAAGGCCTGCTTGTCGAGCGCCTTGCGGACCGCCGAGATCACCGACGCGCGCTTGAGCGGCTTGCTGACAAAGTCGTACGCGCCGAGCTTCATGGCCTCGACCGCGTTCTCGATCGTGCCGTAGGCGGTCATCACGATGACCTCGACTTCGGGCGTGATCGCCTTGACGGCCTTGAGCAGATCGTCGCCGGTCATGCCCGGCATCCGCAGGTCGGTGATCATCACGCGCACCGGCTGCTTGCGGAGAATCTCGAGGGCTTGCCGGCCGTTGCCCGCCGTCAGGACCTCGAGGCCCTCTTTGGTGAGGACCTTCTGCAAGGCCTCCAGAATGTTGGCCTCGTCGTCGACGACGAGGACGGTTTGCGCGCTGGCTTCGTGCATCGTCAAGCCCGGGTAAAGCAAGGTTTACACCGTTTACTTTTACCTGTAAAATCAACAGCTTGCACCGGCACGCGACCCTCTGTCGGCGCACTCTTGTCACGCTGTCGGAAGCCAGCTGCCAATTTGTCAACCACCCGTGGGTTCGCAGTACCCGGCGATCACCCGGAAGATCAGCGAGCAGTGCTTCTTCGCGTAGCGCCGCGCGTAGCGGCCCTTGATCTGGTCATAGCGAGCCGAGCACTCGTCGAAGCCAAACCGAGTCGAGCGCACGGCGTCGCCGACCGAGGCGCAGTAGGCCCCGCGATATTGAGTGTCCAGGCACTGGCCCATGACGTCGGGCAGCGAGCTCTCGCACCAGCTCGACACCCCCGGACAGGCCTCGATCCACGCCAGCGAAGCATCGACGCAGCCGTCGACATCCAGCGCTTCGGTGGTCCAGCGCGGCGGGTTGTCGGGGTCTTTGAGCGTGGCGTCTTGGTAGGCCGTGAACTGATCGTAGCCCTTCGAGGTCGCGCGTCCGAACACCACCATCAGCACCACCAAGGTCACACCGATGATCACCAACACGCGCACGCCCATCGCGTTGCGCTGGGCGTCGGTGGGGCCCGGGGGGTCGTCAGAGGGCACGCTGGGTTCGGCCATCGGCGGCGTTGTAGCTGGTTTGGCGACGCTGGACGAGCCCGCCGAGCCCGTTCGAGCCCGTTCGAGCCCCTGCGGTCAGGTCTGGATCACGGCGGCGTTGGCGGCTTGGCGCTCGCGCGTGGCAGCGCGAGCAGCAACAGCACCAGACTGAGCAGCGACGCCCCCACCGCCAAGCCCGTGCGCGTGAGCGCCTGCCCGCGCGTGGGCATGTCAAAGGTGTCCAGCATGACCGCCTTGGGCCGGAGCTGGACGCCGCTCGCAAACCCCTCTTCGTCGAGCTGCACCGAGAACAGCGAGTCGACGATCTCGGGGCCAACCGGGGCGAGCCGGCCTCGCAGGGTCACGAGCGACGCGCCGGGCAGCTGCGCGGGGCTGACCCGGGCGACGATCACCCGACCCAGCTGCTCGTCGGCTTCGATCGTGAGGGCGCTGGTCCCGAGCAAGGGCAGCAGCGCGGCCTTGGCTGCTTCGTTTTGATCCGGTCGCGCGCCCTCGGCCACGCGGTACTCGTCGACGACCCACTCCTTGCGCAGATACCCGCGAACCGCGACATAGCCGTCTTGCTGCTCGGGCAGCGGGCCCTCGCGCAGGTCGTGGACTGGCATCGCGTCTGGGTCGCCGGTGATCCGCAGCAGCTCGGGCAGCTCGGGACTGGACGCGGCGGCCATCGCCGCGAGCCCGGCACCCACCAGCGCCTGCGCGCGGGCCGTCGTGGCCTTGACCGCGATCGGAAGCGCGCAAGCGATCGCGGCCAGCGGTCCGATCCAGAACATCGCGGGGTGAAGGTTCGCAACCGCGCTGATCGTCAGCAGCAGCGGGACCGCGATCGCGGCGAGCACAGCGAGAGATCGCAAGAGCCCTTTTTATACCCCCACACAGATTTTCGCACCTCGCCGACTGCAGCCGCCTTCGCGTCGGGTCGCTTCGCTCCTCGGGACCGTTTGTGCGCGGGGGTGCGTGTGGCCCCCCTGGCAGCGGGCTCCACTACGTGACTCGGACACTTTCGCGCGAGGACGGGTCGCTTGGACCCGGCGCGAGCGGGCGCGGACTTCTGTTACTGTGCGTCCGTGGCCAAGAACCCGCGAGCGCACAGCTTGGCAATACTGGGCGCCACCGCGCTGCTGACCAGCTGCGGTGTTGGCAAGGGCGCGCCGGACTGGATCGGCGCCGACGCAGCGGTCGTCCGCTGCACCGTGGCGGGGCCAAATCTGTCGCTGCCGCGCATGTTCGATGAGGTGCCGAGCCCCGCGGTGCCGACCGGGCTGTATGCGCGGACCATGGATCCGATCGCGCTGGACCAGCTTGGCTTCGAGCGCGACCGGGCCGTGTGCGCGACCTTGCAAGCGCCCGACACCGCGCAGCTCGACGCCGCCGCCATCGCAATCGACGAGCTGCACACGACCCGCAGCGAGCTGTCCCGCCAGGCCCGCAAGCTTGGGCGGTGCCTGTGTAGCTACGCCGACGCCCTCGACTCGCGCACGATGGTGCCGGGCTGCGCGGACCAGCCCACGCGCCTCGACTGCGAGCTCGAGACCGAGCAGGTCTCGGCCCTCGCGACCTTGCTGGCCCCACTGCGCGCGAAGCTAGAGACCACGCAGGTGCCTCGGGTGCACTGGCGCTTGTTTGGTCGCACGGATCGGATCGGGCGGTTCGTGGCCCGCTACGAGGATCTGTTGGGGCGGCACCCCGGCGGCTCCGAGGTGTACCTGCGCAAGACCCCGCTCCCGCCCCACGCGGGCATGAAGTTGATCTCGGCGCTGCTGGCCATCGAGCACGTGGTCGCCGTGGTTCGTCAAGATGGCGGGCGGGCGCTGCTGGTTGTCCGCGAGATCGACGACGACTTGATCCTGGATCACTTCGCGTACCCCGACTGGCTGGCAGCTGGCGCCCGCGGCTTCGACCTCGAGCTCAGCGCCCTGCTCCCCTATCTCGACGACGCGCAGATCGATCGCTACCGCGCCGCCCTCGCCCCGCCAACCCAGACCCGCGAATTGTTGTTCGAGCCGCGCAAGGGCTACATGGTCGAGCTGGATCGGGCCGCGCTCGATCGCGTGGATCGAGGCATGGTGCTCGCCGCCCGGTTCGCGGGCCAGCACTACGACGAGACCAAAGAAGTTCGGGTGCTGCCGCCGCTGCTGATCGATCGCTTCGCGCATCAGGTCCCGTATGGAACCGAGGGCACGGTTTTGCGTGTGCGCGCCCGCTTGACCGATGAAGGCCGCGAGTGGATCGCCGGACCCGGCAAGGTCGCCGCCTACGAGGCGCTGACCAACCTCGGCCAATCCGACTTCACGCCGCAGTTCGAGCCAGCGAGCCAAGTCGGGGCCGCGCAGCTGTTCTTGCTGCGCGGGCGGCCGATCGAGCAGACCCTGTTCGCGGGTGCGACCGCGCTGCCGCAGGTGCTGATGGCGATCGAGATCGCGGCATCGGGCAGCCTCAAAGGTGACATCGACGACTTTCAGGTCGCCGTGCCCTCGGGGCCGCTACCCGGCGAGCTTCAGAATCGCCCCGGGGTTCAGGAGCTGCGCGAGCGCCTGTCGATCAGCCCCCACGAGCTGGCCGTCGAGGTCGTCGAAGGCGGCAGCGTGATCCAGCTCGAGCTCGAGCCCCGATAGGCGAACGACGCCCACAAGCCGCCCCTTGGGAGCGAGCGAAGCGAGTGGTCATGGACTACCCCGGCCACTCGGCGAAGTTCTCTTGACTCCACCAATCCTCGATCGTCTTGCCGTCGGCCGCGATCGTGTCAACCCTGGACGCCAAGATCTCCACCCGCGTCGCGTCTGCCGGGACCGCGAGCATGCGCCCGTCGAGCTCGAAAGTGTTGTTCTGCTTGGGCTCGCACTTGTACTTGCCGCCCGACACCGACGTGAAGTCATTGTCCTTCTCGAACGGCGTCCCTGGTTTGACGAGCAGCAGCTTGTCGCTAGCGTCGTAGTAGCGAAATAGCAGCATCGCCCCAGCCGCGGTCTTGTCCCCGTGGTTGTAGAGCCGGACCTTCAGGCCGCGCTCTTCGCCCTCACCGATGAACTCCACCAGCTCGACCGCGAGCGGCGAGCCGTTGGAAGCTTCGGGCAGCACCTCGACCTCCTCCGCTTTGGGCGCCTCCTTCTTGCCGCAGCCAAGCGGAACGGTCAGGGCGAGCGCAGCGATGAGCGGGATCCTGGCGAACTCGAGCACGGCGCGGACACTACCAGCACAGGCACGAGGCGTCACGAGCACGCCGATCACTTGGGCCGGGGCGGCAACAAGGCGATCTCGATCCGCCGATTCTTGGCCCGGTTCTTCTCTTTGTTGTTGGCGGCGACCGGCCGAAACTGCGAGAAACCAGCCGCGACCAAGCGCTCGCCTGGGACCCCGCTGGTCTCTTCGAGGAAGCGCACCACGTTGGTCGCGCGCGCGGCCGAGAGCTCCCAGTTGGTTGGGAACTTGGCCTTGACCTCCTCGGACTTGATCGGCTGATTGTCGGTGTGGCCACCAACTTGAAACACCGACTTGTCAGGTAGCGCCTTGAGGCTGTCGGCCAGCTTGGTGATCACCTTTTTCCCGCGCTCGCTCAGCTCGGCCTCGCCGACCGCAAACAGGACCTTGTCCGAGACGTCGATCACGAGATAACCGTGGCGCTGGGAGACACGAATATCCCCAGTCTCGATCTCTTCGACGAGTGACTTTGCCAGCTGATCCTGCAGGGCCTTGACCGCCTCGAGCGCCGCCTCTTTGGCGACGAGCTGGCCTTCCAAGCTGCCCTTCGCGCCCTCGAGCTCGGCGATCTGGGCAGCCTGTGCCTCGACCTTGGCCTTGGCCTCGGCGAGCGAGGCTTGCGCTGCCTCGAGCTCCTTGGCGCAGCCCTCGTCGCCAGCGTGCGCAGACTGGGCGGCCTTGGCCGCTTTCAGGTCGGCTTGGGCGGCGTCGAGATCGGCGCGCAGCTTGACGAGGTCGACCTCGGGTGTCTCCTCGTCGCAGGCAAACAGAGGCAGCGCGAGCGCGCAGGCCAACACAGAGACGCGGACGGATCGAAGCATCGCACGACAGCGTATCGGCTGTCGTGCGATGGTGCCATTCGCAGAATCACTTCGGTTCGCGGCGCGAGCCAGACTACGACTTTGCTAGGCCCGCCGGGCCCAGGCGCGAAGTGACGAGACCCGAAACGGCAGAATTCGGCCAAGCGCGAGCGCGTGTGTGGGAGTGTCAATTTTCCGGCTTGTCACCGGTTGCCGGCTTCTTGGCGGGCGCTGGCGTCTTGGCTTCGTCCGGCTTGGCGGCTGGCTTCTCGGCTTCGTCCGGCTTGGCGGCTGGCTTGTCCGCGTCCTCGGCCTTGACGTTTGGCTTGGGCTTTTGCGACGTGTCGAATTGCTTGGGCTGGCCGCTCTTGCACACCTTCGAGCCAACCTTGCAGCCGCGGATCTTGATGTCCGCGAGGATCCGATCCAGGTCTTCACCGTGCGCCGCGCTCAGCCCGGCCTGGCCGGCGAGCTGCACGACGACTTGCCACTTGTCGGTCACGAACAACACCGCCGTATAGAACTTCTCTTCGCCATCGGCGCCAGCCGGCGTGTACGAGAAGTCGAAGCGCGTGCCCTTGACCCCATTGCGCGACTTGACCGCCTCTTGCCGCTGCAGCAGGTAGCCGCGGGCGCCAAGCTTGGTGATCATGTCGTCTGCCCAGATCGCCAGGGTGCCGCCGCGGCGGTTGCTGAAGGTGGTGATGTTGAGACCCACGTTGTCGGGCGCCTTCATGCGCAGCTCGGCCTCACCCGCGTAGGCATCGGCCGAGACCTCGATGAAGCCCGGGGGCGGATTCTGCAGCTTGAAGCTGGCGCAGCCCGAAGCAGCGAGCAGCCCGGCACCAACGACACACAACGACAATTTTTTGATCAGGCTCATGCTTACCTCCACTCCGTGGCTTCGACGCCAAGGGTGTCGACCCAGCGGAATGGGTCGTTGCTGGTGGGAATGCTGTCTTGTGGACCGCGCTCGGACAAGCTGACGGTCAGGGTCGAGTAGGCGATGAGATCCGAGAGCTGGCGCATGCGGCCAAGCGCGAGCTCGAGCTCCATCGTGACCTCGTCGAGGGCCCGGCGAACGTGCAGGGCCTCTTCAACGGTCTTGGCCTTGCTCAGCAGATCCAGCAGCTGCGTCTGCGTGTCGCGCAATACCGTGATGCGCGAGTCGAGATCCACGTACTCCGCGGTCACGTCTTGGGCCTGCAAGGTCCTGGCTTCGACGACCCCGATCTTGGCCAGCATCGCCATCGCGGGCTTGAGCTTGGCGGCCGGCAGCCGCAGCACGACCTGGGTCTGGCTGCGCATGTGAACCCAACCACCGTAGGTGTCGGGGATCGCCTCGAGCGTGGCCATGGAGGTCTCGAGGTCGTACACGCTGATCTGCATGCCAGCGATGTAGATGATCTGACGGCCGTGGTCGGGCTCGTCCCCGGACTTGGGCTCGGGCTTGGCCTCTTCGCCTGCGGCTGCAGCTGCGGCGGCCGCCTCGACCGCCGCCGTTTGCTTCTTGGCCTCCGCGTTGGACTTGCCCTTGGCGTCGCGGGCCGGCGGGGCGTTGGTCTGAAACTGCGCGGGAGCGCGTGCGCTGCGGCTGGCGAGCACGCTGCGATCGGCCATGGGCTCGCCCTCGTAGTCGGCGAGCTCCTCGCTAAAGTCGTATTCGCCGTCTTCGGAGTAGATGGCGTCGCCGCTGCCAGTAATGTCAATCGTTGCCGCTTCGGGTAGCTCCGCGGGGTAGCCGTACTCGGTGCCAGGATAGGCCATCGATTCGGCGTTTTTGCTGCATCCAAGCGCGAACAGGAGCGCGAACGGGGCCAGCAATCGCCAGCGCGACCGCCCGGCCCAGGCTTGAAGAGGATTGGATTTCATGGAGTCACCAGTCTTGCGTAGTTGATGGGGGGTGAGGGGTCCGGCGCGGCAACGGAGCCCTGTTGGATATGCTTACGATGAGCCCGACAGCTCAGCGGAACTCTGTGGCTTCGACGCCAAGCTCGAGCACCCACGGGAAGGGATCGTTGCTGGTTGGCAGATCCACGGCGGGGCCGCGCGCCACGATACGTACGATCAGCGTAGAGAACGCGATGGACTTGGCGAGCTCACGCATGTGCGCGCGCGCGAGCTCGAGCTCCATGGTGATCTGGCCGAGCGCGCGGCGGATCTCGAGGGCCTGCTCGACGTCCTTGGCCTGCGCGAGCAGCAGCTCGAGCTGTTCTTGCATCTGCGTGAGCACCCGAATGCGGGACTCGAGATCGGTGTACGCCGCGGTCACGTCCAGGCCCTCGAGCGTGCGCAGGTCAACGACCCCGAGCTCCGCGATCATGTCCATCGCCGCGTTTAGGTGCTCGGCGGGGATCCGCAGGACGATCTGGTTGTCGAGCCGCTGGTGGAGCCAACCGCCGTAGAGATCTGGCAGCGACTCGATCAGCACCATGCTGTGCTCGACGTCGTAGACGCTGACCTGCATGTTGGCGGTGTAGATGACCTGGCGCTTGGTCGCGACCTGCGTGGGTGCCGGCTGCGAGGGCTTGACGCTGGTGTCTGCGGGCGTGGGCTGGGGCGCGACCGGCGAGGGAACCGGGCTGGGCTCCGCGGGCGGGGCTGGCGGGGCTTCTTCGCTCTTGAACTCACGCCGCGTGTCGAGCATCGCGCTGCGACCCGAGCGACCGCGCGTGCTCAGCGACGCGCTCGCCGGGGACAGGATCTCACCCTCGACCGAGTCGTCCTCGAAGTCGTAGGCGTTGGCACCCGCCATGTCGCCGCCACCGCTGTCGCCCCCGCCGTACCCGTACTCATCGTACTCATCGTAGGGGGCTGACGCCGACGTGCCCGCTGCCTTCATGTAGCAGCCCGTTGACACAGTACACAGGCAGAGCAGGCAGACCAGCGCGGTCCAGGTGGTGCGGGCAGTGACAGTCATGGTCGCTCGGGGCTGGACCATAGCGCGGGCCGGGGCCTGCGCGAAACCGGAGAACGCGAGGATTAATGTGAGCACGGGCCCATGCGACGCGTCAGCGCGAAAATGGGTCTTCACCGCTGTCCTGGCGGCCTGCCCATCGGCTTGCGCCAGCAAGCGGGGGCCGGGTATGGGTTGGCGTATGTCGCAGACCGCCGCTCCTGTCGGGATCGCTCGACCTCGCTTGGCGCCCGGCCTGCGGGCGAGCCTCGTCGCTGCCCTGCTCACCACGCTTGGCTGCGCGAGTGAAGGCTCGGCCAACACCGTGTGGGCTCAACCGGCCGGGGAGATGCCGCTGCCGGTCGCGGCCGACGACGCGCCCAGCGTCGACCCGCCCACGAGCGACAGCGTGGCACCGCGCACACCCGCGCTCGAGCTCGAGGCCAAGTACGTCGACGCGGCGACCAAGCTGACGGCCCTGGCCGAGGATGACACCCGCGCGTGGGATCGCCTGGCCTACGTCGCTGACACCTTCGGCCATCGGCTCTCGGGCTCAAAGGCGCTCGAGCAGACGATCGACTGGGCGATCGAGACCATGGCCGCCGACGGCCTGACCGACGCCCGGCGCGAAAAGGTCATGGTCCCGCACTGGGTTCGCGGCAAAGAGTCGGCGGAGATCCTGGGGCCGGTGAAGCGACCGCTGCCAGTGCTGGGGTTGGGCATGACCGTTGGCACGCCGGGCCGGGGCATCACCGCCGAGGTGATCGTCGTCGCGGATCTAGACGAGCTCGACCGCCGCGCGAGCGAGCTGGCCGGGAAGATCGTCGTGATCAACCAGGCGATGCCGGGCTACGACCACGAGCGCCACGACGCCTCGTATGGCTCCACGGTGCAGATCCGCGCGCACGGCCCCTCGAAGGCGGGGGCCCACGGTGCCAAGGCCGTGCTGGTCCGCTCGGTCACGGCCAGCAGCCTGCGAACGCTGCACACGGGCGCGCTCAACTACGCAGAGGATCAGCCCAAGATCCCGGCGGCCGCGATCACGCCAGAGGACGCCGAATGGTTCATGCGCATGGCCGCGCGCGGCGAGACGATCAAAGTTCGGCTGTCGCTCGGGGCCAAGCTGCTCCCCGATGCCGTCAGCGCCAACGCCGTCGCCGAGCTGCGCGGCCGCGAGAAGCCAGAAGAGATCGTGGTGATCGGCGGACACATCGACTCGTGGGATGTTGGCGATGGCAGCACCGACGACGGCTCGGGCTGCCTGATGGCGATGGAGGCGGCGCTGATGCTCAAAGAGCTCAACCTGATCCCGCGCCGCACGATCCGCGTGGTGTTGTTCACCAACGAAGAGAACGGGCTGCGCGGCGGCAAGGCATACGCGCAGGCCCACGCGGACGAGCTGCACGTGGCCGGCATCGAGTCCGACAGCGGCGCGGGTGCCCCGTGGGGGTTTGGCGTCGGGCAGAGTCAGGCGGATCTCGACGCGCTGCTTCCCTACGCGCCGCTGTTCACGACGCTGGGGGCGGACAATTTCGTGGTTGGCGGCGGCGGGGCCGACATCTCGCCGCTGACGGCGGAGGGCATGCTTGGCATCGCGCTGCGACCCGACACCAGCCATTACTTCGACCTGCACCACAGCCCGGCGGACACGATCGACAAGATCCCGCCCTACCACCTCGAGCGCAACGCGGCCGCGCTCGCGTTGATGGCCTATATCTTGGCCGAGCGGGATCTGCCGCCGACACCCGCCGAGCCCCCGCCCGCCGCCGACTGAGGACCACCGTCATGGCCAAGCTGTATTTTCGCCACGGGACAATGGACAGCGCCAAGACCATGAACTTGCTGGCGGTGGCGCACAACTACCGGCAGCAAGGCAAGCGCGTCGCGCTGCTCAAGCCGCGGCTGGACGATCGCTTTGGTGGTCGCGTGATCGCCTCGCGCTCGGGCTTGAAAAAAGAGGTGGATCTGCTGCTCGAGG
Source organism: Enhygromyxa salina (assembly GCF_000737335.2). GTDB lineage: Bacteria > Myxococcota_A > Polyangia > Nannocystales > Nannocystaceae > Plesiocystis > Plesiocystis salina_C. Next base: position 41,830 of record NZ_JMCC02000010.1, on the reverse strand, counting down.
ATGACACCACCCTCGACCCGGCCTTCTTTGCCGAGCTCGACTGCGCGCTGGTCGACGAGGCGCAGTTCTTGTCGACTGGGGTCATCGAGCAGCTGCGCGCCGTCACCCGGACCTGCAATGTGCCGGTGATCTGTTATGGGCTGCGCACGGACTTTCGGACCCGGTTGTTTCCGGGGGCGCAGCGGCTGTTGGAGCTGGCGGACTCGATTGAAGAGATCAAGGTGACCTGCCAGTTTTGTAATCGCAAGGCGATTTTTAATATGCGTTTGATCGATGGCCAGCCGACCGCGGATGGCGAGCAGATCCAGCTGGGCGCGAATGAGAGCTATGCGCCGGCTTGTCATGTCTGCTACGTGGAGCGGCTGCCGGGAGTGATCGAGGGTCACGCGGGGGGCTGAGGCGCTGGGCTTGATTCGGCTAGAGGTCAACCGCAGCTGAGGTTGCAGATCGATGTGGCTGCACTCACGCACAGGGCGTCCCAGGACCCGTTCGGATCGCAGCAAAATGGGTCGTCGCTGCAGATCTCGGCAGCGCACGGATCGTCGCAGCTCGCTTGCAGCGACTCGCCGAGATTGCAGACGTCATGGGCGCAGGCGGTGGTCGACGCCGCCGTGATCACGACGGTGCCCCGCCAGTCTTCCCTCAGGCCGACCGGGGCATACCAGCCGTTGTCCGGGTTGACGCGCCACAGCGTCCCGTTCTGCACGATGTACAACCAGCCATCGTCCGTCGTCATGCTGACGGTGCTCCACCAGTCGTCCTCTGTCCCGATTCGAAGCCATTGTCCGTTGCTCGGCTGTGCCTGCCACAGAGTGTCGCCCTGCACGATGTACAATAGCCCGTTGACAGCTGTCATCGCGGCGGTATCCCCCCAGCTTCCGGGCGAACCGAGCTGTTGGTAGCTGCCGTTGTCCGGGTTGGCCCGCCACAAGGTGCCGCCCTGCACGACGTAGAGCATGCCGTCAATTGCGGTCATCGCAGCGGTGTTGGACCAGGCCCCGGGCGAGCCGAGTTGTTGATAGCTGCCGTCGTTCGGGTTGGCCCGCCACAGGGTGTTGCCTTGAATGACGTAGAGCATGTCGTCGATCGCGGTCATCGCGGCCGTGTTGGACCAGCTCCCCACGCTCCCGAGCCGTCGGTAGCTGCCGTTGGCGGGATCGGTCTCCCACAGTGAGTTGCCCTGCACGATATAGAGCATATTGCCGAGCGAAGTCATCGCGGCCGTATTGGACCAATTGGTTTCGGTCAGCCGATTGATCGGCGTCCCCGACAAGATGGTCTGGTCGGTGACATACAGGCGGTCTTCCGCGACGGTATAGAGGCTCACGTCCGGGAAGTCGTGGTCGGGGTCGAGGCCGCAGTCGCGCGGTGGTTCGGTGCTGAGCGTTGCGCCAACCCGGACGTTGCCGGAATGCTGGGTGGTATACTCGGCGCGCCGGTTCTCCTCACAGTAGACCGCCTGAACTTCGCCCGACCAGTCCATGATGGAGTGCGCGAACCCTTTGGCGAGGGCCTCACCAAACGCGTCCTCGTCAAACCACGGGTACGGATACTCATCGTTGATGACATGGGCCTGAGCCGCGTCGACGAAGTCGAATGCGTCATCCCAAGTGGCGAACCAACTGCAGTAGAGTGTGTCGTAGGTGCGTGAGAAGAAAGTATCGACCTGAACCGACTCATTGTAGTCGAGTTCCCAGATTGCGTCGTCCAACTCGTCTGTCATGCCAATCGGCACCTTGTACAGAGGGGGGTGACAGGTGACGAAGCGCTTCGAGGCCGATGCGTCTCGGTTCCAGACCTTCGACGCGTTCGCGTCGGTGGCGACGAGGCACAGACCAACGCTGACCAAACTGAGAATGGGCTTGAGAATGGGCTTGAACGTCATGATTCAAGCCAAGCACGACGCTCACCAGCGTCCATGAGGCGTTCACCCCCATGTCGATGAGGGCATCGGCGAGGCTCCGCCCCGCTCGAGGGGCCACAGCCACGGCAATCACGAGGGACCAGGCTGCAAGCTCGACGTGGGGTGAACTGCTTCGAGCTCGAGCCGGGTCAGCCCCGAGACGCTGGCGCGGGTGATGCCGCCGCACGCGCCGCCCGACGAGGCGCGGCCGAACCTGTGAGCCGTTGCGTGGCTTGTTCGCTGCCATGAAGAACTCGCGTATGATCCGCTGGTGAGGCATCGGACCTACGCAGCGCTCGCTGGCTTGTCGATGGTGTTGGGCGCTGGCGCTTGCACGAAGCGCTCGGACGCGGTCGTCGCTGAAGCGGCGGGTGGGCAGCCAGCGATGGTCACGGTCGAGCAGCCGGGCCAGGCGACGGCGTCCCTCTCGGCGGCCGCGTCCGAGCTCGATCGCACGATCTGGGACTGCGAGTGGAGCGTCGCCGTGTTCTGGGGTCCACATTGGCACCGTGCCCACCGCGACGTGGCCATGGCCGCGATGGGCGGCGGCGGGCTGTTCTCGCGCGAGGACTACGAGCTGTCCTATGGGCCCGACCAGGGGTTTCGCGCTGCGATCCGCCACCGTGAATATCCGAACGGTCAGCGCAACCCCGAAGACCTCGATGACGCTCAGCGCGGCTATCGATATACGATTCATGGTGATCGCCTGACGATTCACGCAGATCATTGGAAGGACGGGCCGCTCGAGTGCGTGCGCGGCTGCTACGATCAGGCGTTCATCGACTTCATGGACGCGCGGTATCAGATGCAGACGTCCGCGGAGGTCGTCGCCGAGAAGATGCGCGCCCCCGAGTGCGGGGGGTGATCTCGGTCGGCCCAACTTCGGCGAGCGCGTCGTTGGGCTTGGCGACTTCTCGCACCGCGTGCGCAGTCAGTCCGCGACGGCGCGGGTGCTGGGGCTGAGCCGGCCGTCGCTGGCCCAGCGCTGAGCCGTGGATCGAGTTGGTGGCGCTGGGCCTACTCGCTCGCGTAGGCGTTCGGGTTGAGCAGGTGGCCAAATGCTTCAGTCAGCCGCCCTTCTTCCTGGCCAAACCAATACGGCGGCCGCGGCTGCTCGGGATCATGAATGCGCGCGAGCCAGCTGATGCCGCCGCCGCCGACGTAGCGATCTTCGCGGGTGAACACCGGGTCGGCCATGGCCTCTTCGATGCCGACGAAGGTGTAGCCGGCGGCCTCATAGTCGTCGAGCACGGTGGCGAGGTGATCCACGGCGAGCTCGTTGACGTGAAACAACACGACCTGAGCGGTCTCTCGCTCGACCTCGAAGCGCGCGAGCTCGCGGGCGGCCTCGACCGCGCCGAGCATGTGGGCGCGGTAGGCCTCGACGAGCGCGGCCTGGGTCTTGGTGTCGCCGGCTTGCTTGGCGTAGCGGTAGGCGAAGGCCAGCAGCCACTCGGTCGTCGCGGCCGTGACGTGGGCGTTGGCGTAGCCCATGGCTGCGAGCGCCTCGCGAGCGCCGTCACGCAGCTCGGGCGTGTGACCTTCGGAGAGGTAGGGGTAGCGCAGCCATGTCGGCGGGGCGCTCAGGCGCTCGCGCAGCACGAGATCGCAGCGGCGCACGTCGTCGAGCCAGGCTTCGAGCCCAACCTCCGCGAGGTTGACGTGGCTGGCGGTGTGGTTGCCAACGGTCATGCCCGCGGCGTCCCACGCTTCGATCGTGCGCTCGCCCGGGACCAGGCGATCACAGTTGTAGAACACCGACGCGTTGGCGCCGTGATCTTGGAGCACGGCGATGAGCTCGTCGTTGAGGCGGTTGAGCTCGGCGGCGTCGCGCAGCGGCGTCCCGGGATCGTCCATGCGCGGGGCGTCGTCGAAGGACAGGTGGACGGGCACGAGCGGGTCGGCTGCCGGCTGGTCTGGATCGGGATCCGTGGTCGCGGGATCCGTGGTCGCGGGGACCTGCGAATGGCTCGGATCTTTGCAGCCAAACACGGTGACCGCGGCGAGCACAAAGCCGGCTACGAGCTGGCGTTCAAGCATCGGAGTGGCCCTGTTGTGGCGCGAGGGTGGCCGGACGGGGGGTCCAAGTCCGCGTGGTGATCAGCGCTGCACAAGTCTGCACGTCATCCGCGAAGGTACCGCTTAACCAGCCCAGGCGATAGTTGGCCACGCAGACCGAGAAGTTGTTGCGCTCGCTGTGAGCTCGAGCGCCGCCGTTCACGACGCGGACGCTGTCGTCGTGGCTCAGGTGGAGCGCCTCGCCCATGGCGAGCCGCGGCGCGACACCAGCGAGCTGCAGGCGCGCGACGAGATCGACGTCCTCCCAGCCCCACCCGAGCAAGTCGGAGTTCATGCCGTCGACGCTGACGAAGTGATCGCGGCGCAGACAGATCAGGCCAGGGCCGCCGCGGCTGGCGTCTGCAAACTGGCGGCGATTGGTCTCGACCCGAATGACCTCACCCGCCGCTGTCACAAACTCGACGATGTGGGCGAGCGACTGCAGCTCGCCAGCGGGGATCGGGTCGGGGGATGGCGCCGATTCGCGGACCCGCTCAACGGTCACGAACGAGCCGGCCTCGACGGCCGCGAGCGCGTCAGCGAGCCAGTCCCCGGTCAAGATCACGTCGGTGTCGAGGAACATGAGCGCGTCGCCGGAGGCCGCGTGCACGCCGAGGTTGAGCGCGAGGGCCTTGTTGAAGCCGTCGGTCGGGACCTCGACGAGGGTCACGGGCACACCGGCCCGCTCGAGCGCGGCGAGGCAGCGGCCGGGGTCGCCACCGCAGTCGACGACGACCAGCTCGGCGCCGTAGCGGGCGAGCTGGGGGGCGTTGGCGAGCAGCGTGTGGGCGAGCTCGTCGCGGTTGGCCCAGGGGATCACGATCGACAAGCTGGTCATGCTGGTCATGCTCGTGGTCCTCGCAGCGCGCGTTGCTCGGGGATCAGCAGACCCTGCTCGACGTAGCCTTGCAGCCGCGCCCACGCGTCGGTGTGGGGCTCGGCGAACTCGCTGGCCGGCGTCGGCACGCGGCAGCGATCGAGGAGCTCCAGGTCACGCGGATCGAGGCGAAGCGCCGCGGGCCAGGTCGGATCCAGGAGCCGAAGCTCACCGTCGCACTCGCCGATCCCGGCCGCCCAGACCACACGCTGATCCGGGCGCAGGGTCGGGCATGGGTGGCTGACGTAGTGAGCGATCGGCTCGATGAAGTCCGCGTAGGGCGGATCGCTGGGCGGCAGCAAGCCCCGATCGATCGCGGGTGGTCGGGTCGTGATCGTCACGGGCTCGCCGACCTCGGCCCGGGCGCACGCGGACGCGAGCACATCACACAAGATCCCGGCGCAGCGCTGAAACCCATAGCGTGTGTGGGCGTAGTGCACGGTCGCGCGGTCGCGCAGCTCGGCGTCGTGCTCCTCGAGCAGCGCGAGGATCGGCGCGACGGCCCCACGCAGATCCATGCGGACCCCCGAGCCGCTCGCCCAGGTTGGCAACAGCGCGCCCGCGGGCCCGGGGATCAGGGAGTCCCGAACACCACCGTAGGCGGCCGCGACCACCGGGGTCCCGCACGCGAGCGCCTCGACCACGACGTACCCAAAGTTCTCGTCGATCGCCTGGGTTGGGTGCACGAGCACGTCCATCGACGCGTAGGCGGCCGCCAATTGCTCGTCGCTGAGCTTGGCCGAAAAATACCGCAGGGCGTCGTCGAGCCCGAGCTCGTGGACCAAGGACTTGATCACGTCAACGTACTCACCGCAGCCGTAGTCGAGGACCGGGTAGCTGCTCGCAAAATTTCCGATCACCAGGGCCCGGACGGGGCGCGGAGCGAGCTGATCACGGACGGCGGCGACCACCCGCAAGAACCCGTGGAGGTGTTTTTGCGGGACCAGGCGAGCGACGAAGCCAAGCACGACGTCATCGCTGGCCAGGCCAAACTCCGGTCGGCAGTCGGCGCGGTCGTAGGGGACAAACACCTCGGCGTCGACCGGCAGCGGCAGCACGACCAATTGCGGCGGCACGTCGCACATCGCCCGTATGATCTCGACGTCGGCCTCGCAGTTGACCAGCAAGGTGTCGGTGGTGCGCAGCTGCGGCAGCCACTTGGGCAGGTGCGCGTGCTCGATGACGGGGCCGCCGTGCATCGCGAGCACGATCGGCGCTTCGCAGGGGCGCGGGGCTGCGTACCAGCGGGAGCTGGCGAACGACAGGTACACGTCGACCGTGGCGTGGGGATCCGCGTCGGCGTCGATCAGCTCGAACTGCGGCGCGAGGCTGCGGGCGTAGAACTGCCGGGTTCGCTCGACGCTGACCCACGGGTGCGGGCCAAAGCCCCATGTCCCGATTCGTGTGGTGCTCATGGTGGGGTGCTCACGCTGGGGTGCTCACGCTGGGGTGTCGCCGCATGCAGCACCCGCGAGCCGTGCGCGGAGAATTGAAACGGGAGCTCGGCGAAGCGCGCGAGCGCGGCTCGGATCCCCGGGTGACGCTTGGGATCGGCGAGGACCAGCAAGCAGCCCGTCCCGCCGGCGCCGAGCAGCTTGCCGCCGTAGGCCCCAGCGGCCTGGGCGGCAGCGTAGGCCTGGTCGACGAGGGGCGAGGCGACGCCCGGACTCAGCTCGCGCTTGAGCTGCCAGGTCTGGTCCAGGATCTCGCCGAGCTTGGCGAGCTTGGCTCCTTGGTCCAGCGCGGCGCCGAAGGCTTCACAGGTGCCCGCGATCGCGCGCAGGCCCTGGCGTTGGGCGTCGCTCGGGGTCTGCAGCGAGCGCAGCAGCGGACCGGCGCGGCGTTGACCGCCCAGATAAAACAGCAGCCCGCCACGCTCGAGCGCGATCGAGGTGGGCGTGGGCGTGGGCGCGGGTCGGGCCTCGACCCGGTCGTCGCGCAAGAATCGAATGTGTTGCAGCCCACCCAGCGCCGCGATCGTTTGGTCCTGGCGGCCGATCGGCTGGTCGAGGATCACGGCCTCGAGTTGGAAGGCTGCGGCGGCGAGCTGCGCGGGCGCGGGCTGGCGGCCCAACATGATCTCGAGCGCGTGCAGCAGCCCAACGGTGAAGCTGGACGACGAGCCGAGCCCGGTGCCGCTGGGCACGTCGCTGTACGACACGATCTCGAGCGGGACATCGACGTCGAGCATGCGCAGCGCCTCGCGGACGATCGGGTGCTCGATCGCGCCGATGTTGTCGACCTCTTCATGGGTGCCGCAGTCGAGCCGGTAGCGCGGACCCATCAGCGCCGAGCGGCGGCGGACGCTGACGTCGACATACAGACGCAGCGCCGTCGACACGACCGCGCCGCCGTACTCGCGGTAGTAGTTGGGCAGATCAGTGCCGCCACCAACAAAGCTCGCGCGCAGCGGGGTCCGGGTCGTGATCATCATGAGGGGTTGGGCTGGGGGTTTGGCTGCGGATTGGGGAACAGCGCCAGGCAGGCGCGCGCGAGGTCGGGGAACCACTGGACGCCGCGCGCCACGGCGAGCGCGTGAGCGTTAGCGCTGACAAGCACTGGGCGCAGGCCGGCGTTCAACGCCGCGTCCAGGTCACGCTCGGTGTCGCCGATCAGCACGGACGCGGCCCGATCCACGTGCAGATCGGACGTGGCCGCGTCGATCATGCCGGTCCTAGGCTTGCGGCATGCACACGCGCACTTGAGCTCGGGGCGCTCGCCCTCGAAGCCCGCGTCGGGGTGGTGGGGACAGTGGTAGATGCGATCCACGTAGGCGCCAGCGCGGCCAAGCTGGGTCTCGAGCTCGGCGTGGATCTGCGCGAGCCCGGCCTCGTCGAGCTCGCCGCGCGCGAGCACAGGCTGGTTGGTGACGACGACGACCTGGACGTCGAGCTGGTTGAGCCGGGCGATCGCCTGGGCGACGCCGGGCAGCAGCTCGAGTTGCTCGGGCCGGCGCAGGTAGCCGACGTGGCGGTTGAGGGTCCCGTCGCGATCCACGAACACGGTCGCTCGTGGCCGTCGGCGTCGCGCGGGGATCCCCTGGGCCCACGCGGCCTGAGCCTGTGCGTAGCGCTGGGGCGTGCCCATGTCGTGCAGGTACGCGCTGGTCTGCCACGCCTGGACACGCTGCCCCCTCGCTAGCGCGGCCGTGATCAGATCCTGAACGAGGTCGAGCTTGGGCGCCTCGAGGACGCTCGGGATCTGCTCGATGAACGCTGGCTCGATCACAAACAGGCCCGCGGTCACGAGGTTGCGCAGCCGCGAGCCTGGCGGGTGGGGCTTGGGGTGCAGCGCGGTCACGCGGTGGTCCGCGTCGACGTCGACCAGGTCGCTGTCGTGCGGGTGCGTGTTGGGGTGCACGACCGCGGTGATCGTGGCGCGCTGGCGTGTGTGGGTTTCGAGCAGCGCGCCAAGGTCCACGTCGAACATGACGTCACCAAACACGACGACGGCCGGGCCATTCAGATCGTGCAGCTGTCGCAGGCACCCGCCCGAGCCCATCGCCTGGGCCTCGGTCCGAACCTCCACGTGGAAGCTGCGGTCCGAGGCCCGCGCCGCCGCGAGCTCGATCGCGCCCGCGAGGTGCCCAGCCAGGACGATCACCCGAGTGATGCCCGCGGCGCGGAACTGCTGCAGCTGGTGCTCGAGCACGGACTTGCCCGCGATCGCCAGCAAGACCTTGGGCACCGCCGCGGTCGCGCTCGCCATGCGGGTGGCCAGGCCGCCAGCCACGATCACGGCGATGACCCCTTGGGTTGGATTGACCACGATGGCTCCGGCGCTGGGGCTCAGCGCAGCGTGAACAGCTCGGGTTGGGTGAGGCCGAGCGGACCAACCCGCTCGCGCAGCGCTTGGTAAGCGCGATCGACCTCGGCGTAGCTGCGATCGATCGCAGCCCTGACCAGGCGGGCGACCTGCTCGGGGTCACTGTCGTCGGGGATGAACGCCTGCAGCCGCGCGCCGTTGCCCCAGCTCGGGACCCACGCGACGTGGGGCTCGCCGAACACCGCGGCGAACACCGACTGTTGGGCGGCGAGGGCCGGGATCAACGCCGCGACGACGTCGTCTTCGACGTGCAGCTCGAGCGCGTACCAGGGGCCTTGGCTGGTGTGATCGAGCAGCTCGTAATGCAGCGACTTGGGCCAGTGATGCGGCTTGATGTGACGATAGTGGGCCCGGTTTCCACGCAGCTCGAACCCCTCGGGCAGCTGCGCGCGGGCGGCCTGCACGATGTCCAGAAAGTTCGCGCGAGGGACCGCCGCGGGGGCGATCGTCCACGCGTCCGCGCCGGGCGGCTCGACCAGCTGCGGGGCCTCGCGCGGGAGATTGAAGTCGACGGTAAAGGCCGCGAGGGTCGTGCGGTCGAGCGTCCAGCCGGGTTCGTCGGCCGCCGCGAGCATCGTGGGCAACAAGGTGATCGCCCGGCGATAGTGCCCGTAAAACAAGAAGTGCTCGGCGAACCCGCTGCGCCCGAGGTACTGGGGCAGGATCGTGTTGGTCAGGTTGGCGAGCAAGGCCATCGCGCGGCGATGGACCTGGGGCAGCTCGTAGCCAAAGCTGGCCGCAAACACCCCGAGCTCGAGCAGGTGCCCCGCGAAGAACAGGTGATCCTCGAAGTTGCTGGTCCGCGCCAGCGCCTTCAAGATCGCCTCGCTCAGTGAGCCCGGGTCCAGCGGCTGGCCCGACAGCTGGGCCGCGCAGCGCTCACGCCCGGCGAGGGTCAGCAACAGCATCATGTCGAGCTGCCCGTCGAGGAACGCCTGGGCCTGCTCACGGTAGCCGTGCAGCGAGGGCAGCTTCGCCGCTGCGGCGCAGATACCCTCGCTCAGGTGGGTCTTGCAGCAGACCCGAAAGTGCCCGTGGTGGTGGGCTGTGATCGCCAGCTCCATGATGTCCACCAGCCCGCAGGTGCGACCGTCGAGCTCCACACAAAAGTCCGCGGGTGGATCCATGTGGGCCAGCGCAAACAGCAGGTGGCCAAGCTCCTCGCCCTCGGCGGTCGGGATCTCGCGGCTCTCGAGGTACAGCTGGCGCAGCGTGACCCCGAGCCCTGGCAATTCACGGTCGAGATCGGCGCCGGCCATGACCGCATAGGCCAAGGTCTGCCACGGATGAAAGTCCCCGTCGCGATGGAACTGGCGGATGTAGGGGCGCGTCGCGCCCGATCGGGCGTAGAAACCAAGCCCATCGCCGAGCTGCCCGCCGCCCAGGCGCGCGTCGCCCCAGCCGTTGATCAGGTGGCAATAATGCGACAGCGCGGCGCCATCGATGATGTCGTGGATCTCCACCTGCATCGCGTGGGTCAGACACGCGTCGGCATGCTCGAGCGCGGCGAGATCGAGCTCGACCGGGCTGGCTTGGAGCGTGTCGATGAACCCGTCGAGGGCGTCACCAATGCGATCATCGATGCTGACGGGCCACCAGTCGATGGGGGTCGGATGGGTTGATTCGGACATCATGAGCGGCCTCGCGGCCCTTTCGTCAAAGATCGAGAACTAGGCATTGCCGAGCGCGCGGGCGATCGCGTGGCACAGCACGCTGTGAACATCCTCGACCGCGAGATAGTCGTGGCGGGGCACGTGGACGCTCAGGGCGCAGGTCGTGGCCAGGCGCCCGCCGTCGAAGCCGACCAGCCCGATGCTGGTCGCGCCCACCTCGTTGGCTCGGGCCACGGCGCGCACACAGTTTTCCGAGTTGCCAGAGGCCGAGATCGCAATGACCATATCCGTGGATTGAAGGCTGCGCAACTGACCCACGAACACGTTCTCGTAGCCGGTGTCGTTGGCGAGCGCCGAGAATGTACTGATATTGCTGGCCAGACACTGGACCCGCAGCGGCGTGGGGTACCCCGCGCCGTTGGCGAGCAGATCATTGCAAAGATGCATGGCCGTCGCCGCACTGCCGCCATTTCCAAATGCATAAACAACCCCATCCGCGAGGCGGGTCGCGTGGAGCTGCTCAACGATTCGGGCGACCGCATTTGGCGAGACGTCACGCAGCAAACAAGCGACGTCGGCGATGTGCCGAGCGATGGTGGCCTCGGGGTCGATGCTAGGGGTCTCGCGTGGGAGCTGCATGATAGGTAGATCGTCCGGCTGGGCCCGCCGTGAGGTGGGGGCAAGTGAGGGGGTGCGATTGAGCAGATACACAATAAAAAGGGGCGGGCGCCACGTGGAGCCCGCCCACACAGCCTACGGGAAGCTGGGGAGCTGGCCGCCCGGGAGGGTCGGGAACGGCTTCGGCTTCGGGAACGCCGGGAGGTCGCAGCCCGAGCAACCCTGGACGCAGCAGCCACCGCCCACGGCGGAGCCGAGCTCGTCCCGCTGGAGCTCCTTTCCGGGCGTACGGCTGCGGCGAGATGCGATACGATCATTGATGTGCTTCATTGTTTTTTCTTTCGACTTTCGTTGGTCTGCGTTATGACAGCGCGGCCAGCCGCGCCATCACGACGATGGAGATATAAGCACATGTGATCGCTGGTCGAAACAACGTCATTACCGCACAGTGAGCACATCAACCGCCACCACACCCCCTCCATGAGCCTGGATCGAACATTGAAGTCACCCGACCGCGAGGACGGCATTGCCGTCTTGGTGATTGGAAATGACGAAGGACTAGATGCAATCGAAGCCGCCTCGAGCGCGCATATTGAAACTGTACGTTGTGGACCCATTGCCACGGAGCTGGCAGCTTGTCTCGCGGCAGAGCCAGTGGCACTCGTCGTATTTCATCGGGTCGACGAATCCACGCTAAACAAGGGGCTCGCCGTCGTTGGGGCGCGGGCGCGCGTGATCGTGAGCGCCCCAAGCCAGGGGTGGGTGACGCTCGCCGATCCACGCATCTATTTTGTCGTCGGCCCAGAGATCTCTCCCCCTGATCTCACCGACCTGATCGCTAGCGCGTTGATGGGGCCACCGGCTGGCGATCCGGTGCCCGAGTCAATCGACGACGCGAAGCTGCACAAAGCGGTGCTAGACGCAGCGGGCCGGTTTGCGAGCAGCGAAGACCCCGCGACCGCGACCGCGGCAGTCTGCGCCGCGTTGCTCGAGCTGCTGCGCGCCGATCGTGTCCACTGCCTGCTGCACGACGCACACGCCGGCGCGCTGTGGGCATTGGGCCCGCACGCCCGTGAAGGCTGGGCCAACGAGGGCATCAGCGGGTTTGTCGCGCGAACGGGCCGAGGGGTGTGGGCGACCCGAGCCGACGCGGATCCTCGCTATTGTCGGGCGCTCGACGATCCGGGCGGCGACGGTCGTGAACAGCTCTTGGTCGCGCCGATCCGTGGGGCCGGCGGTGACGTGCACGCGGTGATCGTCGTCGCTCGTGCGGCCCACCGTCACGGCTTCGATCCGCGCGAGCGCGGGACCTTGGGGCTGTTCGTGGCCCGAGCGGGGCCCATGATGGATCACCTCGCGCGGCGTGAAGAGGTCGCGCTGGTGGTGCGCGAGCACGAGACCCGCAGCGAGGGACCGTTTCGCGCCGAGGCCCTGCGCGAGCGCAGGAAGGTCGCCCGCGGCGGGGATGTCGTGCGGGTGAATGGGGCCTGGGTCGTGTGGACCCACCGCCTGGTCGTCGCGTTGGTTGTCAGCGCGCTGGCCTATCTGGTGCTCGGCCGGGTCAACATCTACAGCGCGGGGCCGGCGGTGGTGCGGCTGCAGGCGCGCAGCGAGGTCACGGCGAGCGCGAGCGGGCCCCTGAGCGAGCTCGCGGTCACCCCCGGCCAAGTGGTGCAGCCAGGCGATCTGCTCGCGCGACTCGACGACCGCCAGGCCCGAGACGAGCTGACGCGGGTCGAAGCGAGCTGGCGATCGCAGCTGCGCGCGCGGCTGCTGGACCCGCAAGATCAGGCCACCGCAGCGTCGGTCGTGGCGCTGCGTCGGCAACGTCGCGACGCCCGCGCGGCCCTGGCCGAGCGAGAGATCCGCGCGCCCGTTGGTGGGGTCGTCAGTGATCTGCGGATTCGTTCTGGCCAGCACATTGGGGTCGGTGAGATCGTGATGTCACTGGTTCGAGCCGACGACGCGCAGCGCGTGGTCGCGTTGATGCCGGGCGCAGACAGCCCCCGGATCGAGCCGGGCATGGCGATGCGGATCGAGCTGCCCGGCTACCCTCGCGCCTACCAGCGCGTCACGATCTCGCGGGTCAGCGACGAGGTCGTGGGTCCGTCCGAGGTCCAGCGCTTCTTGGGTCCAGCGTTGGCGGACAGCCTCACGATCGCGGGCCCGATGGTGTTGGTCGAGGCGACCCTCGCTAGCCCGGAGTTTGTCGTCGATGGCCGCAGCTATCGGTTTCACGACGGGATGCAGGCGCGCGCCGAGGTTCGCGTGGACTCGCGCTCGCTGCTCGAGATGTTGATCCCCGGTCTCCAAGGAGCGCTGACCCGTGGCTGACTTGGGCCAGCGTTTCACCGCGCTCCGCCGGCTCGGACGCCGACCCCACAAGCGTCGGGTTCCGGTCGTCATGCAGCACGAGTGGGCCGACTGCGGCGCGGCGTGCTTGACCATGGCGATGAGCTTTCACGGTCGAGAGCTGCGCCTCGACGAGGTCCGGCGCGAGCTCGGGAGCGGCCGCGATGGGCTCGACGCCGGCTCGCTGGTTGCTGGCGCCGAGCGCTTTGGCATGCGCGCGCGGGGGCTCAGGATCGACATGGAGGACCTGCGCTATCTCCCGTCTGGCGCGATCCTGCACTGGGAGTTCAACCACTTCGTGGTGTTTGATCGCGTCGTCGGTCGCCACGTCGAGCTGGTTGATCCGGCGGCGGGGCGCCGGCGGGTCAGCCTCGAGCGCTTCTCCGGCTCGTTCACGGGGGTCGCGGTGGTCGTCGAGCCGGGCGCGGCGTTCGAGCCCAACAAGCTCAAAGACAGCCGGCTGCGCACCTATCTTGGCCACCTGTTTGGCCAGCGCGCGCTGCTGTGGCGGATCGTCGTCGGGTCGGTGCTGCTGCGGATCCTGGCCCTGGCGCTGCCGATCCTGACGGCGCTGATCGTCGACCACGTGGTCCCGCGCAGCGAGCATCACCTGTTGTTGGTGGTCTGCGTCGGGCTCGTCGGCGTCGTCTTGTTTCAGGTGCTCGGGGCGCTGACCCGCTCCCACCTGCTGCTGCAGCTGCGGACCAACCTCGACGTACGCCTGACGCTCGGGTTCCTCGAACACCTCGTCGAGCTCCCCTACGCGTTTTTTCAGCGCCGCTCCGCTGGGGATCTGATGATGCGCGTGGCGAGCAACACCAACATCCGCGAGACCCTGACCAGCAACACGCTGTCAGCGGTGCTCGATGGCGGATTGGTGCTGATCTACCTCGCGCTGATCATGGCGCTGAGCCCCGCGCTGGGGCTCGTGACCTTGGGCCTTGGCGTGGCGCAGGTCGTCGTGTTTGTGGCCTCGCGCCGCCGGGTCGCGGATCTCATGCGCGAGAACCTCGAGGCCCAGGCGCGCGCGCAAAATTACCTGGTCCAGATACTTGGCGGGATCGAGACGCTCAAGGTCGCCGGCGCCGAAGGCCAGGCGGTCGCGCGCTGGTCCGAGCGCTTTGTCGACGAGCTCAACGTGTCGCTCGACACCGGCCGACTCGAGGCCAAGATCGGCGCCGCGATGACCGGGCTGAGCACGGCCTCGCCGTTTGTGATCCTGAGCCTGGGCGCCGTGTTGGTGATGCAGGGCGAGCTCTCGCTCGGTGGCATGCTGGCCCTCAACGCGCTCGCGGCCGGGTTCTTGGCGCCGCTCGCCTCGCTGGTCGCCAGCGGCCTGCAGTTTCAGCGCCTGGGTGGCTACATCGATCGCATCAGCGACGTGCTGTCGACCCCACCCGAGCAGGATCGCCGCGAGACCACCACCGCGCCGCGCTTGACCGGCAAGATCAGCTTGCGGGGTGTGTCGTTTCGCTATGACGCCAAGGCGCCGTTTGTGGTCCGCGACGTCAACCTCGACGTCGAACCTGGCGAGTGTGTGGCGATCGTGGGTCGCTCGGGCTCAGGCAAGTCAACCCTCGCTAGCTTGATGTTGGCGCTGCATCGGCCGAGCGAGGGGACCATCCACTATGACGAACACGAGCTCACGGGCCTGGACCTGCGCGGCGTCAGGCGTCAGCTCGGCTTTGTGCCCCAGCACCCTTACGTGTTTGGACAGAGCCTGCGGGAGAACATTGCGATGAGTCATCCAGGCGTCACGATCGACGCGATCACCCAGGCCGGCCGGCGCGCCGCGATCCACGACGACATCATGGGCATGGGCATGGGCTACGACACGATCGTCTCCGAGGGTGGGGGCTCGCTGTCGGGCGGCCAGCGGCAGCGTGTCGCGCTGGCCCGCGCGCTCGTCAACGAGCCGGCGATCCTGCTGCTCGACGAGGCGACCTCGGCCCTCGACACACGAACGGAGCGGCAGGTGATGGACGAGCTGGCGGCGATGTCGTGTGTGCGGGTGATCATCGCGCACCGCTTGAGCACGATCGCGTTCGCGGATCGGATCGTCGTGATGCACGAGGGAAAGATCGTCGACACAGGCAGCCATGAGCTGCTGCTCGAGCGCTGTCAGATCTATCGAGACCTGGTCGCGGCCGGCAGCGAGCGAGATCCGCGAGCGCCCGCGGAGGAGCAGCCACATGCTTGATCGAATGGCTTGTGTGTGGGCCGCCCTCGCGGCGCTGCTCGTCGCGTGTGCGCCCGGGGACCCAACGACCACGGTCGAGTTGTCGCCCGCGGTGACGCTCGATCCCTCAGCGCGGGCGCAGACCGAGGCCGACAGCTCCGGGCAGCCGTCGCGTGTCGAGCCGGACGGGCTGACCGAGCTGACCGAGCTGACTGATCTGATCGGGGTGGTCGTGCCGGCTCGGGCCGTCGACGTCGCCCCATCGCTCGCCGGTGAGCTGGTCGAGGTGCGCGTGCAGCCCGGGGATCGGGTCGTCGCGGGCCAGGTCCTGGCGATCCTCGACGATCGTCGGATCCGCGAGGACCTGTCGATCGCAGAGGCGGAGCTTCGTCGTCAGCGCGCGGGGTCGGCCGCGGCCGAGCTCGACGCAACCCAGCGCGCCCAGGCGGCCGACCAGCTCGAGGCCCTCGCGGCGCAGGGGCACGTGCCCGCGCTGGTCCTGGACGAGGCGGTGTTCGCCGCCAAGCGCAGCGCCGCGACGCTCGAGCAGGCCGACGCGAGCGTCGCCGAGAGCCGGGCCCGAATCGCGAGGCTGCGTCGGCAACTCGAGGACAGCGCGCTCACGTCCCCCTTCACCGGGGTCGTCGCCCAGCGCTACCTCGACGGCGGCGCGGTCACGGGGCCGAGCTCGCCGATCCTCCGCTTGATCGACGTCGACACGCTGTGGGTGCGCTTCGCGGTCGAGCCCGAGGCGCTCGCGGGCGTGGCCCTGGGAGATCAGGTCACCGTGCGGTTTGAAGCCGGTGGTGAGACGCGGGCGCAGCTGCGGCACGTCGCGCCCCAGGTCGATCCAGTCTCGGAGCTGGTCGTGATCGAGGCCGCGCTCATGGACGCGAGCGCGAGCGCCAGCGCGATCGGGATCGGGATCGGTGCGGCCGCCCTCGTCGACTTCGATTGATCATGCGAGCGGTTCCAGTGGTGGGGCCTCGCGCTCAGGGGACTGTGGCGGCCGGCTAGCGCTAGCCCAACCGCCGCCCACACGCGGCCAACCCCGCCGCGATCGACGAAAGCTCGTCGCCGCTGCTCAGCTTCTTCGCCCCAAACCGCGCCGCAAACTCCCGCCGCACGCTCGGCACAAACGCCGTCCCACCGGTCATGAACACCCGATCGATATCCCCCGCAGCCAGCCCAACCTTGGCCAGGGTCTCATCCAGGCAATCCACGATCGCCGTGACATCCTTCGCTATCCACCCCTCGAAGTCCCCCCGGCAGACCTCCGCGACCACCTTGAAGTCCTCATATTCATAGCGGAATTCAGCGGTCGCCCCAGACGAAAGCGCAATCTTCGCGGCCTCGACCGACTTGTGCAAATGAAACCCCTGATTGTCCTCGATGATCGCCACCAACGCGGCGATCGCCTCGGGCTGCTCGGCGCGCTGGTACAGCCGCAGCAGGTCACTGCGGGTCCGCTCGGTCCGCAAGAACGACAATTGATGCCAGTGCGACAGCTTGTAGTAATACGAAGGTGGGATCAGCAGGCGCTTATTGAACTCCTCATAATACGTCCCCTTCCCCAATTGCGGCGCCACAACATGCTGAATCAGCGCCGCGTCCAGGTTGTCACCCGCGACCCCAACCCCGCCGGTTGCGAGCACGTCCGCGCCGCGCTCGCTGTCTTCGCGCCGGCTCGGCCCGATCCGCATCACACAAAAGTCGGTCGTGCCTGCGCCAAAGTCAGCGACCATCGCCAGCTCGTCATGCTCGAGCCCCGCTTCGTAGTGATACGCGGCCGCGATCGGCTCGAGCTCGACGTGGACCTCGGCGATCCCCGCCTCGCGGGCGGCCGCGCGCAGCCGGTCCTCTGCGCGTGCGTTCGCCTCTTCGTCCTTCGCGCCCGCGAACCGCACGGGCCGGCCAAACACCGCCCGCTCGATCGGGACGCCAAGGCTGGCCTGCGCGCGCTCGCGCAGGCGCCTGAGGAACAGCGTGAGCAGCCCGTCGAGGTCGAGCGAGTGCGGCCCGACCATTGTGCGGCCGAGCGTCCGCGAGCTCAGGTGGGTCTTGAACGACTGGATCAGCCGGCCGTCGCCGAGCGCGTCGAGGTAGGCCTCGATGCCCTCGGGGCCGGCCGAATAGTTGATTGTGCCACGGAATTGCTGGTCCTCGAGATCGAAGAACAACAAGCTGCGAAAGCTCTGGGTCAGCTGCCCGAGCAGCGTAAAATCGGCGAAGCGAGGCCGACGATCTGGCCCGGCCAGCGCGACCACGCTGTTCGAGGTGCCAAAGTCGATCCCGGCGATGGAGGAGGCGCGCGCGCTCATGGAAGCGGGCACAGATAGCCGCTCACCGAAGTCAGGGCAACCCCAGTGAGGGTCGGCGGCTGGCATTCGGTTCAACGTCAAACCAGAATATTTTCGTGGCAGGCGATCACGCGGTTTCGCCTGGTTTTTCTGGGCGGCGACGCGCCCAACCTGGCCCTCGCGCTCCGGCGAATTTGCGCACGTCTACGCCGATGTCACGAGGCATCGATCTCCCGCGTCGGTGCTCGGCGTACCTGGCCTGGGGGCGCAGCTCGACACCTCGAAGGCAACGCCGAGCCCGGCCCGAGGTTGCTCCTGCGTCGCGGGGATCGTCAGGTCAGCTTCGCGGCCTGGCGCCTGGGTGTGCCGCGCTGGCCTGGGCACACCCTTTCGTCGCGCTTGCCGTGACCGCCTCGTTCTTCGTGATTGGCGCCCGCTCGCGGCTTCGCTTCCGTCGGCTTTGGCGACGCTTCGATCGCTTCGCGCCCGCGAGCGCCTGCTCCACTGCCGCCCGCGGCGGCGTCTCCGTGACTCGGGAGATCCAGGCTCCACGGGTCGCATGAACGAGTGGTTTGCAGCAGCGAGACGCGACTCCGGGGTCGTTCGGCCCGCACGGAGGCGCGAAGCTCCGAGCACGGGCGCACCGAGAAGGGCGTGAAGACTACCAACCCGCAGGCAGATCCAGAAAGAAGCGGGTGCCCTTCCCCGGCACACTGTCGACGCTCAGCTCGCCGCCGTGCTCGCGGGCGATCCCGTGAGACACCGCCAACCCCAGGCCGGTGCCCTGGTCACGCCCTTTGGTGGTAAAGAAGGGATCGAAGATCCGCGGCAAGATGTCGGCGGGGATCCCCGGCCCCTGGTCCTCGACGGTCAAGCGCACCCAGGCGCCGTGGGACGCGTGCTCCGGCCGCAAGAGTCGCTCGGCGCGAATCTCGATTTGCTTGGTCTCGTGGTCCCTACCAATTGTGCTGTTGAGCGCGTCGCGGGCGTTGGTGACCAGGTTCATGACGATCTGCTGGATCTGCTGACTCCGGCAACGAACCAGCGGCAGATCAGCCGGAATCGCAATCCGAAGCGTGATCTGGTCCTTGAATACGATCGAGTGAATCAGCGACAGCGTGCTATTGACGAGCGCGCCGAGGTTCGTGTCCGCCACTGGCGCCAGCCCCTCGTGGCGCGAGAACGACAGCAAGTTGCGCACGATCGTGGCCACGCGTTCGGATTCATGAAAGATCTCGGCGGCGAATTCTTCAACCAGCTCCCGCTTGTGTGGGCTTGCGCTGATCAGCTCGGCATAATTCATGATCCCCTGAATCGGATTGTTGATCTCATGAGCGACGCCGCTCGCCAATGTACCGATCGCCTCGAGCCGCTGCTGCTGTCGCATCTGGGCCTCGAGCGAGCGCTTGTCGGCCTCTGCCTGCTTTCGCGCGCTGATGTCGGTTGCGATAGCGATCGCCTTGCGATGCGCCCGCGCGCCAGGCTCGGCTCGTCCGCCGACCTCGATCGGCGCGAGCCGTGCGGTGTACCAGCGCGAGGGGCCGACATCACGGGGCACTTCGATCTCGAGCTCCCCCGCGACGCCCTCTGCGAGCACCCGCTCGACGGCGTGGTTCCAGTCCGCCGCCGCAGGCGACCCCGCGAACAGCTCGGGCATCTGGGCCCGCTCCCCGGCGCCGCCACGCGAGCCCACTTGCGGCCCGGTGGCGGTCTGCATGCCGCTACGGTTGACAAACTCGACCTCGCCGTCCTCGTTGATCAAGGCGATCACGTCGGGCGCGCCGTCGACGAGCGAGCGCCAGCGGGCCTCGCCTTCGCGCAGCGCGTCGTGGACCCGGGCGTGCTCGAGCGCGCCCGCGGCTTGTCCCGAGATCAGCTGAAGCACGTCTAGACGCTCGGGCGTGAAGCAGCTGCGGCTGAGCCGGTTTTCGAGCACGAGCACGCCTTGTGTGCGCTTGGCGTGGGTGATCGGCATTCCCAGCAGCGACAGCACACCGCGCTCCGCGATGTACGGGTCGTCGCAAAACCGCAGGTCAGCGCCAGCGTCATCGAGGACCACGGGCGTGCCCGTGCGCAGCACATAGTTGATGAGTGAGGTCGGCGCGCTCGCCCCAGCGCGAGCGAGCGCCAGCGGCTTGCTGGGCGCGACGACGTCGAGGCCCGCCGCGGCGACGATCCCAAACACGCCCGCGTGCTCGAGCACGAGCATGCCGTGATCGGCGCCCGCGTTGGTGATCGCAACATTCAGGACCGCGGCGGTGACTTGGTCCAGGCGAAGGTCAGCCCTGATCGCGGCGACGCTGCGCAGCACGCTGTCGAAGTCGAGCGCGCCCGCGTGACCGCGACGCCCGGGGCTGCTCGAGCTGGTCTCGAGCGGAGCGCGGGGCCGGTGTGAGCTCGAGCCGGTGCCGCCCGAGTCGGCTGCGACCGCGAGCGGAAACTCGTGACTGTGCGCGGCGCGGAGCTGGTCGAGCTTCGCCCCTGCGCCCCACGCCGCGTAGGCGTTCCATGCCTGCTGACGCGCCCCCGCGGCGTAGCCCGTGAGGCCGTCTTGCTCGGCGAGCGCGGCGAGCTGTTCGGCGGCGAGACCTTCGACCCAACGGCAGCCACGCTCGAACGCGTGGGCGCGCGCGCGCTCCAGCAAGATCCCAGCCTCGCGCGTGGATGCATCGCTGGCGGCGATCAGGCCCTCGGCGAGGTCGAGGTAGTGCGCATAGTTCTCGCTCGAGTTCGCGGCCCAGCGGCGAACGATCTCGATGGCCCGCTCGCCAACGCGGGCCGTTGGCGGGCCCGCCTCGCGCTGGCGCTGGGCAGCGACGATCGCCGTCAACGCCACCCGCGGGATCACCCACGACGCAAACAACACCCGCTCGACGGTGTCGAGGATCCGTGCGCAAAGTTGCAGCGCTTCGCTCGACTCGCCGAGCACCAGGCTGACCAACGCACGGTTGGCGATGGTCACGTAGAGCGAGTAGCGGCTGCCTCCTTGGGCCTCGATCTGATCGGGCTGCAAGCACGCGCGCGCCTGCTCGAGCGCGTCTTCACTCGCGCGACCGCCAAGCACGACACCGATCGCGTGCAGGCTTGACGCGGCCCCACACGCCTCGCCCGAGGCGCGGTTGCCAAGCTCGCGCTCGAACCGATCGCACAGCCGGCCGAGCACCTGCAGGTGCGTGCCAACCTCGAGGTGC
The DNA here is from genome assembly GCF_000737335.2 of Enhygromyxa salina. Lineage (GTDB taxonomy): Bacteria > Myxococcota_A > Polyangia > Nannocystales > Nannocystaceae > Plesiocystis > Plesiocystis salina_C. Next base: position 20,914 of record NZ_JMCC02000010.1, on the reverse strand, counting down.
ATCGACAGCGCGACGGCGCCTGTGTAGCCGGCCCACAGGAAGTCTCCGACCTCGAGCGCGCGTGTGTAGGCGCGGTCCATGCGTGAGAGCGGCTCGACAAACGGCCGCCCCAGGTGCGCTACGAACAGCTGCGTGACCGCGTCGACACGCACCTGCGTCGACCTCGAGTCGACACACTCGGCCAGCGCGATCGCGGCCCGCGAGGTTCGGATCGCCCCCTCGACCTCGCCCAACATCGAGCCCACGCAGATCGACAGCTGAGCGAGGCCCAGCGAGGTATCCGGGCACACGCCGTGGCGCAGCACCCAATCCAGCTGGGCGCTGATCAGCACGATGTACACGTTTGCGTCGATCACGTAGGCCGCGGTCTTGGTCGGCGTCAGGATCGTCATGACCGCCGCGACGCGCTCGTCAGCGCAGCGCCCCATCGCAATGAACTGCTCGCCGTCGAGCCCACGCACCCGGCACCACGCTCGCTCGAGAGCCCCTCGCGCGTCGGCGGCGGAGGGCGCGGGCTCGACCGTGCAACCGTGGCGGCCCAGCGCCGCGAGCCCAAACTCGACGGCCTCGGCGTTGCGGCCACACAGGTTCAGGTGTGCGATCCAGCTCGCAGCCACACGCGCGTGCTCGCGCGGCCGCAAGGCCCAGCCCAGCAGTGTCGTGAACGCTTCCTGGGCCAGCTGCGAGCGCCCGCAAGCGGCCATCACCTGAGCGCGCGCAAATTCGAGATCGAGGATCGTCTGATGACCCGGCGCTCGCTCACCAAGTCGCGCGACGGCCTCGCGCTCGCCGACAACTAGCGCGAGGCCCTGCTCGAGGTAGCGCAGCGCTGGCTCATAGGCGGCGCTCTGAAGCGCCCATTGGCCAGCCCGCAGATTGAGCTTGGCCAGCCCGATGCGCGTGGACGGCTCGAGCGGGCCCGCAGCAGGCAGCCCAGCGTTGAGGTGATCGACGACCGCGAGCAGCCCCTCGGTCGCCCGAGGATCCAGCTGCGCGAGCTGCTGCTGACCGATCCGCCAACGCAGGCGCTGGCTCAGTTCCACCCCAGCTTCGAGCCGGGCGGCCTCGCGCACGCCGTGGTGGGCAAAGCGGTACTCGCCGCCAACATGATCGAGCAACCCGGCGGCGACCAGGTCATACAGCGTCGCCGTCAGCTCGGCGCTGGGTCGCTCGCAGATGAGCTCGAGCGTGGCGGGATCAAAGCGGTCTGCGATACAGGCCGCGCGCTGCAACAACTCGCGGACCCGATCGGGCAGCGCCGCGAGCTTGGCGGCCATGAGCTCGAGCGCGTCGTCGGGGATCCCGGCGGCCCCGATCGCGTCATCGTCGTAGGTCCACCCCTGCGGACCGGGTCGCATCAGCCCGGCTTCATACAAGTGCGTGAGCAGCTGGCGGATGAACAGCGGGTTGTTGTCGGTCTTGCGGATGACGAGCTCGGTCAACGCCCCCAGCGTCGACGCGGGACGGCCCAAGGTGTCGGCCAATAGCTGCTCGACCGCGGCCCGAGACAGCGGGCCGAGGCGGGTGACCCCGACCCGCTCGGTGGGGAGCTTCTGGATCAAGGGATCGAGCGAGTCCAGGCCAGGCTCGTGGGTACGCACGCTGCCGATCATCAACATCGCGCCATGGCGGCCGCCGTCGAGCAGCGCCTCGAGCAGCGCGACGCTGCTGTTGTCAGCCCAGTGCAGGTCCTCGAGCACCAACACCAACGGCCGACCGTCCTCGCAGAACACCGACAAGAACCGCGCGAGCCCGAGGTGCACCCGGTTGCGAGCCTCGTGTGGTTCGAGCGAAGGGGACGCGGGCTGCTCGCCAAGCACCAAGGCGAGGATCGGGAGCAGCTCGATGACAGCGCCGCCAAGCCCACCGAGCGCCACCCCAAGACGCTCACGCCAGCGACCCAGCCGCGCCTCGCTCTCGGTCAAGAGCTGTTCGATGAGTCCGACAAACGCCTGCACGAACCCGGAGTAGGGCCGATCGCGGTCGAACTTGCCGCGCCCGACGTAGCTGCCATAGCCCGCGACCGTCACCTCGAAGTTGGCGATCAACGCCGACTTGCCGATCCCCGCCGGCCCGGTCACCAACAACAAGTGGGCGCCATCGGTTTGGATCACGCGCTCGAGCTCGGCGGTCAGGCCCTCGGCCTCGACGCTTCGGTCGTAGAGCTGATGTGGCAGCTGCAGCTCATGCGGCGTGTCATTGCGGCCCAGCACGAAGCTGTCACCCTCGTCGGCGCTGGTCAGCAGCCGATTGAGGTGACGCAGATCGGCGGCGAGACCGGTGGCCGTCTGGTAGCGGTGCTCCGGCGCCTTGGCCAACAGCTTGATGACCACGCGGACCAAGCCGTCCGGCAAACCAGGGCGGTGGACCGCTGGCGAAGCGGGGACCCGGGCGAGGTGAGCGTGAATGAGCTCGAGCGGCGCCGTGTATTCGAACGGCCGGCGTCCGGTCAGCAGCTCGTAAAACGTCACACCGAGCGAGTACAGATCGCTGCGAAAGTCGACCGGGCGACCCGTACGGCCGGTCTGCTCAGGGGAGATGTACGGCAGCGTGCCCTCGAGCACGGCGGGGTCGTAGAGATGACGACGCTCGTTCTCGAGCAGCACCGAGATCCCAAAGTCCGCGAGTTCGATCCGGCCCGAGTCTGGATCAATGAGGATATTGGTGGGCTTGATGTCGCGGTGAATGATGCGGCGGGCGTGGACCCGCGCCAGGATGTCCGCGAGCTGGACCGCGACCGCCATGAAGCGCTCGAGCGAGAGCGCGCGACCGCAACAGTGGACCGCAAGGTTGACACCTGGTGCTCGATCGAGCAGCAGCACCAGCTGCTCGCCCACACGCTGCAGCTCGAGCGCCCGCACCACCCCCTCGACGTCCAACGCCTCGAGCAGCGCAAATTCGTGCTCGACCCGGGACTCGATGTCCTCGTCGCCGAGATCGAACACCTTGGCGATGACCCGGCGACCATCGGCCCGGCGCACAGTTTCGTAGATCTGGGACTGCCCCGAGGCCCGCAACAACCGGGTGTCGCGGTACCCTGTCAAGGGGAGGCTCATGGCGCATGCCTCATGGCACGGCTCTTCGCCAGCGGATCAAACGGGGGGGATGAAAAAGCCGCTGATCGATTGCTTGATCTTCCAACCCCCGGGCGTGTGCCGGTATATGTCGTCGTACGACCCGGAGAGTTCGACGACGGTGGCGTCAGGGCCAGCCGGGAGCATGCGAATCAGGTAGTACCAGCTGCCCGTGGCGTGCTGGCCCTGAACGTCGATCAGTGGATTCATCATGTAGTGGGTGCTCCACCGGGTCCCCTGGGGAAGCAGGTTTTCGAACGCGTTGAGCAGCGCCGCCCGACCCTCGTACTTGCCGTAGGGGCCAAGATCGAGCACTCCGTCTTCGGTGAACAAGTCCGCGAGCGCGATCGCGCTCGCCGCCCCGGGTGTGTTGAATACTGCGTCGGAGTTGCGGGCATAATGCGCTTTGAGCTGCTCGAGCGCCTGACGAGCCTCCAGGTTGCGAATACGATGGGTGTCGTTGTTGGGATTGGGCATTTTGTGATCTCACGACCGCCATTGCGCACCATGCGCGATTGAGCCGCGCGTCGCTTCCCCATCATCATATACCAAGCGGCAGTCAACTGGGGCCGCGTTTTGAAGGTTCTCGCTCGCCGTGGGTCCAGGTGCGAGTCCGACCCACACGCGTTTCATGAGAATGAGTATTGCGCAGCAGCTCACGGCCGCCTTCCATCAATGTCAACCGTTGCATTCCCAGTCAATGCGATTGTCGCAATTACCAAGCTCGAGGATGTCAATGTCACCCTCGAGACCATGCTCTCGGTCAGCTCAATCGCGACTCCAAACTGATCGGCGCTCTAGACCTGCACGACGCGGTCCTCCTCGAGACACCAGGCCGTCAGCCGACCACCGTAGACACACCCCGAGTCGAGCCCGATCGTGTTCACCCCCCGATAGTGCCCACGCCGGGCCCAGTGACCGTGCACGATCAACGCCTCGCCAGCATAGAACGAGTCCCACGGTCGAAACGGCGGCGGGCACCGCTCGGGTGGCCCATCGAAGCGGTTGCGCTCGCCTTCCGCGGTACAGCAGCGCACCCGCGTAGCGAACGAGACGTCGTCAGACTGCAGCCAGTCGTCGTCGTGCTCGGCACCGTTGATCCGCGCGGCTGCAGCGTGGAGATCGAGCCAGCGCGGATCGACCCCCGCGTGGACCAGCCACACGTCGCGGCCGCCATCGACGCCAGGCAGGAACGCCATCGCCGGCAGCGCTCGCAGCGACGCGAACAGCTCCTCGGCGTCGGGGGCGGCGAACAGCTCGCCAAGGGTGTCGGGCTTGCGCGGCCACCGTCCGGCGCGGGCACACAGCGCGTAGACTTCGTGGTTGCCGATCACCCCGCGCCCGCCCAGCTCGCGCCAGCGACGGAGCGTCGCCAGCGAGTCGGGGCCGCGGTTGATCAGATCACCGGCGGCCCACAGTTGATCGTGAGTTGGGTTGAAGGCGATCGCGGCGAGCAGCTTGTCGAGCTCGCGGGCGCAGCCTTGCAGGTCTCCGACGATCCAGCGCACGCGCGCAGACTAGCAGGAACGCAGATGGCCGCCCGGAACACCTGCGTCGATGCATAGCCGAGCCGGCTATCGCGTGCTCGAGCCCAACACCAGCGAGCTGCAGGCGCACCCGCGCTACAGCAGCTCGATCAGCCCGGCGACCTCGGGCAGCTCGTCGTCGCCGATCGTGTGCGTGAACCCGTAGCCAAGCTGCCCATACTGATTGCTGCCCCAGCAGATCACGCCCTCGCTCTCGAGCACGGCGCAGGTGTGGACGGCCCCTGCCGAGATCATCTTGGCCGGGCCGCCGATCTGCGCAGGGTCGCGATCGGCCGGCACATCGACCAAGCCGACCGACTCTTCATCGCCGTTGCCGAGCTGCCCCGAGCCTGCCTCGCCCCAGCAGCGCACGTCGCCCCCTTCCAGGATCGCGCAGCTGTGCTGATACCCAACCGCGAGCGCGATCGCAGGTCCACCCAGCTGGATCGGCGCGAGCTTGGCAGGCGTCTGGCCGGCGAGGTTGCCCCACGCGGTGCCGCTGCCCTGGCCAAGCTGACCCGAGAGGCTGGCGCCCCAGCACAGCACGTCGCCCGTCGAGAGCAGCGCGCAGCTGTGGACCAAGCCGACGCCAACGTCGACGATCGTGGTGCCGCGCGGTAGCTCGGGCGGGATCAGCTCGAGCTCGCCGGCGATCTCGGGGTCTTCGTTGTCGCCGATGTGCTGGGTGCTTCCGTAGCCAAGCTGCCCGCTGTCGCCACGGCCCCAACAACGCAGGCCGCCGCTGGCCATGATCGCGCAGCCGTGGGCGCCGTCGACCGCGAGCTTGACCGGCTCACCGCCAAGCGCGACCACGGGGACATCGAGCGGGACTTCGTCGTCGCCGATGTTGGCGACACCGCCCAGGCCCAGTTGCCCGTAGGAACCCCCGCCCCAGCAGCGCAGCTGCCCGGCCACGCGCACGCAGGTCTGCAGCACGCCAACGTCGATCCCGTTGACGGGGGCGATCAAGTCGACCACCGCGAGCCCCTCGAGGGTCTCGTCGTCACCAATTGCCGGCTGCTCGGCGCTGTTGCCATAGCCAAGCTGGCCGGCCGAGTTGAAGCCCCAGCACCGCACGTCGCCGTTCTCGAACAGGGCGCAGGTGTGCACACCGCCTGCTGCGATCTGAACGGCGGCCGGCAGCGGGAGATCGGGGACCGTCGCAGGCACCTCGTCGTCGCCGATGTCTTGGCTCTCGCCCGAGCCGATCTGGCCGCCGCCGTTGTGGCCCCAACAACGAATGCGCCCGCCCTCGATCAACACGCAGGTGTGGGCCCCACCCAAAGAGAGCTGGAGGATCTGCGTCAGGGTGCAGTCGTTGTCGCAGCCGTCGCCCTCGATCGCGTTGGAGTCGTCGCACGCCTCGCCGGGATCGACCTTGCCGTCGCCGCACAGGTCGAGCTCGCAGATGCCGTCGACGCAGACTTGATCGTCGTCGCATGGCTCCTCGATGCCACACGGACAACCCACCCCGACGCACGGCCCGGTCTCTTCTTCGGACACGGGCTCAGCGCATACCCCCGCCATGCACTCGAGGCCTGGATCGCAGCCGCCGCCAAGCGTGCAGTCACAGCCAAGCGCACCGATCACGCAAGCGTCGCCGGTGCCGCTCTCGGAGCCGTTGTCGCCCACGCTGGAGCCCTCGATCAGCAGCTGCCCGCACCCAGCCGACCCGGCCGTGAGCAGAGCGATCGAGGCGACCAGCCCGATCCGGGGGATCCTCAGAGTCCGGGTCCGCACGCGCACGGCACAAGCTATCACCTCTCGCCAAATACACAGAGGATGCTAGCGTCCGCCAGTGCAGCCCGCGCTCGACGCGATCTCGGCCCTCGACCTCGGCGGTCTGAGCTTGCTCGGCAACCCCTGGCTCGACCTCGCGCTGTTGCTCGTGGCCGGGGTCGCGGCGGGGGTCATCAACGCGATGGCCGGGGGCGGCTCGTTCTTGGCGATCCCGGTGCTGATCGGTCTTGGGTTGCCGGCCGGCACCGCCAACGGGACGCTGCGGGTCTCGATCCTGGCTCAGAACGCGATCTTGATCGGCACCTTCCGCCGCAGCGGCGTCCGTGCCCCTCGCTCGAGCCTGGGCCTGGCGGTGCCGATCATCGCGGGCGCGCTCGGGGGCGCGTGGCTGGCGACGCGGCTCGACGACCAGCTGTTTCGCCCGCTGATCGGCGCGCTGCTGCTGGCCTGGGCGGTGGTCTTGGTGGTCAAGCCACAGCGCTTCTTGCACCCACCAGACGAGGAGCGCGAGCCAAACTGGCTGACCTATGTGCTGGCCCTCGCGGTTGGTGTGTACAGCGGGTTCTTGCAAGCTGGGGTTGGGTTTCCGCTGCTGGCGTTGCTCAGCGGGCAGCTTGGCTACGACCTGGTCCGCGCCAATTCGGTCAAGGCCAGCCTGATCTTCGCGTCCACCTGCGTGGCGCTGCCCGTGTTCGTGATCGCCGATCAGGTCGCGTGGGCGCCCGCGATCGTGCTCGCGGCCGGCACCATGCTCGGGGCCTGGCTGGGGGCGCGCTGGCAGCTCGAGAAGGGGGCTTCGGTCGTGCGCTGGTTCGTGCTGATCATGGTCGCGATCGCGGGCGTGACGATGTTGGTTTCCGCGTTTGGCTGAGCGCCGCGCTGGCCTACACTCGCGGGCGTGTCGCTCCCGTCGGACCTTCTCTCTGGGCTGCCAGCTTCGTTGCCACAGTCGCGGGTTCGCGCGGCGATCCGCACGCCCGGGTCGCCAAGCTCGATCGGCGGCGAGAGCTGGTTGCTCGAGCTCGACGACGGGCTGGCGATGATGTGTCGCTCGTCGATCTTCGACCCGCTCGAGTGGCTCGCGCTGGCCGAAGATGGGGCGCCAGCGATCGAGCTGAGCTCGAACGGGTTCTCGTCCACGCTCGCGGTCCGCTGCGCGAACGGCAAGACCTTCGAGCTGCGCCCGGGCTCCAGCGATGTCGCGGGGGTCACGGCGCTGCTCGAGCGCGCGCCGAAGCTGGCGAGCGCGCCCGGGTCGAGTGCCGAGCCCGCGCCTGCCTCGAGCCCGGCGCCCGCGGATCCACCGTCGCCCACGCAGCTGAGCCCGGCGAGCGCTCGCTCGCAGCTGGACGCTCTGCCCGGCGCGGTGAACCAGGCGGCCGCACGCTCGCAGCTAGACGCGTCGCCCAGCGCGGCGGAGCCACCCGAGTCACGAGCGCGGCTGAACCAAGCGCTCGCGCAGGGGAATTTTCGTACGGCCTTGGAGATCGCCAGGCAAACATCGAACGGCAGCGAGCCCGACGCGGATCTGATCGCCGTGCTCGAGCTCGCGGCAGCGGGCGACTTCACGGCCGCGTACGTGTGGACCCGCGGCGTGAAGCGGCCGCCAGCACCCCAGCACGGGCCGCTGTTCGCCGCGCTCGCGGCCTCGCTCGAGCGCGCCCACGAGCCTGCCCTCGCGTGGTCCGCCTGGGAGGAGGTCGACGATCAGCACAGCTCCGAGGCCCGCGGCCGGATCGAGCGCGCGCTCGGACACAACGGTCCAACGATCGCCCGGGCGGTCGCCGAGCAGGCCCGAGCATGGTTCACCGAGCACGTTCAGGCGGCGCCGGAGAACATCGAGGCCATGCGGGGGCTCGCCCACGCCCACACGGATCTCGACGAGCTCAGCGAAGCACAAAAGTGGGTCAACGCGGCGATTGCCAAAGATCCCCAGCACTTCGACACGCGCATGCACGCGACGCACATCCTGTCGCTGATCGAGGTCGAGACCGGGGACAGCCGGGCGCTGCTGGCCGCGCTCGGGCAGATCGCGGACGAATTCCCGACCCGCTCGGAGCCGCTGCTGGATCTCGCCGGTCACGTCGAGTTTGACGATCCCAAGCTGGCGATCCGCTGCCTCGAGCGCGCGCTCGAGCGAGAGTTCGACGCCTACGCCGTGACCTCGCTCGCGGATCTGTACGCGGCCGCGGGCCGCCACGTCGACGCGGTCGCGGTGCTCGAGAAGGCGCTGCGAAACCCGAAGCTCGACAACGACGACCGCGAGCAGATGCAAGACCAACTCGAGCGGTCCCGCGCGCAGCTCGGCGCGCTCGCGCCCACGCCGGGGGCCGAGCTGAACGCGACCGCGCAGAGCGGCTCGCGGGGCTTCACGATCATCGTGCTGTTGATGCTCGCCGCGCTCGCGTACTTGCTGCTGCAGTGAGTGCCGGCTGGGCCGGCGGGGAATCCTTGCCCGGGCTCGCGCGTAGCTGCGCCGATGCTCACCCAGGACCCACGCTCGTTGTTGCTGCTGCCGGTGGTGGGTCTGTGCTCGTGTGTGGTGTCGACCGAGCTCGCGGCCACGGCGACGCCCGAGCTTGGCCAGACCGGCGCGGGCTGGATCGAGAGCGACGCGTCACGCGACCCGCTGACCATGTTCGAGGCCACCGTGCGCAGCGGCCAGGCTTCGCTCGCGGCCGGGCACTTCGCCGCCGCCAACGAGTCGCTGCAGCTCGCGGCGAGCATGCAACCCGAGCGCGCCGACCTTCGCTTGGCCCAGGCCGAGGCGCTGCTTGGGATGCAGCAGTTCACCGCGGCCAAGAAGCTGTTGATCGAGCTTCAGGCCGAGGCGCCAACCCACACCGTCACGGCGATCGACAGCGCCCGCGTGCGCGTGCACGAGCGCTCGCGGGCGGTTGGCTTCACCCCCTGTGAGGCGAGCGTCGATCCAGATCGCCGCCCGCTCGCCCAGACCAACGACTTCCTCGCGGCCTGGAATTCCCTGCGCGGCGGACTGCCAAGCGCCAACGAGATCCCGATCACCTCGCTCGATCCACGCGGTCGCCCTGGCTACCGCCACAGCGACGACGCGCGCGCGCAGATCATCCCTTCGAGCGCGGCCCAAGCCCGCGAGATCTTGTGCGGCGCGGATCAGGACTGCGAAGTCGACGAACCCCGCCTGGTCCGGCTGGAGCTATACAACGAAGCAACGATCGGCCTGGTGGTCCCGCGCGCCGACGGCAGCGTGTCGGTGCTGGCGGATCTGGTCCACCCCACCTGGACGAGCTGCGGCGACGAGACCTCGCTGTCGCTCGAGCGCTTCGGGGCGCTGCTGCGCGTGCGGGTCGTGAGCGACAGCCGCGAGGAGGTCGATCCAAGCGACTGGGCGCTCGACAGCTCGGCCGGGCTTGGCCCAGTGGTGGCCAGCTCGGGATACTACGCTGGCGCGGCGTCGTCGGGCTATCAGAGCTCCGGCTCGTCGGGCTATCAGAGCTCCGGCTCGTCGGGCTATCAGAGCTCCGGCTACGGATACGGATACGGATGCGGTGGCTACGACTATGAGTACGACCACACGTACGGCTATGAACCGTACGCCTGCACGGCTACGGCCACCGTCGAGCGTGACTTGTTCATCCACCTCGCCAGCGGGGAGGTCGTGCTCGACATCGTGCGCAGCGGCGCGCCCAGCAGCCAGCTCGGCCAGGTCACGACCGAGCCCAGTCAGGTCCACCTCGACGCGTGCGGGGTTGATGACACGTTGAGCCTGAGCTGGACCCAAGCCTGAGACCCAAGCCCCAGACCCAAGCCCGAGGCCCAAGCCCAAGCCCCAGACCCAAGCCCCAGACCCAGACCCAAGCTTGCTGGTCGTCGGCGCACGCCTCACCCAGCGTTGCGACCGAGGCCCCACCGCCAACACCCACCCAGTCCAGCGCCGGATCACCGCTGGCCAGGGCCTCGAGCGAGAGCCCGCGAAAGTAGTCCCGCTCGGCGCGGCGGTAGCCCAGCGCCCACAGCAGCTCGAGCAGGTACAGCGGCAGCAACTTCGCGCTGGCCCACCACTCGTCGACGAGGCCCCACAGCCCGCCGATCGGCGTCCACGCCAGGCGCAGCAGCCGACTTCGCAGGGTGACCGTTGCTGGATCACCCCAGATGAACTCACGCACGGGCTGCCAGCGATCTTGGAAATTTGCCCGGGGCGGGACGTTGGCTTCGAACAGATGCGAGTAGGCCTGCAGACCCGAGGCCGCCGCGATCAGGGTGATCGGCCGCAGGTACCAGGCCAGCTCGGCCCCCTCACCCACCGCAAACCACGCCCCAGCGGTTCCGACCAGCCACAAGCCCGCAAGCACGGCGAGCGCGACGGCGCCCCACAATTTACTGCGCAGCTTGGCGGCCATGCCCACGTACCAGGCAGCCAGCAGCGCCAGCACCAGCAGCCCAGCGTTCATGAACATCGAGCCGGGCGACCCCGTGTGGATCGCCAGCGCGTAGAACAACAAGGCGACGTTGACTGGAATGCACACGACGTGGGTGAGCCACGCCCCCCCCGAGGTGTGCAGGATCTGATTGAGGTAGATCTGATACTCGAGATTCAAGCAGGTGACATGCGCCATGGGCGTGACGCTGATGTGGTTGATCGCGCGTGCAACCGGCCCAGGCTGCCCTCCAGGGGCAAACAACCGTGGAAACAAGCGCCGCCAAAACTGCTCTTCCTGGGTCTGCGCGACCAAGCGACGCGATACCCCGCGGGTGGGGCTCGAGAATTGCGCACACCCCAACCACGGCCGGTTTCGCGCTATTGGAGCTTGAGCGTACATCTTCTCGACCAACGCAATGCATCTTGCCCCAGTCAAAGCGCTCATTTCAAGCTACTTTTTAGAATCTTGGTAATCCACGCAATGCCTAATTCCTACAGTCACGAACCCTGCATCCCAGTTCACCGTGGCATGAATACGCACAGTCCCACCTCCGTGACCAATATGACTGCGTGAATATGGGGTCTAGCGAGCCCGCCAGGCCGCGTCGGGATCCAGCCCGAGCGCCCGCAGCTTGGGAAAGATCTCCGTCTCCAAGCAAGAGTAGAAGATCACCGCATACTGCAGCTCGCTCAACACCCCGAGGTTGGGCTCGCCGCGCTCGATAATGACCTGCGTGTTGGCCACGTCGGCGATCCTGACCTTGCCGCAGACCGAGCGCTCGAACCCGGCGAAGTCTGCCGCGAGCTGGGTCTGCAAGTCCGCGCGGGCGGCCTCGCTCAAGCGCGGCAGCAGCAGCGCGAGCGCCTCGAACCCAAACGTCGCGTGCAGGTGTTCGTCGCGGAGGATCTGGCGACTCACGGCCTCCGCGGTTGGCTCGGTCGTGACCACGACCAGGGCCTCGAGCATCGGCTTGGACAGGGTCTCGCCCAGGCAGCAGGCGGTCAGGATCGAGCCGGCCGCCCACGCCAAGCGCGGCTCGGGATCCAGGCGCGCGCGCGGGCTTGGTGGGTCTTGCCAGGGCGGTCGCGGCTGCGGCCAACGAAACAAGGTGGGCTCGATCGTGAGGCCCTCGGGCCAGATCGCAAAGGCCAACCGCGCGCACAGCTCGGCGTGACGCACCTCGTCGGTGATCATTCGGGCGAGCACGCCAAGCAGCTCGAGCTCCACGCACGCGCTGGCGAGGACCTGGGTGAGCTGGCCAAACTGCTGGACCGAGCCGTGCTCGTTGCGAGCCCGGCCGGACCACTGCAAGGCGGCCGCGCGGCGGGCTTTGGTGGACCAGGGGGCCGGATCGAAGCGCTCGAACGCGGGCCACGGATCCCGGTGAACCTGCTTGCGGTGCGCCCCGCCAAGTCGCTCACCAGCTGGCGCCAGCATGTGCTGGGTGGTGGGGGGGATCGCTCGTTCGCCGTCGGGCGCTTGCTCGGCCATGCGCGGCTCAGTCTGGCGAATTGACGGCGTTGGACTTGGGAGGGGGGAGAAGGGAGGGATCCGGCTCGGGGCCCTCGTTGACGTTGAGCTCGATCGGCGGATCTGGCTGTGGAACGGGCTGTGGATCGGGCACGGGCCCCTCGTTGGGTCGCGGGACGGGCTCCGGCTCCGGCGGCGGGAGCTGGTTGACCTGCGGCTCCTTCGGCTTGGGCTGCTGCTGCTGCTTTTGCTCTCCCTTCTCCGTACAGCCCGCGACCGCCAGCGAGAGCGAGGCTGACAGCAAGCTGGTGCCGACAGCGAAGGTCAGTCGACGGGGAGGCGGGCTCATGCGTCCATCATCGCAGCGCAGCAGCGCCGGCCGCAAGCGCGACGCCTGGTGCTCTTCGATGAGCAGTTCGCCGCCGCGACGGGCCTCGAACGTGTCTTGTCGATCGTGGGACCGCTGTGCAAAGCGACCTACCGTTGCTTCGGCGAGCTTCGGCGACAAGTGAAGACCCCAACTCGGGCTACCCGCTGACAGGCTGGGGACACGGCACACCACACGCGCTGGCCCATGCCGTGATCCACTCGTTGGTTCGCGCCTCATCATCCTCGGGCAGCTGCGGCGGGTCCTGCCCGATCAGCGCGAAGATCGCGAGCAAGGCGTCCGCCCGCGGGTGACCGCCGTGTGCGTGCTCGTCGACGATCGGGCACAGCCGCGCCCCCAAGGCCGGGATCAGCGAGTTCGTGCCGTGCACACCCGCCATCTGCACGAGCCGCGCATGCACCCACCAGGCCGCGAACTCGCCGTAATAATTTTGGGACAGGCCCTCGGCGAAGCGCTCCGCGAAGAAGCGCTGGCTGTCGGTATCTGGATCCACGCGGCTGAGCGCGGCGGCGTTGACGACGGCCGTGAGCGCGGCTTCGGCCAAGCTCGCCGGGATCCACACCTCTTGGTCTTCGGAGCCCATGTAGCCAGACCACGCCATCCCGCGCGAGCGCCCGCGCGTGTCGGTGAGCCGCACGAAGGTGTGCATGTCACCGCTCGACATGGAGTACGATCCAGAGCCGGACTTCGGGGGTTCGTTGGCCTCTACGGTCAACGCCGCGCGTGCGTAGGTCAGCGCGTCGTCGAGGTCCGTGGCCGCGACCTGGCCGCGAAAGGTTCCCATGTCCTCGGGCCGCCCGTAGTAGCTGGAGTTGCGCAACACCAGCAGGTCCCACCCGCTGGCGTCATCGGTTCGGCGCAGCCGCGCCAGGTTGAGGGTGCCCCCGTGGCCGGATCCCCATTGCAAGGTGATCTCGTGAATGTCGCTGACGGCACCGAGCCGATCGCAGCCAAAATCAATGTCGAGCTTGTGGGGGTCGTGCGCGAACGACCAGGCATCGCGGACATCCTTGCGCAGCTTGGTCTGGATCGACTTGGGGAGCTTCCAGCACGCCCCGGTCTGCGGTTGCCCGGCGAGCTTGGGCGCAACGAGGACGCTTGGGTCGGGGGTGAAGTCGAGCGCGGGGCAGCTGATTGCCGGCTCGCTGGTGTCCGCGGCTTGGTCGACCTCCGAAGCCGCGGGTTCGTCGGTGTGAGGCGACTCGACGGGGATGTCTGGCGCGACGTGAGCGACCCGTTGATCCGCGCAGCCCCCGGACCCGAGCAACCCCGCCATGAAGAACGACAGCATGAGCGGCGGGGCGAGCTTGGCGTGGTGCATGCCGCCACGACGATAGCCGGTCACCAAAGTTCCACCCGCACGAACTGCTCTCTCCTTGCTCGAGACGCTCGCCCAGATCGGCGACGGCGTGCCTGCGTGAAGCGGCTCAGTCCTGCGATGGAGCTTCCGGCCGCGTATTGACGCGTTTGGGCTCCGTCGCCGGCTCGAGATCGGGGACACTCGCGGGGTTGACCATGACCTGGGGATCCGGCGGCGGAATTGGCTCGGGCTCGGGCTCGGGGCCCTCGTTCACGTGGGGCCCCTCGACCTGTTCGGGATCGAGCCCGGCATCGGATGGCGCGACGGGGTCGGGCTCGACGGGCTCGAGCTCGGGCGCGACCTGGTTGACCGTGGGTCCCTCGGGCTCGGGGTGCTTGTCCGCCCTGTCGGGCCCGGGGTTGGAGGTCTGCTCGTCACAGCCCGCGACCCCGAGTGACAGCGACGCCGTCAGCAAGCTGGTCCCAACGGCAAAACTCAGTCGACGCGGCGGCGGGCTCATGCGCCCAGTATCGCAGCGCGAAGACGCCAGCGACAAGCGCTACTCGGACTCGGACTCGGCGGCGTTGGGCTGGGTGTTGACGTGCGGCGGCTCTTCGCCCTCGATCTCGTCAACGTCCTCGCCGTCCTCGCCGTCCTCGCCAATAGGCTCGTCTGGCTCCGGCTGCGGCCCCTCGTTCACGTAGACCTCCTCGGGCGGCTCGGCCACGTTGACGGTCGGGCCTTTTTTCTGACAGCCGGCCGCGCCTGTGGCGAGCGACGCCGTCAGCAGGGTGGTTCCAACGGCAAAGCTCAGTCGACGCGGTTGCGGGCTCATGGCTGGATCATCCAACCATGGCCCGCCCGCGCGCAAGCGAATATCGGCGCCTACTCGCGCCCAGCCATGTAGACCGCAAGATCCACGCAGCGGTTGGCGTAGCCCCACTCGTTGTCGTACCAGCTGAGGATCTTGATCGTGCGCGCGCCGATCGACATGGTGCTGAGGCTGTCGACGATCGACGAGTGCGGATCACCCACGATGTCGGCCGAGACCAGCTGATCCTCACTGACGGCCAGGAACCCAGCCATTGGGCCTGCTGCAGCTGCCCGCAGCGCGGCGTGGACCTGCTCGATCGTCACATCTTTGGCCAGGTTCGCGACGATGTCGGTGACCGATCCGTCCGGCACCGGCACCCGCAGCGCGACGCCGTCCATCTTGCCGGCGAGGCTGGGGATCACCTCGGCGGTGGCCACGGCCGCGCCCGTCGAGCTGGGCACGATCGAGACCGCGGCCGCGCGACCGCGGCGGTAGTCCTTGTCGGCTGGCTGATCCAAGAGCGCCTGGCTGACCGTGTACGCGTGGACCGTGGTGATCAGGATTGACTCCACCCCAAAGCTGTCCTCGAGCACCTTGGCGACCGGCGCCAGACAGTTGGTCGTGCACGACGCGTTGGACACGACCTGGTGCTTGGCCGGGTCGTAGCTGTCGTGGTTGACGCCCATCACGACCGTCAGGTCGGGGCCCTTGCCCGGGGCCGAGATCACGACCCGCTTGGCCCCGCCCGCGAGGTGACCCGCCGCCGCCTCGCGCTTGGTCAGCACGCCCGTCGCCTCGATCACGATGTCGGCCCCCCACTTGCCCCACGGGACCTCAGCCGGGTTGCGGGTCTGGCTGAAGGGCACCCGCTGATCCCCGACGATCAGCGCACCGTCCTCGGCGCGCACGCGCTTTCCGAGCCGGCCGTGAACCGAGTCGTACTCCAGTAGGTATCCAAGGTTGTGAGGGTCGGCGAGATCGTTGATGCCCACCACCTCGATGTCGTCGCGCTCCGATGCGATGCGGAACACCGAGCGACCGATGCGTCCAAACCCGTTGATGCCGATGCGAGTCGTCATTTGCCGGAGTGTACGCCTGTTCTGGGCGCCCACGGACATGCCGCACACACAGTCGAGAGCCAAAGTGATCTTGTGCGCGGCCGCACACGCCATCGCAGCCGAGCCCCCGCCGCGCCCAATCGCCCCCCACAGCGGACGCAGCCGGCGGACGGCCCAGTGTCCGTGAGGGTCGAAAAATAGCGTACCGTTCGCGACATGCAGCAGTTGGGTCTGCGCGGCGTGTTTCGGGTCCCCGAGCCAGACGCCAAGGTCGAGGGCTGGCACGTCTCACCGCTGATCGACCTCGCCGCCTACTCACTCAGCTGGGTGTGGGTGCTGGTGCCCTTGCTGCTGCTGGGGCCGGCCCGCGCGGACTACCTGTTCTGGTACCTGCTCACGATCGGGCTGACGGATCTGCACCGCCACTTTGGCCTGCCCTACGTGTACCTGGACAGCCAGGTGCGGGCCCGCTATCCGGCCCGGTTTTGGCTGTTCCCGGCGGTGTTGTTGCTGGCGTGGGCGGCCAGCCCCTACCTGGCCCACAGCGAGCTGGTGCTCAGCCCCGTCGGTGCGTGCGCGCTCGCGGGCTTGGTCGTGCTGCTCGTGCAGATCCTGCGCCGTGACGGCGGCGAGGCGGGCGTCCCCGTTGGCGAGCTGACCACGGTGCTCGGCGGAGCGCTGAGCGCCGCGCTGTTGCTCGACGTCTGCACCCGCAGCCTGCGGATCGATTTTGACGGCGCGTGGTGGTGGTTTGGGGCCGCGCTGTTTGCCTCGACGTGGTTCGACTCGCAGCGGATCCGCCGGAGCGCGCAGGCGCCCGCGACCCCACCGACCGAACAGGCGATCGCCAGCCTCGGCGGACCTCGGTTCGCGGCGTCCATGTTGATCCTGGCGCTCATGGGCCTCGCGCTGGTGATCCGCCCCTGGCTCGAGCGCCACCAGGTCCAGCCCGGGGTCCCGATCGATCAGCTGATCGCGATCGTTGGCGTGCTCGCGGCGCTGTGGAATTTCTGGCACGTCTACATGCAAAAGTACGGGATCATGCGCCTGTACAACGCCAAGGCGCGCGGCCTCGCGCAGGACCAGCAAGAAGTACCAGGGTGGATCGATCGCGCGCTGGTGCTGTGCTGGCTGCCGCTCTACTTCGCGTACCTCGGCCCGCTGTACCGAGAGATCGCGGTCGACTACTTCGACGACGCGGCGGCCGTGCTGCCTGGCTTCATCGACTTGCTCGAGCAAGCCATGCCCGTGAGCTTGCCGGTGACGATCGCGTTCGTGGTCGTCATCCACGTGCTGTGGCTGCGCGCCGAGTTCCGCGTCAACCGGCTGCGCAGCGCCCCGCGGCTGCTGATGGCGGGGGGCACCACCGGCCTCGCGCTGTGCTTCTTCGTGTTCGACCCGGTCAAGGTCTACCTCGCGTTCGCCTTCTCCCACGCCCTGGAGTACTGCGTGTTCGTGTGGGCCTACCAGCGCAAGCGCTACCAGAGCGCGCTCGCGCACGGCCCCGTGCTTGGCCACATGTTGCGACGTCCGCTGTGGTTCTACCTTGGGATGATCCTGGCGTTCGGCGTGGCCTTGCTGCTGCTCAAATATTGGGGCCGCTGGATCATGCCTGACGCCGATCGCCCGGAGCTGTTTGGTTACCGCACCGCCTACTGGTTGGGCTTTTGGGGTGTGTACCAGTCGCTCGTTCACTTTTACTTCGACGGATTTCTATGGAAGATGCGGCTGCCATCTGTACGCGCGAACATCTGAGCGTCCGCGACCGCCCGGGACCGTCGGTCACTCCGAGCGACGGTTGGCAACCGTCAGACAGTCCCGCTTCATCGTCGATCGGCCGCCAATCGTCCCGGCATCGCGGGTCAGAGCTTGGCACCCGGCTTGCTCTGTCACGTGGGCGATGGACTACAAGCCCCCTGCCCGAGCCGACTTCGCCTTCGCCCACCGCAACGAGCACACCATGAGCGACGAGGCCACAGTCCCGCGACCCACAACGACCGAGCAGCGCGCCGACGTCATTCCCACGCTCACGATCATCGCGCATCCCAACCCGGAGCGCGTCCCCAGCCAGCTGCGCATCAACGGCACCCTGCAGCTCTCGCGCAGCTCCCCCGCGTTCACGCAGCTGTCCGACGGCCACCCACGCCCGCTCGGCGATCGCTACCTGAGCCGCAGCCCGGTCATCATCAAGCCCGAAGACGACGCGATCTGGGTGCTGCCGGGCGAGCGCCGGATCGAGGTCATCGCCGACGGAAAGGTGCTGACCGAGCCGGTCCGCTTCGAGCCCGCTGACATCGAGCGCGGGGTGATCTTGATCCTCCACGGTCGCGTCGCTCTGTTGCTGCACTACGGGCCCAGCAAGTCGCAGCCCGGGATCGACACCTTCGGGCTCGAGGGCTGCAGCGAGGGCATCGAGCAGGTCCGCAACGACATTCGCATCGTCGGCGACCTCGAGGTCCCGGTGTTGATCCGCGGCGAGTCCGGCACTGGCAAAGAGCTGATCGCCCGCGCCATCCACCGCGAGAGCGACCGCGCGGATCGTCACTACGAGGCCCTCAACATGGCCACGCTGTCCGCTCCGCTCGCGGCCTCGGAGCTGTTTGGTCACGTGCGTGGCGCGTTCACGGGCGCCGACCGCAACCACACCGGCTGCTTCGTTCGCTGCCACGAGGGCACCTTGTTCCTCGACGAGATCGGCGAGACCCCGATCGACACCCAAGCCCAGCTGCTGCGCGTGCTCGAGACCCACGACGTGCGCCCGGTCGGCGGCTCTTCGGCCCAGACCGTCAACGTCCGCGTGATCGCAGCCACAGATGCGGACCTCGAGGGCGCCGTCGATCAAGACGGGTTTCGCGAGGCGCTGCTGCAGCGCCTGGCAGGGTTCCGCATCTCGATCCCGCCGCTGCGCGACCGCCGGGTCGACATCGGCCCGCTGCTCTATCACTTCGCTCGCACCGAGCTCGAGTCAATCGGCATGACCAAGCTGCTCGAGACCGGCGACCAGGAGCAGCCATGGATCTCGGCTGCGACCGTCGCCCGGCTGACCAGCTACCACTGGCCCGGCAACGTCCGGGAGCTCCGCAACGTGGTCCGGCAGCTCGTGATCGTGGGCCGCTATCAAACCGAGATGTCGCTCGGCAGTGATCTCGACGCGCTGCTGCGGCCACGCACCGAGCCAATGCTCGAGGTTGGCGGGCCCAGCCCAGACATCTTCGACACGCTCGAGGCTCCCCGCGCGCCCGCTCGGCACCTGTACCGGCCCCCCAGCGAGGTCTCGGAGGCCCAGCTGCTCGAGGTCCTGCGGGCCAATCAATATCGGCTGGCGCCAACGGCGAAGGCGCTCAACCTGTCACGAACCTCCCTCTACGCGCTCGTCGAGCAGTCCTCGCAGATCCGCAAGGCCGCAGACCTCGGCGCCGAAGAAATCACCGCCGCCGTGACCCAAGCCGGGGGCAAGCTGACCGCTGCCGCCGCTGCGCTCGAGGTCTCGGCCCACGCGCTGAAGCTGCGCATGCGCGCCCTGGGTCTGGCGGGCTAGCGGCTTGTTGCTTGCTCGATCGGTGCGGGTCCCCCCATCATGGACGAGACCCGCGAGCGCCGATGCCCACCGTCAACTTCACGGCCAACCTTCAACGTCACGTGGTCAGCCCCACGCTCGTCGTCGAGGGCGTGACCGTTGGCGAAGCGCTGGCCGCCGTGTTCGAGCAAAACCCGCGGCTGCGCGGCTATGTCGTCGACGAGCAGGGCGCGGTCCGCAAGCACATGAACGTGTTCATCGACGGCGTTCAGGTCCGTGATCGCGTTGGCCTGAGCGACGCCGTCACACCCCAGTCCGAGATCTACGTGATCCAGGCCCTGTCCGGAGGTTGAGTTCGTGAGCGACACGCTGCTGGTATCTACACGCAAGGGTTTGTTCGAGGTCCGTCGGCACGCATCGGGGTGGTCGGTCGATCGCGCGTCGTTCCTTGGCGACAATGTGACGCTGGCGATGGCCGACGTGCGTGACGGCAGCTGGTACGCGGCCCTCGACCACGGCCACTTCGGCGCCAAGCTGCACCGCTCCGAGGACGACGGCGCCAGCTGGGTCGAGATCGGCGCGCCCGAGTACCCGCCCAAGCCCAACGAAGAAGATGACGTCGGCGCCGACGGCCGCAGCGTGCCGTGGGCGCTCAAATTGATCTGGTCGCTCACGCCCGGCGGCCCCGATCGACCCGGCGAGCTGTGGGCCGGCACCATCCCGGGCGGCTTGTTTCGGTCCCACGACCACGGTGAGACCTGGACCCTGATCGAGTCGCTGTGGCGCCACCCCGATCGCAAGCGCTGGTTCGGCGGCGGCGCGGACTATCCCGGGATCCACTCGGTGCTCGTTGATCCCCGCGACTCCTCGCGCATGCTGGTCGCCGTCAGCTGCGGCGGCGTATGGGAGACCACCGACGACTGCCAGACCTGGACGGTGCGCGCAGACGGAATGCGGGCCAACTTCATGCCCCCCGATCAAGCTGGCGATCCGGTGATCCAAGATCCCCATCGCATGGTCGCGTGCCCGGCCAACTTCGATCACCTGTGGGTCCAGCACCACTGCGGCATCTGGCGCAGCCGCGACGGCGCCCGCAGCTGGGTCCAGATCGAGGAGGCGGGCCCTTCGACGTTCGGATTCGCCGTCGCCGTGCACCCGCGCGACAGCGACACCGCCTACTTCGTGCCCGGCATCAGCGACCAGCTGCGCGTACCCGAGGACGGCCGCGTGGTGGTGACCCGGACCCGCGACGGCGGCCGCAGCTTCGACGTGCTGCGCAAGGGCCTGCCGCAGGACCACGCCTACGACATCGTGTTTCGCCACGCGCTCGACATCGATCAGACCGGCCAGCGCCTCGCGTTTGGCTCGACGACCGGCAACCTGTGGGTGACCGAAGACGCGGGCGACAGCTTCACGCAGATCCGCGGCCACCTGCCGCCGATCTACGCGGTCCACTTCGTGCCCACGCTCGGCCGCTGAGAAGGGTGTCGACGCGCGCGCAGGCGCAGCCGAGCACGTGTCGAGTCGGGCCGACTGGGGCTAAAAAAGAGAAGAGGCCACGAACAAATCACGTGTGATTTGAGCGTGGCCTCGTTCCCCAGTCGGTCGGACCGAGGGCCCGAGCGAA
>NZ_JMCC02000001.1 GCF_000737335.2 Enhygromyxa salina | reverse complement strand
TCGCAGATCCGGCAGAAGGTGTGGTGGGTGTGGTCGGCCGGGTCCGCGTTCACGTCGGGCTGGGGTTTGGGCTTGGCCAGGCAACGCAGTGGGCCGTGCTCGCGGCCGCGCTCGCGCTGCCGGCCCAGGTCACCGTCGAGCTTGGCCGCGGCGTGGCCCTGGGTCGCGGGCGGGCCGTCGCCTACAACCTGTGCTCGGCCGCGGTGATCGCCGTGCTGCTTGGCTTGAATTTGCTCGCCGCCGGCCGCGGGCTGCCCGGCCCCAGCTGGGTCGTGATCAACTTGGTGATCGCGAATTGGGTGATCGCGCTGGTGCTCGTGTGTATGTCGTGGGGTCGGTTCCAGCCAGCCGCGCCGCGACTCGTGCACAGCTCGCTGCGCTATGGGGCCCGCAGCGCGGCGGTGGCCCTTGGCGACGCGGCGTTGCTGCGCGTCGACTACCTGGTGGCGGCGCCGATCATCGGGCTCGCGGCGCTGGGGGTCTACGCGATCGCGGATCAGATCAGCCACCTCATGGCCTGGGTCGGGCTGCTGGCCGGCAAGATGATGCTGCCCGAGGCCGCGGGTGACGACCAAGACGCCACCCGCAGCTCGAACAAGCTCGCGCTGGCGTGTCGGCTGATCGTCGCGGTCACGCTGGCCGGGGCGGTCGTGGCGATCATTGCAGGACCGTGGCTGATCCACGCGCTGTTTGGGGTCGCGTTCGCGGACGCCTACCTGGCGCTGTTGATCCTGCTGCCGGCCACGCTGAGCAAGAGCCTGCATGCGATCATTGCTACGTGGCTGCAAGGCCGCGGTGATCAGCGACCGATCGTGCGGGCCAGCGCGGCTGCGATCGCGGTCGAGCTGCTCGCGATGGTGATCTTTGCTCTGAGTTTTGGCTGGCTCGGGGTCGCGCTCGCCAAGGCCGGCGCCTACATGGTCCAGCTGGGCCTGAGCCTGGCCGCGCTGCGACGGCACCGGTCGCAGCTGCCCGACGACGACGGCCACGTGATCCCCGGTGGCCGCTGGCTGCTCGACCGCAGCGACGTGTCCACGCTGCGGCGCTGGCTGGCCGCGCGCCGCCGCGCCAACCCCTGACCCAAGGACTTGCTCATGCAACCGCACGACTGGATCGACCGGACCCGCGCCGACAGCTCAACCACCCGCGGGGCCCGGCGCCTCGAAGGCTTCGCGTGGCCGCTGCCGCAGATCCAAGCCGAGCTCGACGCGATCGATGACGCCGAGTGGAAGCCGCTGCCGCGCGGGCGCGCGTGGACGAGCATCCAGCTGATCGAGGCCGACGGCCGCGGCGGTGAGCGACGCCATCGACTGCTCGACACCTGCCCGGCGATCCACGCGCTCGCGGCCTCGTTCAACGCCAAGATCATGGGGCTCACGCTCGCGCGGCTGGCCCCGGGTGGTGGCGTGCACGAACACCGCGACATCTCGGGCGGCCTGCCAATGGGCGTGATTCGTCTGCACGTGCCCCTGCGCACCAACCCGGGCGTGCAGTTCGTGGTCGACGACGTGCGCGTGATCATGCGCGAGGGTCAGACCTGGCAGCTCGACACGACCTATCGGCACCGCGTCGCCAACCTTGGATCCACGCACCGCGTGCACTTGATCGTCGATCTCGCGCTCACCAACGCGTTGCGCGAGCTGCTGCCCAAGCCCGATCTGCGCGACCACTTGCACCGGGTCGAGTTTGCTGCGGTGTGCGTGGGCAAGGGGCTGCAGCTCGCCGTCACGCGGCCGCGCGAGCTCGCTGATCGTGCGCTTCGGTTCGCGCGGCTGCGCTTGCTTGGGCAGTCGGTGATGACCTTCGAGGAGCAGCCGACCGCGCAGGCCCCCGATCCCTCGGGTCCTAACTTGGCAAAGATCCCGCGACCCAAGGCGGCGCCAGACTACTTTGCGTGCCCCGAGTGCCGCTGCGCCAAGCTCGAGCTCGTCGATGATCTCGCGCTACGCCCGAGCGTTCCCTGGGCCGGGTGCGTGGGTCTGCGCTGCCACGACTGCGCGCGCGAGTTCCCGTGGGTCGCCGGCGTGTGGGTGCTGTGGTCCGACGAGCTCGCCGCGTTGATCGCCGCGGGTGACATCCAACCCAACACCCACGCCGCGCCCGAGCCCCGCGCGGTCAAGCAGGCCAACTACGCGATCTATCAGCAAGTCAGCGAGGCCTACGGCGAGCACGCCGACGCCAGCGTCGACTACGTGGATCAGCTGCTGCTGCTAAAGGCCCACGCCCGCGAGGCCATCACCACCGCGACCGACAACGAGCAGCGCTCCAGGGTGCTGGTCGATGTTGGCTGCGCGAGCGGGTTCTCGTTGGATGTTGGCTCGGCAGGCTTTGACGAGCGGGTTGGCGTGGACATCTCATTGGCCAACCTCGAGCAGGTCGCGGCGCGAGGCCACGTCGCCGTGCTCGCGGATGCCGAGCGCCTGCCCTTCGCCGCCGGCTCGATCGATCTGCTGACCTGCTTCGCGGCGATGCACCACTTCCCCAGCTGCGAGGCGTTCTTGCGCAGCGCCAGCGCGAGCCTGCGATCGGGTGGCGTGCTGCTGACCGCCGCGGATCCAAGCGCCGACAACATGTACATGGGCCCGCTCGCGCGCGCGGCTTGGCAGCTGCGCAAGCCGGTGTACCGCCAGCTCGCGCGCCTGTCTCCACGGTTTTACCTGCACGCCAACGCCCGCACGCAGGCGCTCAACGATCTCGCCGAGCACCACCGTACCAGCGGCGGGTTCGAGCCGGCGCAGCTGCAAGCGATGCTGCAGGCGGCCGGGCTCGACGCGCCCGAGCTATTTCACGGGGTTGACCGCCGCGGCCGTCAGCGCTGGGGCAAACCTTCGTGGCAAGAGTTCGTGCTCAAGAGCCTGTCGGGCCGCAACCCGTTGCTGCGTCGGAACTTCGTCGCGTTGAGCTCGATCAGCGTCAAGCCCCCGCGGCGCGCGTGACCTGGGTACCCTCGACGATCATGGAGTGCTACGAAAACGCGCTCCGTAGCACTCCATGACGATGACACACCTCCGTAGGTGCGCGCGCCTCAGCACGGCTTCTTGTTGATGTGGAAGATCTTTTGGAACTTGCCGTCAACCGTGGTGGTGTTGATGATCCCATTGCCGTAGGGGTTCTTGATGGCGTTCAGATTCAGCGTCGTATTGATGCCAATGAGCACCGCCTCGCCGCACTTCGACCACGTGGCAACCCCAAACACATCGGTGAAGTTGTAGAAGTCGTCGAAGTAGCCCTGGAGCACACTTTGGTAGGTGAGTCCAAGCGGCACACCCGCCAAGAAGTAGTTCGACGTCTGGGTCGCCTTGAGGCCCTTCTCGAGGAACGCGTATCCCTTGGTGTTCACGGTGGACACAGACACCTGGAACCCCTTGGGGACGTGGAGCTTGACGGCCGCCACGCAGTTCGTGGTCTTGACCGGCGGAGGCGGCGGGTTTTGGAGCAGCATGTCGTTGAAGATGACGATGAAGCTCTTCTGGTCGCTAGAGAGCACCGCCACGGCCGACCCCGGGTATGGACAGCCGATGCCGTTGGTCGTGATTTCCTCGATATAGACGTCGTTGGGACCGACCTGCGTGTTGGGCTCACCTCGTTCTAGCGCGTCCCCAACAAGGACATCTTCACTGGCCGGCTCCACCACCACACCGCTCATCTCCAGATCGTCGGTTGACTCGGGCTCATCCATACTACATGCGGGAGCAAACCCCAGCAAGAGTGCGACGACGCTGGAGCGAAAGATGACATTCTTGTTTGGGCCTTGCATGATCGATTCTCCTGATGTGACGGTGCCCAACGCACCGCTGTGTATGGATCATGGCACCGCTCTCGCTAATTTCACCCGAATTGATTTCTTGTATTCGTTTGGTCGCGAATGTCTCACTCGAGCATCACCCGTTGCCAAGTCACCCATTCGCGAAGCACGTGAGCAGCGCACCCTCATCCTGCGTCAACGATCGCCATACAGACGTCGTTGGGGCCCACGTGGGAGCTTGACGACGCTGTAGCGGACAATGACATTGTCGCTTCGAGCTCGCATGATTAGATTGTCTGGTCACCGCCGGTTTCCACGTCACGCTTTGTGATGCTGTATGCTCGGCGGCCCATGAACGGATCAGCCACCAAGTCTGCGCGCCCGTGGCCTTGGCTCGTCTACGCCTGCTTGTTGGGCGGCTGTGCAGCCCGCTCCGCGGAGCCGTCGGCGATCCCGCCCGCCGTGCAAGCAGACGCCACGTCACTGAACTCGAGCCGGCTTCGACCTCTGACCTGGCGAGCGATGCAGCGACAGAATTCCGCACGATCGTCACAGAAGTGACCCGCTTCGAGCCAGGTAGCCGCGACGTCGCGGCCGGGTTGCGGTAATAGTTCACCGTCATGGTGCTCGGCCCCACGCTCGCGGTGCTCCTCGCGCTCGGTCCGACTTCAGCCGACGCGGGCGCCCGCATCGCGTGGGAGGCGCCGCTCGAGTGTCCGACCGCCAGCTCGCTCGAGCGGCGGGTCAGCGCGTATCTCGGACGCGCCATGACGAGCTCGCCGAGCGCGACATCGATCGTCGTCGTCGGTCGCGTGCACGCCAGCCGCGGCGGCTTTGTGTTGGAGCTGACAACCGCGATCGACGGCGTGCGAGACCAGCAGCAGCTCTCCCATCACGACTGCGCCAGCCTGCTGGAGCTCGCCGCCAGCCTCGCGGCGATCGCCATCGATCCGCTGGCGATCACGGAGCGGCGCCTGATCTCCGAGCCACCCATCCGCGTTATGGAAATCCAGCGACCGCGCCCTGCCGCGCCACCCCACGCTGCGCCAGCGCCTCACGAGCTCGACGAGCTGGCGACTCTGGCAGAGCTGGCCCAACCAACAATCGCGCCAAGCACCAACCCCGCGCCAATCATCAACCCCGCACCGCCGGCCGTGCTCGACCCCACCGAGTCCGTCACAGAATTCGAGCTGTACGCGAGCGAGGACACCGTTGACCACGGTGACGAGCAACCGCAACCGACGCGAGCCCTGGTGTCGGCGGTTGGCGGCCTCGCGCTGAACCTGTTCCCCAACCCGGCGCCGCAGCTGCGCGGGGGCGTTGGCCTGCAGCACGGCAACCACCGCGTCGCGTTTCGAGCCCTCCTGGACGCGGGCGTCACCCTTGCCGGGCAGTTTCGCAGCGCCAACGGCTCGGTCGGCGGCGATCTCCTGGCTTGGGACATTGCCGTTCATCCATGTGGCGTCCCCCGCTGGGGCATCGTCGAGCTGCGGGCTTGCGCGGCGTTTGGCGCCGGGCAGATCCGGGCGCGTGGCGTCGGGGTCGCAGAGCCGCTGCGCCGGACCCACCCGTGGCTGTGGCTGGCGGCCGAGGCCGGGCTCGCGGTCGAGCTTGGGCGCACCGTCGCGCTGGTCGTGGACTTCGGCGCCAACTTCAACGTCCTGCGCCCCAACTTCAGCACTGCGGCCCCAGACGCCAGCTATCTGACGCCGGTCGTGTCGGGCCGCGCCGGCCTGGGTGTCGAGCTCAGATTTTTCTAGGGCGGCGTGACGAGACCGTTCCAAACTGGACATGCACTGACCACGTGAACGCGCCCCTCCCAAGTCGGCCCGCCCGCGACTTCGCCCCCGCGGACTTCGAGCCGCTGTATCGCAACAACTACGCGTTCGTGTGGCGGTGCGCGCGGCGGATGGCGGTGGCGCAGGACGAGCTCGACGACGTCATTCAGGACGTGTTCGTGATCGCCTACCGCCGCCGCGACCGGCTCGAGCCGGGGGTCGAGCCAAGCACATGGCTGTTTGGGATCTTGCGCAACGTGGTCCGCAACCGCGGCCGCGGCCGCGCTCGGCACCGGCGTCGGGTCGACGCGTTCGCCGAGCACGTGGATCTGCTCGAGCAGCAGCGTCGCCGTCTCCAGACCGAGCGGCTGCTTGGCGACGCCCTGCTCACCGAGTTCCTGCGCGAGCTCGACGAACACCAGCGCGCCGTGTTCGTGCTCGCGGAGCTCGAGGGCTACACCGGACGCGAGATCGCGCAGACGCTGAGCATCAACCCCAACACGGCCCACTCGCGCTTGCGCCTGGCACGGCGGGCTTTTTGTGCGCACTTCGGGCTCGAGCCCAACCGGCAGGCGGTCGCGTCCGCGACCAGGGAGCTGCGCGAGCGGCCGGACACTCCCCCTGAACAAGCCCGCGCCCGCTCGTGGGGGTTGGTGCTCGCGGCGATCTCCCGACCTGGGTTGGCGCTGGCGCCAGCGACGGGGCTGGCGGGGCTGGTCTCGGCAAAGATCACCGCGGTGCTCGCGGGCGTCGGTGTGGTCAGCGTCGCCGTGCTTGGCTGGGTAGCAGCAGCCCCGATTGTCCCCCGTGAGGACCCCAATACTGCACTCGCTACTGGCACCGCGATCCCGCGCGCAGAGACCTTGGAGCCAGTCGAGGTGGTCACGCCAATCGAGCCAAGCGAGACGATCGACGAGACGATCGAGCCACCCGTGGTCGTCCAGCGGGCGCGTCCGCGTGGCGCCTTGGACGTGCCTTCCTCACCCGACCCGGCCGAGGCCCTACGTCGCGCCCGCGCGGCGTTGATCGCCAGCGACCCGCCGCGAGCCTTGGACGAGCTCGAGTCGATCCCGCACGCCGAGCCGCGGCTGCTGGGCCAACGCGCCGCGACCCGCGTCGCCGCACTGTGCAAATTAGGTGAGATCGAGCGTGCCCAGGCCACCGTCGCCCAGCTGCGCGAACGCGAGCCGGACTCGCCCATGCTCGCGCGGATCGAGACCGCGTGTTGGTGACGAGTCCGGGCGATGCCGGACATTCACGGATCGATGCAGCATTCCACAAAGATAACCATGGTGTTCAGCGCCTGCCTGCTCGGCGGCTGCGTAGTCAAGCAGCCCGGTAACCTCGACGTGGGCGACGAAGACTCGACCAGCGAGGACACAGGCGACGGCGATGGCGATGGCGATGGTGACGGCGATGGCGAGGGTGACGGTGATGGCGATGGCGACGGCGCGTCCCCAATCGACGGCGACGGCTGCCAGACGGCCGTAGACATCCTGGTGGTCATCGACAACTCGGGTTCAATGGGCTCGCTGCAGCGACGCCTCGCCGAGTCGATCGACTCGCTGCTGATCCCGCTCGACGAAGCTGGCGTCAACTGGCGACTCGGGGTCACGACCACCGACGTCGGCAACGTCTGGTGCCCGCTGCGGTCGACGACACCCGAGATGGGCCGGCTACAGATTCGGTCCTGCAAGGATCACCTCGATGACTTCGTGTTCAACAGTGGAGAGACCGACGTTAGCGACGCCGCCTGCAACGACATCTGTCCCTATCCCGCCGGCAAGCTGGTCACCCTGCCAACGACGACCGCCAACGATCCCGTGGCGAGCCCGCGACCGTGGATGCAGCGGGTCGGCGGCGCCAGCAACCTCCCGGATCCAATCGACCCCGTGACCGCGGCCTTGTGCCTGATCCCACAGGGCGTCAACGGCTGCGGCTTCGAGCAACCGCTCGAGGCGATGGCGTTGGCGGTCGCGCGAACCATGCAGCCAGACCAACCCGAGGCGGGGTTCATCCGCGACGACGCCAGCTTGCTCGTGGTGATCGTGACCGACGAGGCGGACTGCTCTGCCAATCCAAGCGCGCAGGCGATCTTCGAGCAAGAAGGCAACCGCGCGTTCTGGTCCGACCCCATTGCGGCGTTCCCAACCAGCGCCGTGTGTTGGAACGCTGGGGTCAGCTGCTCGGGCAACTCGCCAAACTATGACGACTGCGTTGCCACGGACTACGACCTCGACGGTGAACCGACCACCGAGGAGCACGCGGTGCTGTTTCCTGTCAGCAAATACACGAACCTGCTGTCGGAGCTCGAGCAACAAAAGCGCGCGATCGATCCCGGCGCCGACGTGGCGGTCATGGTCATCAGCGGGCTCGGGACCGACGGCGTGCTCCAATACGTGGACGTGGATCAGAGCGATCCCGTGTATCAAAACTCGTTTGGTATCGGGCCGGGCTGCACGGGTGAATTCGACGAACTTGCCAACGAGGCGCCCCGGGGCGTGCCCCCGGTTCGCCTGCGCGAAGTCGCGGCGGCGTTGAGCAGTGAGCCGCTTGCCTCGATCTGCAGGCCCAACTACGACGCGGCGCTGCTGCAGGCGCAGCAACGCTTGATCGGCACTTGCGACTAGAGCGAGCGATCCCCGATTTCCTCGTCGGGGATCGCCTGATCGTGTCGGGCGAATGCCAAGTTCGTCTGCTTCACGCCCCCTGCACCACCTACGATGCCAACGCGTGCCGATACCGGAGCTGGTTCAGGTTCAAGGCAGAGAAGACCACGATCGCCAGGGCGATGTAGACCAGAGGCCACTTGGGGCTCAGCCGCAGGAGGAACTCCGAGAACAGCGCCCCGATCATGACGGTGCCCCCCAGCAGGTTGGACGCCCCGACCACGTACAAGGACTCCTTGTTGCTCGGAAATCCCTTCTTGGCGACCAGGAACAGGCTTGTCGCGTAGCCAATGATCACCACGGTGAGGGTGATCCCCGTGAAGATTCGAAAGAAGGTTGGGTCGATGCCAAGGGGCTTGGCCATCTCCACAAACGCGGCAACGGAGATCGGCCACGCAAACAGCTTGGAGATGGCAAACCGCACCAAGACCGCGGCGTTGAAGAAGTGGGTGAAGAGGTAGAATTTGCTCATTGGAGTGTCCTCGAGTGCCGGGCTCCTACAGCGGTGCCTGGGTGACGAGAGCGCGATCCAGCCGCTCGAACTCGCGCTTCATGATTGTGGGGTCGCACAACGCGTGCGTGAGGAGCGAGGCTCCCTGCATGGAAGCGACCAGCTCGACAGCCTGCGCCTTGGCCTGGCCTCGACGGACACCAAGAGCTTGGTACTGGCTGGCGACCCAGTTGGTTTGTATGCGCAGAAGGTCACCGGCCTCGTCGGCCAGGACGCCCTCGCTCTTGCGGAGTTCTTGCGCGAGCGTCCCGTACGGACACCCATGGGTCGCGACGCGAGTTCGTGCTTGGCTGGCCCGACGCACAAACTCGCGCAGCCGCTCGTGAGGATTGGAGATCGTGGCCTCGATGTCTGCGTACCGAGCCTCGATGTCGAGCCGGCGCTGAGCGATGACGGCACGCGCGAGCTCCTCCTTGGTCTTGAAGTAGTAGTAGACGTTGCCGATCGGAACGCCCGCGCGCTCGGCGATGTCGGCCAGCGAGGTTCCCCGCAGCCCCTGCTCGTAGAGAACCTCGCAGCCCGCGGCGACGAGCCTCTCCCGCTTGTCAGACGTCCTTGCCATCGTTAGTTAGTTGAATAACTTACTTCAAGGACAAGCGCAAGGCAGGCCGCGTGGGCCGACCTCACGCGCTAGGAGTAAAAAGCGTCGGCCCAAGCCCGATAGTCGCGCAGCCCGCTCTCTTCGGGCAGCCAGGCGGGCGCGGCCAGCTGCCGCTTGCGGGTCCACATTTGCATGTGCTCGTCGGTCGCCGCCATCAGCTCGGCGTGACCGGAGCGCTCGATCGAGGGTTCGATCAGCGCCAGGGGGAACGGCCGAAACAGCGCGGGGAGGCGGGCGCGCTCGAGCTTTTGCATGCTGTAGACGACGTGCAGGTCGACCTCGTTGGCCGCGCGCGGCACCGCGAGCATGAACTGGTTGACCACGATCCCCATGCTGTCCACGGTCGAACGAATGTGCTGATAGCCGAGGCCGACGGTGCGGACCTCGACGTGGGTCCGCACGTGACCGTCGCGCACCCCGATCAGGCGAAGCAGACGCTGGCCCGCGGGGGTGGCCGGGTGACGCATGACCAGCGAGGCGTGGATGCTGCTGGCCTCGATCGTGAGCGGGTCGACGGGCTCGACGTCTTGCTCGGCGTGGAGCGTGGTGTTGTGACCAATGTCGACGGCGTGAACCTCGAGCGGCTCTTCCATCGCGAGCGCGAGACGCTCGGTCCGGATGCGGTAGGGCAAGAAGGCCTCGTGCTCGAGCTGCGGGAGCTCGAAGCTCGGGCCCGTGCCATCCGGCGCGTACCAGCTGAAGACCATGCCTGCGATCTCGCGGATCGGGTGCACGCCCAGGCGCATGCAGGCCCCTTTCGCGCGGGCCTCGACGCACTCGCCGTTGGGCTCGAAGCGCAGGCCGTGGAGCGGACAGCGGATCCGATCGCCCTCGAGAGTGGCGCCCTGTCCAAGGTGCGTGCCGACGTGGGGGCAGTGGGCGTCCGCGACCACGAGCTGGCCGCTCGCGGTGCGGTAGACCACCCGCGAGGAGTCGGCGATCTCGACGCTGTGGACCTCGCCGGGGAGGAAGGTCTTGGCCAGGCCGACGAAGATCCAAGAGCGCGGTGGCGTCGTTCGCATCGCGGGGCGGAGCTTATCAGGCAACGTTGATCGGCACTTGTGCTAGTACCCTGCCGCCACGCGTTGCATGTCTGCCGCCGAGTAGCGTGCGTCGCAGTGCAGCGCCAGCACGCGATCGGCCACCTCGCAGGCTTCGGGGAACATGGCGCGGTGGTCCGGTAGCTCGTCGAGCGGCCAGAGCACGGCTGGGTAGATCCGCGCCGCGATCAGCCGCCGCCGCGCGAGCTCGCGGGCGACCGCGCTCGGGAACAGCAGCACGCACGCAAACGGCGTCAGCGAGGGATCCGCGGGCTGCAACAGCCCAACCTCCTCGGCGGCCAGGTGACTGGCGAAGGCCTGAAAATTCTCGCGTCGCCGCGCGCGGAGCTGCGCGATCGGCAGGCACTCCAGCAGCTCGGCCGAGACCGCGCTCATGCCGACGCCCGCGAGCTCGGCCAGGCGGTCCTCCGCCGCGATCGCCAGCGCCCGAAACCGTGGCTTCGAGACCGGGTGCCCCGCCAAGTACAGCGACTTGAGCAGCATCGCAGGGAGCTTGGCGGCCGCCGCCTCGCAGGCTTCGGGCTTCGAAGGAAGCCGCCCCCCCACGGGCGACCAGAGCACCGCGCCATCGGGCAGCGGCAGGCTCTTGCGCAGCGAGGCCAGGCAGTAGTCTGCGTCACTGTCGCGCGCCCAGGGCCCGCAGGGATCATGGGTGTGATCGTCGATCACTGTCAGCCCGCGCTCGCGCAGGGTCGCCGCGCTGTTCGGCCGGCGCAGGCCGAAATAATTGATCCGCACAATCGCATGCCCAGATTGGGCATCCGCTGGGATCCGCCCCTGGGCCTGGCTTGGGTCGTCGGCGTAAAACCGCACCCGATCACCCACGGCCGCGACCAGCTCGGCGCACACGTAGCTGGGCAGCCACACGCGCGGCCAGCCCCCGTGATCGAGTAGCGCCCGCAAGGCCCCGCGACCTGCCGCATAGCGGATCGCCTCGAGCCCGGCGAGCCAGCGACTCGCGTCGTCATCGGTACCGGCGATGTCCAAGCCAGGCCAATGAAAGTCAGAGCCGTGCTCCCAGCGCGCGTCGTCCACCCCGTCACTCTCCCGGTTCATGCGTAGGCGCGTCGATGAAGCCCAGATCATCGACATCGGCCAGGCGCTGCCCCGTGTGCTGCCCGCTGCCAACCACCACCTGCGCCAAGGTCTTGGCCACAATGCGCAGGTCCAGGCCCAACGAGCGATTGTCGACATACCAGACATCGAGCTCGAGCCGCTTCGAAAATGGGATGAACTGGCGCCCGTTGACCTGGGCCCACCCCGTGATGCCCGGCGCGACCTCGTGGCGACGCATCTGCTCGGGGGTGTACTTGCCCAGGTACTCCAGCAACAGCGGCCGCGGACCAACCAGGCTCATGTCGCCGCGCACCACGTTCCACAGCTCGGGGAGCTCGTCGATGCTGGTCTTGCGCAGCAGCTGGCCAAGCGCGGTGACCCGGGCGCCGTCGCTGTGCAGGCGCGACTCACCCGGGCGCGGCTCGACCATGGTTCGGAATTTGTAGATTGTGAATGGCTCGCCGAAGCGGCCCGGTCGGCGCTGACGAAACAAGACCGGGCGGCCCATGCTCACGGCGATCGCCGCGGCCGCGCCGGCCAGAACGGGTGACAGCGCCAACAACCCGGCCGTCGCCAGCGTGAGGTCCAGGCCCCGCTTGATGGTGTCACGGATCATGAGGATCAACTTTGTTGGTTGGTGGCCGCGCGATAGACTGGAAAGAACTCGCCAGCGGCCTCGCGCGAGCCACCGGCAGCCTGCCAGTCCGCGACCAAGCGATCGTGCAAGTCGGGGCACGGGATCACGCGCCAGCTACAAAACCGGCCGCGATGCGGCGAGAACCCGCGCTTGAACCGAAACAATGGATCTTGCTTGGCCCCCACGCCGCCGCCAAGGTGCATGCGCCAGTCACCGCGCGCGGTCTGGCGGCGGCGGACCGCATCGAGCATCAGCCGGGTGGGCGACGCTCGCTGCCAGGCCGTGGCCGTGCCCGAGAGGTGGTATTGCACGATCCCCGCGCAGCTGGTGAACACGCCACCGGCGATCACTTGGCCCTGCTGTTCGACCAAGGCTAGAAACCCGCGCCCGCGCAACAGCGTGGCGAGCCGCTCGAGGTAGCGGCGCTCGTCTTGCGCTGGGCTGACGCTCGAGGACAGGGACAGCATGTCGCTCGCGCCCACGCGATCCATCGTCTGCGCGTACACCGGGTAGAATTCGTCGAGCCGCGCGAACGCTTCATCAAACTGAACCTGCAAGCCATCGCGCCCGGCCCGGCGGATCAGGTTGCGGTGGGTGCCGCGGTAGCCCGCCCACTGCGTGGCTTCGTTGGCCTGCAAGTCGATCCAGACCGTGGGCCCGTGCTCGACGACGCCGCCAAACCGACCCAGCGCCTGCTCGGGACACCCCAGCAGCGGGTGCAGGCGGACAAACGCCGAGGCCACCCGGCGCGCAGCCATGGCGGTGACGAAGGCTTCTACTGCGGCGGACTCGAAGCTGGGGCTGCTGCTGGTGAACAGCGGCGCCGGGTAGCCGTAGGGCGAGATCGCGTCACAGGCCGCGCTGGCCGGGAGCGCGCGCAGGATCAACGGGAGCAGCGCGGCGCGGCTGGGGTCGCGTCGATCTTCGACCAGCAGCGCGAACCCGCGACCACCGAGGCGCTCGGCCTCGAGAGCGACGTACGCGGGCAGATGATGAAAGTCGTGGCGGGTGCGGCCGAGCAGGTTCGCCCAACGCTGGGCATCCTCGCTGGCCAGCGGATCGAGCCAGCGATGCGCCAGCGCGCCGCCCACGGCGGAGCTGGTCCCGCGCGTCGCCATGAGCCCATCCATGCGCCGAATGTGCCATGAAACGCGGGGATCTGCGAATCACAAACTCACGCAAATCGGTGTGAAGGACCCTCGCCGGATCGGCATTCACAACATGCCCACCTCGACCGCGTCGCTAGGCGCTGCGCAGGTGCGGCGCCAGGTGATCCGTGCTTGATGATCCCCGAGACATCCCGTCGGATGCCCAGCTCGTCGGTCCAGCCCGGGGCGACCCGCGGCGCCCCGAAGGCCGGACCTGGCCGCGATCAACTCATACGCCGCCCTACGCCGAAGCCGAGCCAGCCGCGAGCTGGACCGCGACCATGGGCTCGGCGCTCGAGATCCTCGCGATCTTGCGGCGTCGCTGGCTTCGGATCGCCGTGACTTGCTTGATCGTGGTGGTGACCACCGTGCTCGCGGTCTCGCTGTTGCGGCCGCAGTATCGGGCAGAGGTCACGTTGTTGTTGCAGCCAAGCGGCGCCCAGGTGCTCGATGAGGTCCAGGGTCTTGGCGAGCAGCTCGACACCAACACCTACCGCCACTACTACCGCACGCAGCACGAGATCATCTCGAGCCGCGCGGTCGCAGCCGAGGCCCTCGCCCGGCTGGGGCTCGCCGAGGATCCGGGCTTCTTGGGTATCGCTGATCTCGCGGACCCAAACGAGCGGGCCAAGGCAGAGGCCGAGATCGATCCGATCGAGCGGCTGCGCGAGCTGGTCGAGATCCGCGAGGTTCATGACTCTCGCGTGGTGCGGATCCGCGTCGAGTACTTCGATCCAGCGCTGGCCGCCGAGATCGCCAACACGGTCGCGCAGGCGTACCTCGATCACGTTGGCGGCGAGCGATCGGACACGGGCGCCCGCGCGGCCGGGGATCTCGGGCTCGAGCGCGACCGGGCCCGTCAACGCCTGCGCGCGGCCGAGCAGGCCCTCGACGCCTTCAAGGCCCAGCATCAGATCACGACGATCGCCCTGGAAGATCGCCAGAGCGTGATCACGCAGAACATCATCGAGCTCAGCCTGCGCACCAAGGCCGCGCAGGCGAGCAGCTTTGAAGCCAAAAACCTGTACGAGCAGGCCAAGAAGCTGCATCAGCGCGGGATCGCAGCCGGGGCCGCGGCGCTGCTGCGGCCCAGCGAGCGCAACATCTTCGATCACTTGCTGACCGAGCGCTTGGCGGCCGAAGCCGAGTTCAACGCGATCGACCTGCAATATGGCCCGCGGCATCCAGAGTGGAAGCAGGCCAAGCAGCGGCTCGAGCTGTTCGAGCGGACCACGAAGGATCAGGCTGGCGGCCACCTCGCTACATTCCTGGCCCGCTACGAGGCCGCGCATGCGACCGAGCAACAGCTCGCGGCCGAGCTCGAGCGCGAGCGGCTGCGGGCGCTCGAGCTCACGCGGCTCGAGCCGGGCTTTCGCGAGCTCGCGCGCGATGTCGCCGACGCAGAAGAGATCTACTTGGTGCTGTCGCGGCGCGACACGGAGGTCGAGCTGACCAATCGGATCGAAGATGAGCCGCAGGTTCGGATCCTGGATCCGGCCACGACCCCACGCGAGGCCGTGCGCCCGCGGGTTGCCCTGTGCGTGGCGGCTTCGGTCGTCGTTGGCCTGCTGCTTGGGTGCGTGCTCGCGGTCAGCGTGGATCTGCGCGACCACACGCTTCGGGATCTTCGTGACGCGGAGCGAGCGGTCGCGGGCTGGGATATCGCGGTGCTCGGCCAGCTGCCCAAGCTCGCGCCGGATCCGGCGATCGGCCCCGCGAACCTGCGAGCCCAGCGAATGCGTCGGGACCTGCAGACCCATCTGCTGCCGCAGTCCCTCATGGCCGAGCGCGCCCGCAAGGTCCGCGCCGCGATCGGGTTTGGCATGGGTAAAGAGCGCTGCCCGGTGCTGTTGGTGACCTCGCCGGGCTCGTCGGAAGGCAAGAGCTCGACGGCGCTGAACCTGGCGCTGAGCTGGTGCCAGGCCGGCAAGCGGGTGCTGCTGATCGACGCCGACATGCGCCGGCCACGACTGCACGAGGTGTTTCCGGCGGGGCTCGACGCTGGCAACGTGGGGTTGGCGTCGGTGCTGCAAGGCAGCTGCGAGCTCGACGACGCGATCGAGCGTGGGCTAGCCGGTGCGCCGGAGCAGCTCGCGGTGTTGCGGTGTGGGCCCGTCCCCGAGACGCCCTCGGAGCTGTTGGATACCCACGCGTTTCGTCGGTTGTTGGCGAAGCTGCGCGAGCGCTTTGATCTGGTGATCTTCGACTCGCCACCGGTGCTGCCTGTCGTCGATGCGTTGTTGATCGCCCGGCAAGTAGACGGCGTGGTGTTGGTGGCGCGAGCTGGCGCAACCTCGGAGCACGAGGTGCAGCAGAGCCTGGGCTTGTTGCGACAACGAGACACCAACCTGCTGGGCTTGGTGCTCAACGACGTGGACCTGCGGCGCGAGGGTGGGCGCTATGGGTCGGCGTACTATCGCTACGAGGCAACAACCTGATCGTGTGGTTCTTTGCCGCCGGCGGTTCGGCCCGCGGCGGCTGGTCAGAATCTACCGCCGTTGCTACCCTCCCCCGCGAATGACCCGCGCGAGCAGATGGTCATGCCCTACACGCTGATCGCCGCCGAGGTCTCGCTCTACAGCGGCAAGGCCCGGGCCTACCTCCGCCACAAGCGTGTCCCCTTCGAAGAGCTGTTCGCCAGTCGCAAGGTCCTCGTCGAGATCGTCCGGCCCAAGACCGGGCTTGCGATGATCCCCGTGCTGCTCACCCCCACCGGCGAAGCCGTCCAAGACACCACCGCGATCATCGACCACGTAGAGGCCAAGCACCCCGTGCGCTCGGTCTATCCAAGTACGCCGTTGCTGCGCCTCGCGAGCCTGCTGCTCGAACTCTACGGCGACGAGTGGCTGCTGATGCCCGCCATGCACTACCGCTGGCACTACAAGCGCCAGAACATGCGGCTGATCATGACCGACTTTGGCCAGATCGTCGCGCCGGGACTGCCCGCGCTGCTCCACCCGCTCGCCGGGCTGCCGCTCGCCGCCTACTTTGGCGGCAACTATGGGCGCGCGCTCGGGATCAACCGCCACAATCGCAAGGCGATCGAGCGCAGCTACGAGGCGTTCTTGCGCGACTTCAACACCCACCTTGGCGAGTATCCCTACTTGCTCGGCGCACGCCCGAGCGTTGGCGACTTCGGGTTCATGGGCCCGCTGTATGCCCACCTTTATCGTGACCCCGCGCCCGGCCAGCTCATGCGCCGGCTCGCGCCGCGCGTCGCGAGCTGGGTCGAGCGCATGAACGCGACGCCCACCACCAACGAAGACCCAGGCAGCTTCGTCCCCCACGACGAGCCGCCGCCAACCCTCGACCCGATCTTCCGCCGGCTGTTTAGCGAGCACTGGCCCGTCGTCGCCGACACGATCGCGGGCGTGGATCGCTGGGTTCGCGCCCACCCCAACAAGCCCAGGATCTCGCGCTTCGTGGGCGAGCACAGCTTCACGATCGAAGGCGCGACGACGACCCGCTGGATTCAGTCGTTCACCCAGTGGATGGCCCAGCGCCCGCTGGATGCCTACCACGCCCTTGGCCCCGAAGACCGCGCCCGCGCGGATCACTGGCTGGCGCGCGTTGGCGGTGACCAAGCTCTGCGCTCGCAACCACCAACACGGGTCGAGCGAGTCGACAATCGTCTGGTCCCGGTTCGCAGCGACGCTCGCTGAGATCCCATTCTTGCAGCCAGGCCGGGAAGTGAACGCGCTCCCCCGAGTTCCCCGGGCCTGAGCGCGACACAGCCAGCTAGGATCGCGGCCACGGCCAGCGAGTCCCGTTTGGCGAGCGGACACGGCGGGGCCGATCCGTCCTCGATCATCACGGCGGAACCTGGCAGACTGCGCGAGCCCCGACATGACTGAGTTTCTTCTCGCTGCGCTCACCTTCCCCGCGGTCGTCTTCACCACGCTGCTGGGGATCGTGCTGGGGTACTGGGCAATGGTGACGGTGGGGGTGTTCAGCCCCGACGCGCTCGAGGGTGTGGTCGACGGCGCGCTCGAGGGGGCCGTCGAGGGTGCGACCGCGCTTTCGGCCCCGCGCGACGAGGATCCAGCCGAACCAGGCGCGCTGGCGCTGCGCGAGCCAAGGCGTGGATTCCTCGCCAAGTACGAGCTGCGCCGGGTCCCCGTCACGGTCAGCTTCTCGCTGTTCACCCTGTTTGGCTGGGCGCTCACCCACGGGACCACGCTGCTGGCCGGGTCGGTGCTCGACGGCCTGGTCGCCCGCGGGCTCTGGGGTTCGGGCGTGATGCTGCTCGCCATGCTGATCTCGCTGCGGCTGACCTCGTGGGCGATCGTCCCGATCGCACCGTTTTTCTCCGACGCGCAGAGCCTGTCCAACGACGACATGATCGGACAGATCGCCCGCGTCCAGACCATTCGCGTGACTCGCAAGGTCGGCCAAGCCACGCTCAACACCACCGGTGGCTCGCTCAACGTCACGATCCGCGCCGACGAGAGCCTGGGTCTGACCAAGAACGAGCGCGTGATGTTGGTCAGCTACGACCCGCAGCTACGCGCCTTCGAGGTCGAGCGCATCGACGACATGCTGCCCTCCGAGGTTACCAAGAACTCCTGACTCCGACTCCCGCTGCAGACCCCACGTCATGTCCATCGCCACCATCATGTCATTTACGCACAGCCTCATGCTCGCGCCCGATCCCATGGCCAACCTGCTCACGGTTGGCATCTTCGTTGGTTCGGGCCTCGCCCTGTTGATCGGACTGGGGGTCGTTGTCGCGGCCTTCTATCGCAAGGTCGATCAGGGCTCGGCGCTCATCATCAACAAGATGGGGGCGGTGCCCACGGTCAAGTTCACCGGCGGGATCGTAGTCCCGATCATCCACCGCGCCGAGATCATGGACATCTCGGTCAAGACCATCGTCATTGACCGCCGCGGGTCCGACGGGCTGATCTGCAACGACAACATCCGCGCCGACATCAAGGTCACCTTCTTCGTGCGGGTCAATCCACAAGACACAGATGTCATGGAGGTCGCGCGGGCAATTGGCGCCCGGCGGGCGTCGGATCAGCAGACCCTCGAGGCGCTGTTCACCTCCAAATTCTCGGACGGCCTCAAGACCATTGGCCGGCAGATGGACTTTCAGGATCTCTACACCAAGCGCGACGCGTTCAAGGTTGGGATCTTGGAGACGATCGGGCAAGAGCTCAACGGCTACCGCCTCGACGACTGCGCGATCGACTACCTCGAGCAGACGCCCATGACCGAGCTCGATCCGGCCAACGTGCTCGACTCGCAGGGCATCCGCAAGATCACCGAGATCACCGCAGACCAGAACATCAAGACCAACTACCTCAAGCAAGAAGAGCGCAAGGCGATCACCAAGCAGAATGTCCAGGCCGACGAGGCCGTGTTCGAGCTCGATCGCCAGCGCTCCGACGCCAAGGCCAAGCAAGAGCGCGAGATCGCCACGATCCAAGCCCGCGAGTCCGCCGAGACCCACAAGGTCCAGGCCGAAGAGGCCAAGAAGGCCGACGTCGCCCGGATCAAGCAGGAAGAAGAGACGGCGATCCAGCACGAGAACCGGCTGCGCGAGGTCGAGGTCGCCCAAAAGAACCGCGAGCGCGTGATCGCGGTCGAGACCGAGCGCGTCGAGAAAGAGCGCTCACTCGAGGCCATCTCGCGCGAGCGCGAGGTCGAGCTGCAGCGCATCGCCAAGGAAAAGGCCCTCGAGATCGAGCGCAAGGACATCGCCGACGTGGTCGCGGCCCGCGTCGCGGTTGAGAAGAACGTCGCCCAAGAAGAAGAGGCGATCAAAGATCTGCGGGTGCTCGCCGAGGCCAACCGGACCAAGGACGCGCGCGTGGTCGCGGCCGAGGGTGAAGCCCAAGAGCAGCTCGTCAAGCACATCAAGCACGCCGAGGCCCAAGAGCAGGTCGCCAAGCACAAGGCCAAAGAAAAGCTCACCCTGGCGGAAGCCGACCTCGAGGCCTCCGACAAGCAAGCGCGCGCC
Organism: Enhygromyxa salina; assembly: GCF_000737335.2. Classification (GTDB taxonomy): domain Bacteria; phylum Myxococcota_A; class Polyangia; order Nannocystales; family Nannocystaceae; genus Plesiocystis; species Plesiocystis salina_C. Next base: position 191,568 of record NZ_JMCC02000001.1, on the reverse strand, counting down.
AAGATCCGACTGGCCGAGGGCGCCCAGGCCGAGCAGGCCGCTTCGGGGCTAGCCGAGGTCAGGGTCAAAGAGGCCAACGCCCTCGCGATTGAAAAAGAGGGCCAAGCGGAGGCCCGGGTCACCCTGCAGAAGATGCAGTCCGAGGCCCAGGGCGAGCAAGAGAAGGGCCTCGCGGTCGTCAAGGTCAAAGAGGCCGACGCCGCCGCGGTCCAAAAGCAAGGCGAGGCCAAGGCCGAGGCCACCCGCGTCATGCTGATTGCGACCGCGCAAGGCCGCGAGGCCGAGGCCGCCGCGATCGAGAAGGTCGGCATCGCCGAAGCCGTTGCGATCCGCCAAAAGATGGAGGCCGAGGCCACGGGCTTGGGTCAGAAGGCCGAGGCCATGAAGGCCCTCGACGGCACCAGCCGCGAGCACGAGGAGTACCGGCTGCGGCTCGAGAAAGAGAAAGAAGTCGAGCTCGCAGGGCTCGGGACCCGCGAGAAGGTCGCCGAGTTCCAGGCCTCGGTCATGGCCCAAGCCATGGCCTCGGCCAAGATCAACATCGTTGGCGGCGACGGCCAGTTCTTCGATCGCTTCGTCAACGCGGTCACGCTTGGCCAGTCGCTCGACGCGGGCCTCGACAACAGCGATACCGCGCGCACGGTCTTCTCGGAGTACCTCGACGGCCGCAAGAGCCTACCCAAGGATCTGGTCGAGGTGCTCTCGCGCCCGGCGATCGACGCCGAGACCATCAAGAACCTCGGCGTGACCGGGCTGATCAGCCAGATGATGAGCCAGTCGTCCGAGGCCGACCAAAACAAGTACGCCGACCTGTTGGCCGCGGCGCAGCGGCTTGGCCTGAAGTAAGGGCCTGAACCAGGCACCGCATGGCCGAGGACAGCGATACCCAACACAACAGTGGCTCGGCCGACGACGTCGGCGGCAGCTATGAGGTCATTCGTGCCCGGCTCGTCGAGCAGGCCCGCGAGCTCGGCAAGCGGGCCCGCGCGCTCAACGACCACCGGATCCGGACCTTCGGCGGCACCGAGCTGACGATCATTGGCACCGAGCACGTCCGCACCGACAACAACTGCGTCCCGTGTGACGTGGTCATGGTCAACGGTCGGATGCTGTTCGGCTACAACGTGTTCTTGGGCCTGCGCAAGCAGACCAAGCGCGAGGACGTGTTCTCGCTGCACAACTTCGCGACCACGCCCGAGGGCTTCGATCTGTCGGCGCTGCCGGCCAACGATCCCGACCGGGCGTTCCTCGAAGACGAGCAGCTCGCGGCCCAGTTCCACGAGCTCTACGAGTATTACAAAGAAGCCCGCCTGATCCGGCTGTCGCGCAGCGAGACCAAGCTGCTGGCGATCTTCCAGATCGGGGCCACCCACGACGACATCCGGGTGTTTCGCTGGTCGCTCGACGCGGAGGGCCGCGCCAACTACATCGACAATCGGGGCGAGCGCGACTACGTGTTCCCGCCCCAGCACGACTTCGAGTGGCACCGCACCGGCCGCGAGCACCACGTCGCCGGCCGCCACCCGCACGTGTCGATCCTCGACGAGGTGTTCGTCGAGACCGTGGGCGGCGACCTCACCGTCAAGGTCGAGAACAACACCGAGGACGGCCACGGCATCTACTCCGAGCCGGTCGAGGAGCGCGGCCAGAGCCTCGACGACGCCGAGGTCAGCTACGCCAAGGTTGGCACGCTGATCTTGCTGAGCGTGCTGCCCTACCGCGAGACCACCCGCCGGTTCCTGGTCTACGCGACCCGCTCGCGCAAGGTCGTGCGCGCCGACGCGATCGGAGCCGCGTGCGTGCAGCTGCCCGAAGACCACGGCGTGATCTTCCCGGGCGGGTACTTTCTTCAAGACGGATCCCACAAGGTCTTTGACGGCGACTACTCGAACTTCGAGTTCGAGCGGGCGATCAAGAGCCCCAACGGCGAGGACGTCCTGTACGTGTTCCACCGCCGCGCCGGGGGCCAGTACGCGCTGTTTCCCTACAACCTGATCCGCAAAGAGATCGGCTCGGTCATTCCGTGTCACGGGTTTAGCGTGTTCTCCGACGGCCGCATGGCGGTGTTCCGCGCGACCTCCGACGAGCCCTCGCGCATGCACGCGATGCAGTTCTGGCAGACGCCCTTCACCTCGCTGCAGTTCGCCGCCGAGGCGCCCGCCGCCAAGGGTCCGCTGGCCAAGATCGGCAACGCCGAGCTGGTCCGCGGCATCTCCGAGTGCCTGTCGCTGCAGCGCGCCGTTGACGAGCAAGAGCCGACCCGGCAGATCTACGAGGATCTCGTTGGCGCCCTCAATCGGGCCCTGGACACCTATTACTGGTTCTCCCGCGACGACGTTGGCAACCCGCGCGAGGTCATAGATCAGCTGCGCGAGACCGCGTCGCTGATCGTCGACGAGTTCGACAAGGTCGTGGCGATCCGTAGGGAAGCCGCCAAGGCCCTCGCCCAGGCCGAGCACGAGCAAGCCGAGCTGCTGCGCGCGGTCCGGCCCAGCTTCTTCGACACCGTCGAGCAATTCATGACCGCGCTGACCGGGCTTCGCTCGCGTCGCGGTCACGTGATCTCGCTGCGAGACATCCGCTACATCAACCGCGAGCGCCTCGACGAGCTCGAGCGGGAGTTGATCGACGCATTCGACAAGACCTCGGCCGCGACCGTGGAGTTCCTGCTCGACGACAAGGCCTTCGATCCGCTCAGCTCGCGCCTGGTCGAGCTGGCCAGCAAGATCGAGGTGCTGGTGAAGACCAACGAGGTCCCGGTCCTCGCAACCGACATCGAGGCGACCGGCGAGGGGCTCAACGTGCTGTCCGAGGTGATCGGTGGGCTCGAGGTCGACGATCCAACCAAGCGCACCACGATCCTCGAGCGCATCGCCGAGGTCTTCGCCCAGGTCAACCGCGTCCGGGCGATGCTGCAAAACAAGCGCCGCTCGCTGATGTCGGCGGAGGGCAAGGCGGAGTTCGTCGCCCAGTTCAAGCTGTTCGCGCTGTCCGTCTCGAGCGGGATCAGCATGGCCGACACGCCCGAGCGCTGCGACGAGCAGCTCTCGCGCCTGCTGGTCCAGCTCGAGGAGCTCGAGGCCAAATTCTCGGAGTTCGATGAATTCCTGACCGAGCTCGCCAGCAAGCGCGAAGAGGTCTACGAGGCGTTCACCCAGAAGAAGCAGCAGCTCTTGGACGAGCGCTCGCGCCGGGCCGAGAACATGGTCTCGGCCGGCAACCGGATCCTGCAAGGCGTCGCCCGCCGGGCCAACTCGTTCAAGTCCACCGACGAGCTCAACGCCTATTTTGCCTCGGACCCGATGGTGCTCAAGCTGCGCGAGCTGGCCGCGAAGCTGGCCGCGCTTGGCGACACCGTCAAGGCCGACGAGCTCGACTCGCGGGCCAAGTCCGCCCGCCAAGACGCGCTGCGCGGGCTCCGGGATCGCCTGGAATTGTTCGAAGGTGGTGAGGCCGGCGCCGCGCTGGTCAAGCTTGGCCGCCACCGCTTCACCGTCAACACCCAGCCGCTCGAGCTGGGCATGGTGCCAACCGACGACGGCATGATGATGACGCTGTCGGGCACCGACTTTCGCGAGCTGGTCGACGACGAGGCGTTCAGCGCCACCCGGGACTACTGGAACCAGACCCTGGTGTCCGAGACGCCGCAGGTCTACCGCGGCGAGTACTTGGCCGCGTCGATCCTGTTCGCGGCCGAGCGCGGTGAGGCGGGCCTGCGCGTGGCTGCCCTGCACGAGGCCCAGCGCGCCGACGCGGGCCTGCTGGGGCTGGTCCGCAAGGTCGCGAGCGAGCGCTACGACGAAGGCTACGAGCGCGGCCTCCACGACGCCGACGCCGCCGCGATCCTCGACAAGCTGCTGGTGCTCTACGGCGGCGCGGGTCTGCTGCGCTTCAGCGTCGAAGGCCGGGTGCTCGGCCTGGTGTTCTGGAGCGAGCTCCTGCAGTCCAACGCGGAACAACACCAAGCTCAATGTCGGCGCTGGCAGATCAGCGCTCGCAGCCTTGGCCAGCTCCGCGCCGAGTATGGGGACAGCCACGCGACCCGCTCGCTCGCGACCGAGCTGGCCACGGCGATCGAGGCCTTCTACACCGCCCAACAAATTCCAGTCTCAACGGCCGCCGCTCGGGTCGCCGGTAGCTACCTGGTCGAAGAGCTGGGGTCCGAGCAGCCTCGCTTCGTCGTCAGCGCCGAAGCCAGCGCGCTGCAGGCACGGTTCATCGCCGCGATCGAGCTGCGTGGTGGGCTTGGCGGCGGGCTCCGGGCCGTCCTCGAGACCGACCTCTCGACCCTGGGCAGCCTGCGCGCGCGCTGGAACCTGGCCCGCGCGTGGGTCGACAGCTACCTCGCCAGCCAGGACACCAACGACGCCGCCAAGCTGGTCGCCGACGAGCTGGTCGGCCTGCTGCTCACGCCCACGCTCGAGCGCCAAGAGTCGACCGCGCTGCTCGGGATCGAGGCCGAGGGCCTGCTCGGTCAGCACCCGCGCATCAAAGACAGCAAGCTAGCGATCCGCCTCGACGAATTCCTGTCGCGGCTCGAAGAATTCAGCCGGGTCCGCGTGCCGGGCTACGCCGCGTATCGACGCCGCCGGCAAGAGCTGCTCGAGCGCGAGCGCAGGCGCCTGCGCATTGATGAGTTCCTGCCGCGCGTGCTGTCTTCGTTCGTTCGCAACAAGCTGATCAACGACGTCTACCTGCGGATCATCGGCGACAACCTGGCCAAGCAGCTTGGCGCAGCCGGTGACGCCAAGCGCACGGATCTCATGGGCCTGCTGCTGCTGATCTCGCCGCCCGGCTACGGCAAGACCACCTTGATGGAGTACATCGCCAGCCGGTTTGGCCTGGTGTTCATGAAGGTCAACGGGCCCGCGCTTGGCCACGACGTGATCTCGCTCGACCCAAGCGAGGCGCCCAACGCCACCGCCAGGCAAGAGGTCAACAAGATCAACCTCGCGCTCGAGATGGGCAACAACGTGATGCTGTATCTCGACGACATTCAGCACACCAACCCCGAGCTGCTGCAAAAGTTCATCTCGCTGTGTGACGCCCAGCGCCGGATCGAGGGGGTGTGGAAGGGCAAGACCCGCACCTACGACATGCGCGGCAAGAAATTCTGCGTGGTCATGGCCGGCAACCCCTACACGGAGTCCGGCGACAAATTCCAGATCCCGGACATGCTCGCCAACCGGGCCGACACCTACAACCTGGGCGACATCCTAGAGGGCTCGGACGAGGCGTTTGCGCTGTCGTACATCGAGAACGCGATCACCTCGAACGCGACCCTGGCCCCGCTCGCAACCCGGGAGCAGGCGGACATCTACAAGCTGATCGCCATGGCCCAGGGCGCCGAGATCCCGAGCAGCGATCTCTCGCATGGCTACGCCGCGGTCGAGCTTGGCGAGATCAAGAAGACCTTTCAGCACTTGTTTGTCGTTCAGGACACGCTGCTCAAGATCAACCTCGAGTACATCCGCTCGGCGTCGATGGACGATCGCTACCGGACCGAGCCCCCGTTCAAGCTGCAGGGCAGCTACCGCAACATGGCCAAGCTCGCCGAGAAGGTCGTGCCGGCCATGAACGAGGCCGAGCTGCAGAGCCTGATCGAGGATCACTACGTTGGCGAGGCCCAGACCCTCACGACCGGCGCCGAGCAAAACATGCTCAAGCTCGCCGAGCTGCGCGGGGTCTTGACCGACGAGCAGCGTGCCCGCTGGGACGAGATCAAGCGCGGCTTCGTCAAGGCCAAGAACCTGGGCGGGGCCGAGGACGACCCGACCACGCGGGTCACCAGCCAGCTGTCCAACCTCGTCGATCAGTTGGTCGGGATCCAAGGCGCGCTCGCGGACAAAGGCTTTGGCGTGCAGCTCGAGGGGATTCGAACGGTGCTCGACCAGGCTACGCGGCAGCTCGAGGCCCAGGCCAAGGCGGCCGAGGTCGAGCGCAAGAAGGCCTCGCTGGCGGCGCCCGTGTTCGCGCCCAAGCCCGCCGTCGCGCCACCGCCCCCGAGCCCGTTTGGGCCGCCGGGGTCACCGAGCTCGGCGGACTTCGCCAAGCTGCTCGAGCGGCTGGGCAACCCCAAGTTCGAGATCACGGTGCCGCCGCCTGCGGGGATCGAGGAGCTGCTGGGGAAGCAGGTCCAGATCATCGAGCGCACGCTGGTGCCGCTGGTTCGCACGGCGACCAAGAAGCTCGAGGATCGGGTCGCCCTCGAGGCCAAGCTCGACGAGGTGATCGCGGCGCTTGGGTCGATGGATCTGCGCATGAAGCAGGGCCTGGCGCCGGTCGGTCCACCCAAGCGGGGCTGACGGCTCGCTAACACGGAACCGCGTCAGTCGAAAATGCTCGCTGTCTCGCTTGCCTGCGTGGCGCGGGCTGCCCAGCGCTTGAGCAGATCTGGGTTGTTGCACGCTCGGATCCTGGCCTCGGTCGCTGCGTCAATCGGGAGCTCTCGCAGCTCGAGGATCGTGAACAAGATCTCCGCGAGACCCTCGAGCTTGCCCTCGAGCTTGCCCTCGAGTTTCCCGCGGTCCAACCCGTCGTGGTACGCGATGCTGTTGAGTTCGAGTTCGGTCAGTTTGTGTTGTTCTTCCATGTTCATCGCTTCCTTCATCTGGTCCGCCTCGTGCTTGCGCCAGTCGGCCCATCCTGGGGGGCTCACGGCTCGCTAACACGGAACCGCGTCAGTCGAAAATGCTCGCTGTCTCGCTTACCTGCGTGGCGCGGGCTGCCCAGCGCTTGAGCAGATCTGGGTTGTTGCACGCTCGGATCCTGGCCTCGGTCGCTGCGTCAATCGGGAGCTCTCGCAGCTCGAGGATCGTGAACAAGATCTCCGCGAGACCCTCGAGCTTGCCCTCGAGCTTGCCCTCGAGTTTCCCGCGGTCCAACCCGTCGTGGTACGCGATGCTGTTGAGTTCGAGTTCGGTCAGTTTGTGTTGTTCTTCCATGTTCATCGCTTCCTTCATCTGGTCCGCCTCGTGCTTGGGCACGGCGCTCAAGATAATCGCAGCGTAGCGCCAGCGGCGTTCATCCGCGAGCTCCAGGGCCATCTCGAATGCAATTCGAGCGCTCTCGTAGTCACCGTTGATCGCGTGGATCACCGCCGAGAGCACCGTCCACGCCGGTCGTAGTCGGGCTTCCTCGAGATCGCTGATCCGCGGCATGTTTTCGTGGTCGAGAACCAGCAAACCTTCACGGATCGGAATCTCGAGCCGCCCAAGCCCTCGAGACCAACGCGCCACAGCTTTCGACAGTGGAACGACGAGAACCGCAGTATTTCGACGTAGACGCTCGGCAAGCAGCGCCCAATAGACCCACAATCGCCATCGCTTGACGGAGTTGATCTCCTTTTGAACCTCGACGATCACCGCGATCCCAGCCCGCCGATATTCTGGGCGCTGAAGCTCGGCGGAGAGGGCGACATCCATGCGAATCTCCCCCGTGTCGCCGACCACGGGCAGGTAGCGATCGAGCTCGCCCTTGCGATCCGTGTATTGTGTGAGTTCAGGCAACTCGATGCCAAACACCGAGCGCAGGAGATCGAACGCGAGGGCCGAGTCATCACAGAACAGCGAGACCACGCCTTGATGGAGTGTGCTTGGCATCGTGACGCACACCAAAGGCAAGCGACGTGCCACGCAGATTTGTCAGTGATCTCGTGCGAACCGCAAAAATTGGTGGCCCGTCAGCGGGACGGTGGCCCGCCGGCGGGCCACCTCGTGTGGCCCGCCAGCGGGCCACTGGTTTGCACGGCGACCAAGAAGTTCGAGGATCGGGTCGCCCTCGAGGCCAAGCTCGACGAGGTGATCGCCGCGCTCGGTTCGATGGATCTGCGCATGAAGCAGGGCCGACGCCGGTCCGTCCACCCACGGGACCCGAGCGGAGCTGACAGCTCCTGATCAGCCTTTGCCCCAATTGGGCGCCAGCTCGGTCAGCAAGAACGACAGGATGTCCGCGTAGGACTCGATCCGCCCCGTCACCGAGTCCGGCCCGCCGTGCCCAGCCTGGGCCTGCGTGCGCAGCAGCACCGGGCCCTCGCCTGCGCTCGCGTGCTGCATCGCGGCGACGTACTTGCGGGCGTGGAGCGGATCCACGCGATCATCGGTGTCCGCCGACATCATCAACAACGACGGATAGCGAACGCCAGCGCGGATCTGGTGATACGGCGAATACTCGTACAAGGCCGCGAACGCGCTCGGATCTTCGGGGTCGCCATATTCGTCGATCCACAGCTCGCCGAGCCCAAACTTTGGATAGCGGATCATGTCCAGCAACGGGACCTGGCAGACCACCGCGCCAAAGAGATCGGGTCGCTGGGTCGAGGCCGCGCCGACGAGCAGGCCGCCGTTGGAGCCGCCCATGATCCCCAGCGTGGCCGGGCTCGCGTAGCCGGCGGCGACGAGGTGCTCGGCCGCGCCGATGAAGTCGTTGAACACGTCTTGCTTGTGCCCGCGCTTGCCTGCGCGGTGCCAGTCTTCACCGTACTCACCGCCGCCGCGAATGCTGGCCTGGGCCCAGACGCCGCCCCGCTGGGCCCACAGCGCCGCGAGCGGGTTGTAGCCCGGGGTGATCGGGATGCCGAAGCCGCCGTAGCCGTACAAGACCGTGGGGTTTTGGCCATCGAGCACGAGGTCGCCGCGGTGCAGCACGAACACCGAGATCTGGGCGCCGTCGGGCGAGCGGGTGAACAGCTGGCGCATCACCAGCTGCGCATCGCGGGCTTCTTGCAGGTCCTCGGGCGCCCAGAACAGCTCGGGCGTCGCGGTTGCGCGGGCCTCTGCGGGGATCGGGACCCTGTAGATCACGCCCTCCTGGGCCAGCGAGCTGAACGCGATCAATGCCTCGTTCACGCTGGGATCCGTCCAGATCCCCGCGACCGCGCCCGCCGAAGGCAGCTCGACCGGCCAGCTGCGCCCATCGTCGAGCCGGCGCACGATGACGCGGGCGTTGACGTCATCGAGATAGTTCAAGATCAGGTGACCATTCATCAGGGCCACGCTGTTGAGGACGTGCTCGCCCTGCGGGACCACCTCGCGCCAATTGCTGCGCGCGGGCGCCTGCGGATCGATCTCGATCAGCCGGTAGCGTGGGGCGCCCTCGCTGGTGAACAAGTAGAAACGATCGCGGTAGCCAAACGCGATGTTGGTCGCGCCGCTGCCAACGGTCAGCGGCTGCAGCTCGCCGCCACTCTTTAGATCCTGAAAGTAGATATCTGCGGCCCCGGCTGCCCCGTGGATCACGTGCACCAACAAATAGCGCCCATCAAACACCAGCCCAGGCGCCAAGAAGGTGCGCGCGTCACCGGTTGGCCCGAACACCACCTCGTCGTGCGCGGGCGGCTGCCCGAGCACGTGGCGGCGCACGCTCGCGTGACCGGCCAGCTTGGAGGGTGGGATGGTCGGATCGTCGGGGAGACCCGTATAGTAGAATGATTGGTTGTCGGGCGCCCACTGCGGGCTCGCAAACCGGGCGCCTGGGATCATGTCATTGCGAAGGTCCGTTCCGGTGTTCACGTCGCGCACATACAGGGTCGCCGCGTCGGCGTTGTTGCGGCTGACGGCATACGCGACTTTGTTGCCGTCGCGGCTTGGGTAGATGCTGCGAACGCCAAGGCTGCCGTTGTCGGACAGCTTGGCCGGATCGATGAGCACCCGCTCGCGCCCGCGCAGGCCCTCGCGGACGTAGTAGACCGTCTTGTCGCGGCCTTTGTGGCGGCGGCCGTAGAAGTAGCGATCACCACGCTTGTCGACCGGGCCAACGATCGCGTCGCGGTCCCACATTCGACGCAGCTCGTTGCGAAAGCCCTGCCGATGCGCCGAGGCGCCGAGCACCGAGCGAGCGTGCAGATCCTGACGGCGCACCCACGCACGCACGCCGGCCCGGTCGCCGGCCTCGAGCCAGCGGTAGGGATCGTGAACCTCGCGGCCATGAATGACCTCGACGACGTCTTCGCGTGGGGTTGGCGGCGGGCCGCCACGCGACGGGTCGTCACCGCGGCACCCGACGACGGCAACCACCGCAAACACCGCAGACAACAGCCAGGCCAAGCGAGCGCGCATTGTTGGCGATTGTAGCGTTGCTCGCGGTCGTCTGCCGAACCGTCTCATTTCACCAGCCATCGTACTGCTCGAGCCTCCACGCGAGCCCCATCGCCCCCCGCGCGGGTGGTAAGAATCCTCGGCCCCGCCCAGGACCCAGCATGCCACACCGATCGCCCCTGGAGCCCACGTTGAACTTGGCTACGCTGTCTGGCGCATCGTCCGCGTCGACTACGCCTCAACCGGCACCCAAGCCTGGCCCTGCGTCGGCGTGTCAGAGATCGTTCGCTACCAAGAGGCGATGATCCTCGAGGAGGTCGAGCCCGAGATCCGCGTCCTCGACCCCCGCCAAACCCAGTTCATTAGCGACACCTCGAGTCAACACCGAGCCAGCCTGCTCTCCACCGAGAGCGTGCTCCGTGACGTCCCGCCCCCGGTCGATGGCCTCTACATCGGCCCCGAAGCACTGGAGCAGCTGCTGCCCAAGGCGGTCGACGCCGTCAAGCGTAGGCTCGAGGCCGACCGCGCCGAGCTTGGCCCCAAGCTCAACAACGAGTTCGAGCGGCTCGAAGCGCGGCGGCTCGAGCACATCGAGTCCCTGATCGAGCACCGCCGTGATCCCCGGGCCGAACTGACCACGGCCGATGAGTCCTTCTTGCAGGTCATCGCCAGCGTCGTTGGAGGTGCTGCGTAATCGGCACCGCTATTGTGGGGCGCCGGCGCAGATCCACGTAGTCAGGTGTCGCATCTGCGCATCGTTGACCGGATCCAAAGTGCCACCCTGCGGTGACCTGGGCAGGGGCACGCTTGGGTGCCCGAGAGTTCTTACCACAAATAGGACTCCGAGGGCGCGCCTGGGGTGATCAACGGCATCGCCGTTGCGGACTGCGTAGATGGCACGCCGTTCAAGCGGTCGTACGCATCAATTGACAGATCGAGTCCTTGGGCAGAGGCCGCGCCGCCGTGGCAATCGCCCTGGGCGCAATACAGGTCCCAAAGCGGCTGAATGACCTCAGCGTGACTCAATTCGCCGAAGGGGGTGTCGCTGGCCAATTCTGCACAATTCAACGTCGGCTCGATCTGGCCGGAGGCGAACTGGAACTCACCTGACGGTGACCCGCACGCTGGGGTCTTGTCTCGTCGGCTTCGGTCTCATCAGTGATCTGCGTTGGTCCGCACGCGCTGACGTGCACGCCTGCGGCCAACAGCAGGATCAGCCGCAACTCGGGCCGACGTCGCACCACTCGAGCTCCCTCGATGAGGCCCCAGAGGGCACACAATCCGGGACGCAGGCGACCCCGCGTGAGTAGTTCGGCCCCCCATCATGTTGGCCAACACGGGGCTGTCGGTGAAGACATCAGTTGACCAAGGCCAGCTCTTCGTCCCGCTCACGGTGCTCGGGGCAGACGCCAACAGCGTGACCGTCCGCGCGCCCGCCCCCCCAAGGGAGGCAACGCCCGGGTACTACATGCTGTTCGTGTTGTCGGAGAACGGCGTGCCAAGCGTCGCGCCCTACGTTAGGATTCAGCAACCATGCCGCGCCTCGTGATTTCTACCGCTGCTGCGGTCGTGCAGGCCGCCGTCGCAACTTCTTCGTGTAGAGATCGTGAAACGGTGAGCGAATCGTGGCCGATCGATGAGTTCTTCGAGGGTATCGAAGGCTCTCGCTCGGGGCCAGCGTCCCCTGGTCGTTCGCGAGATCTCGCGAGCGAGTCCTCCGGTCCCAGTTCCAAAATGGGCCACCTTTCACCGAGCGACTCGCGGCCCAAGCCGACACGCCCGTGGTAAAACACCGCTCTGCCGCCCAGTGCCCATGCTCGCATTCGCCCCCGGATCCCATTTCAACCATCGCTACGCCGTCGGGGGTGTGGCGCGTGTCGACACGTCCGCCATCATCCCGGAGGTCGACGATCTAGACGACGGGGCGGATACGACGAAGGGCTACAAGTCGCTGATGCACGGCAACCCGCCGGACGTGCAGCTGTTCGAGACGTTTGAGGGCGAGGTCGCGGGGATCGTCGAGTGGGTGGGGCGGGGCGAGCCGTCGCGGACTTGCCTGGTCGCGCGGACGAACAAGCTGCGGGATCAGTACGAGGCCGCGCTCAACCAGGCGGGGGTCGAGACGTACAGGGTGCAGCGCTCGAAGCCGGATGATCCATCGAGGCCCGGGCTGCGCGTGGCGACGATGCACCGCGTGAAGGGGCTGGAGTTCGAGCGGATGATCATCGCGGGGGTGAACGATGACCTGATGCCGTGGTGGCGGGCGGTCGAGCGGTCGGAGGATGCGTCCGTGAAGCGGGAGGCCGAGGAGATGGAGCGGGCGCTGTTTTATGTCGCGGTGACGCGGGCCAAGCTCGAGGCGTTGGTCACCGCGCACGGAAAGCCTAGCCGGGTGCTGAAGGCAGGATGATCGGAATGCGTTGTGCGACGTGTCAAAAAGCTCTCGAGCACAGCTGGAACCTGTGCCCATTTTGTGGTGCGCGAGCTCCCGCACGAGCGACTCTGCCGACTTCGGGCCCGAAGGCGACTTGGACAGCATGGAGTCTCTACGATCGCCATCTCGGCCTCGCGGTCGTTCCATCTGTCCAAGCAGTCGCCGCCGCCGTCGAAGCTGAAGACCTCGCCGAACTTGCGGAGGCCTGCCGGCCCAGCCGCTTAATCACGGCGCTCAGTAAAGCCATGCGGAGCCTCGGCGGAGTCGCGGAGCGATCAACTTTACCTCCATCGTTTAGCGAGGCCCTCGGAAGGTTCGCCCTCCATGAGCCTCATGAGGTGAGGATTACCGAACGGCTGACGCCCGTGACAGCCGAGATCAATGCTGCCATTCAAGCGCTGGTCGATGCCGGAGAGCTCGATCCTGGCTTCCTCGACGTGGTGGTGCAGTACGTCGAACAGCGCGACCAAGCTGGGCGTGTGGCACAGATCGCCAGTGCGCTCACGGGGGTGGATGCGGGACTGGCCGGCGTCGTCACTTTCATGTTGATCAGGTGGCTGGGCAATGGGGCTTCGGACATGAGAAAGCAACGGCTTGGCACTGCATGGGTTGCTATGTTCGTTGCTGCAACGGAACTCGTTGATGAGACGTGGGATACCCTCGTCCGCAAGTGTGCCGACACGGGGCTCGTGCTGCGCGAGTCGGCAGAGTTGCGCGAAATCGAAGCCCAGGCGCAGAGCTACGACGAGCAACTCGTCACGCAACAACGACAGCCCGACGGCTCGTTCGACCAGACCTTGTCTTTGGCTCATGCGCTGGCACGACGACAGCCGGACGCGCCCCCCGTACTGAATCTGGTCACGCGCGGCGAACTACTAGCCGAAGCTCGTGCGCAGCTACTTGGATCATGGGCCACTCGACTCTCGATCGGCATGGACGAAGATGAGCAGCGTCGCGCCCGGCAGGAATTTTTGCGGTTGCCGCTCGGTGACTCCGTGATCGCGTTCTTCTCGACATCCATATTCGGGCAGGGCAAAGCCGGACTCGTTCTCACGACCGCGTCGGTGCAGTGGCTGACAGGCGCTGAGCCCCAACGCATCGGCTATGCGCAGCTGCGTCCCGAGCGAATCAGCTGGTCGGACAAGCAGCTAAAGATCGGAGATCATCAGGCCGAGCTAGACACTGAGGTTGACGCAGAGGCGGCCGGCAGGGTCCTGCAAGGTTGCCTGCGCTTGTTGGCTGTTCGGCCCGGACCACCAGAGTGTTATTGCGGTGCGCCCATGCATTGGTTCGTGTTTGGGCCCAAGGCCGCCGTGTGCGCTGGCTGCCGTACTACCATCGAGTACTGGTGAGACGATGAATCTGCTCGACGAGTGAGCTTTGACCGAAGCGCTCGACTCAGAGACAGCCGTGGTCAGTTTGCAGCCGACCGAACGCTACGTCGGGGTATCCTGTCGCGGTGACCGCCCCTCACATCGATGCCCAAATTAATTCGCTGCTCGAAAGTCTTGCGAAGTCCGACCTACTCGAGCGTCAGATCTACCTGTCGGAGATCGCCAGCCTTGGACACGAAGCCATCCCCGCGATCCTCGACGCCGCCGACTACGCCATCGCCGAGATCGCCCTGCGAGAAGTCATCACGGGCCTGAACGACGAGGGTCGAGAGCGGGCATGCACGTATCTGGTCCGTGCACTTCGCCGTGATCGAGACGCCCGCGTTCGTCTGCTCGCGCTTACCATGCTCGGTGACCGGCTTCACGACCTCACCGGTTTCATCGACAAGACCGTCGAGATCTCGGTCGACGGCAGCGAGTCGTCCGAGCTCCGTACGCGAGCGCTGCGAACGCTCCGCGCCGCGACCCTCGAGCGCGAGCATGTCCGCGATCTCGCGCAGCTGTTGGACGTCGGCATCCTCGGCTCGGACTGTCCGGCCCAGTTCCGGGAGGCCGCGTTCGCATGCCTCGAGACCCACGCTGCTCAACTTGCGGTCGGCGCGACCATGAAGCAGTTGGACAAGTTTCTCATTCACCCCGCGCCTGACGTTCGTGTCTGCGCCCTCAATCTGCTTGGCGAGATCGGTGACATTGACGCGATCGAGCGGATGTGCATGATGCCGAACACGCAAGCCGAGATCGAGCAGATTCAGGCCGCGATGGGCAACATACTGAAGCGGCCGACCAACCTGCTCTCGTTGCGCTGGGAACACTTTGAGCACTTCGTGGGCCACCTCCTGCGGAAGATGGGCCACATGGACGTCGAGGTCACGCGGTCGGTCCGCGACAACGGATTCGACGTCGTCAGCTACAAGCAACGGGACAACCTCAAGGGTCCGGTACGCGAGCGGTGGGTCGTCCAATGCAAGCGATGGGCGACAAACGACGTCGACCTCAACGACGTCGAGGCGATGGTTCAGTGCAGCCGCGAGCAAGATGCCAAGCACGCCTTGTTGGTCACGACCTCGGGTTTCACGAAGCGCGCCCTGGAGTATGAGGGACAGCATGGCGCCGCGATCGAGTTGGTCTCGGGTGTTGAGTTGCTGGCCATCCTAGACACTCACTTCGGGCCCGGCCGCTACGCGATCCAGGTCCGCGACTGAGCGCCAGCACCTCGCCGAGCGCGATGTGCCCACCGAAAGACCTCCCAGCTGGTTGGCTCCGCGTCCGCGCCCTGCGAGCGGCGCGGCAACGCCCCGCCCCCTTTTTAGTCAGAGAATCTCCCGCTCGGCGTGCCATCGCCCCTACAATCGCGGCTCCCCCATGCTCCAAGCCAAGACCGCTTCGATCGTGCACGACGACCCCCGCGAAGCGGGCCTCGAGATCGTCGAAGAGTTGCTCGAGCAGCTCGAGCGCCCCCCAGATCTGGTCAACCAGAGCCTGGAGGATCGGGCCTGATGCGCTGCGAAGGCACCTGCCTGCTCGAGTCCGAAGCGGCGCAGACCCTCGAGCTGGACCCGTTTCTCGCGCAGCTGAGCCGCTGCGACGACTGCCCCCACGCCAGCGCCGACAACCCGATCGTGCGTCTGCTGTTCGCCCGCGCCAGTGAGGCTGGGCGCGCGCACCAACGGCTGCTCGCCACGATCCGCAAGCTCGAGCACGAGGCAGCAGAGGTCAGCGCAGAGGTCACCCGCTACGACGCCCAGATCGCCAAGCTCGAGCACTTGCAGCAGGTCAGCTCGCAAGAGATCGAGGCCGCGCTCGTCCACCAGGTCGGCCGCGTCCGCGATCAGGAGCGCGAGATCGAGGCGCTGTCCGTGCCGATCATTCGGATCTTGGAGGGGACGATCGTGCTGCCGATCATTGGCGCGTTGACGGCCAGCCGGGCGCGGATCTTGACGGAGCGGCTGCTCGACGAGGTCGCGCGATCGCAAATTCATACGCCGATCATCGATGTCACTGGGGTCGGCGACATCGACACGGCGACCGCGAATCACTTGATTCGGATGATCGAGGCGCTGCGGCTGCTGGGGGCGCAGCCGATCCTGACTGGGGTGACGCCCGAGGTCGCGCAGTCGCTGGTCTCGCTTGGGGTCGATCTGGTGGGGTACACAACGTTGCGCAGCGTGCGGCAGGCGCTGCGCTACATTGCGCGTGGGTCCCACGGTCCCACTCGTGACCGCTGACCCGGAACCGGCCCACGCGTCTCATTTTGGCCCTTCGATCACGACCACGCTCGCCCCCATTCGGCTGGCTGTGCTGCGAAGACTTCCGCGTGGTAGAGTGCGGCCCACGTGAGCGCGATGACTTTGTTGCTGGCGGTTGCGCTCGCCAGCCTCGGACCCCCTGTGCTCCCGCCGGAGCCAGTGAACGATCAGGCCCCGCCCCCCGCGACCGATCCCGCTCTAGAACCGCCCGCACAACCACCTCCAGGGCGGACCAGCTTGCCACCGGGTCTGCAGCCGGTCCCGTTCCCGCTCGAGCAGCAACGCCGTCCCGACCCCGCCCCAGGCACGGGCGTGCCGCTGCCCAACCAGGGCCCCGAGCACCCCCCACCACGCAAGCGCTCAATCGTGGATCTGCGCGACCCCTTCGATCGCCCACCACCGCGGGCACCCGCGCGTGGTCAGCGACAGCGCGAGGGCCTGCGCATGCTGATACCCGATCTCAAAGATCCCTTCGCGCAAGGTGCACGCCAGGTCCGCTCGACCACGCTCGAGCGCCACGTCCCCAACGACATCCGCGATCCCTTCCGCGCCCGGCCAGCCTCCGACAATCCGCGCCCGCCTTGCACCAAGACCACGGACGACGGCACTGTCGTGCAGGCGCCAAGCAACGGCGAGGCCTCGAACCAAAGCGCCGCGCCGGCCTGTAAACAATCGGATCTCGATCTCCATGATCCGTTCACGCGCGAAGCCTCGCGCTGAGCCGTTCACGCGCGAAGCCTCGCGCGAGCCGTTCACGCGCTGAGCCGTTCACGCGCTGAGCCAGTCACGCGCTGAGCCAGTCACGCGCGAAGCCTCGCTCGGAGCCAGTCACGCGCGGAGCCAGTCACGCGCTGAGCCGTTCACGCGCGAAGCCTCGCGCGGAGCCGCCCCAGCAGCGAGCGACGAATCACATCGGCACGGCAACGCCGCCGCGATCCACTACCCCCGCGGCCGGGGAATTCCCGTACTCTCCGGCGTATGATCATTCGCTCGCCTGGCCTGGTTGTCGTCCCGTTCTTGTTCGCGCTGTCGCTGCCGCTGACAGCTTGCAACGATGACGGCCCAGCCGACGGCGAAGCGGGCACGGGCGACGAATCGGACGAGACGGCCGACACCGGCGAGCAAGAGTTCGTCGAAGCCGAATTTCTGGTCCGCGAGAGCGTCAATCAGCTGCACATCACCCACGCCGAGCCGGGCGTGGAGCTGCGTGTGGTCAACGCCAGCGGCGAAGAGGTCGCGCGGGCCACCACCGACAACCTAGGCAGTCTGATCTTCCGCCTGCTCGAGCCGGGCACGGGCTACTCCGTCGAGGAGACCGGCGCGGGTCCCCGCGAGGCCGCCCGCGATCTACTGGTGATGTCCACAGAGAACAGCCTGCCCGATCAGGCCTTCTACGACGCCCAGATCCTCGAGCAGGGCTATCAGTACATCACCACCCGCGACGGCACCCAGCTCGCGGTCTACGTCTCGCTGCCAGGCCCGATCGAGGACGGCCCCTACCCCACCATCGTCAACTACTCGGGCTACAACCCCGGTCAGCCGGGCGGCTCGCTCGGGGATCAGTTCGATCTTGGCAACCTCGACCTCGAGACCCTGTGCCCGATCTTTCCGGTGATCTGCAACGCCCCCAATCACCCGGCGGGGATCCTGGCCGGGTTCCTGGGCTTCGCCAGCGTCGGCGTCAACATGCGCGGCACCGGCTGCTCGGGTGGCGCCTACGACTTCTTCGAAGAGCTGCAGGTGCTCGACGGCTACGACGCGGTCGAGATCGTCGCCTCGCAAGATTGGGTGCTTGGCAACAAGGTCGGCATGGCCGGCCTCAGCTACCCCGGCATCAGCCAAATGTGGGTCGCCCAGGCCAACCCGCCCAGCCTCGCCGCGATCGCGCCAATGTCGATCTTCGCGCATACCGGTGACTCGACCCTGCGCCCCGGCGGCCTGACCAACTACGGGTTCGCGCTCAACTGGGCAGAGAACGTGCTCGACGGCGCCCAGCCCTACGGCAAGGGTTGGGAGCAGGGCCTGGTCGACGCCGGCGACACCATCTGCGAAGAAAACCAGCTGCTCCATGGCCAATACGTCGACATGCTGGAAAAGGTCGACTCCAACCCCTACTACA
Source organism: Enhygromyxa salina (assembly GCF_000737335.2). Taxonomy (GTDB): domain Bacteria; phylum Myxococcota_A; class Polyangia; order Nannocystales; family Nannocystaceae; genus Plesiocystis; species Plesiocystis salina_C. The sequence goes on along the minus strand of NZ_JMCC02000001.1, from coordinate 173,341 downwards.
CGCCCGAGGTCTACGACTCTCTGACGCCGCTCAAATTCGCCGGCAACATCGACGTGCCAATCTTCGTGACGGGTGCGTGGCAGGACGAGCAGACCGGCGGTGATTTTGCGCCGCTGTTCAACGCGTTCACGGCCTCGCCAATGGTCAAGTTCACCATGTTCAATGGTGTCCACGCAGACGGCTACGTGCCCGAGCACCTGATCTATTGGGGCGCCTTCTTCGACTTCTACCTCCGCGAAGAAGTCCCCGTGATCTCGGATCCGCTGCGCAACATTGGGCCTTCGCTGTTTGGCGCGCTGCTTGGCGACAACGTCGAATTCCCGCCAGATCCCTACGCAATGTACGGGTCGTACGACGAGGCGCTCGCCGCGTTCGAGGGCGAGGATCCGATCACCGTCAAGTTCGAGATGGGCAACTCGACCGACTACGAGACCGGCATCCCCCAGAGCGCGTGGCAGCTGAGCTTCAACCAGTGGCCGCCCGCCGAGGTCGTGCCCGAGCGCTGGTACTTCCAGCCCGACGGCTCGCTGTCGACCATGCCCCCGCCGTCCGATGGCGGCGGCTCCAGCTTCCACATTGACAGCAACGACGCCGACACCAGCACCTTGCCCGACGGCGACATCGACACCCCGCTGCCGCCGTGGAACTGGAAGCAAGACGAGACCGACACCGCCGCGGTGTTCCTCAGCGCCGAGTTCCCCACCGACGTCGTGATGGTTGGCCCGGCCAGCGCGGATCTGTGGATCCGCAGCAACGTGGGTGAGGCCGATCTCGAGGTCAACATCTCGGAGGTCCGCCCCGACGGCCAAGAGATGTACGTGCAGAGCGGCTGGCTGCGTGCCAGCGAGCGCTCGCTCGCCGCGGACTCGACAGATCTCGCCCCGATCCAGACCCACGCCGAGGTCGACGTTCAAGACGTGCCCGCTGACGACTACGTGCTCGCGCGCCTCAGCGTGTTCCCCTTCGCCCACGCGTTCCGGGCCGGCTCGCGGATTCGCATCTCCGTCGACACCCCCGGATCCAGCCGCGCCGAGTGGCTCTTCGTGCTCGACCCCAGTCAGACCGACGACGCGCGCATCGACATCGGCCACTTCGGCGGCGCCGAGAGCTCAATCCTGCTTCCGGTGATCCCCGGTCAGGTGATCCCGACCGTGCTGCCGCCCTGCCCCTCGCTGCGCGGGCAGCCGTGCCGCGACCACGTCGACTTCACGAACAGCCCTGCCAACTGAACCAGGCTGATCCAGCCTGAACCAGGGCCGGGCCCGTCACGTCGGACCCGGCTCGCCATCGCGTTCGGTGTCAGCCTCGCCGCGGGTGGGTGCCGGCTCACCGCGCCCGGCTCGGGCCAACGCGTTGCAAAGATCCCGCAGCTCGGACGCGATCTGCAGCCGTCGCCTCACTCCACGCGGGCTCATGTCCAGCTTGGCATCGAGCCGGTGCTCCGGACGTAGATCCGCGAGATCACTCGCACGCCGCAGCCGGGCGCGCACATCCTCGGGTGCCATCGAGACCGGGCTCACCGATCCTGCTCCTCGAGGTTCTGGATGTCGAGCGCGTCCTGCGGCCGTCCAGCGGCGGCCTTCATCTGGATCAGCGCCGCGCGGGAGATCACCCAGATCGACCGACCACCGAGGTCGCTGACCTCGAGCGGCTGGCGAGACGCCCACACCGACTCGAGGTTGTCGTCGACTATGATCAAGTCGAGAGTCAACAGCGCGCCACCATCGATCTTGCTGACCCGCTGCAGCTGCATGCCGTCCTTGAACCGCATCGGCAGCGCGCGAAGCCGAAACCCAAGCGGCTCGACCGTCGTCATGATGGCGTCGACAGTCTCGGGCCGAACCAGCAGATCGATGTCTTGGGTGGCCCGCGGCGCGCCCCATACCGCGACCGCCAACCCCCCGACCAAGCCATACTCGATACCCGCGGCGTCGAGCGCTCCAACGATGCTGTCGAGCTGCTCGAGCAACGTCACGGCACCACGCTAGCAGAACCAGCTGTTTTCAGCTCGGGCGAGGGCTTCTCGCCCGCTTGCGGACGCTTTCGTAGACCGGTTCACCCTGGGCACCGAACTGTTTTCAGCTCGGGCGAGGGTTTCAGCTCGAGCGAGGGCTTCTCGCCCGCTTGCGGACGCCTTCGTAGTGCCTTCCGCACATCGTGCGTCCCATGGACACGGGAAATGCGTTCAGAGCCCCCTTCTAGGGGGCCACACATGCGGATGCGTACAAACGGCCCCGAGGAGCGAAGCGACCAGACGCGCCAGCGGCTGCAGTCGGCGAAGTCCAAGCTCCATGTGGGGGTCAAGGAAAGCGGCCTAGCTCACGCGCCCGTGCTTGCCAGCGCGCCCCCGCCCCTTGTCCGCCTCGCCACCCCCGTCCTACCGTCGCCGCGCCCCATGTCTGTCCAGCTCGATAGTTACCTCGAAGGTGCCTGGAAGTCCGGCGACGGCGCCCCCCGCAGCCTCATCAACCCAACGACCGAGCAGGAGCTCGCGCAGATCGTGTCGATCAGTGCCTCGCTCCGCGATGCGATGGCCCACGGTCGCGAGCTCGGCGGCGCCAACCTTCGCAAGCTCTCGTTCGCCGCCCGCGGTGAGCTGCTCGAGACCATGGCCAAGGTGCTCCACGACGCCCGCGAAGAGCTGATCGAGGTTGCGATCCAAAACGGCGGCAACACCCGCAAGGACGCCAAATTCGACATCGACGGCGGGACCGCGGTCCTGGCCCACTACGCCTACCTCGCCAAGCAGTTTGGTGAGCAGGCGTGGATCATTGATGACGAGCCGGTCGAGATCTACCGCGGCGCCAAGATCCGGGCCGAGCACGTGCTGGTCCCCCGGCGCGGCTTGGCGATCCACATCAACGCGTTCAACTTCCCGGCTTGGGGCATGCTCGGCAAGGCCGCCGTCTCGCTGCTCGCGGGCATGCCCGTGCTGTGCAAACCCGCAACCAGCACCGCGTGGCTGGCCCACCGGATCTTCACCCTGCTGCTCGACGCCAACTGCTTCCCAGCCGGCAGCTTCCAGCTGTTGATGGGCTCGGCCGGCGACATGCTCGACCACGTGGGGCCGCAAGACGTGATCGCGTTCACCGGCTCGCAGGGGGTCGGCACCACGATCAAGACCCACCCGCAGGTGATCGCCGCGGGCACCCGCGTCAACTTGGAAGCGGACAGCCTCAACGCCGTCGTGATCGGCCCCGACGTGGAGTCCGGCAGCGAGCTGTTCGATCTGGTGATCCGCGACCTGGTCACCGAGGTGACCCAAAAGGCCGGGCAAAAGTGCACGGCCACCCGCCGCGTGCTGGTCCCAGAGTCGGCGCTCGAGTCCGTGCGCGAGGTGCTGTTCGATCGCCTGAGCACGATCGCCAGCCAGACCGGTGATCCGGCCGACAAGGGCGTGCGCATGGGCCCGCTGACCTCCAAGGACCAGCTCGCCGACGCCCGCGCCGGGATCACCAAGCTGCTCGCCGACGCAGAGCTCGTGCACGGCGACCCCGCGCGCAGCGAGGGCTTCGTGGGGGTTGAAGCCGGCAAGGGCTACTTCCTCGAGCCGATCGTGCTGCAGGCCAAGCCCAGCGCGGTCATGAGCGCCAACGCCAGCTTCCACCAGCACGAGGTGTTCGCGCCCGTGACAACCCTGCTGCCCTACGACGGCGAGCTCGAGAGCGCCGCGAAGATCGTTGGGTTTGGCAACGGCAGCCTGGTGACCACCGTGTACACCGATGATCGCAAGTGGCTCGCAGGCGCGGTCGCGGAGCTCGGGCCCTACCTTGGGCGCTTGGTGGTCGCCAACGAGAAAATCGCCAACGCCTCGATGTCTCCGGGCTGCGTGTTTCCGGTCGCCAACCACGGCGGTCCGGGTCGCGCGGGCGGGGGCGCCGAGCTTGGCGGGCTCCACGGGATGAGCCTGTACATGCAGCGCGTGGCCGTGCAGGGCGGCGCCAGCCAGCTCGCCCGACTGCTCGGCAAGTAGCGAACCAGCGCGCCGCTGCCAGCATGGTTGCCGGCGCGAGCATGCTGACATTCGGTGCTGCGTCCGCGGCGGCGTCGATGCGCGTCCTCGAGTGACGCGGCGGCCAACCGAGCCCGCGACAGGGGCAAGCAACAGCGCTCGCAGCCTCGTTTGGGCGGGCACGTGGCTTGCTACCGGTCGGAGCATGAACACCCAAACCAAACTCCACGCGCGCAAGCGCATCTTCACGTCATTGGGCTACCTCGCTAGCGTGGCGGTGTTTGCCACCGCCTGCGATCCGGGGGAGCTCGACGATAGCCCCGATGTCGATCAACTCGCGATGTCCGACGCCATGCTCGAGCAGATCGCGGCGCTCGAGCAGGGCGAGGGCGACAGCCCCAACACGATCAACTTGTCGCCGGCGTCGAGCGTCGACAGTGGCGACACCAGCGAAGCGCTCCCGGTGCTCGAGCCGCCCGGCAAATTGGCAGCGGCGCCCGACCCCAACGAAGTCTACATCGAGGGCATCGTGGCCAACGGCGCGGGCTGCCCCAGCGACCAGCCTGGGTCGGTCGTGACGCAGATCGCCACCGACAAGAAGAGCTTCATCCTCATCTTCAAGGACATGCTGCTCGAGAACCCACCCGGCCCGCCGATCAAGGCGACCAACTGTCTCGCCAGCGTCCAGCTGCATGTCCCCGGTGGCTGGCAGGTCTCCGTGGCGACCGTGAACACCCGCGGCTACGCGTTCCTCGAGAAGGGGCTCACGGCGCGCCAGACCTCGAACTACTTCTTCGCAGGTGATCCGATCGGGTTTAGCGCCCACACCCAGCTGAAGGGCTACTTCGACGACTTCTACGTGTTCTCCGACAGCGTGCCGTTTCAGTCGGTCGTGTGGTCGAAGTGCGGCGCGTCGGCGATCTTCGCGGTCAACACCTCGCTGAACCTCAACGCGATCAAGAACAAGAACGGCTACGGCATCTTCAACACCACGGATGTCGACGGCGTGTTCACGAAGCAATTCCAGTGGCAGTGGAAGAAGTGCTGAGTGCGGGACCGGACCCCTCACGGCGGCGTGTCGGTTAGGCCGGAGGTTCGGCCGGAGGTTCGGGAGCGGGCGCAGGCGCGATGCTGCGCTGCTCCGACTCCGGCTGGGACTCCGGCTGCGACTCCGGCTGCGACTCCGACTCAGTCTCGGCTTCGAGCTCGGCGGCTTCGAGCTCGGCAGCTTCGTCCCCGACGACCGCTCGCTGGCCCTCGCTGGCCCAGCTGACCCGGCGCTGCTCGAGCCACTCGAGCCGATCGTCGTCGCCCGGCTCGAACGATCCGCCAGCGGCAGGCAGCCGGGCAAACACCAGCAGCTGCTGACCAAACAACCCCAGCCCAACCGACAGCAGCGCCGCCGCCGTTGCGATTCGGGCTGGCCACAGGCTTGGCTCGGCGCGCTCGCCTGGCTCGCTCACGGTCTCGTCGCCAAAGTACATCGCGGCGATGATCCGCAAGACCACCCACGCGCACACGGCCAGCTCGAGCGCGACCACGATGATCATCCAGCGCATGGCGCTGTGCTCGGCCAGCGCCCGCAGCACGCCAAGCTTGCCGACAAACCCGGCCAGCGGCGGCAGCCCGACCAGCGAGAGCAGACAGATCGCAAACGCGACCGCCAACCCAGGTCGCCGCGCGGCCATGCCAGCCCAGTGCTGCATGCGGACCTCGGGCCCGCGAAAGCCCCGGCTCGCACCGATCGCGGCGAAGCACCCAACCGTGGCGATCACGTGGGACACCAGCAGCACCAACACGGCGGTGTAGGCCTCGTCCCCCGCGAGCCGCGACCACAGGATCTCGTAGGTGGGCGCGATGTAGCGCGAGCCCACGCCAATGTGCCCGTGAAAGCTGGCGGCCGCGACGATCGCCAGCAGCACCAACGACAGCTGCACGAGGGCCAAGAGCGCGACGACCCGCGACAACCGGCGCTGACGCAGGACCACGACAGACGCCCAGACCCCGGTGACCAACGCGACGCTGGGCAGCGCGCCGGTCCAGCCGTAGGGCTCGTTGGCCAGGCGCGGGCTGTGCAGCGCACCCACGAACACCCGCAAGAGCACGGCCACCAGCGCGACCACGACGACCGTCGACCACAGCGCCGTCACGTGCAGCGGCGCCTCTTCCACCAGCTCGCGGCGGCGCGCGAAGGGCAGCAGACCCAGCTTGGTCAGTAGGCCCCCAAGCAGCAGCAGCAGCCCAGGCAAGAACAGCGCCGCCGGGGCCAGGCCGCGGACGATCTCGTTGCGGGCTTGTTGGTGCGCAGCCGGATCCTGACTGGCGATCTCGGCCCCGTAGCGCTCGAGCACGATCACCCAGCGCTGGACCCCACCCCACTGCGCGAACACCCGGGTCGCCGCGCCCGCGAACCCGTCGAGGCTGGTGGTCCCGAGCGCTGCGTAGATCAGCGCGACCCCGAGCAGCAACAGACACGAGACGATCGCCCCGGGGATCAGCTGGATCAGCAGGGCGCTACGCTTGGCCGGATCGCCGACGGCGTCGTGCCCGGCGAACATCGTGAGCAGCGCGGCGATGCTCAGCAGCTCGACGCCCAACCACACGACCAGCAAGTCGCCAGCATGGATGCAGATCAACGCGCCAGCGCCGGCCAGCAGCAGCAGGGGCTCGCGCTCGCCAAACGCCCGGCGGGTGGTCTCGCGGGTGGTCCCGCGCTCGCGGGCGAGCCCGACGACGCCGGCCAGAGCCACCAGCGCCAGCAGATCACAGGCCGCCGTCAGGTGATCCGTGACCAGAGTGCTCGACAGCACGAAGCGGCCCAGATCGTCGATCGGGTTCCCGATCCGCAGCCACGCGGCGATGGTTGCGACCCCGACGATCAGCAGCGCCAGCATGCGCAGGAAGCCCGGCTCACGCTCGCGCGCGAACGCGTTGCTGAGCAGCAGCGCCAGCGCGCCGACCAGCAAGATCCAGATCGGCGCCGTGTCGCTGAGCTGCTCGACCAGCGTGGGGGCGTTGTCGGCGATCAGGCCCAGCATGATCATGGCGCGGCCTCCCCGGGTGGTTCGGTGTCCGTGTGCTCGACCGAGCCGGCGCCCGGCAGCCCGTAGTGCTGGCGAACCCGGGCGGCGGGATCGAGACACACCGCGCCAAGCTCGTCGCCCAAGTCTTGGTGCGTGCGGGCGCGACCCTGCCCGCTCTTTTGCCCGCTCGCCTCGATCGCGAGGCAGCGACCCAGCACCAGCTGCTCGACCGCGCGGCGCTGGGCCGGCTCGCTGCGCCGCACCATCCACCCAGGGACCAGGCCCATGACCAACGCCAGTCCCAGCGCGACCACGCACACGCAGGTCTCGCGCAGATCCAGCTCGCTCGAGCGCGAGGCCAGCCCGGGCCGCGGGGTGCCACGCCCGGCCTGCCACAAGCTACGCAGCAGTCCCAGCCCACCAAGCCCGACGCTGGCCGCAGCCAGCAGGCCCCAGGTCGCGGGACGCAGCAGCGCCAGCTCACCCTCGCGCAGCACCCCCACGACGATCCCGAGCTCGCCAATGAACCCAGCCGAGCCAGGCAGACCCACCAGCAACAGCCCCGCGAGCATCGCCAGCACCAGGGCACGCGGGGCCACGGCCGCCCACCCAGCGAGCTCGCCCAGGTTGCCGACCCCGTCGCGGCGCAGCGAGTGGGTGACCGCGGTCAGCACCGTCAGCGCGAGGCCGTGGGCGAGCAGGTAGGGCCCAAGGCCAACCCGCGCCCCCGCGCTGCCCGAGACCGCCGCGACGATCGCCAGCGACAGGTGCAGCAGCGCGACGTGGCCCAGCAGCCGGCCGGGGTCGCGCTCGGCCCAGCACACCAGCGCCGCATAGATCGCCCCGACCACGGCCACCGCCGCGATCGGATCCGCCCACTCGCCAGCCGCGAGCGGGAACATGGGCAGCCCCACGCGCATGAGCACGAACAGGGCCAGAGCACCGCCGACGCCGAGCACCGCCGCGACCACCTGGGTTGGCCCGCTCACGCAGATCGAGATGAGCGGCGCGTGCAGGGGCCAGATCGGCAGGGCCGTGGCGACCACCACGATCACCAGCGCAAACCCGAAGTACTGGGTCGCGGGCGGGAGCGTCAGCTGCGAGAGCACGTCTAGGTTCCAGCTCCACACGCCCCCGGTCGCGTGGGCGTGCGCGACCCCGACCAGGATCACCAGCGCGATCAGGGCACCGGCGCCCGGCAACACGTACGCCGCGTAGCGCCGCGCCGCCGCGGTTCGGCCCGGCACGCCCATCTTCCCGTCGCCGCGCTCGCCCAACAAGATCACCGTGGCGACCGCCGCCAGCTCCCACGCGGCGGCCAGCGTGATCAGATCACGGGCCAGCACCACCGCCACCCACGCGGCTTGCAGGCTCGACATCCCGACCAGCAGCGGTGGTTCACCGGGCCGCGGCGGCGTGCCGATCACCAGCGCGAGCGGGACCACCAGGCCGATCAGCAACAACATGGGCAGCTCGCTGCCGTCGACCCCCAGCGACCACTCGACCCCGTAGGCCGGCAGCCACGGGCGCACGAAGGGCTGCTGCAGCGCCGCGCCGTTCGGATCGAAGCGCGACATCAGCAGCACGATCAACCCAAGCTCGACGAGCGCGCCAAGCAGGGCCAGCGCGCGGGCCAGGGCCGGCTCACTGCGCGGCAGCGCGGCGACCATGACCGCGACCGCGAGCGGCACCAACACGACCATGCACGTCAGCGTCATCGCGAAGACTCCGGCGCGGCTGGGTCAGGGGCGAGGCCGACGGGGCGGGGCGGCTCGGCGCCGTCTTGCCGCAGCGGCTGCTGGATCTGCTGCACGGGTGACTCGGGTGCCCCAACTGGCTCGGCTGGCTCGGCTGGCTCGGCCGGCTGCTCGTCCGCGCTGGTCGCCTTGCCGCCCGCGCGGATCAACTGCGGTCGCAGGCCGCCAAATTCATAGTGATCGCTTGGCAGCGCGCTCGAGACCTCGGGCTTGGCGTACAGCCACCCCAGCAGCACCGCGAACCCAACGATGATCCCAACGAGCGCCTGGCGACCGCCGCTGGGCGCGAGCCCACGCAGACGCGGCGCGACCGAGGCCCCCACGTCCCACGCCAAGCTCCGGGCCACGCGTGGACCCTCTTCGAACACGCCGCGGCCGATCCCGCGGGCCGCCAGCTCCGTCAGCCCGGTCAAGACCAGCGCGCAGACCCCCACCGCCGCTCGCGGCCAGCGAAGGACTGGCTCGAGCGCACGCGCGTAGCCCGACAGCTCGCCGCCGTGCGCCCGCACGAAGCGCTCGCGGGTCCACATCCACGCGAACCCGGACACCAGCGCGACCACCATGGCGCTGCCGGCCACCCACGCGCGCGCGACCTCGGCCCCGTCGCGCATCGACTCGCGCAGGCCCGTCGGCGCGGACTCGTGCCCGCCCGCGAGCGGCAGCACCTTGTCGAGCCAGACCAGCGGCGAGTCGACCAGGCCAAACCACGATCCCAGCACCGCCACGCCCAGCCCAAACAGCCCCACGACCACGACCAGCAGCGGCGCGAAGTCCAGGCCGTCTTCGTCGGTCTCGTTCGCGCTGGCGCCCGGTTGGCGATTCAGGCTCTCGTACCAGATCCGCGCGACGCTGGCGGCATGCAGAAACACGACCACCACCATCGCGCAGCCGGCAGGCCACGCGACCCACGGCGCCAGCAGGCTGTTGCGCGCGATCACGTCTATCAGCACCTGCGCGAGCACGACGAAGCCCAGGCCCGGCGCGACCCCGGCGACCGCCCAACACAGCACCCGACCGATCCGCGCGGACCAAGTTGGCAGGTGGGCGCCGTCGGCCACGAGCAGCGCCAGCCGCAGACCCAGCCGACCCAGCGCGTGGGCGAGCAACAGCAGCGCCGCCGTCCGCCACGCGCCCACGCCGATCGCCATCATCATGACGGCGACCCACGCCACGCCAGTTCCAGCCAGCCCGATCTCGCCCCCGGCGCGGGCGCTGTGGTGCGCGTGGCCCCGCTCGGGCCGGACCAAGGCGATCGCCCCAGCGACGACCGCCAACACCATGCCCAGCACCAGCAACGCGGCGAGCACACTGGGCGCATAGGACAGCACCCGCAGGTATCGCAGCAGCAGGTACACGGCGGGGACCGGGATCAGCACCGCGTCGAGCAACGCCTCGGCCAGCGAGTTGCCCGCCCACGCCAGGCTCGACAGCCGGACGAACGCCGCGCCCACCAGCAACAAGGCGATCAGATCCGCGAACGACACCCCCGGGATCGCGGCGGCGTACAGCTGCTCGCCGGTCAGCGGCGCCCACAGGCTGTTGTGAGACAGGCCGATGCCGCTCACGAGCAACGCGATCGCGGCCGCGCCAAGCCCAAGATCCCCGCCCACGCTCAGCGCCAGCACCCGCGTCGCCGCGCTCGCCCGGCGCTCGTCGCCGACTTCGCGGGCGACCAACACGACCGCCCCGACCCCGAGCGGCGCCCAACCAAACGCCGCGAGCCCGATGTCGCTGGCCAGCACGACAAGCAGCGCCGCGCCCTCGAGCAGCCCGATCAACGCGAGCCGACGCAGCCCGTTCATGGTCTGCGCCAGCTGCTCGGGCGACTCCGCCCGCGCCGGCGATCCGTCTGCTGTGGGCGCCGGCAGCGGCTCGAGCCCAAGCGCCCGCTGGCCCGCGGGGCCAGGCACGAACATCCGCGCGAGCACGAACACACCCAGCAACAACAGCGCCGCGCTGCTCGACAGCCGATCCGCGACCAGGGTCGGGTCGATGCGGACCTCGCCGATGATCAGCGGCTCGATCACGTCGCGCAGCGGCGTGTGGGCGAGCGCCCGCGGATCTTCGGGCGCCAACAGCAGCTGAATCGCCTGCAGCGTGAACAGCATCGCCAGCGCCGAGGCCCCGAGCCCGAGGTAGTGCGCGAGCATCCGGGCCCGCTCGGACCCCAGCAACCGCGCCCCCGGCCGCGCCGTCAGCAAACAGCCCAGCGCGCCAAGCCACGGCAGCACCACGATCACCCACAAGGGAAACTCGCGCGCCATCAGCCAGCCTGGCCTTTCGTCCCCGACCGATCGGGTGTGCCAGCCGCGTCCAGCACGTCGAGCGTGCCCGGCCAGTCATCGAGCAAGGTCGCCGCGCGGGCGCTGTCGGCTCGCAGCACCCGCAGCGCGACCGCGATCGCGACCGCGAGCTCGCACAGGCCAACCAGCATGATCAGCAGCGCCGCGATCTGCCCCCCGGGGTCAGCGAAGAACCGCGCGTAGGCACAAAAGCACAGGGCCACCGCCACCAACATCAGCTGGATCCCCAGCAGCGCCACGACCAGCGAGCGCCGCAGCAGAGCCCCGCCCAACCCGACGCCAAACAGCGCCAAGGCCAAGTAGAGGTAGTGGGTGATCGGCAGCATCACGAAGGTGCGTCGAGGGGAGGTTGCGCGCTCGCGCCGGGGCGCTCGACCACCAAGGTCAGCACCGCCGCGATCACGCTGCAAAGCGCCAGCAAGGCGACGACCAGCGCCGGAACGACGTGGTCGGCCGCGATCTGCAGCAGGACCACGTTGCCATCGCCGAACGAGGCGCCGCGCTCGATCGGCGGGCCATGCTCGACGACCTGGCGCGAGCCGGTCGCCAGCAGCACCCACGCGAAGCCAGCCAGACCCAAGCCCGCCGGCACCCAAAACGCCAACGGCAGGCGTCCGCCACGGGCGACCGAGGGCGCATCGGGCCGTCCATTCACGCCCGTCAGCCCAGCCAGCAACCCAACGGTGAGCGCGCTCGCCAGCAACACGATCGCGGCCACGATCGGCGCGCGCAGCTGCACCAAGGGCACGATCAACGCCGCCAGCGCGATCGCAAATCCAGCCAGCGAAGCTCGCGGCTGCCGGGCAACCATCGCCATCAACGCCGCACCCAAGGCGACCGCTGCCGCGGCGAAGAAGCTAAACGATGTCGCGCTCATTGCAGGGCCCCGAGAAGCGAAGCGACTGTCGGCGAAGTGCGGAGGTCTGCGTGGGGATCATCTACTGTCCTTCGCGGACGAGCTCGAAGGCCATGCACGTCGCGCCCTCGTGGTACGCCGCCTCGAAGTTGGACAGCCCGCGCAACACAGGATCCAGCTCATCGGCGCTGACCTCGGCGAAGCCCAGCTTGTCGGTGAAGAAGTCGGCGGTCTCACCGGCGATCAGGTGGACCCAGCGCGCACCCAGGGTCCGGGCGCGTCGCATGATGCTGTCGGCGAGAACCCAGCCCAGCCCCTCACCCCGGCACTCGGGCGAGACCGCGAGCCCAAACAAGAACGCGCGGTCATCAATGAGCTGCAGCTGGACGCAGCCGATCAACGCTGGCAACGGCGCGCCCCCGGCTTCTTGGCGCTCGCGGCTGGGGCGGATCACCAGGCTCTCGATCTGGTCGGGGTCACGCAGCGTGGCCATGCCGCACGCGACCAGCAGCTGATCAATCGCCTCGATGTCCTCGGGCTGCGCGAAGGTGACGGCGTCCCCAAGCGACTCGAGCAGGCGATCCGCCAGACCCCCAAAGCTGCCCGACGAGAGCAGCAACACCGTGTCGCCCGGCGCCGCGCGCTCGAGCACCGCCGTTGCGACGTCGTCGATCGCATCGAAGGCGCTGGCATCGATGCCGCGCTCGCGCAGGGCCGCGCCGAGCCCCGCCACGTCCAACACTTTGCCGTCTGGCACCCGCTCGGGTGCGTAGACCGGCGCGATGTAGACCCGCGTGGCCGCGTCGAAGGCCTTGGCGTAGCCGGCAAAGAATACGTCGCGGCGCGATGAGCTGGACCGCGGCTCGAAGCAGACATGCAGCGAGTGATCCGGGTAGCGCCGACGGGTCGCCTTGATCGTGAGATCGACGGCGGTTGGGTGGTGCGCGAAGTCTTGGATCATGCGCACGCCCGCGACCACCCCCAGCAGCTCTTGGCGCCGCTTGACCCCGCGAAACAGGCGAATCGCCTCGCGCAGCCGATCGATCTCGCAGCCCTCGGCCCGCGCGATCGCAAACGCAGCCGCGATGTTGGCGAGGTTGTAGTGGCCCGTGAGCAGCGTCGAGAACTCACCAAGGGCCTCGCCGCGCTCGTACAGCTCGAACCGAGACCGACGCTCGCCGGGCCGGCTCGTCAGCTCGACGCAGTAAGTTGCCCGCTCGGCGCTGGGCGTCTCGCCCCGCTCGAGCACCTTGTAGGTTGCGATCTCGCAGGCGGCCGCGCGCGCGACCTCGAGCGCGCCTTCGTTGCCTGCGTCGACGACCAGCAGCCCATCGGCGGGGATCAAGCGGACGAAGTCGACGAAGGCGTCGCGGACCTGCTCGTAGTTGTCGAAGATGTCCGCGTGGTCGAACTCGACGCTGGTGATGATCGCCCGCGTTGGCCGGTAGTGCAGGAACTTCGACCGCTTGTCGAAGAACGCGGTGTCGTACTCGTCGCCCTCGAGCACGATCAGGTCACCCTCGCCAAGGTGAAAGCCCTGGGTCAGGTTCTGCGGGACACCGCCGATCAGCCACGACGGCCCACGCTCGCCAACCCGCAGCATCCACGTCAGCAAGCTCGACGTCGTGGTCTTGCCGTGGGTCCCGGCGACCACCAACGCGCGCCGCTTCTCGAGCAGGCTCGCGGCCAGCATGCTCGGAAAGCTCTCGAGCCTCACGCCCCGCTCGCGGGCAGCGAGCACCTCGACGTGATCCTTGCGGCAGATGTTGCCAACGACCACGCAGTCTGGGCCCCACTCGAGGTTGGAGGCGGCGAAGCCCTCGAACACCGGGATGTTGGCGCTCGCGAGCTGGGTCGACATGGGCGGGTACAGCGGGCCGTCGGACCCCCGCACCTCGTGCCCGGCCGCCTTCAACAGACCGGCGAGCGCGCCCATGCCGGTACCGCCGATCCCGATGAAGTGAACCTTCACCTCGACCCCCCACGCGGCGGACACTCTCGTTCATGAGGTGTCTCTAGAGATCGCACCGCGACGCGCGGGTTGGCGACACCAAGGGGACGCGTCGCTCCGCGCACGTGGCGCGTACGCTGCGCGTTCTGGTCGTGGATCTTCCCGGCCAAGGCGGTGCATTGTGCTCAGACGGCAACTTTGGTCAAGCGCGGGACGGATCGCCCTTGGCGTGCCGAATTCGCTCGCTTTGCTCCTTGAATGGGCCGCGGTGCCCTCCACCGAGCCTGCGCGAATCCCGAGGCCGAGCGGCGCTATATCCGCGGACGTCGGGTGTTTAGCTCACACTCACGAATATCCACCGGGATTGCCGCTCGAAACGACCCAGATTTAGCGCATAATACGCGAGCCAGGAATCTACTCATGGGGTGTGCGACACCCTGTCCATCCGACCCAAAAGTGCCGGATTCATCCATCTAACCGTTTTTCCTGGCAGACCGAAAGTGTTATAGCTCTACCGTGGAAGCCGCCGTGACCGAGCAATCAACGGGAGCCGATCGTCGAACGCGTCCGCGAATCTCGGTAGCCATCGAGATCAAGCTGCACGCGCCTGAGCACCACTACATGCTGATGTCGCGCACGATCGACCTCTCGACGCATGGGGCATTTGTCCGCACCAATCGTCCGCTGCCGATCGGTGCACCCGTCACGGTCTCGTTCAACCGCGGGAGCGATCGCAACCCGCTCATGCTCGACGCCGAGGTCGTCCGCTCGGGCCTCGCGGATGGCGGGCGTCAGCGCGGAATTGCGATCCGCTTCACCGAGCTGTCGGACCTCGACGAGATGCTGCTGGCGGATCTGATCAAGCGTTCCAGGTCGTAACCTTTACCCCCGGCCGGCTCCATTCAATACGGTAGCGCTACTGCTGTGCAGCGCCGCGGGCCGAGGCGCGGCGATTCAGGATGCGGGCGTGGGCCCAGACGCATGACAGCGCCGCGGGTGTGATGCCGGGGATCCGGGCGGCTTGATGGGTGTCGGTGGGTCGGACCTGGGCCAGGCGCTCGGCCGCCTCGCGGGTGAGCCCGTCGAGCGCGAAGTAGTCGATGTCGAGCGGCAGCTGAATGTTGCCCCCCTCACCACGCAGGCGCGCGACCTCGCGGCGCTGGCGATCTAGATATCCGGCGTAGGTCTGGCGCGCGCGGGCCTTGGCGACGATCCACGCGGGGAGCTGCGATCCGCTGGCCTGGGTCCCGGACTTGGCCCCGGGCTTAGCGAGCTCAGCCAGCGCCTGCTCGACCTGCTCGAGCCGGCGCATGACTTGCTCGTGGCGATGATCTTCGAGCAACCCATGCGCGTGGGCCAGGTCGCTGAGCCGCGCGTCGGCGTTGTCCTCGCGCAGCAACAAGCGGTACTCGGCCCGCGACGTGAACATGCGGTACGGCTCGTCGCAACCTTGGGTGACCAGATCATCCACGAGCACGCCGGCGTAGCCCTGGTCCCGAGCGATGCGCAGCGGCGCTCGCTCGCGCAGCCACAGCGCCGCGTTGGCACCCGCTAGCAGACCCTGAATGCCGGCCTCTTCGTAGCCCGAGGTCCCGTTGATCTGCCCGGCAAAGTACACGCCCTGGTGATCTTTGCTGGCCAGCTCATGGGTGAGCGCGCGGGCGTCGACGGCGTCGTACTCGACCGCGTAGCCGGGCCGAACCACCCGCGCGTGCTCGAGCCCCGGGATCGCGCGCACGAACGCGGCCTGCACCGCGGCCGGCAAGCTGGTCGAGATCCCGTTGGGGTAGATCAGCGCGTCGGCGTCGAGCCCCTCGGGCTCGAGAAAGATCTGGTGGCGCGACTTGTCGGCGAAGCGCACGACCTTGTCCTCGAGCGAGGGGCAGTAGCGCGGTCCGATGCCCTCGATCTGCCCCGAGTACATGGGCGACTCGTGCAGGTGGGCCCGGATCAGCTCGTGCACCGCCTCGTTCGTGTACGTGATGTGGCAGTGAACCTCGGGCAGCCGCGCGGGCGCGTCGGGCTCGTCTGCTGCACAAAAGCGCGGGAAGGGATCGTCGCTGCCCTGGGGCTCGAGCGCAGCCCAATCGATGCCCTGCGGCGCGAGCCGGGGCGGCGTGCCGGTCTTGAGCCGGACCAAGCGAAACCCCAGGCTGCGCAGCTGCTGCGAGAGCGCGGTGGCTGGCGCTTCACCCACGCGACCGCCGGGGGTCTGACTCGCGCCCGTGTGCAGCACCCCGCCAAGAAAGGTGCCCGTGGTGATCACCACCGCCGCCGCCTCGAGCTCGCTGCCGTCCGCCAGCCGCACCGCTCGCACGCGGCCGCCGTCATCGATGCACACCGCCTCGACCAGACCCTCGATCGTGGTGATGCCCGGGTGCCCGAGCAGGCTGGCTTGCGCGTATTGACCGTAGCGAAGCTTGTCGACCTGAAGCCGGGTCGCGTGGACGGCTGGACCCTTGCTGAGGTTGAGCACCCGCCCATGGATGGCGCAGGCATCTGCGGCCCGACCCATGAACCCACCGAGCGCATGGATCTCATGAACGAGGTGGCCCTTGGCGACACCCCCCACGCTGGGGTTGCAGGGCGTCTGCCCGATCGTCGCGCGGGTGCCCGTGACAACCGTGACCGGCACCCCAACGCGCGCTGCAGCGAACGCGGCCTCGAGCCCAGCATGGCCCGCGCCGACAACGATGACTCGCCTGGATGCGGAAGAGAGTTGCATTGCAGTGTGCTGTGCCGCGCGCCCTGGCGGAATCTAGCGAACAATGAGTTCGCTGCCCAGGGCGTCCGCAACCGGCCGAGAAGCCCTCGCCCAAGCTGAAGACACTCCCGCAACCATCGCGCAAGCTCGGCGCGAGCCCACCTCGCGAACACAGCTAGCGTGAGTTTGTGCGTACGCGTGTGCAAACCGTGCTGCTGTCGTCGCTGCTCGCGTCGCTCGCCTGTCACCACGAGGGTGAATTTGGCTATCTGAAGTTTGACCTCGACCCCTTGGTCGACCCGCTGATCGAGCTTCACAGCGGCGATCAGATCCTGTTTGGCTCGCGGATCTGCCCCCAGATCGTGATGGCGGAGAGCGAGTGGATCGAAGATCGCGCCCAGTTCCGTGGCTGTTTCAGCGAGACCGTGACAGGCCCCGGCTGGCTCGACGCGGACGGCTGTCTGCGCTTCGAAGGCATCGGCGAGGTCAAATCCAAGTTCATCTGGGCCCTGACGCCAAGCGCGTGCGGCGAGCGTGCAGAGCGGCTGAGCTTCGCGATTGTCGACAGCACCGCGCACATGCAGCTTGGCTTCGACGAGTGGCAGCTGCGCGCGCTGGCGCTGGCACAGGACGCCGGGTTTGGCCTGCAGGTCGAAGGCCTGCCACCGGGAGGCGAAGCCGCTGATCTGCTCGAGCCCGACGACACCGCACGCCGGGTCTTCGCCAACCAGATCGACGTACCCCTGATGCGCATGAGCAACGCCAAGGGCACCGTCTACTGGACCGCGCCCGAGGTGAAGCTCCGGGGGATCGGCGCTGGCATCGCCACCCTCGCGTCCGAGCACCTCGCCCCCGGCGAGCTCGCCGTCCGCCTCGCGCCAGGGGCGAGCGGCCACATTCGCGCAACCCTGCCAAGCGGTGACACCCTGAACTCGCCCCCGCTGATCGCCGCAACGATCCACGACGCCGCGAGCCTCGACCTGCTCCACGTCGACACCCACCTGTTCGCCGACGTCCGCGACGCCGCCGGCCACCGCCTCCACGCCGCCCCCATCGAGTGGAGCGTCACCGAGGGCGCGCTGGCGATCACCCCCGGCTCGCTGCGCAACCACGCCAGGACCCGCGAGTACGCCAGCGTCGACACCCGCTGTCAGCCCCCGCCCGACCACCCTCAACACCGCCAAGCGATCGTCCGCGCCCAACTGGGCGAGCTCGAAGACACCGTCGTCGTCGAGTGGCACGCAACCCCCCGCACCCCGACCCGCCCCTTCGTCCCAAACGAAGACTGCTCCTTCGCCCCCCCTCAACCAGCCCCCTCTTCCCCCTGCACCTGCACCACCACCCCAATATCCCCCACCCCTCTCCTCATCTTCCTAGCCCTCCCTCTGCTCCTCCTACTGCCGCTGCCCCCCCGCAGGCAAAACCCAAATTAGCAAAAGAGAGCGAAGCGTTCCCAAAGCCAAACCCGACCTTGGGCCTGCTCCTCCTACTCCCACTGCCCCCCGCAGGCAAAACCCAAATTAGCAAAAGAGAGCGAAGCGTTCCCAAAGCCAAACCCGACCTTGGGCCCGAGCGAAGCGAGGGTGTCGATCCGCACGGAGGCGAAGCCGAGTACGGACCGAGTCGGGCAGGCTTTGGGCTAAATAGTCTTTGTGGGGAGTTCTAGGTGGAAGCTCGCCGAGACCCCGGGCTCATTCTCGAGCCGCAGCTCCCCCCCGTGCTCCGCGACGATCCCATGGCTAACCGCCAGCCCCAGCCCCGTCCCTTGATCGCGCCCCTTCGTCGTGAAGAACGGATCAAAGATCCGCGCCACGACATCCTCGGGTACGCCGCCCCCCGTGTCGGTGACCGTCAACCGCACCCACCCCTGTCCGTCGCGCTGGAAGGCCGATCCCAAGATCTCGATGCGCCGCTTCTCGTGGTAGTCCGGCCAGCGTCCGCTGACGGCGTCGCGCGCGTTGGTGACCAAGTTCATGATCACCTGCTGGATCTGCTGGACCCGGCAGTCCACGGTTGGCAGCGTGTCGGGGATCTCGATGTGCAGCGCGATCTGATCCTTGCGCAACACTGTGCGGATCAGCGACAGCGTGCCTTCAACGACATCCGCGAGCTTGGCCGGGGTCGCGGCCCGATCGCCCTCTTGGCGTGAGAACGCCAGCAAGTTCCGAACGATCGTCGCAACGCGCTGCGACTCATGACCGATCTCTTCGGCGAACTCGCGGGTCATGTCGCTGACATCCTCCGCGCTGGCGATGAGCTCGGCGTAGTTCATGATCCCCTGCACGGGGTTGTTGATCTCGTGGGCGACGCCGCTGGCCAGGGTCCCGATCGACTCGAGCCTTTGTTGCTGGCGCAGCACGGCCTCGAGCTTGGCGTGGCTCGCCTCCGCCTCACGCCGCGCGCTGATGTCGGTCCCAACCGCGATGACTCGATCCACCCGGCCGTCGACGACGATCGGCGCGAGCCGGGCGGTGTACCAGCGCGACTCGCCGCTGAGAAAGTGCGCGCGCAGCTCGAGCTCGCGGTGCTCGGCGTCGCGGATGACCTCGGCCATCGCCGTGCGCAGCTGCGGCAGGTAGGCCGGATCGATGAACTCACCCGCGAGCCGATTCGCGCGGCGGTCGGACTCGCCGACGCCCTGCTTGGCGACGCGCTCGACGTGATCCGTGTGGTTGAGAAATTCGACGCGTCCCGCTCGGTCCACGAGCATCACCACGTCGGGCAGGCCCTCGACCAGCGAGCGCCAGCGGACCTCGCTCGCCCGCAGCTGCTCGTACAGCCGCGCGTTCTCCAGCGCGCTCGCGGCCTGGGTCACCAACAGCTCGAGCACCTGCAGGCGATCCTGCGTGAAGCTCCTGGGGCTGAGCTTGTTCTCGAGGTACAGCAGCCCGACGTACTCCCCCTGCTTGAGGATCGGCAGACACAAGACCGATCGCACGCGCTGGTGGTCCACGTAGGGATCGCTGGCAAAGCGCAGATCCGTGGCGATGTCGTCGAAGATCGCGGGCTCACGGGTGCGCTCGACGAAGTGCAGCAGCGACAGCGGCGCGCGGCTGCCCACCTCTGTGAGCGGCACGGGATCACGCAAGAAGCTCTCGAGCGGCTGCTCGGCCGAGCACAGGGCGACCAGCGCCGTGCGCCCTTCAACCCGCAACAACAGAGCGCCCCGATCCGCGCCAGCGTTCTCCAGCGCGAGCGCCATGACCCGGCCAATGACCTCGTCGAGCCGAATCTCCGCAGAGATCGCCGCCGCGGTCTTCAGGATCGTGGCCATGTCGAGGGCGTGCGCGGACGTTGAGCCGCTCCCGCTGCCAGTCTGGCGGAGCGTCCCGGTCGAGTCGCCGAGCCTCGACCCGGTCCGCCCGCTCGAGCCACGCCCCTTCCAGGTTCCGCTCCCCTCGCCCGTTCGCTCGCCGACCTCGTAGCCGCGCTCGCCGCTGGCGTCGTCGCGCGTCAACGCCGGCCAGCGTCGCTCGAGCGCCGCGACCTTCGTGAACGCGCCCCAATAGTGATAGCGCGCGCGAGCGTCACGTAGCGGTCCAAGCGCGAGCTCCTCGAGCCCGCGCGCGCGCGCGTGCGCGGCCATCCGCTCGAGCGCGATCGCTTCGGTCATCAGCGCGCGCTGTGACGCGGCCTTGTGTCGCGCCCGCCGAAACAGCTCGAACGCCCGCATGATCGGCCCGCGGATCGCCACGAGCTCGGCCTCGAGCAGCAGCGCGTCGGCCTCGAAGCCCACGGTTCCCTCGACCACGTAGCGCCGCAGCCGACGGTGACAGCGCTCGAGGATCCACATCAAGCGCACGCGCTCGACCCGACCTGCCCGGGGATACAAGACCGCCGCCAACAGCCCACGAACTTGGAGGTACGAGCCCACCTCCCACGCGGCCAAGCTGTCGCTGTCGAGCTCGCGCTCATGGGCGTCGAGCGAGGCCATGGCTTCGCGGTGGCGCCCAAACAAGAAGAACAATTGCGCTTGCAGCTTGACGACCGACAGCCGCCCGCGCGCAAACTCGGGGGTCCTCGAGATCGACTCGAGCCCAAGCGGATCGGGCAACGCCAGCAGCTCTTCGTCACCCGAGAGCATCAAGCGCGCAAAGTCGAGGTATGCCATCGGCGGCGGCACCAGTGCCCGGGCGTTCCACTGCTGCAGGCGGTGGACCGCGACCTCGGTCGCGCGCTCGAGCGCGCGCAGATGCAGCCCGCTAGCGAAGCTCAACGAAGGCTGCATCGAGGTCGCGTACCCAGCAAACTCGAGATCGCCGGCCTCGAACGCACGCGCCCCCGCGTCGCGCATCGGCGGCAGCACGTCGGGGTACGCGGACCGCCAGCTCACGACCAGCGACCGGAGCATGTCCATCCGATGCCGCATCGCGGCCGGGCCCTCGAGCTCGGCGAGCTCCTGCGCGATCGCCAGGATCTCGAGGGCTAGATCTCGCTGCGCGACCGAGACCAGCAAGCCGAGCTGGGTCAGCGCCAGCGGCCCCGACGTGTGGCGACCATGGGTCAGCAACAGCTGCACGTGGGTCGCAACCAACACCACGTGGATCTTGCGGTCGACCACGTGGGCGACGGTTCCAAGCATCATCAGGATGCTCATCGCAGCTTTGGCCTTGGGTGCGTCGGCCCGCGGCCGGTTGATCAGCTCGCGCAGCTGCTTGGGCCGCAAATTCGGCAGCTGCCGCAGCAATCCAGCCCCGGCCTCGAGCTTGCCCCGCGAGGTCTCGAACTCGTAGCCGAGCGCGCGCAGACCCGCGAGCCCGGCCGCCAGCGCCGTCCGGCGATCGCTGGCCAAGACGTGAACCTCGATCCGCTTGGACACGATCCGCCCGTAGTCCGACGGCTCGACCCGGCGCCGCAGCAGGGCCTCGAAGCGTCGCTCCGATCGCTCGCGCTGGCCACACAACGCCAGCGCCTGCGCGAGCCCGAGCTCGAGCGCCAGCCGCAGCGTGTGCCCTGGATCGCCCGGCTCCGGGAACACCCCCGCGCGCTCGAGCAATTTGACGCCAGCGTCGAGGTAGCTCGCCGCGGTCGAGGCCGCGCCGCCGTTGAGCGCCTTGTAGCCCGCGAGCGCGTTGAGCTCGGCCAGGTTGTCGCGGGCAAACTCGTCCATCGCGGCGAGCGACCGCTCGGCCCGAGCCGAGGCCGCGGCCGGATCTTCGTCGGACAGCGGGATCAAGCCGCAGCCGAGATCCAGGTGGTCGACGAGATCGAACACCGCGTCAGCCAGATCGTTGAGGCCGACCCGATCGAGCCGAAACTGACCGATCTCGCGGTGCAGCGTGCAGCGACGCTCGAGCGAGACCATGGTGTAGGCGACCTCGCGGATCCGGTCGTGGGTGAACGCGTAGCGGCTTGCGCCGACCGCCGTGAGCAGGCCCTCTTCAACCAGGCGCACCAGCCCGCGGCCAAGGTGCTTGGTGCCCGCCGTGAACTCGAGGGTCGCAACATCAAAGCGGGTGCCGATCACCGCCGCCACCGTCAACAGCTCGCGCGGCCCCTCGTCGAGGCGCCCGAGCTTCTCGGTCATCATCTCGAGCAGATCGTCGGGGATCCCGGCGAGCTCGATCGCCTGCTCATCCCAAGCCCAGCCTTCGGCGGTGGCCCGCAACAAATTCAGGTCGACGAGGTGCGCGAGAAACTGGCGAATGAAGAACGGGTTTTGATTGGCCTTGCGCCCGATCAAGGCCGCGAGCGAGGCGACGTCGTCGGGGCTGCGGGCCAGCGAGTCGCCGACCATGGCCGCGATCTCCCGGCGCCCGAGCGGGCCAAGGTCGAGCCACAAGATCTGGTCGCGCTCGGCCTCGCAGGTGTCGATGACTTCGCGCAGCGGGTGGCCGCCCGTCAGCTCGTCGAACCGGATCGTCGCCAACACCAACAGCGCGCCGCGGGGCTCGGCGAGCAGCGCCGCGAGCAGCTCGCAGCTGGCACGATCGGCCCAGTGAACGTCGTCGAGCGCGAGCGCGAGCGGGTGCTCCGCGCGAGCGAACACCGAGATCAACCGCGCGCACGCCAGCGCCGTCCGGTTGTGCGCTTCGGCCGGGCCAACATCGACCATCGTCGGGGTTGGACCCACGACCATGCGCAGCTTGGGGACCAGCTCACACATCGCCGGCGCCAGCGAGTCCAGCGCGCTCAGGATCTCTTGCCGCCAGTGCTGCAGCTGCTCGTCGGTCTCGGTCAGCAGCTGCTCGACCAGATCGGTCAGCGCGACCACAAAGCCGGCGTAGGGCTTGTCGCTCTGTTCACGATCGAATTTTCCCCGGGCCAAGAACCCTTGGCGCCCCATGACCGGCTCGGTGAGCTGGGCGATCAGGGCGGACTTGCCGATCCCAGCCGGCCCGCTGATCAGCACGAAGCGTGGCTCGCCCGTCGCGATCCGCCGGTATTCTCGAATCAGCAGCTCGACCTCGACGCTGCGACCGTAGAGCCGGTGCGGCAGCTGCAAGGTCATCGGCACGTCGTCGAGCCCCAGCTCGAAGTGCTCGAGCCCACGACCCTCGCGCAGCGCCGTGTCGAGCCGGACGAGATCGGCGCGCAGACCCTGCGCCGACTGGTAGCGCCGCTCCGGCGCCTTCTCGAGCAGCTTCATCACGATCGCCGACAGCGGCGCCGGGATCTCGGCGCGGACCCAGTGCGGCGCCTCGGGGCGGCGGGCGAGGTGGGCGTGGATCAGCTCGAGCGGCGAGCGGGCCTCGAACGGGCGGCGCGCCGTCAACATCTCGTAGAAGGTGACGCCAAGCGAGTACAGGTCGCTGCGAAAGTCGACCTCGCGGCGGGTGCGACCGGTCTGCTCGGGCGAGACAAACGGCAGCGTGCCAGCGACCACCGCTGGATCGTTGATGCGCTGACGCTCGCTCTCGAGCAGCACCGAGATCCCGAAGTCGGCGATCGAGACCACCCGCGTCTCGGGGTCGATCAGAATGTTGGTTGGCTTGATGTCACGGTGGATCACCCGCTGCGCATGCACGGCGGCCAGCGAGCGCGTGAGCTGCAGGGCGATCTCGAAGAATACATCGAGCGCCAACGGCCGCCCCGCGCAGAACTGCTCGAGGTTCACGCCCTCGCACCACTCGAGCACCACCGCGATCTTCGTGCCCGCGCGCTCGAGCGCCAGCGCCCGCACGACCCCCTCGACTTCGAGATCATGGATCAGCCGAAACTCATGCTCGACCCGAGCCTCGAGGCCCTCGTCGCCCGCGAGCTCGTAGATCTTGGCGACGACGCGGCGCTGATCGTGCTCGCGGATCGCCGCGTAGACCTTGGTTGACGGTGACGAGCGCAGCAGTCGCGGCGTCTGATAGCCATCGAGCGCGAAGCTCACGCTGCCCGCCTCCGCGTAGGTTGCTGCCCTCGACCCTGCAAGTTGGCCCGGGCCAGAGTACACCGGCTATCGCACACAAGCCCCACGCAGTCCGCTATCCAAATGCGGGTGACACCCGCTACTCTGCGCGCAGGCGAGCCACCTCCCCCCACCTGCGCGAACGTGCATGAGTGCCACTCCGACCAACCCTGCTCACCCCGACCCACTCGACCCAAACCCGACGTCCGACACCCCACCCGCGGGGCAGCGCGTGACTGAGGGCTTCGTCTCGCTGGTTGGCGCGGGTCCGTGGGATCCCGAGCTACTCACGCTGGCCGCGCGGGACCGACTCGCGCGGGCCGACGTGGTGATCGTCGACTACCTCGTCAACCCGGCCGTGCTGCTCCACTGCCCCTCCCACACCGAGGTCCTGCAGCGCGTCCGCGGTCAGCACGTGGCGCCCGGCGCCCCGAAGCTCGATCAGGCCCAGGTCAACCTGCTCATGGTCGCGCGGGCCAAGGCCGGGCGCTACGTCGTGCGGCTCAAAGGTGGCGACCCCATGATGTTTGGTCGCGGCGCCGAGGAGGCCCAGTACCTCGCGCAGCACCAGGTGAAGTTCGAGTTCGTGCCCGGTGTGTCGTCGCCGATCGCCGCTCCGCAGGCGGCCGGGATCCCGATCACACATCGCGACCACACGCCCTCGGTCAGCTTCGTGTCGGGCTACGAAGCCTACGAGAAGGCCGGGCTCACCGTCGCTTGGAACCACCTGGCCAACAGCGCCGGGACCTTGGTCTTGATGATGAGCGTCAAGAACGCGCGGACCAACGCGCAGCGGCTGGTCGACGCCGGCCGCGACCCCAGCACGCCCGCCGCGGTGGTCCGCTGGGGAACCCGCGGGATCCAACAGACCGTAGTTGGCACGCTTGGGGACATCGCGGATCGGATCGCGGCCGCGGCGATCCGGGCGCCCGCGGTGATGGTTGTGGGTGACGTGGTCGCGCTGCGCGAGCGGATCCAATGGTTCGAGCAGCGCCCGCTGTTTGGCCGTCGCGTGGTCGTGACCCGAGCCGCGCGCCAAGCTGGTGGCCTGGTCAACCTGCTCGCGGCCGAGGGCGCCGACGCGGTCGTGTTTCCTTGCTTGGACTTCGGGCCGGCCCCCGCCGAGCAGCAGGCCGCCCTCGATCGGGCGCTGCAATCGTTCGCGCCCCGCGGCGCCACGCAAGACGGCGCGGGACCGGACTTCGCGGGCGTGATCGTGTCGAGCCCGAACGGCGTCGAGGCCCTGTTCGACGCGCTCGCCCGCGCGCAGCTCGACGTGCGGATCTTCGCCGGCAAGCTGGTCGCCGCGATCGGCACCGGAACGGCCGAGCGCCTGATCGAGCGAGGCCTTCGCCCCGACATCGTGCCCGCCCGCGCCCGCGCCGAGGGCCTGATCAACGCGCTGCGAGACCACGGCGCGCTCGGCCGCGCGTGGCTGCAGATCCGCGCCGACGAGGGCCGCGAGCTGCTCGGTCAGGCGATCGCCAAGGCCGGCGGACAGCTCGAGCTAGTCGTCGGCTACCAGACCGTGCGCCCGACCGTGCCCAACCTGCTGCTCGCCTCGCTGCAGCCGGTGGACGAGGGCGGCGAGGGCTACGACGCGATCTGCTTCGCCAGCGGACGCACGGCGCGGCACTTTCTCGAGACCACGGGCGAGGCGTTCGGGAACGCGCGGGCCCGGGCTCACCTCGCGCGGGCCAAGGTCATCGCGATCGGGCCCGTGACCGCCGACGCGATCGAAGCCCTCGGGATCCGGGTCGACGCCGTCGCCGAGCAGCAGACCGAAGCCGGCCTGCGCGACGCCGTCGTGGCCACGCTCGCGCGTGCCAACCCCGAACCCAGCGACGATTGAGTCGGGCGATTGAGGTATGCTGCGTCCATGTCGGACAAGTCGAATATTTTCGAGTACCCGGGTGACCACGTTGATGTCAGCTGGGACAAGCGGCTGTGCATTCACGTGGGTGAGTGCGGGCGCGCCGACGGTCCGCTGTTCACGGGTGGCCGCGATCCTTGGTGTGATCCCAACGTCGCCGGCTCGGCCGCCGAGGTCGCCGAGGTGTGCGAGCGCTGCCCAACCGGCGCGCTGACCTACCTGCGCAAGGACGGCGGCGAGGTCGAGCGCGCCCCCGCGCGAAACCAAGTCGTCGTCTCCAACGATGGGCCGCTGTACTTCACCGGCGATCTGCAGATCGCCGGCGCCGCGCAGGACATGGGCGGCGTCCGGTTCCGCGCCGCCCTGTGCCGCTGCGGTCGCTCGGCCAACAAGCCGTTTTGCGACAACAGCCACCGTGCGGCCAGCGACGGGGTCGAGCCCTTTCACGACGCGGGCGCCGTCGGCTCCACGGGTGACGCCTCGATCACCGAGGGCGGTCCGCTCGAGGTCAAGCGCGTCCCCAACGGCCCGCTGCTCGTCAACGGCAGCTTCACGATCGTCACCGGGGCCGGGCGCGTGGCCTGGCGGGGCACCCGGCACGCGCTGTGCCGCTGCGGGGCCTCGAACAACAAGCCGTTTTGCGACGGCTCGCACAAGGCCGCTGGCTTCGTCGCCGAGTAGCACGTCGCCGCGTTCCATCCTCCCGCTCGCTTGCGACTGTGATCAGCTCGGGCGAGGGCTTCTCGCCCGCTTGCGAACGCCTTCGGAGACTGCCTCACCATGGCAGCGAACTGTTTTCAGCTCGGGCGAGGGCTTCTCGCCCGCTTGCGAACGCCTTCGGAGACTGCCTCACCATGGCAGCGAACTGTTTTCAGCTCGGGCGAGGGCTTCTCGCCCGCTTGCGAACGCCTTCGGAGACTGCCTCACCATGGCAGCAAACTTCGCTAACGGAATAATCGGTTCCGTTGCGTAAGGCTACGCTTCATAATTGATCGCGTGGAGGCGCTGCCATCAATCGAGAATCTGCGCTGCTTCGAGGCCGCGGCGCGGACCGAGAACTTTCGCGCAGCGGCCAAGCTGGTCGCGCTCACGCCTGCGGCGTTTGGCCAGCGGATCAAGCAGCTCGAGGATCAGCTCGGCGCGGCGTTGTTCTTGCGCACGACCCGTTCGGTCCGGCTGACCACGGAGGGCCAGGCGTTGCTGCCCCAAGCGCGCAAGATCCTGGTCGAGGCGGGCGAGTGCGCGAGGATCGTCCGCGGCGAGCTCGGGACCCCGCTCTCGCTCACGGTCGGGACCCGCTTCGAGCTGGGCCTGTCATGGTTGCTCCCGCTGCTGCCCGAGCTCGAGCGCGTGCTCCCCCAGCTGCGCGCCAACCTGTATTTCGGCTCGGGCCCCGACCTGCTCGCGCGGCTTGGCGACGGCACCCTCGACTGCGTCGTGACCTCGGCGCGGCTGCCAGATCCAAGCTTCGAGGGCGAGGTGCTGTTCGAAGAGAACTACGTGTTCGTCGCCGCTGCCTCGTTGGTCGAGCACACCCCGTTTCGCCGCCGCCGCGACGCCAACCGCCACCGCCTCCTCGACGTCGACGCCGAGCTGCCGCTGTATCGCTACCTGCGCGACGCCCCTGGCCTGCGCGGCGCGATGCGGTTCGAGAGCCACCGCTACCTCGGGGTTGGCGAGGCGATCCGGCGCCGCGTGATCGCGGGCGAGGGCGTCGCGGTGCTCCCCGAGTACATGGTCCGGGCCGACCTCGCCAACGGCTCACTGGTCCAGCTCCTGCGCAGCGTCGAGCTGCTGCGCGATCACTTTCGCTTGGTGTTTCGCAGCGCGGATCTTCGCCGCGAGCGCTTCTTCGAATTCGCCGAGGCGCTGCGCCGCTGGCCGCTGGCGTGACGGCCCCTACCCCGAATGCTTCTGCAGATAGTTCTCGAGCCCCTTGCGAGCCTGCCCCCGAACTTTGTTGCGGATCACGGAAGTCCACCCCAAGAGCAGCCCCGGCATCCCAAGCGCCTGCCGGGACCAGCGATGAAAGTCGAACTGGTCTCGGTGCTCGATGATCTTGCCATCCGCGAAGCGAAACTCCGCGTCGATCACGTTGTGCACATGCCGGCCGGTCGTCGAGAACGTGTAGTGGGCCTCCCAGTGGGCCGAGCCACGATCGCCCTCGGCCTTCACGTTTGAGAACTCCAGCGAGAAGTCCTGAGCCCGCTCGCACAACATCCGCCACATCCCGCAGGCCTCGCGCGCATCGAGGCCCACGAACACCGGGTCCGAGAAGGTCACCTTCGGGTGGTAGCAAGCGACCATCCCCTCCGCGTCTTGCTTGGCGAAGGCGGTGTAGAACTGCTCGATGACTTCGGTGGGGGTTGGCACGGGGCTGAGGTAACAGATCCGCGCGGGGCCTGTGAGGCCCTTTTCAGTCCGGCCGAGGGGTTTTTGGCAGTTCTCACAATTCTGGTTGCTATTTTTGCCGGTTTCTGGGAACGATAGACGGTCATGCGCCGTACATTTTCTTCCGTGGCTCTGATCGGTTTGTCTGCATCGCTCACGCTCATCGGCTGCGAATCGGATGACGGCAACGGCGGGTCGCTCGACGGTGTGGCCGATGACACGACCGGCGATGGCGATGCCGACACGGGCGACGGCGATGGCGACCCGGGCGACGGCGATGGCGATACGGGCGAGACCAGCGAGCCGGTCGGCTGCAACGTCCCCAGCCCCTACATGGGCGGCTGGGACATCGGCTGCTGCCAAGACGACATCGTTCCAAACGGCTGGTCACCCGGTGGCATCTACGCGGGCACGATCATGCCCGATTGGACCCTTCAGGATCAGTTTGGTGAGAACGTTCGCCTCTACGACTTTTGCCATGAAGCTATATATTTCGAATACGTAGCCCTCTGGTGAGGCTCTTGCCAGGCGCTGGCACCCGCGGTCGCGGGTCTGTTTGACACTTACGATTCCCAAGGCCTGATGACGCTGACCTACGTCAGCGAGGGGGCCGATGGCTCTCCTGCCACATTGGCTGACGTGCAGGCGTGGACCAACAACTACAACCACAAGGGCCTCGTCGTGCGCAGCGACTTGCAGGACGTGTGGTACCCCTTTGGTGTCGACCAAGGCGGCGGCTCGTTCAGCATCTCGCTGCCGGGCACGATCCTCATTGGGCCAAAGATGAAGATCGCGAAGATGGGCGAGCCTACGATTCAAGAGATCGAGCTCGTGATTCCGGGCCCACCCTGAGCCCACGAGGTGGTCCAGCGCCCGCGGGAGCTTGCCGGGCGCGGGACGATCGGCCTCACGGCGCGGTGCGTCGCGCAAGATCGGATCGTGCAGGTGCCCACTTGCGAATAAGTTCACACGCGGGCCTGGTGTTGGCGCTGATCGGCTGTGGCCCAGACGCGATCATCGATCCCGCCAATGTCGAGATCGCGTTCGTTCGCACGCACTACGACGGCGAGCTCCAGCAGCAATTGCGCGGGTTCACACCAGGATCACGCGATGTGGCGCTGCTGCCTCCTGAGCCGGTCGGCGCCCAGATCGGCGGTCTTTGTTGGTCGCCCAACGGCCGGCTGTTGGCCTACTGGCGGCGGCTCGACGACGACGATCTCGAGCAGATCCAGCTGTTCGATCCCGAGGTCGGCGAGGCGCGAGCGCTCACCCAAGGCGCGAGCCCAGCGTGGTCACCGGTCGGGCTCGAGCTCGGGTTTTTGCGCAGGCAGGCGGACGGGAACGAGCTGCGGATCATCGACGTCGAGACCCAAGCCGAGCGGCGCGTCGGGACAGGTCACGTCACGTCGTTCTCGTGGGCCCCCGACGGCGCGCGGCTGGTGGTCGCGGGACTGTGGCCGGAGCACGACTCGAACAGCGCGCTGTATGTCGTCGATGCCCAGACCGGCGAGGCTGTGCGCATCGATCCCGACCCACCCAACGCCTCCTCGCTGCCCTCGGACACGGGCCCCAAGTGGTCGCCCGACGGCTCGACGATCGCCTTTATCTCGGCTGGGCGCAGCGCCGAAGATGTGTACAGCGCGATCTATCGAGTCGACCCAAATGGCGCCAACTTCCGCGAGGCCTCGAGTCCTGCGTATGGAGTGCGCTCGATCGAGTGGTCGCCCCTGGGTGGTCGATTCGCATATTCGTACTGGCACTTCGACGCGGTCTCGCCCTCGGACTACGGGGTCGGACTCAGCTCGGGCCGCGGGTTTGAGGGTGCGAAGTGGGTCGCGTGGTCTCCCGATGCGAACGCGCTCGCGGTTGTCCAAAACACGCGCGGTGAGCTTGGCGAGTTCACGCGACTCCGGGTCGAGCTGATCGATGGACCCCCGAGTCCGGGGCCTGAATCGGGCGATCCCGCGTGGTCCGATACCGATCCTGCCTGGCGCCGACTCCCGTCCGCGTCACCGTGAACTGGGCACGCCCGCGGCTCAGCGGGACACCAACCGCCGCCACCAGGGCCCGCGCGCGGAGGGCTCGGGCTCCGTCGGCTTCAGCGGCTGCCACGAGTTCACGACGGCGCTCAGGAGCGACTCCCACTCTACGAATGGCACCTGCCCAGGAAACGACACAGCGATGCGGGTCACCGCGTTGTCTGCCGCGATGAACCAGCAACAGAGGCAGCGACGCGAACGCCCCTGAACGGTGAAGCTGATCTCGCAGCGCACCGCCGCTGCATGGGGCGCGTCCGCGAGGGCCCGGCTCTCGACCTCGACGTCCTGCGCCCCTTCGTTGGCCCACCCGCGCGCCGTCTGGTCGGCGAAGGCCCGCAGCTGCCCGGCATCTTGGACGGACTCGTCGACCCGCCAAACATCGACCATCGCGTCGGGCTCGGGCTCGATACCCACCCGCACAAAGCTGGCAAGGCTCGGTGCCATTGGCATGACCTCGCGCGAGACGAACACAAAGCCCGGCGGCGGGATGATCGAGCATCCCGCGTTCGGCAGCTCGACGCGTCCGTGCTGCGGATTGCCCGGGGCCGGTTCGATCAGCTCGATGCCAGTCTCGGGATCGAGCAGAGCCGCGAGCACCCGGCGAACACAGCTCAAACCGTCTTGGGGCAGACGCCGAGGCGAGATCCTCGAACTGCCAACGCCGGGACCTTCCGCGGTGACTCTGCACGAGAATCGCACCCAGGTTTGCGCCGCGGGCTCCTCGCCAGTAGCACCCGGCCACAGATCTAGTTCTTGTCGGTGTTGGCCACCAAAACCTGAGCGGGCGCTGCGGCTGAGAGCTCGTCAGCCCCGCGGCGTCTGCGGGCGCCCCGCTCGCTGGAGTGCAACGTCAGAACGGTTCACGTCGCCAGCGCGCATGGCGCCCCACGCCCGAACAGGGGTGCTCCTCGGCCACAGAAGCGAACAGGGGTAGACTGGTGTCGCATGAGCCGGCTCATTCAGGCGAGGAACGCGTCGGAGGCGTACTGGACGCTGGATCCCTTCGCGGTCGTGCGCCCAGGCGATCCATGGTTTGCCGATCTCGAGCGCCTGGTGCCGCGCGAGCACTACGGGGTCGCGCACAAACTGAAGAAGCACCTGTCGTCTGGCGCCGGGCGCCCCGAGTTTGTTCACGTCGGACTCATGGGGCATGCGGGCGTGGGAAAGACGACGCTCGCACGCAGCGCGCTGGCCGAGCTCGCCCGCGACGGACTCACGCCGGTCTACATCCGTTCGCTCGAGGCATTTGATCAAGGTGACTTCGTATTCTCCGATCTGATGCTGGTCGTCGCCGAAGCGATCATTCGTGAACTCGGCGGCCTCCAGCTAGAAGTCGCGGGCGAGCATCTCGAGGCCGTCCGGGGCTGGTTTGCCGACGAGATCCTGATTGCGACACACAGCGAGCAGATCCTCGGCAGTCTCGAGGTCTCCGCCGACGCTGGGGTATCGGTTCCGTTTCTCGCTGCGTTTGCGGCCAAGGTGACCGCCGCGTTGAAGTCCGACAACGAGTACCGTCGCGAGATCCGACGGCGGACCGAACGGGACCCGGCCGCGTTGGTCCGACGGTTGAACCTGCTGCTCGATGCGGTTCACAAAGCGCTCGCGCCTCGCAGGTCTAAGCTCTGCGTCGTGTTCGACGACCTCGAAAAGATGAACCCGGCGCTGGTGGATGGAGCGCTGCTCGCACGAGCTCCGGAATTTCGTCAGCTGCGGACTAACGCGCTGCTGTTCTTCAACCCGAGCTGCGAATACTCGCCGTATACAACCCCCGCGAGCCGAGCGTTCACGTGCATCAACATGCCGGTGCTGCCCGTCCGCTTTCCTGGCGACGCGCCCGACATCGTCCGCCCAGAGGCTGCCAACGCCATCGCACAACTGTTGCAGCACCGCATGGCGCTGGACGCCGTATTCACCGACCCTTCGGCTTGCATCCACGCGTTGGCCCATTGGTCCGGCGGGCACATCGGGGATATAATGATGATCGCGCGGCGGGCGGTCGAAAACGTCGAGCCCGACAAGGTCGAGGTCACCGATATCGAGAACGCTGGGCGTTGGTTGGGTGGTCGCCGCACATCGACGCTGCGACCCAGTGACTTCGCACGTGCGGTCGAGATCCATAAGTCCCATCGAATCCTCGACACCGATCAGGATCGACGGATGCTGAAGAACTCATGTATCTTGCCTTATGACGGAATAGAATGGTGGGATGTCCACCCCGGCGTTCGAGCCGACGAGCTATTCCTCGAGGCGCTGCGCGAGGCTCGGAGTCCGGGATGACCGACGTTGCGGTGAAGTACGAGGGGCCGAAGCGGGACGCTCCCGCTTCGGTGGCCGCGCATGATGACGCCGAGATTGAACGGCTCTTCCGGTTCTTGACTCGACCGGGCCCACGCTTCGGAATGGCGATGGCGACTCACGCCGATCCTGTGCTGGCCAACGATATGCGCGAGAGCTTGGCGGAGCGGGCGCGGGCGGCGGGCCTGCGTGTCTCGACCATGGAGCTTCAGCGCGCCGACGACCGCCAAGATCTGGTTCAACGAATGGTCGACACCAGCGCCGCGGCCGACGTGCTGTTTGTCGTCGGTCTGGATCGACTGGTCACAGATATCACCGGCCGCACGCGTCGTACGTCGGCGGTCGCAAATCTCAATCAACGCCGCGACGAGATGCCGACGCTGCTCGATGTTCGGGTGGTCTTCTGGGTGGCAAAATCCGCGTATGCGAGCTTGACGGACGTCGCCTGGGATTTTTGTCGGGTGATGCTCACAATCGCCGAATTCGAGCAGACCCGAGCGGATGACAGCGACGAAGACGCCGATGATGAATTAGCGGGCATCTATCGTGAACATTTTAGCTTTGTTTGGCGGTGCCTCGTCCATCTCGGAGTGCGCGAGTCTGACTTGGACGACGTCGCCCAAGATGTCTTCGTGATGGCGGCTCGTCGACTCGCTGACCGCAAAGAGCTCAATATATCGGTAAAGGCTTGGCTATTTGGAATCGCGTCGCGCTGCGCGAAATCACACCATCGGCAGCTCATACGTCGCCAACGCAAGGCCCACGCACTCGACAACGCCCAGGATTCGAACGTCCACGAACCACGTTCGAGGTATGATGCCCGCGCCCTGCTGTTGAGCATGTTGGACGAGTTGGAGCACGAACAACGCGAGATCTATATCCTCGACGAAATCGAAGGAGTCACCGTCAACGAGGCCGCGGAGGCGCTTCACGTCAACGTGAACACGCTCAACAGCAGGCTGCGAGTCGCGCGTCGAAAGATGGCAGCGCTGACCGAGCGGGTATTGGCTGAGGAACGGGCCGCGACCGAGCAGACTACGAGCCAAGATCCGCCCCGGCGAACGCGAGGAACGAACGATTAGACACACGACGATGCGCGACCCCCCGCGTTGTCTGCCGCGGTCAGCGCTCGAGCCCCCCCGCTACCCCGCGGCGACCAGCTCCGCGATCGCCCGGCGCGTGAACACCTCGAACATCCGCCGCCGATACGGCGCCTCATAGGGCACATTCTCCAGCGGCTTGCACTGCTTGGCGACGGCCGCACACACGATCCGCGACAGCGCCGGATCCGACAGCGGCTTCCCGATTGCATCGTCGAGCTTGCTGACGATCCGCGGCTTGGCCCCAAGCACCCCCGCGACCACCACCAGCTTGGTCACTGGCGCGTCCACGCTGTCCGCCTCCAGATCAAAGCGCAGCGCGACCGAGACCAGCGGAAAGTCGATGCTCTTGCGGACCGTCCACTTGGCGTAGGCGCTGCGCGTTGGCGTGGTGGGTACGGGCACCCGCAGCGAGGTGGTCAGCTCGGCGTCCTCGCGCACGGTGTGGCGCAGGCCGTCGGCCTTGAAGTAGCTCGCGGCCGGGACCACGCGCTGGCCCTGCGGACCGGCCAGGACGATCTGCGCGTCGAGGCTGATCAACACCGGCACGCAGTCGCTGCTCATCGCGGCCACGCAGTTGCGCCCGGTCGGCACCACCCAGCAGACCTTGCCCTCGGACTTGAGGCAGCCGCCACCCAGCGCCTGCCGCCAGAACTTGGTCTGGTTGACGTAGCGACAGCGGGTATCCAGGTTCACGTTGCCGCCCAGCGTGCCCATGTTGCGGATCAGCGGGCTCGCAACCAGGCCGGCCGCGGTTGCGAGGCTGGGGAACAGCGCGCGGACCTGCGGATCCTCGCTGACTTGCGTGAGCGTGTTGCCGGCCCCGATCTCCACCCACGCCTGGCCGTCGTGCTCGACCTTCGCAATGCTGCGCAGCTCGGCGACCTGGGCAAGGCTGATCAGCATGCCCGGCTCGTCGAGCCGGTGCTTGAGGTTGGGCAGGATGTCGGTCCCGCCCGCGACGATCCGCGCCCCCGGGTTGTCCCGCAGCAGCGCGACGACAGCGTCTACGTTGGCGGGCAGCGCGACCCCAAACTGTGGAAGCCGCAGCATCAGGCCACCTCCCCCGCCGCGCGCTTGCTGGCGAGCTCGGGCCGACCGCGGCCAACCTTGAACGTGGGCAGCTCGCCCGCGTGCTCGAGCACCAGGCGATCCTCAATCGCCGTCAACACCCGCGGCGGCGCGAACGGCAGCGAGTCCAGGCGGATGCCAACGGCGTCGTAGATCGCGTTGGCGATCGCGGGGATGCTTGGGTGCAGCGGCCCCTCGCCGGCTTCCTTGGCCCCGTACGGGCCCTGGGCGTCGGGTGCCTCGACGATCAAGGCGTGCAGCTCCGGTGTATCGAGAAACGTTGGCATGCGATAGTCGAGCAAGCTTGGCCCAATGTGGACACCGTTGTGACCGGGGTCGACGTCGTGGCGCTCCATCAGCGCCTCGCCGAAGCCCATGTAGGCCGAGCCTTCCATCTGGCCCTCGACAATGCGCTGCGACAGCGCGGTCCCGCAGTCGTGCGCGACCCAGATGTGCTTGACCTCGACGACCCCGGTGTCGGGGTCGACCTCGACCTCGGCGACGTGGGCCGTGAAGCTGTACGCAGGCGAGGCCCCGATCGTGCCGCCGCGGTAGCTGCCGTGCCGGTCCTTGGGCGTGTTGTAGTTGCCAACCTCGCCGAGCAGGCCGTGGTCGGCCTCGGCCCACTGGAAGGCTTCTACGATCGACACGCTGCGCGAGGGGTCCTCGAGGTCCATCGCCTTGCGATCGATCAGCGTGACGCGCCGCGCTGGCAGCTCCCAGCGCTTGGCGACGGCAGCCCGAACCTTGCGGCGCAGCTTTTGGGCGGCGTCCAAGCACGCGCCACCGACCATCAAGGTGATCCGCGAGCTGTAGGCGCCAAGATCGACCGGACACAGATCACTGTCGGCCGAGAGCACCCGAACGTCGTCGAGCTCGAGCCCGAGCTCCTGCGCGACGATCACCGCGAGCATCGTGTTGCTGCCCTGGCCGATGTCGTTGGCCCCAGAGAACACCCGCGCGCGACCGCTGCGATCCAGGCAGACCTGGACCGCGGCCTGCGGCATCTCGTTGGGGTAGATCGGGTAGTTGGTGCCCGAGATGTACGTGCTGCCGGCGATCCCGAGCCCACGCCCATAGGGCAGCGTTGCCCGTCGGCCCCAGTCCGAGGCGGCCTCGACCCGACTGAGGCACTCGAGGAACCCGTTGCTGCCGATCTTGAACTCGTTGACGGTGACCCCTTCGGGCCCGATGTCGTTGCGACGGCGCAGCTCGATTGGATCCAAGCCAAGCTCGACGGCGGCCTTGTCGAGCTGAACCTCGATCGCAAACCGGGGCTGGACCGAGCCATGGCCGCGCTTGGGCCCGCACGCCGGCTTGTTCGTGTACGCCCGGGTCGAGTGAAAGCGGTAGGCCGGGAACGCATACGGAGCACACAGCAGCTGCCCCGAGTAGTAGGTCGTGACGAGCCCAAAGCTCGAGTACGCGCCGCCGTCGATGAAGGTCCGCGCCGAGACCCCGGTGATCGTGCCGTCCTGGCGAAACCCGGTCTTGTAGCGCATCCGCATGGGGTGGCGGCCGCGGTGGCTGTAGAACACCTCTTCGCGGGTGTAGAGGCACTTGACCGGACGCCCGGTCCGGATCGCCAGCAACGCGACGCAAAACTCGAGATCGAAGGGCTCGGACTTGCCACCAAACGCGCCGCCAAGCGGGGGCTGGATCACGCGAATGGTGTGGGCCGGACGCCCGAGCACCTTGGCGAGCTCGCGGTGCAGGTAGTGCGAGACCTGGGTGGCCGACCACACCGTGAGCAGGCCGTTGGGCTCGACGTGGGCGACCGCGCAGTGCGGCTCGATCGCACCGTGGGTCGTGCCCTCGAAGTAGTACTCGCCCTCGACGACGATGTCGGCGCCGTCGAGGCTGGCCTCGACGTCGCCAAACTCGAGCACCACGTCCTTGGAGAGGTTGCCGCGCTTGGCGTAGGGGTTGATCTTGTGCGCGCCCGCGAGCGCCTCTTCGGGATCGTAGTAGGCCGGGAGCGGCTCGTACTCGACCTCGATCGCCTCGCACGCGGCGATCGCCGTGTCTTCGTCGATCGCAGCCACGGCCGCGACGCCATCGCCGACGTAGCAGACCTTCCCGCAGGCGAGCGCGGTCTCGTCGGGCGTCCAGGGGATCACGCCGTAGGGCACCGGCAGATCGGCGCCGGTCAGGACCGCGTGAACGCCCGGCATCGCCAGCGCGCGGCTGACATCGACGCTCAGGATGTTCGCGTGGGGGTGCGGGCTGCGGAGGATCTTGCAGTGCAAGAGCCCCGGCAGCTTGATGTCGTCGGTGTAGCGGGTGATCCCGCGCATCCGCTCCATCGCGTCCACTTTGCGGTGCGACTTGCCGAGCTGCCACCGGACCAGCTCCGGCTCCGGTGCTTCGGCTTGCTCGCCAACTTCGGCTTGCTCGCCAACTTCGTCTCGCGCGACGTCTTCGTCAGTGCTGTCTTGCTCTGGCATGTCGTTCGCTCCTTGCGGTTCAGGCCTGCTCGCGCGGACCCACCAGCATCGCGCTCGCGTCCACGACCGCGTCGATGATCTTCGTGTATCCGGTGCAGCGGCACAGATTGCCGGCCAGGGCCTCGCGGACCTCCTCGCGGGTCACGACGCGCCCGGCCTTGCGCAGCAGCGCCTCGGCGCTCATCAAGATCCCCGGCGTACAGAACCCGCACTGGGCCGCGTCCCACCGATCAAACGCGTCCTGCAGCGGATGGCAGCCGTCGCGGGCCTCGGGCGCCCAGCCCAGCCCTTCGACGGTCCGAACCTCGCGGCCAGCCGCCGCGCAGGCCAGGGTCAGGCACGCCAGCACAGGCTCTCCGTCAACCTGGACCGTACACGCCCCGCAGTCACCCTTGTCGCAGCCCTGTTTGCTACCGATCAGATCCAGCCGGTAGCGGAGCACCTCGAGCAAGGTCCAGTGGGCGGGAGCGGCGGCGTGCACCGACTCACCGTTTATGCGCAGGGACAGGAGCGCCTCAGCCATCGGGCCTAGGTTCGCGCCCGGCTTCGAGCTTCGCAACCCAGGTACCCGCGATAAGGCGTGCGTAAGCTCTGGGACCCGTCTATGTTGAACGTGGTGCCTGTAGTCGCTCACCGCGTTCGACGCCTCGCGCAGCTCGCCGGCCTGCTGAGCGTGGTCGCGGCGCTGGGGGTGGTCAGCGCGGGCTGCCAACAGATCAACTACGGCGAAGGCAACAACGACGACGACTGGCAGCCGCCGCCCCAAGATCCTTGGTGGGAGGACACCGACAGCGGCAACGATTCACCGCCCCACGAAGACGCCGGCTCGTCAGACGAGTCGGACGAGTCCACGGACGACGGCGGCCCACCCAAGCTCGACACCCCCAGCGACAAGCCGGACACCCCCTGCACCGTCGTCGACCTGTTGTTCGTGATTGACAACTCGAACAGCATGAGCGCCGAGCAGGCCAACTTGATCGCCAGCTTCGACGGCTTCATCGCCGGCATCCAGGCCAACCTCGACGAAGCCAACGACTATCACATCGGCGTGGTCACAACGGACGCCTACGCGCTCAACGATCCGCCCTGTCAGGAGCTCGGCGCGCTGGTCACCAGCAGCGCCGGTGGTTCGTGCGGGCCGTGGACGGCGGGCCGGTTCATCTCGCTCGCCGACGAGCTCGCGCCCGCGTTCACCTGCGCCGCCAACATCGGCGGCAACGGGGACACCGACGAGCACCAGCTCGAGGCCGCCCTGCGTGCGATCGGCCCCGAGCTTGGCGCGCCGGGTGGCTGCAACGAGGGCTTCATCCGCGACGACGCGCTGTTGGTCCTGATCGTGATCACCGATGAAGACGACGGCGCGATGTTCGACCAGGGCTCGCCCGGCGGCCCGTCCGACTGGTTCGCGCAGCTGGTCGCGCGCAAGGGCATCGAGTCCAACATCGTCATGCTCGCGCTCGGCGGGCTCCCGCCGCCCAACGCGTGCAACAACGCGGTCCCCTTCGAGGGCGCACAGATCACCTATCGCATCTCGCAGCTGGTCAACAAGTTCAGCTACGGCCAGATGGGTGACGTGTGCGCCGACGACTACTCGGCGTTCTTTTCAAACGCGCTCGAGGTCATCCACGACGCCTGCAACAACTTCACGGAAGGTTGACGGGGTTGCGCGGGTCGAGCCGGCCCAGCAAGAGGTATGAATTCCTCGATCACGCGACTTGCTTGATAACGCTGCGTGGCAGAGGCCCGTGCTTTGCTCAGACTTGGACCCCGTCCGATGCGAGCAGGTTTCGGACCGCTTGCGAACAATCTGCGCAACTCGAGCGACCACTCTTCGTCGCGCAAGTGTGACGCTACCTTCGCGCTCACGCGCCCCAACCTCCGAACCGGTCGCAAGGCCAGTTGCGCCCTGGCGTTCAACCCCTTAGGGTCCGCCCGCATGCACGAGGCAGAGGACAGGTCGGTGAAGAGCTTCGAGGTCTACCGACGCGACAACGGGCGCACTGCCATCGTCCGCACCCTGCACCACAACCCCTACACCGGGCGCACGTGGATCACGGAAGTGCACGAGAAGAGCGGCGCGGGGGACTCGCTGCGGATCGAGACCAGCACCGAGCTCGAGGACATGGATCCCGAAGACCGCGCGCTCTACCAGCTGCGCCTGCGCAAAGAGCTCGCGGCCGAGCAAGCTGCGATGCCGCCAGTGTAGAGCAGCGCGGCGGGGAAGTTCTTCGGCTCAGTCGCCCGCGTACGGGCGCCTGCGGACCAACGCGAGCAGCGGCAGGCACACCACCGAGAGTCCAAGCCCGCTCGCAAAGGTTGCCGTGAAACCAACGGCGTCGGCGATCACCCCCGAGAGCAGGCCACCCGGGGCCTTGCCAAACACCTCGACGCCCGCGAGCAACGTGTAGTGAGTCGCGCCGATCCGCTTGTCGACGCGGCTCATCATGAACGCGAACATTGCCGTGGTCAGGGCCCCGCCCGCGAGCTCCTCGAGGCCCTTGACCAGCACCACTTGGGCGTCGCCGATCTCGCCCGGGGCCAAGGTCGAGAGCCACACGACGCCGCCGATCGCCAAGCTGCGCGCGATCGCAAACCCCACCACCGCCCGCAAGATGCGGATCCGCGTGGCCAACCAACCGCCCACGAACGACCCCGCGAGCGAGAAGAACATGCAGTAGATCCCGAGCACCAGGCCCACGCGTGACTCGCCCCAGTCGGCGTAGCGGACCAAGAAGGGCTCAAACATTGCGTCGCTGATCGACTCGCCGATCTTGTAGGTGGCGATCACGACCAACAACGCGACGCCGCCGCGGCTCGCCAGCGCCTTGCCCAGGGTCTTCAGCATCGCCCGGATGCTGGTGCGCAGCTGGGCCTCGGCCTCGTCCGAGGCCACCTTGCGCGGGGGCTCGCGCCAGATCAAGGTGACGACCAACGCCACGACGATCACCGCGGTCATGGCCTGAAACAGACCGCGCCAGCCAATCCACTGGCTGGCCCACAGCAAGATCCCGCCGCCGATCTGCATGCCGATCTTGTAGCCAACGACCTGCGCGATGTTGCCCCAGCCCAGCTCTTCGGCCTCGAGCATGTCGACCGCGAGGCCATCGACCGCGATGTCCATTGTCGCCGCGAACAAATTTGTTAGCGCGATCATGCCAAGGAACAAGCCCAGCGCCTCGGCCGGGACAAACGCGAGCCCCAAGCAGGTGCTGGCCAGCGCGGCTTGCAACGGCACGATCCAGCTGCGCCGCCGCCCGAACCGAGCGCTGCCGTAGCGGTCGACGATCGGTGCCCACAACGGCTTGAGCAGCCACGGAGCCGAGACCGCGCCCGCGAAGCCGATGTTGGTCAGCGACAGGCCGTGCGTCGTCAGGTAGACCGGCAGCGCCTTGGCCTGAAACCCAAACGGCAGGCCCTGGACCATGTAGAAGACCGATAAGATCGCAACCCGGGCGGCGAGTGGCTGACGGCCGGTCACGCACCAAGATGTAGCAGGTTTGTTCTCGGCTCGGTGAGGGACTGGCTCCCGCTCCCTTCGAACTGCTAGCCTCCCAGCGAGTCAAGATGCCGAACGAGTCAGAACTGAACACTCTGGTCCGCGACGTGACCATCTTCCATCCCGGGGCCGAGGCGAGCGTCGACCCCACAACCTCGTATCTGGGCGGCACCCCGTTCGCACCATCGGGTACGGCTTGGCCAAACGCCATGACCTGTCTAGGCCGGTTCGGATTTGCTGCGGACTCTTGGTCGCCGGGCAAGGCTCGCTGGATCACGGTCTTCCTCAACGAAGCAGAGGGTTACGTGGAGTGGGGCGACCCCGATCACGTGACGATCTGGGCTCACGACGCAGGAGAGGACCTCGCGCCAATTTCCGCGCCCGACGGCGTTCGGGTGGTTCCCGCACGAGCCTTGGTCGTGAACGACGGCAAAGAGCTGCCCTACGACAAGCGACTAGGTGACTGGCAGTGGGAGGCAGAGCTCGACAATATCCGTCGGCGGCTGACCAACAACGATGGCGGCCACTGCCAGCTCGGCGGGTACCCCACGGTCTACGGAGGCTTCGAGAGCCTGGGCTTGATGGAGGCCCCCGAGAGCTACGAGCTCGTCCTCAAGCTCAATCGTTTTCCGCTCGCCAAGGAGCGCTTCGACGTCGAGATCCACGACGTCCTCAACGTCTACTTTCACCCCGAGTCGGGTGAATTCTACGCCGAGATGCAGCGGTGACTCCCAGGGGCTGCGATGGGGCGCGTTGGCCTTCGACCGACGCGCGTCGTCGTCAGGCTCGCCGCCCAGGTCGAGCACCGTGCACCTGCCGTGTGGGCTCGCGGTACGACAGACACTGGCAGCGGTGTCATCGGGTCTTCGACTTGGCAGCGCGAGTGGAGCGATCCCATCGAGCTGCCCCACGAGCGGGGGATCCCGGAAGATGCCGTGGAGTCTTGGTGAGACGCGTAGGCCACCCGCAACCCGGCATGCCGGGTCAATCTTCTGGCCGCGACGTCGCGCCCGCGCCGTGCGGGGGCCGGCCGCGAGCGGGCATCATCTGAGCCCGCGGCGCGACGACCACTGGCAGCGGCGTCATCGGCTCTTCCTCTTGGTCGAGCATCGAGTCGGGCACGCACATCAGCTGTGCACGCTGCAGGCGACTGCGCTTGGCCTCGAGTGCCCGCCGCTCCTTGGCCTTGCGCTGGCGCTGGATCAGGCGCTCGCGCTCCGTCCGTTCGTTGTTGGCGGCCTCCCACTCGCGGTACTCCGCGCGGCGCTCGGGCGCGGCGATCTCCCACACGTCCAGCTGCCTGCGACGAAACACGACCTGCCCGAGCTTGCGCCGCGCGACCAGCATCTCGGGCGCTTGGTCCTGCATGAGCTCCTCGACGAAGTCCTCGTCGCCAGCAACGACCAAGTGCGTGATGCCCAGCTGATACAGGATCTCGGGCCGATAATTGAACTGGTTGGGGCGCACGTAGAAGTGCTTGTAGTCGGTCTCGAACACGGCCTGGGCAGCGAACTCACCCACCACCACGGCCTTGCGATCGCCGATCAACGCGGTCAGCTCGTCACCGATCCACGCGGCCGAGAGGTCGCCGTCGCGCATCCAGTTGACGAAGCGCAGGCCGGTCAGCGTGGTCCCGAGCAGCGCGATCGCAACGAGCCCGGCCCGGACCGCCCGGCCCCAGCGCGCCGTTGGCCAGCTGTGCAGCCACGCGCGACCGATCACCGCGCCGGCCAGCCACGCCGCGGGCGGCAGCAACACCAACTGAAAGCGAATCGCCCGGTGCGGGCTCGCGAGGTTGGCGAGCAACGCAAAGATCGCCCACGCCAACATCCACAGATCGATCGGGTCGAGCTGGCGATCGAGCGGGTTCTCGAGCTGGGCAGTCGACGCGGCCGGAGCTGGCTCACCACGCTTGTGGGCGCGGCGACGCTTCCACACCAAGATCAGCGCGCGCACCAGCTCCAGCGTTGCCAGCCACAAGATCACCGGCGCGAGCAGCATGAACATCAGCTGCAAGCGCATGCTGAAGAACCCACGCACGAGCGTGGCCATGGCCCGCTGCCAGACCGACTGCTCGTAGGCCGCGGTGAAGTGAACCGCGTTGAAGGCCAGCCGCTGCTGGTACTCGGGGCGCAGCACCAACAGCGCCAGCGCGAGCGTCAGCGTGCCAACGGCGATCAGCGTGACCCGGGCCTCGCGCCTGCGCAGCCGCGCTTTGAGCCGGTCTTGCCAGCGCGCGCCTGGGTCTTGGATCCCGCCGGCCACCGCCGCGGCCCGCAGCCCCAGCAGCGTCAGCGCGACCGCAAACGCCGGCACCAACAGCAGGCCGGTCTGCTTGATCGTGCACGCGACCAACATCGCAAACACGGCGAACATCGACCAACGCCCGGCTTGCCGCGGGCGCCGCTCGAGCTGCGACAGCCCCACCGTTGCGACCAGCAGCCAGCAGAGCAGCGCGCCCTCCATCAGCGCCAGCCGCGAGTACACCAAGTACGCCCAGTTGAGCCCGAGCAGCAGCCCCGTCGCGACCGCGGCCGGGAGCCCGTGGCGAACCAGCGCCAGCCACATCAGCAGCGCCAGCGCGACGATCGACTGCACGACCACGAAGCTGCGGGCCTGGACCAGGCCAACCCCGAACCCGCGAAACCACAGGCACTCGCCCCACACCCACGCGGGCGACTGCGCCCGCCAAAACCCGTACTCGTCGGCCGGCGAGAGCGACCACTGCTCCCACTTGGCCATGTTGCGGGCCTCGTGGGCCTTGGCTGCCTCGTCGCGAAAGTGGGCTTGGCCGCTGTAGCCGCGCACGACGGTCATCGGCGGATCCAGCTCGAGCTTCCAGACCCGCAGCAACGCGAACGCGAGCAGCAAGCCAAGCAGCAGCAAGTACGCGCGACGCGAGGGCGCGCCGCGGGCAGCCTCGCGCTCGCTGGTCTGGTCCGCCACGCCGGGAGTATGCACGCTGCGCCCGCCAAACTGATAGCGTGACGCCCGTGCGCAGCGGTCTCGCCTTGCGTCTGTCTCGCGCGGCTGCGCTGGCGTTGCTGTTGATCCTCGGCGTTGGCGCGGGCTGCCGCCACCGCGGGGCCGCGTGGGCTGTCCCGGCGCAGCCGGTCACCGCCGGGGTCGAGATCATCGTGATCGGCCAACCGCGCGAGAGCCGGGCGACCCGCTTGGTCGCCGGTGAGCTCGAGCGGGTCCTCGCCAACGCAGCCGCGGCCGGGCGCACGCCGATCATCGCGTGGCTCGGGACCGATCTCGGCCGGCCGGGCCCCGATCGCGCTCACCCCTGCCCCGACCCCCACGCCGTTCACGCCGGTCCCGCCCTCACCGAGCTCACCCGGGTCGTGCACAGCACCGGCGCCGCCGTGTGGGGCCTGCCTGGGCCCGACGCGTGGCGCTGCGGCATGACGGGGTTCGAGGCGCGCGTGACCCCGACGCCCTACGAGCAGCCCGGCGTCGCGTATGTGCTGCGCGTGAGCGAGGCCGGCCAGGTCGCGCTGGTGTCGAGCTGCGAGCTCGACACCTGCACGATCGCGCCGCCAGCCGAGGACACCCTGCTCGAGCTGGTCGCCCTGGACTTCAGCTTCTGGCACTACCCCGCGCTCGCTAGCGACGATCTGACCGCCGCGCTGCTGTCCCAACAAGCCGCGTTGCTCGAGGCCCTCGCCGCCGCGCCGGCCGTCCCTCG
Source organism: Enhygromyxa salina (assembly GCF_000737335.2). Taxonomy (GTDB): domain Bacteria; phylum Myxococcota_A; class Polyangia; order Nannocystales; family Nannocystaceae; genus Plesiocystis; species Plesiocystis salina_C. The sequence continues at coordinate 129,053 of NZ_JMCC02000001.1, read as the reverse complement.
CCTCTTGCTGTCGCCGATCCCAGTCGAGTCCGCGGGTGCGCACGGTGTCGGCGGGCGGCTGCAGCGGACGGGCTACCGCTACCTGCCAGAGTTCGTGCAGCAGGCGCTCACCGACGGGCTGTTCGTCGGCGTGCTCGGGGCCCTCGAGCGCGACCTACAGGTCAGCGAAGATCTATCCAACGCGATCCACCGCAGCGCGCGGACCTTCGTCAGCAAGCCGATCTTCGAGGTCGTGTCCGGATCTGCAGGCGGGCCCAAGCACACCCCGCGGACCAGTCGCGGCGACACGCTGCTGCCCGATCTCGAGACCGAACACCCCGGCTTCGCGCGGGTGATCATCGAGGGCGAGCGCGTCCACCTGCGCATCCACGCCCGCCGGGCAGGCCGTTGGCGGGTCGCCGGGATCGAGCTGCCCCTGGACCCCGAGCCGCTTCCAAGCCTGCGCGAGCCGCCCACGATCCAGCCCTGCCACAGCTGCGATCCCATGCGCGGGGCCGCCGACGGCGAAGTCGACGTCCCCCGCGGCCCCCGCCCCCCCTAGCTTTCATACCCCAGTCCCCCCGGACTCGCACCGTGCTCGGCTTCGCCTCCGCGCGCTACGACACACTCGCTGCGCTCGAGTGGGGTCCAAATGGATCCCTATTAGGGCTCTGGTGGCTCCTGGCAATCGTCGGGTGGAAGCCCGTCGATCCACGCCCGCAGCAGCTCCGTGCCGTCCTCGTGCGCCAGGCTGCGCCCGATCAGCGGCATCATCGAGCCAAGGTCCAGCGTCTCGGTTCGGTAGACCAAGATCGAGGCCTCCGCGTCGCCCGGCACGATGTCGAACTCGCGGTTCTCCCCGCCCTTCCCGGCCGAGCCGGGCTTCTTGCAGTACCCGAGGTGGAACAGGTCCTCGTTGTCCCAATTCAAGAACAGCTGGGACGAGATCCCGTTGACCCCCCGCGGGTTGTGGCAATACGAGCAGTTGATGTCCAGGTAGTCCCGCGCGGCCGTGGTGATCGTTGCGTAGTCCATCTGATCGACGGGCGTGTTCGCCAGCGAGCGATGATCCCAAGCCTTGGGCAGCTCGTCGATCGCCGGCACCCCAGTCAGCCAGCCCGCGTCCGTGAACACGGTCATCTGATTGGTGCCCGGCACCACGTGCGACTCGCGGTTGAGGTAGCGAGGCCGCGGACCGATCGGCACCACCACGGTCTCGTCGAGCTCGTCCTTGACCTCGTGGCACTCGAGGCACTGGTTCTTCTGCGGAACCAGATACGTCGCCGTGCGCTCGATCCCGTCGGGCCCGATGAAGTCGATTGGCCGAACCTCACCTTGGACGGTCAGCACCGCGTCGCCGAGCTCGTGATCCCAAATGTAGGGATAGCCCTTCCACTCGTTCGGGTAGCGGATCAGCAGGCGCGTCTCGATTAGATCGATGTCGAGCTCGGGCTCGCGCATGTCCGCGGGGAACATGAACGACTTGAGGATCACCGTGCCAACCGGGAAGTCGATCACGCCGTTGTCGACGTAGCTCGCGGTCTCGCCGGGCGGGATGTAGATCGCTCGATCCTTCAGCGCGAAGTCGCTGAACAGCACGGTGTTGAGGTCGTACGCGAACACGTTGTCCTCGTACTCGAGCTGGTCCCCGGTCCAGCGGACCAGGCACAGCTCGGACAGCAGCTGCGGCGGCGGGCTGTCCAGATCAACGCCCTGGCTCGGGCACAGCTCGTCACCGGTCTCCGTGCCCGTGTCGGTCTCGGTCTCGGTGTCGGTGCCCGCCGACTCGTCCGAGCTCCCGGACCCCGAGTCGCTCGTCGTGTCTGCGCTGGTGGCCTGATCGTCACCCCCGCTGTCGCCACAGCCGGTGATGATGGCGCCCGTCAGCCCGAGGGCGCCGAGCAGCCCCCGCGTTGGTTTTGCGGCACGCACGGCGGCCTACTCCATGTCCGGGGCGATGATCGGCCCGCCGGTGAGGTCGTTGCAGTTGAACGGGGCGTAGGGCGCCTCCGGCCGGAACAGATCGTCGACGGTGCCGCCGTTCATCGACAGCGGCTCGATGTTGATGCTGGCGAAGCTCCCGCCCGCGTTGGTGCCAATGCAGATGTGGTTGTCGTTCGAGTTCATCATAGCGTCGCTTGGCGAGAACGAGCTCTCCTCGACCGTGTCGTACAGGATCTGATCGATCGGCAGATCCTGGCCGTAGACGATAGCGAGCAACAGGCCAAACTCCTGATCCATCGTGGACAGGTAGGGGTTGGTGCCGCTGCCCGAGTGGTTGTTGTCGTGGATGTAGATGTTGTTGGTCCGGTAGCTGTAGACCGTGTCGCCGTTGGTCGGGAGCTCGAGGCCGGTGTTGTCACCGACCAGCTCCGCCATCGACAGCGCCCACGCCTCGGGGTCGCCCTCGATCACCAAGCCGCTGAGGATCGCAACGTCGGACGTGCCGTTGTTGGCGTAGGTGTTGTTGTTGATCTCGACCCGGCGCGAGGCCATGGCGAAGGTCCCGGTCCCCGCCGGGATCGCCTTGACGGTGCCGCCCGGCGCGAAGTTTGGCCGGTTGTTGTTGATCACCATGTTGTCGTGAATGTGGATGTCACGACCGATCACCGGGTTGCCCGGCAGATCGAAGATCAACAGCCCGCCAGTGTTGTCCTCTGCCAGGTTGCCGTAGACGTCGGCGAACTGGGTGTTCTCGATCTCGATGCCCGCGACGTTCTGCTTGGCGATGTTGTTGCGGACGATCGCGTGCTGGCACTGACCCACGTAGATGCCCGCGTCCGACGAGTTGTAGGCCGCCGAGTCCTCGATCAGCACGTGCGAGACCTTGACGGGGTACAGCCCGTACGAGCCATTGCTCGAGTCGCCCTCGAGCCGCCAGGTCGCGCGGACCCGCTGAATCGTCACGCCGTCGGAGTCCTCGATGCGCAGGCCGTCTTTCTTGGCGTCGACGATCGCGAGGTCCATGACCCTGAAGTTGTCGCCGACCACGTCGAGGCCGTTGGACTGGGTGGCCTGGGACGCGAAGTCGAGGCTGGTGCCGGAGTCGAAGCTGCCCTCGACGCCCATGCCCTGGCCACACACGGTGATGCCGTTGGCGCGGATCGTGACCTGGTTGTCGAGCTCGAAGGTGCCAAGCCCAAGCACCAAGGTGGTGTCGTCTTCGAGCGAGTTTGCGGCGATCTGCAGGCCCTCTTCGTCGTCGGCGCTGACCTCGACGCAGGCGCCTTCAAACTGATCGCAAGAGCACAGCGGGAAGTCGGGATCGGGGGCGGTGTCGCTATCGCCGTCGCCGTCGCCATCCCCGTCGCCATCCCCGTCGCCATCGCCATCCCCGTCACCGTCGCCCGTCGTGTCCGCGTTGGTCTCGGCTGAATCTGCCGGCGTGTCGTCGCCGCAGCCATACAGCGGGAACGCGAGCGGCAGTGCGAGCAAGAGGGTGCGAGTGGCGGTGCTGAGCGAGTCGATGCGGTAGGTCATGTCGAGTGGTCTCCAGAGTGGACGGGCGCAAGCATACCCAAAGAACACCCGCGCACACGCGCTCGCCGTTGATCCACGGTCCAGTGGCCACCCCGATCGCCGCCTGACCCCGCTGTCGGCCCCGCCCCCAGGTGCGCGCTTCGACACAATCCAAAACACCAACAATATCAGTGATATCAGTCACGACCGGTGCTTGGTACGCCAGGTGCTTTACCCGGCGGCATGCCCGTCTGGCCCAGTGAGTTTGTCCCCCGTTCGAATCAACTCGCAGCCCAGCCCAACAACCAGCCCAACAACCAGTCCAACAACCCGCCCGCGCCCGCGCTATGCGTGATCGACGAGGTGCTCGACCCCGGCACCTGTCGCAACTTGATCAAGCAGGCCGACGGAGATCGCTGGCTCACTACCACCGCCGAGTTGCTCCGCGCTGCCAACGGTCCCCACGCGTTGCCTCCGCGTCGAGCAAACGATACCGACCGCCCCTGCCGCCTGGTTGGGGCCGACCGCGAACGCCCACGCTTCGCGGTCCTCGACCTGCCGGTCCTGGCGCTGCGTCTGTACCACCGCCTGCTCTCGCAGCTGCCGACCTCGCGCGAGGGCGCCGCGCTCACCGGACTCAAGCCGCTGCTGCGGTGCATCGAATACCGCAAAGGTGAAGGCACACGCGCCCACACCGATCCACCCCGCGAGACCTTGGACGGACAGCTGAGCCAGCTCAGCGTGTTGGTGTTTCTCAACGATCATTTCACGGGAGGCAGCGTCGAATTTCCCCAGCTCGGACGCACGGTGCAGGCCCGCACCGGCCGAGTTTGCGTGTTTCCACACTCGCTGACACACGTTGATCACGTGGTCTTGCGCGGTCGCAAGTTCGTGCTCGAGACGGAAGTGTTCTACAGCGCCGACTGGCAACCATATCGCGCCGAACCGCTCTAAAACGTGGCAGACTCGGGCCGAGGGTCTTGGATGAGCGACCGTCAACGCAAGATCAACCATGCGATCCACAGACGTGAGCCGCTGTCGGCTGCGCGCGTTCGAGAGATCGCTCTGGATCCCGCGTCGGTCGACGTCCAAGTCTTGATCACGGGCAAGGCCGGCCTCGGTCCCGAGACGGCGCGGGTGTTGGCCAGCGCCGCGCCGCTGGTCGGGCTCGAGTGTCTGGGCCTCGACGACAACCCGATCGGCGACGAAGGGCTGGCGAGCTTGGCTGGCTCGCCGCTGATCGCCGGGCTCAAGCGGCTGTTCGTGTCCCGCTGCGAGATCGGGGCGGCCGGGATCGCCGCGCTGGCCAACGCGATGCCGCCCAAGCTGCGCCAGCTCGTGCTCGACGAGAACCCGGCGCTAAACAGCGAGGCCCTGTCGCCGTTGGCGCGGCTGCCCGCGCTCGAGGAGCTGTCGCTGCTTGGGACCAAGATCGACGCCGCAGGGGCGATCGGGCTGCTGCAAGGGAGCTCGACCTTGTGGGGGATGACGCTGTGGCGAACGGGAATCACCCAGCGCGGGGCCGAGCAGCTGCGCGAGGCGGTGCGTGTGCTTGGGCGCTATGTGTCGATCGTGACCGACTACGATGATCGCGTCCCGGAGTGGTGACGCCAGACGTTCACCGTTCCCTGCCCGAACCCGGCGCCGTATGCTGCGACGATGCGCCGCTCGCCCTTGATCCTGTCCTCATTGCTGCTCCCCATCCTCGCGGTCGCCTGCAGCGACAACTCCCCGGCCGTCGACGACGAAGAGGGCACAGGCGTCACGATGGCCAGCCAGTCAGGCTCCGCAGAGTCCGACTCGACGCTGGGCGACGGCGACGGCGACCCCGCCGGAGACGGCGACGGAGATCCGTGTGCGATCACCTGCGGCAGCGAGTGCTGCGATGCCGGCGAGGTCTGCGATCTCGACACCAACTCCTGCGTGCTCGACTGCGGCGGCGATCCTGTGTGTGGCAGCGATCCAGGCGAGTGCTGCAGCGCCGACCAAGTCTGCTTCGCTGGCGGCTGCATCGTTCCGGGGGATCCCTGCCAGCCATCGAGCTGCGCCACGGACACCCGCTCGGTCTGCGGCACCGGAGAAGTCTGCGATCCCGACCTCGGCGCCTGCGTCCCGGATCTCGCCGATGACACCTGCGTGTTTCAGCCCGAGACCGGCGTGTTCGATCCGGTCCCGCGCTTCACCTGGGGCGCGCGCAAGGTCCGGCCCTGCGTCGACGCGGCGACGGACTGCCAGACCGAAGAAATCTGTGACATGGGCACCTGCGCGGTGACCTGGCCCCACCTCGACCCCGGACCCGACGACCTCCCCGCCGCCGTGCAGTCGGTCGCCACGCCGGTGGTCGGTGACCTCGACGGCGACTGCATCCCAGAGATCGTGTTCAACTCTTTTGCGCCGCCCAACTACACCGAGAACGGGGTGCTGCGGGTCATTCGTGGGGACACGGGCGCCAAGGTGTGGACGATTGACGATCCCGCGTGGCAGACCGACTCGGCCGCGAGCGCGGCGATCGGTGACCTCGACTACGACGGCGTCCCCGAGATCGTGACCCCGGGTGAGGGCCTCAACCTGCTCGCGTTCGCTGCCAACGGCACACCGCTGTGGAAGTCCGACAACTACACGGGCGGGGGCAAGTCCGGCGGGGTCAGCATCGCCAACTTCGACGGCCAGGGCAACGCCGAGATCGCCTACGGCCGGGCGGTGTTCGACAGCAACGGCGCGCTGTTGTGGCAAGGCTCCAACTCGCACGGCAACAACGGCAGCGTCGGCAAGCTCTCGTGCGTGGCCGACATCGACGACGACTTCCGTCCCGAGCTCATCGCCGGCGGCACCGCCTACGACTTCACGGGCACGGTCGGCGTCGACTTCGTTGGCTCGGTGCTGTGGAACAACACCGAGCACGGCGCCGACGGCTACTGTGGGCTCGGCGACCTCGACCTCGACGGCGTCCCCGAGGTCGTGGTCGTGCGCTCGGGCTGGATCGACGTGCTCGACGCGATCGACGGAACGACCGTGGCCAGCATCCAGATCCCAGGCGGCGGCGCGGGCGGGCCCCCCAACATCGCCGACTTCGACGGCGACGGGCTCCCGGACATTGGCCTCGCGGGCGGCAACTTCTATGTGGTCGTGCAGTACGACGGGCTCGACACCCTGACCGAGCTGTGGCGCGCCGACACCAAGGACGGCTCGTCGAGCCGCACGGGCTCCTCTGTGTTCGACTTTGACGGCGACGGCCGCTCGGAGGTCGTGTACTTCGACGAGTGGTACCTGCGGATCTACCCGGGCGTCGAGCCCGACTGCGCCCTGATGGTGCCGGGCCCCGCCTGCGACGGGATCATGACCGACGCCGAGATCCTGTTCATCGACATCAACTCGTCGCAGACCCGCAGCGAGTATCCCGTCGTCGCCGACGTCGACGGCGACTTCAAGGCCGAGATCGTCGTTGCGACCAACAACTGGAGCGGCCAAGGCAACATTGGTGACGCCGGCATCGAGGTGTTCGAGGATCGCCTCGACAACTGGGTCGCAACCTTGCCGATCTGGAATCAGCACACCTATCACGTGACCAACGTCGACGCGAAGGGCGGCATCCCGTTCATCGAAGCGTCGAATTGGCTGTCGCCCATGGGCAACCCCGAGAACTCCTACCGCCGCAATTCGCAAGGCGGCGTGGAGAACTGCGCGCCCGATCTGGTCCCGCAAGACATCCAGGCGGTCGGCCCCTGCCAGCCTGATCTGACCTTGAGCGTGCGCGTGTGCAACCAGGGCTGCCTGGGCGTCGGTCCCGGCGTCGCGGTCAGCTTCTTCGACCAGGACGCCGGGCTGCTCGGGGTCGAATTCACCGACGGCGCGATCATTGCGGGCACCTGCGAGAAGGTCCTGCTGACCGTGCCCGCGCCGCACGACAACCCCTTCACGGTCACGGTCACGGTCGACGATGACGGCATGGGTGAGGGCGCGCTCAACGAGTGCATCGAGGACAACAACGCGACGCTGCCCGTCGCCTTGTGTCCGAACATTGGCTAAATGTCTCCGTACCTCGTGCGGCCCCTGCCCGGGGGCCACACACACGCCGGGGATTCCTCATCGCTTTGTGCGCTCGGCGGGGTCGTTCTTCAGCCAGCGGCGAACCAAGTACCGCACGACGGCGGTCACGTACTGGCCCTCGATGTGGCTGGCCCGCAGGCTGAGTCCAGCCTCGCCCTTTGCCCGCGCGTCGACGATGGCCAGCTCCTGCCGCTCGCGCTTGCTGTTGTTGAACACGACGACGCCAGAGTAGACCGTGGACGGGCCTTCGTACTGGCTGCCCGGTTCCTCGTGCATGCGCTCCTCGATTGACAGCACGGCGCTGCGCGGCAGCACCGAGATGAACGTGGGATAGCGGATCACCAATCGGTCCGGCAGGCACAGGAGCCCGGTGTGCTTGGTGCCGGCGCGTTGGCGCGCGCCAAGCCACAAGCTGACGATCCCGCTCGGCGCGGCCATCGTGATCCCCCCCGCAACGAACGCCGACTCGAGCGCGACCCCGTTGAGCATCAGCCCAGCACCAAGACCCAGCCCGATCACCACGCTGACGGTGTTGACCACCAGCTGCGTCGCGCTGCGGCGCGGTGTCGGGGTCAACGCGATGAAGGTCCCGTCGCCAACCGCGACCGCGTTGTCGACGATCTCACCCTCGTGAGGCCCGGTCGGCCGCGGCGCGAGCCGATCGACTTCGTCGAGGATCGCCCGCAGGCTCGGCTCGATGGCCTCGGCCAGCACCTGCAGCCGCACGCCCGCGTCGGTGGGTTCGAGGTCCCGCACCCGCGCATCCTACCCGACCCACACGCCCGCGGCCTGGACGACCAGTTGTTCGATGAAGCCCGCGCGCGGGCACAGCAGGACATGCTCGCACGGATGCCGGCGCCAGAGACCGTAGCCGTCGGGGTGCAGGTCGATATCCAGGTCCTCCCCAATTATGACCCAACGCGGGCAACCGGCGGTCGGCCGGGGTGACCTCCACCCTGTGCGTTGGCTGGAGGACACCCCGATCTCGCATGCCTTGTCGGTCTGGGTTGGTGGTGCGAGCGACAACGCGGCGGTCAAGATCCAAGCGGTGGGCATGGCTCGCCTGCAACGCCGGGCGTTCTGCTCCGATCTCGCAGGCGTGGGTCCGGCGCGGCAGGTCACAGCTGGGCGAGCACCGGGCGTGCGAGCAAGCGTGTCTGGGTGCGACCGAGCTCTTCGAGGTTTGCGTCGATCTTCCAGTCGGAGTCGATGATCGTCGCGTCGAGGTACAGCTTGCCCACCGGGTTGCGCAGCCACCACATGAACTGCTGCTTCGGCGAGTCTTCGCTAGCCCCGAGCGCCGCGGCGGTGTCGTGGGCGGCTGCCGCTTGGTAGCGGGCTTCGAACCGCTCGTTCAAGCTGTGCAGCGTCTGCCCGCGGTCGAACGCCCAGCCGATCGCTCGTGGCGAATCGACTCGATCGAGCAGCTCGGCGTCCCCGCCCTCGAGGCGCTCGAGCGCTCGAACGTGGAACAGGTACTCGGTGATGACGACCCGCTGAAGATTGATCGCCTCGATGTCCACCGCCCGGACGACCTGCGCGAGCTCGGTCAGCGCCGCGCTCGTGGCTGCCGACCTCTCGCGCTGTCCAAGCCGAAGCGCGAGCCGGTCCGCCTGCGTCAACGCTTCTTGCAAATTCGCGCGGGCGACCAAGAAGCTGAACGCCCCGCGAGCGCTGTCCAGATGCGCGACGTCCATTCGGATCAAGTCCCGCAGCAGCAAGCTCGCATCCGCAGCATCGCCCGCGGTCGCCAGCCCGATCGCCCGGAGCACGGCGACCCGATGCAAGTCGCGCCACTCGACCACCAGACACGGATCGCCGAGCGGGCAGACGTCGACAAACTCGGGCCGCGAGCGCGCCAGGTCAAAGCGCTCGCTAGCGTCACGCGCGGTGCCGGTGGCCAAGAACGCACGGAGCGCCTCTGCCTGCTGATCCGCGTCGGCCCAGAACTGTTCTGCCTCGTGATCGCTCGCTTCGATCAGCGCACGCAGCGGCTCTGGAATCTCGACATCGTTCGCGGTCACGACCAAGGACCATCCGTTGTCAGAATCCGCCACTTCGGTGTCCAGATCCTCCGCCGTCCACAGTGGAGGAGGGCCATCCGCCGAACAAACATTGGCGCCCACGAACACCCCCCCGAGCAGCAGGCCAGCACCAACCACCAGCGCGCCCGCACGCACGCGCCGGCCTGGTGGAGAGCCCCCACGCATCAAAGAGAGCAACCAATGAACTGGACCAGGGTTCGCGTCATGCATCTGTGGGCCCTTGTGCAATCCGTGTGCCCAACACTCCACGGCCTCCCAGACCGCTCGAGAGCGGCAGCAGAACGGGTCCTGGCGACAACCCAGCGCCGGCTGCGTGACGCGGCGGCGAACGCTTGGCGCTGGTGTGACAAATCGTCCGCACGAGCGCTGTCTTCTGCTCGGGCGAGGGCTCCTCGCCCGCTCGCGGACGCCTTCGTAGACCGGTTCACCCTGGGCATCGAACTCAGTTGGATTTGGATCGCGAGATTGAAACCACCCCCAACGTGGATCACATGTTCATCGTGAAACGCCTCATCGCCTTGCTCGTGACCCTGTTCACCTCCGCGTGCGCGGGGACCATGAAGGACCAGCAGGATCGCCCGCCGCTGCAGACCGTGGACCACGTCGACCTCGAGCGCTACGCCGGCACCTGGTACGAGATCGCCAGCTACCCGCAGAAATTTCAGCGAAACTGCACGGGCACGACCGCGACCTATGAGCTTCGCGCCGACGGACAGGTCAACGTGATCAATCGCTGCCGCAAGTACACGCTCGACGGCCGCCTCGACCAAGCCAAGGGCCGCGCCCGCGTCGTCGACCCCGCCACGAACGCCAAGCTAGAGGTCAGCTTCTTTTGGCCATTTTGGGGCGACTACTGGATCATCGATCTCGGCCCCGAGTACGAGTACGCCGTCGTCGGCCATCCAACCCGCGAGTACCTGTGGATCCTCTCCCGCGAGCCAGCCATGAGCCCGGAGCTCTACGACGCGATCCTCGCTCGGCTCGAAGCGCAGCGCTACGACACGAGTCGGCTGGTCCGCACCGTGCAGCCCCCGATCGAGTAGAGTCCCCGCGATGGCCGACATGACCATGCTCAGCGACGCGCTGACCACCTACATTCACGATCACACAACGCCCGAGCACGAGATCTTCGAGCGCCTTCGCGCCGAGACCTACGCCAAGCTCAGCGAACCCCAGATGCAGGTGGGTCGCGTCGAAGGTCGCTTCCTCGAGCTCATGGTCAAGGTGACCGGGGCCAAGCGGGTGCTCGAGATCGGGACCTTCAGCGGCTACTCCTCCATGGCCATGGCCGCCGGCCTGCCCGAGGGCGGCAAGCTGATCACCTGCGACGTGGACCCCGCCGCGACCAAGATCGCCCGCCGCTTCTGGGACGAGAGCCCGTGGGGATCCAAGATCGAGCTGCGGCTTGGTGACGCCAAGCAGACCCTGAGCGAGCTCGCGGCCGCGAACGAGCGCTTCGACCTCGTGTTCATCGACGCCGACAAGTCCGGCTACGTGCGCTACTTCGAGCTCGCGCTCGAGATGTTGCCGATCGGCGGCGTGATCTTGGCCGACAACACGCTGTGGAGCGGCCGGGTGATCGATCCGCAGTCGGACAGCGACCGCGCGATCGTGCGCTTCAACGAGCACGTCAAGAACGAGCCCCGCGTCGAGCAGGTGCTGTTGTCAGTCCGCGACGGGATCATGTTCTGCCGCAAGCGCGCGTGAGCGTGCAGCCGGGGCAATAACTGGTTAAGCTCGCGCCCACGTGGACGCAGTGCTCGGTACTACCCCTCCCCCGGCCGCGAAGCTCGCAACGCTCGCCGATCACGCCAAGACCCTCGCCGGCATCCGCGACGCAGTCGCGACCCGCATCCACGGTAAAGACGAAGTCATCGATCTCGCGTTGATCTGCCTGGTCGCGCGCGGCCACCTGCTGATCGAAGACATCCCCGGCGTCGGCAAGAGCACGCTGGCCCGCGCGCTCGCCGACGCGATCGGTGGCAGCTTCAGCCGCATCCAATTCACCAGTGATCTGCTGCCCGCGGATCTGCTCGGGGTCAACGTGTGGCTGGCCAGCCGCGAGCAGTTCGAGTTCCGCTCGGGCCCCATGTTCGCCAACCTCGTGCTCGCCGACGAGGTCAACCGCGCCCCGCCGCGAACCCAGAGCGCGCTGCTCGAGGCCATGGGCGAGGCGCAGGTGTCGATCGACGGCGTGAGTCATCCGCTGCCCAACCCCTTCGTCGTCATCGCCACGCAAAACCCCGAAGAGCACCACGGCACCTACCCGCTGCCCGAGTCCCAGCGCGATCGCTTCTTGCTGCGGCTCAGCATGGGCTACGCCAACGCCGAGGTCGAAGCGGCGCTGCTGCTCAGCGGCGGCGTCGGTGCGTCGCCGCGCAAGCGCGAAGCCGGCGGGCGTGAGGCCAGCCCCGTCCCTTCACCGGCCGCGTTGGTCGAGCTGCAGGCCGCGGCCACCGGCGTTCACCTGCACCCCGATCTGGCCCGCTACGCGCAGCAGCTGGTTCAAGCCACCCGCGAGACCCCAGAGATCCGACTGGGCGTGAGCACCCGCGGCGCCCTCGCGTGGGTCGCCGCCGCGCGTGCGCGGGCGCTGCTTGGTGGGCGGGCGCAGGTCAGCATTGATGATCTGCAAGAGCTGGCGGTGCCTGCCCTCGCGCACCGGATCGTGCCGGCTCAAGCTGGCAGCGGTGACCAGGTCGCGCTGGCGCAGGAGTTGGTCCGCGAGCTGATCGCAACCGCGCCCGTCCCTGTGTAGGGGATCACTCGTCGCGCAGGATCTCGGGCACTTCCACGCCTGAGGCCTCGAAGGTCTCGCGCGCGCCCGCGATCGCCTGCTCGAGCGTCTTCACCACCTGGATGCCCTCGCCGCGGCCGGTCGCCCACTTGAGCGAGGCCACGACCCCACGGATCAGTGGGTCCGTTGCGATCACGTAGCTGCGTGGCTTGCCGCCCGCGTTTGTGCGGGGCCGATCGCTCAGCCAGTCGATCAGCATGTCGCGGACCAACGAGTTGGGAAGCGCGGCCTCGCGCGCGTCGAGGATGAGGACCAGGCGCCTGCCCTCACTGGCCGCGACCGCGCCGTGCACGTCGCAGAAGCGGATCAGCTTGAGCACGTGCTGCGCCTGCAGCCGGCCGGCCCATCGGACCAGCAACAGCGGAAAATGATCATCGATCAACTCGAGCGCCACCTCGCAATGAGGAGACTCGAGCTGGGTGATCATTGGACTGGTGGCAGCAACCGCCATCGCCGAGACTTTAGCCCTCGCTCAGACCATTTTCCAGCCTACGTCTTTTTTGCATTGTGATTTTCCGTTCACACCTGAAGTTCTCGCTAGAACGCTACTGGTGGGGTTGTGACATCCAGATCATGGTCTAAAGATCGCGCACCGTACCAACGATCAATCAATACATGTCCTTAAGGACAGCACATTGTCCAAAACGCCACTATCACTATTCCCAGTGGGGCTAAACACCACACATTCGTCGCCGCAGACCGCGGCTACGGTACGGTGAAGGGCCCGTCCTCGCGGCCAAAAGTGCGTGGATTCGCGCGCTCGACTCAAGAGATGACCCACAGGTCAACGAGACGACTGAGATCGACGCCGCGTGCGCCACCCGGCCCAGCGACGTGCAAGACAGTCCGACAGTCAGGGCCGTGCTCGTGAAATCCGTCGCTGGTGCTCTGGTCACACACGACCACGCCGACCAGCACGCGGTCTTCCAGAGACAGATGGTTGGCCAGCTCCTCGAAGCTACACACCCCGGTCATGGGGCCCGCGCTTGGATCGATCGTCATGCGCACGAAGCTCTGTCCCCAGGGCCCCATGAGCTCGGTGTAGACCATGTCGAAGGCGGGCACGACCACGGCCTGGAACATGAAAAACGCGCGCAATTCTTGGATCGAGTAGACGCGCACACGCGCGGCTTCGCGGCCAGAGCCCCGGCGTCGCAGGCGTCGCGCGAGCTCGACATCGAGCACCTCGGCGACCACGCGCGGCGCTTGGGTCAAGGTCTCGAGCTTCATCAAGGTCTTGGCGGTGCGCGCGTCGGAGCCGTGGTGCTCGCTCGAGATCAGCAGCACGGCGTTCATGCTGCCGACGTGGCCAAACCCGCGCGGCAGCGCGGTCAGCTGACGCGACGAGCTACAGTCGCCGACGGCCAAGAGCACGTGGGGCTGCTCGACGTGCGCGTTGGGATTACGCGGGTCGACCCACGTCAACGTGCGCTTGTCCTTGTCCGGCGCGAACCCGCCGTGGTGCCCGCGCAGCAGCCCGCGCTCGCACAGCTTGGTGTGCGCGTCGAAGTCGTCCCAGGCGGCCTCGAGGGCGAACTGATCGCGCAACACCAACAGGATCTGCGTGCGCGGCTCGGCTTGGATCAGCGACTCGATCATGCTCACGGTGCCGCTGCGAAACCCGGCCACCAGCACGCGCTGCAGCGGGGTCAGGGGCGCGCACACGAACGGGCCAAGCTCGCGGGTCCGGGTGAGGTCGGCGGGCACGCGCTCGCGGACCCGCTCGTACAGATCGTCGGCGAGCTCGCGGACCCGGCCAAAGTTGTTGCTGATCGCCACGAAGCCGATGCAGCGGCTCTCGCTCGCGCCCAGAGTCCGGGGCGGCTGGCGACTCGGACTCTGGGCCAGGGCCTGCTCGACCGAGATCTGTTCGAAGGTGCCGCTCATCCCCGACATGTCCGACCCGCTGGGCGTCTCGGGCCGCCAGATCTGCGACTCGGCGATCGTCGTGATGTCGACGTCGCGCTCGGGCTCGAGCTCGAGCGCGCGCGGGATCCCGTCTCCGTCCCCCGGCTGGTCCCCCACTTCATCCCCAAGTCCATCGTCTAGGCGCTGGTCACCGAGGTTCGAGAAGTCCGGCTCGGGGTTGATGTGGACGATGATGTCCTCGTCACCGTCGCCCGCCATCAACACCCCAACGGGCACCAAGCGGTGCTGCGAAGACAACGAGCGCGCCCGCCGGATCAGCTCGGTCATGATCGTGCTGGGATCGTCCGACAGATCAGGTCGATGGTTGCGCTGATAGCCAAGCCCCGGAAGGTCGAAGAACAGCGTGTAGAGCTCGTGCCCATGGCTGGTCAGCAGCTCTTCGAGCAGTCGCCCGACTCCCTCGCGCTGGACGATGCAGGCGACGAACAGCGCGATCAGCCGCTCGCTGGGGACGACGAACGCCCGGGTACGCACGCTGTCGCGCCCGCTGCCGTCGCCAGCGATCGCAGCTCGGGCGGCGGGAATGTTGCTCTCGTCGAGGACCTCGGCGATCAGCAGGCGCGCGCGCACCCGGGGGATCGGCAGCCACGAGAACGACGCGCGCCGACGCGCGTCCTCGTCGGCCTCGCGCAGGCTCTCGGTGATGGTGAGCAGCGCCTGAATCGTCTCTGCGTCGGGATCCTTGGCGTCGAGATCTGCGAGCATGACGACCCGCTGCGCCTCCGAGACGTCGGTGCGGTACAAGAAGGTCTCGTCCTCGACGTTGACCTGGCGGTAGCCGATCCGGGCGAGCTCGGGCTGCCGCAGAAAGTCGGGTGGTTCCGCGCCCCGCCCCACGACGAGGTAGCGACCGCCATGCAGGCCGCGCCGACTGTTGCGGACCAGCTGCCGCACCCACCCCAGCGACAGGGCGCCAACCGGCAGCAGCTTGCGCGAGTACCTGAGCAGCTCGTGAAGCAGCTGCTGCGTGGACGGATCAATGTTGACGACGATCGTGTGGCCATGCAGGCCTGGCGGTCTGAGTCGCGACAGCTCCATCATCTCGCGCACGACGTCGGTGCCAAGGCCGATCAAGAACGAGACCATGAACAGCCCGACGACTGTCAGCGCCACGCTCACGATCACCGCGACGGTCTGCTCGGGCGAGGACAACAAGTTGCCGGGGTCTTGGATCTGCCGAAATGCCCACCACAGGTGGACGAAGAACCGCTCGTCGTCGGGATCGAGGACCTCGCCGTTGGCGTCGCGGCCGAACACGTCGTCGCCGTCGAAGTCGATCAGCTCTTCGTCGTCGACGCTCATCTGATCCATGACCACCGCCCCCGCGAACGACAGCGCGAGCACGATGATGCCCATCAGCGTGACCTGCTTGGCCCGCTCGTGGCGCAGCAGCACCGACCACACATCGCGGACCAGCGGCGCCCAGTAGCTGAGCAGCAGCAGCATCCGCGACAGCCGGAACAGCCGCAGCCAGCGGGTCCCCGCGTCGGGATCGACCCCGATCAGCGAGGGCACGAACGAGAGCAGCGCCAGCAGATCGAAGAAGGTCAAGATCAGGGCCCCGGTCGAGGGCCACTCCCAGCCGCGGTCTTCCTGTAGCTCGGCCTCGGTCGGGGTCACGCCGCGCCGGCTCCCGTGCGAGTGGCGGGCCTCGCCCCGGAACACCAGCAGCGAGCGAAGCACGAACTCGGCCGCGAACAGCAGCAAGAACACGGCATCCAGCCGCGGCACCCACTCGAAGGGAAGCAAGCTCACGATGATCGCCGCCGACAGCACCAGGCGGCTCTCGACCCGGCCCAACAGGCGCGCCACCCATGCAAACACCCGCGAGCTCGTGCGCGGCGGCGATGAGTCGATCACCCCCGTGAAATACCCTATATAGGGGGCCATGAGCGAGGCGATGCGCACCGAAACCGACAGCATGGGTGAGATTCAGGTCCCGGCCGACCGCTACTGGGGCGCCCAGACCCAGCGATCGCTGCACCACTTCAGCATTGGTACCGACCAGTTCCCGCGGCCCATGATCCGCGCGCTCGGGCTCATGAAGAAGGCCGCGGCGCTGGCCAACGGTGAGCTTGGTCAGCTCGACGCGGCGACCGTGGAGCTGATCGTTCGCGCGGCCGACGAAGTGATCGCCGGCAAGCTCGACGATCACTTTCCGCTGTTCGTGTGGCAGACCGGCAGCGGCACCCAGACCAACATGAACGCCAACGAGGTCATCGCCAACCGGGCGATCGAGCTCGCGGGCGGCAAGCTTGGCAGCAAGGCGCCGATCCACCCCAACGACCACGTCAACCGCGGGCAGTCCTCGAACGACACCTTCCCCACGGCCATGCACATCGCTGCGGGTGAGCAGACCACCTCCGCGCTGATGCCCGCGCTCGACGAGCTGCGCCGCACGCTGGACGCCAAGGCCACCGCGTTTGCGAGCATCGTCAAGACCGGCCGCACGCACCTGCAAGACGCCACGCCGATCACCCTGGGCCAAGAAATTTCCGGTTGGGTCGCGCAACTGGCCCACGCCCGCGGCAAGGTCGACGACGCGCTCAACCACATCTGGGAGCTCGCCCTTGGCGGCACCGCCGTCGGGACCGGGCTCAACACCCACCCCGACTACGCGGTCCAGAGCGCCAACAAGATCGCCGAGCTGACCCAGCTGCCGTTCGTGACCGCGCCCAACAAGTTCGAGTCGCTCGCCGCCCACGACGGCCTGGTCGGGCTACACGGCGCGCTCAAGGGCCTCGCCTGCGTGCTCATGAAGATCGCCAACGACGTGCGCTGGCTGGCCTCGGGCCCCCGCTGCGGGATCGGCGAGATCACGATCCCCGAGAACGAGCCGGGCAGCTCGATCATGCCCGGCAAGGTCAACCCGACCCAGTGCGAGGCCCTGACCATGGTCTGCGCCGAGGTCATGGGCAACGACGTCGCCGTCTCGATCGGTGGCGCGAGCGGCAACTTCGAGCTCAATGTGTTCAAGCCCTTGATGATCCACAACGTGCTGCGATCGCTGCGGCTGCTCAGCGACTCCATGAACAACTTCACGCGCTTTTGCGCGGTCGGGATCGAGCCAAACACCGAGCGGATCCAGCACAACCTCGAGAACTCGCTGATGCTGGTCACCGCTCTGAACCCGCACATTGGGTATGACAAGGCCGCGAAGATCGCCAAGACGGCGTATCAGAAGGGCACCACGCTCAAGGCCGCCGCGATCGAGCTGGGCTACCTGACGGCCGCGCAGTTCGACGAGTGGGTCGTGCCTGGGCACATGACCAAACCTGGCTAGCGCGCCAAGCAGCTGGGATCCGCGTCAGCCGTCGTCGGCCGAGAGCGGCTCGCCGATCGAGACGCGGATCGTCTCGCCCTTGCGCCCGCGTGCCTCGACGATCTGCACGAACATGGACGAGAACCCGCCGATCTCGGCGCGTCCATTGGCGGACTCCTCTACGACCTTGGCGAACACCCGCACGCGCACCGGCGCGGGTGGATCAATGCGTACCCCGGAGCGCTCCCAAAAATAGAACGGGCTACCCCAGTACGAGTCGACCTGCTCCCAGGTGTCGTTCTTTGCAAATGTGTGCAGCGTGATCTGCTGGAGCATCTTTGGGTGTTCTTTCGACGCTCTCGCTAACACGTTACGGGCGCCTGTGCGAACTGTTTTCAGCTCGGGCGAGGCTTCTCGCCCGCTCCTCGCCCGCTTGCGGACGCCTCGCCACGCCCTCGTGACCCAGGCTGGCGGCGACGCAGCCGGCGCGACCGTACAGAGCCACACACGCACGCACGAGGCCGACCCCGCAAAGAGCAGAGGTGGGGTCACCGTCGCCACGCGCGACGAGCGGGTCGCCGACCCGCTCGCGCGCCTGGCCTGCGCCCCAGGATCGTGTGAACGCGAGCCCGCGTTGCTCGAAAAGCGCTGTTCAAACAGCTCGCTCGTCGCGAGTCGCAGCCGCCTGACTCCACGCCCGCGCGACGGCGAGTTTCACGACCAAGCGGATCTCTGCACGACCAGAACTTGCGCCCGCGACTTTTGAGCTATCCAAGTCCATGCGCCTACGCGGCACCGGACGTAGGATCAATAGCGGTCCAGCGAAGGCCATGAAGCCGAGCCTGCCAAGGATGCAACGCAGTGCGGCTCGTTGCGAGCTGGTGTTCCCCCGCCCCAAGGGTTGACAGTCAATGCCACAGACAGGTCGCTACGTGCAGAGATACCCCGAGCCAGAAGCGGCGCTGATCCTCGAGCGAGCGGCCGAGCTACAGCGGCAGGCCGAGGACGTGATGCGGATGACGGTTGCAGAGCTGGAAGAGGTCGCGTCGTCGGCGGGCATCAACCCAGTCTATGTGCGTCGCGCGGCCGCCGAGCTGACCCTGCGCCAGTCCCGGCGTGACCGCAGCTCACCGAGCGTGGGGGGGCCGCGGACGATCCTGTTCGAGGTCACCCTCGACGGCGAGATCCCAGTGCCGGCCTACGAGTACGTGATTGAAGCGGTCCGCCGCCACACGGGTGAGCTTGGCGTCGCCTCGCTGATCGGCCGCTCGCTGACGTGGACCGCCCATCCCTCGCACAGCCGCGCGGGCCCGGGGTGGTCGCGCTCGATCGCCCTGACGATCGTGCCTCGATCGGGGCGCACGCGGATCCGCATCGAAGAGAAGCTCGACCAGCTGGTCCGCAGCGTGTTCGGGACGCTGCTCGGCGGGCTCGGGGGCGGCGGCGCGATCTTGCCGATCATTCCGCTCGCGATCCTGGGCTTGCCCGGCCTGATCCCCCTGGGCATGGGGGTCTGGGTCGCCAGCGCGTGGTCACTGGGGCGCACGGTCTACCGCAAGCGCGTCGAGGCCCGCGAGTTCGAGCTGCACTGCGCGCTGCAGTCGATCCTGGAGATCGCCCAGGACTACATCGGCACGCCCCAACTCGAGAGCCACTGACCTCGCGCTTGGGCGGGAAAGGGGCTCAGCTCGCCGTAATTTTGAAGCTGTGCGGAGGTTCGTCGTAGCGAAGGTCGCCAACATCGAACTCGATCGTTGCTTGCGCCGGGATCGGGTCGAGCTCGAGCCAGTCGACACCAAGCAGCTTGCCGTCTCGATCCAGGCCCTGGATCTCGAGTCGCGCGCCGTCGATCGGCTTGGCGCTGGTGTTGGTGAGCTTCCCGACCACGAACCATCCGCCAAGGTCGGCCCGCTGCGGTGGTTCGTGCTGAAGCTCGAGCGCCGGGGTTGGTGGCGGCGGCGCCTCGCTGGCGACCCCGCTCGCAACCAGCTTCAGCTGATCATGCTCGACCGGCTGCGGCACGAGCACGGCCACGGCCACGCGAGCGTCGCCGGGGAGCGGCTGCGCGACGCCGCTCTCGGCCGTGCCCACGACCTCACCCTCGGCGTTCAGAAACTGGACCTCGGCGCGCGCGTCGGCGACCGGGTGCGGGTGGGGGTTGGAGATCACGCCGAGCACCCAGAACCCGCCGCCGCCGCCCACGCGGGTCCGGTGAAATTCCGCGTCGAGATCGATCCGCGCTGCTGATGGCACTGGAGGATCGGACGGCAATCCTGGTTCGCCCACCGCGTCCCCAACCTTCGGCGCCGGGTCGACCTCGCTGCGAGGCACGGCCGCGCCCGGCTCCGCCTTCCCCCCGCACCCTGACCCCAGCAACACGAGCAAGACCAACCCCCAAGGGCTGCTGCTGGCGGGAGACCGCACACCCCAGGGTACCAGCGCGAGCGGAGCCACAACAGCGCGAAGCCAACGCCACACTTCGACATACATTGGTCATTTGGGTAAGCGCCCACAACCGTCATACTCTGCACATCTGCCTCATGCGTACTAAATACGAGCGCCACCTGAGCGCGCTGCTGGGACTCGTCCTCGCGAGCCTGCCGCTGTCGACCGCCCACGCGATCCAGCGACCCGCGCACCTCCAAGGCCACGCCAACCAAGCGGGCCTGGATCTCAACCCAGCTGCGAGCCGCTTGACCCTGCGGGCGACCCGAACCCACGCGTGGGTCGACAAGCAAACAACCCCGAGCGGGCATCGCGTCAATTTCGCAGCGCTCGAGCGCGAGCTTGGTCAGGATCTGCTCGTCAGCATCGACGCCGACACCGGCGTCGCCGACCTGTTGATCCCACGCGGCGCGCAGGTGTACGGCGCCAACAATTCACCCGCGCTCGCAGAGCAATTCGCGTTGGGCTTTGTCGCCCGCCACGTCAACGCGCTCGCACCTGGGGCCGCCGCCAGCGACTTCGTACTGGTCAGCAACCAAGTCAGCAACGGCGTGCGCACGCTGGGCTTCGTGCAGCACCACGCCGGCCTGCCGATCATCGACGCGCAGCTGAGCCTCTCGTTCAAGGCCGATCACCTGATCGCGGTGCGCTCGCAGGCGCTGCCCAACGTCTGGATCCCCGCGCGTGGTGGCGCGATCGATCAGACCAAGGTTCAGCTGCAGGCCCGCACGTGGATCAGCAACGACTTCGCCGCGGGAGCGATCGGTCGCAGCAGCGTCACCAGCCACGGCAGCGCGGCGATGACCCCCATGACCCCGATGATCCTCCCGCTCGTGCAGGCCGGCGGCGCGATCGAGTACCGCGAGGTCGTCGCGCTCGAGGTCAGCCTCGATCAGCCGATCGGTCGGTGGTTGGTGTACGTCGACGCCGCCACCGCCCAGCCGATCGCGCGGCGCTCGTTGCTGCACTGGGCCGAGCTCGAGATCGACACCTGGCAACGCTCCCCGCTTGGCCCCCGCCAGAGCTTCGCGGCCGCGCAGATGCAGGTCTCCGTTGACGGCCAGGTCGCGTTCACCGACGCCAACGGCCAGCTCGTGGTCCCCGCCCCCAGCGCGGCGGTCAGCTTCTCCCCGCAGGGCCCCTCGCAGCGGGTCGTCAACGACAACGGCCCAGTCAGCTCGGTGATGGAGCAGTTCGTTCCCAGCCAGTCCTACGTCTGGGATCTGTTCGCCGATCCCGAACAAGACGCGCAGCTCAGCGCCTACGTCCACACCCAGCTGGTCAAGGACTACGTCCGGGGGATCGACCCCGAGTTCGCGCCGCTCGATCTCCAGACCACGGTCACCGTCAACATCTCGGACGTCTGCAACGCCTACGCAGAAGAGAACACCCTCAATTTTTATCTGAACGGCGGCGGCTGCGAGAACTCGGCGTTGATCGCCGACGTCGTCTATCACGAGTACGGCCACGTCGCGCACGTGCTGGGCCTGCAGCCGGGCGTTGGGCTGTTCAACGGCGGCGTCAGCGAGGGCGCTTCGGACTACCTGTCGGCCTCGATCGTCAACGACGCCAAGGTTGGCGTTGGGTTCTTCCTGGACACCAGTGATCCGATCCGCGACCTCGACCCGCCAGGCTACGAGTGGCACTGGCCCGAAGACGGGGGCGAGGTCCACGACGAAGGTCGGATCATCGGCGGCACGCTGTGGGACCTTCGCACCAGCCTGATCGAGAAATACGGCGTCGCGCAGGGCGTGGCCAAGACCGATCAGATCTGGCTTGATGGGATCCGGCGCTCGGTCGACACCCCCTCCTGGTACATGGAGGCGCTGATCACCAACGACGACGACGGCAACCTGCAAAACGGCACGCCGGACATCTGCGAGATCAACGAGGCGTTCGCGGCCCACGGGCTGTACCAGCCGCTCGGCGCCGCGGTCGATCTGAGCGAGACCAAGCTCGCCGACGGCAGCGTCGAGCTCACGCTCAGCTACGGCACCGGCTTCGACGCTTGCCCCGGCATGGTCACCCCCTCCGCGCTGATGCGCTGGCGCCCGCGCCCGGTCCCAAACGGCCCCGAGACCCCAAGCACCGAGCTCGAGATGAACGAGGTCAGCCCCGGGCTGCTGCGCGCCGTGATCCCGGCCCAGCCCGAGCACACCGTCACGCAGTACCAAGTCGAGCTCGACTGGGGCAACGGCACCGTGGCTCCGCGTCCCGACAACCGCGCCGACGAGTGGTACGAGTACTTCTCTGGCGAGGTCACCCAGATCTGGTGCGCCGACTTCGAGGGCGCGCCCGCCAGCCAAGGCTGGAGCGTGGACGGTGAGTGGAGCTTTGGTCCGCCCGAGGGCGGCGGCGGCGATCCGACCGAGGCCTTCTCCGGCCAGAGCGTCGCCGGCGTCGCCCTGAGCTGGCCTGGCACCTACGCGCCCTGGACTCAATCCACCCTGACCAGCCCGGCGATCGACGTGAGCGAGCACGAGGTCGTGCGCCTGCAGTACCGCCGCTGGCTCAACGTCGAGGACGGCTACTTTGACCAAGCCACGATCGCGGCCAACGGTCAGATCGCCTGGGCCAACACCGCCAGCGCCGACGACTGGGGCAGCGCCAGCGTGCATCACAGCGATCGCGAGTGGCGGTTTCACGACGTGGAGCTCACCCCCATGGTCGGCGCCGACGGCAACCTCAGCGTCAGCTTCTCGCTGGGCTCGGACGGCGGCCTGGAGTTTGGCGGCTGGAACATCGACCAGCTGTGCATCGTCGCCCACGAGCCGGCCGTGCCGCCCGAGCCGCCCAAACCACTCACGCCGCCCGCTTGCGGCGATGGGATCGTGCAGGCCAACGAGCAGTGCGACGACGGCAACCTCAGCAACGGCGACGGCTGCAGCTCGGGGTGCTTGTTCGACTATGTCCCGCCCGAGCCCGATCCCGAGGAACAGGGCTGGGATCCGGGCGGTCGCGGCTGCGGCTGCACGGCCGCGCCCGACACCGCCGGGTTCGGCGGTGGACCTGGGGGCGCCGGGGCGCTCGCGCTGCTTGGGCTGCTGGGGCTGGGCGTGCGACGACGTCGCCGACCGGCCTGAGCGCGTGGGACCGACCTGCTATCCTCCCGCATGCCCTCCCGGCCGCAGCTGGTCCAGCTCTATCGCGACTTCGATCCCGCGGAGCCCGTCTCGCAAGCGACCCTGGGCCAATTCGTAGAGCGCAGGGGAGAAGGCGCGCAGACCATCTTCGAAGACCTGCAACTTGGCTTGGATCCCCTGGGCAAGTGGGTCATCACGGGCTCGGTCGGCTGCGGCAAGAGCAGCGAGCTGGTCAAGCTGGCGGATCTCTTGCGACAGGACTACGCGGTAATTCCGCTGGATCTCCCCAACTCGGTCGCCCGCGTGGACATGCTGCAACCCGCAGAGATCCTGTTCCTGGCCGGGGCCGCAACGGTGAAGGCTGCGCGTGACCTGTGGGGACACGAGGTCGAGGCCGCCTCGCAGGATCGGCTGATCAAGGCCTTCGCCGGCCTCGTGCCCGACCGCGACCTCGATCTGAACTCGGTGTTCGAAGGCGTGGCGCTGTTCTTGGGCGACCTGGTGGTTCCAGGCGCGGGCAAGGTGGCCGCGGCCGCAACAAAGACCGCTGGCCTCGCTCGTCGGAGCCATCGGCCGTCCGCGCTCGGCGGCAAGACCCGACATGTGTCGGAGGGTTCACCGGATCTTCAGCGCTTGCTCGAGGCGCTCGATCTCATCTTGGAGGAGGTCCGAACCTCCTACCGCGCTCCCGTGATCCTCGTCGATGGTCTGGACAAGCTGTTCGATCTAGACAAGATCCGTGACCTGTTCGTGACCACCCGAACCCTGTGCGAGCCAGCTTGCGTCATCGTCTACACGGGTCCGATTACGCTGATGCTGGCGCCCGAGTGGAAGACCACCGGTGACCACTTTCGACGCATTCGCTTGTCCAACTTGGTCGTCCGCCCGCCGCGGGCCGAGGGCGTGGAGATCGCCGCCGCGCGCGTCGAAGACGACCGCGAGCGGCTCCGCGACCTCATCCGCCTCCGCGTCGCCACCGGCGGGTTCGAGATCGCCGATGTCTGCGACGATGAATCGCTCGAGTTGCTGATTGATCTGTCTGGCGGTCTGGTCCGCGACTTGGTCCACCTCGTCAATCGGGCGATTCGGAGCGCGCTGAAGCGGGACGCGCCCCGCATCTCGCGGGAAGACGTTCAGGCCGCTTGCAACGAGCTGCGCAAAGACATGGACGTCAGCCTCAACACGATGCTGCGTGACGAGCTCGCCCACGTCGAGCAGCTCGGCGAGCCGTCGGGCAAGCCCGAGGCCCACAGGCTGCTCTTGTGGGGCTACGTGCTGCCATACACAAATGGCAGGGTGTGGTTCGAGTCGCACCCGCTGCTTCGCAATTGACGTGGCCGGGGCACATCGTGGCAACGCTCACTCCAGACCAGCACAAGGACATCGCGCTCACGGTCGGCGTTGGCGAGCGGCTCACGTTGATCTTCGTCGTCGGCCCCAGCTACCTGGCCGCCGAGGGGCTCGCAGAGGTTCAAGAGCTGATCGGCGCGAGCGCGAGCGTGGTGCAGCATCGGCTCGATCGGCTCGGCCCCGACATTGCCAGGACCATCGCCAGCGTTAATCTTCCGCACCCGGTCGTGCTCGTCAGTGGGCTCGAGCGCATGGCGGCCCCGCGCCGCGAGCAGCTGCTAGCGAGCATGAACCTGCTGCGAGACACGCTCAACCAGCACCCCGCGGTTGTGGTGATGTGGGTCCCCGTCGAGCTCGCCGATGAGTTCCGTCGTTTGTGCGTGGACTTGTTTCAGTGGCGCGCGCTGACCGTTTATGTCGATGGGCCGCAGCACGACATCCGGCGCCTCCGCCACGACTATCTCGTCTCGCTTGTGACGGCCGAGGCGAGCTCGCCCCCGCCTGGCTCGCCCGAGTCGAGCGGTCACAGCCCCGCGAACGAACTCGAGCTCTGGGTTCGGGTCGCGGGCGAGGACGAGCCCACCCGCGTTGAACGCTGGCTCGAAAGCGTCCGGCGGGGACTGTTGGTGGGCGCCCCCGGATCTGGAAAGACGACCGCGCTGCGCCGTCACGCTGCCAGGCAAGCGGCGTCGTTGCTCGACGACAGCGCCACGATCGAGCTGCCTGTCTTTGTCGCGGCCCGACTGCTGCCTCGGTTCGACATCGACTGGCCCACGTTGTCCCGCGCAGCCGCGCCCTCGCTCGACGACGAGGCTCGTTCATGGCTCACGCAACACCTGTCGTCGGCCCCGACGCTGCTCCTCATCGATGCGCTAGACGAGGATCTATCGGCCGAGCGCGCGACCCAGATCAGCGCCCTCGCAGACTCCAACGCGCAAATGCGCGTCGTGATGAGCGGCCGTGCCCTCTCGCAGGACATCGGTGGTTGGCAGCGCGCGGAGCTCCTGCCTTTGCAGCCTGCCGCGATCGCAACCTGGCTGGACGGCATGGGGATCGATCTGGGTACGGACGTCGCTTGGGCCTCCACGCCACACCTGCTGCAGCTGGTCGCCTCGTTCGCTCGCGAGCGAGGGCGGCGGCGCCTGCTCGACGACTTGACCGAGTTGATCGCCGAGGTCGTGGGCAGTCAACTTGGGCGCCGAGACATGGACACGGGGGTGTTGTTCAGGCCGGCGTGGTCCATCACTTCGGCCCGAACCGTCCTGTCCCTGCTGGCCGCAGAATTGACGGACTCCCAAGCAGAGACGGTATCGAGCCGCAGCCCGGTGCTGGAGTACCTGGCTCAACACTCAACGCTCGTTCACACCCATTCAATCGGTCCCGACGCGAGGCGCTATGGCTTCACCCACCGGATCTTTCTCGACTACTTCGCCGGCCTGTGGCTAGCCGCGTCCGAGTTCACCGCCGAACTTGCCGGCTACGCGGCGGATCCGACCTGGCAGCCCGCGACCCGCCATGCACTTGCCATGTTGGCCCCCGGAGCGCTCGAGCGCACAGCCGACGCCATTTGGGACGCGGCGGAGCAGGAGCCGGCTCCGATGCGCTGGTCCATGCGTGCCCTCGTCTTGCGGGTGACGATCGCTCACGGTGATCGCAACCTACGCGCACGATTTATGAAGCGGGCAACGAGCGCCTTGGACCAAGCCCAACGGGACGCAGAACCAGAGCACCTGTGGGCACCGATCGCCGAGCTGCTCGCGCGCGCGAACCAACCACCAACCTGACCCTCAGCGCAGCCCGCAGCCGCTTCGCTCGCCGTCTTCGGGCGGGGTGAAGGGCGGCGGCGCCACGGCGATCCGCGGCTCTTGATCGATCTGCTCGCCATCGTTGCAGTGGACCCGGCGAAACACGACCGGATCATTGACCGCCCGCCCGCCGTCGTTGTTGACGGTCTGAAACTCCAGCAGGTCGGCGTCGATGTCCCCGGAGAAGTGATCCAGGTTGTAGCCCATGTTCCACGAGCCGCAGGGGACCTCGTCCAAGCTCCACGTACCCACCCCATAAAAATTGAGGTGCCCGTCGACGACCGTGCCCTGGGCGTCCATCGAGATCACGTAGCGCAGCTCCCCGCGGCACGGCGGCGGCGAGCTCTCGTGCGGCTCGGCCAGCCAGCTGTGGTTGGTGATGCGGCCCTCGAACTCGTCGCGGCCGGCGCTTACGCGGTTCATCTCGAGCGTGAAGATCGTCCAGTCACGAAACCGGGCGTCGTACGAGTGCGACTTCCAGACGCCGGCGATGGGATCCTTGCAGGCGGCCGGCGGTGGCAGGCGCGCGCGCTGCTCGGCGACCGTGGACGCGTGGCCAAGCCCCGGCAGCCAGCTCGCCACGACAAACGCAGCGAGCAGGCTCAACCCGCAGATCGGGCGCGCGCGTCGGGCTTGGAGTCGGACCGGCACGGTTGAGGCGAGAGGCTACCACGCAGTCCATGGCTACGCTTGCAACGCTTGGCGGGGCTCGTCACGCGCCGAGCACCACCGCACGCTCGCGCCGGGTCGCGTTCATTGCCTGGTACAGCGAAGCCTGCCCGCGGGCCCGCGCCAGGTTGTGCTCGCCCCGGCCTGCGAAGCGCTGCGCGTCCCACCCGAAGTAGTCTTCGAACAGCGCATCGGCGGCGAACCGGACCGCGAGCTCGAGGCTGATCCACTCGGGACCCAGCAGCAACGCCTCGCGCTCGACCGGGCTCGGCGGCGCGCCGTGGCCCGCGAGCCAGCCGGCCCACGAGGCCTCGAACAGCTGGAAGTCGAACCGAGCCTCGGGCTGGTCCTCGCTCGCGAGGTTGCACCACGAGCGCCAGGCATCGCCGAGCTCATGGGCGAGGGGCATGGGCGCGACCGTGTCCAAGTCGATCAGCGCGAGCGGCTGCAAGCGGCCACGCCCGTCACCCCCGGCGAACATCATGTTGTTGATCTTGAGGTCCCCGTGGGCGACCCGCGGCGGACACTCGGGCAGCGGCGCCAAGCTCTGTGCAGCGTCGAGCAGCGCCCGGCCGAGCGGCTCGACCTGCGCGTAGAGGCGGTGCTGCTCGAGCTGCCCAAGCGCGTCGCGGAGCCGGGCGAGGTGCCGCGGCGTGTCGTGAACACCCACGCGCAGCGCCACGAATTCATGATCGAGCTGCGCGAGCGCGGCGTGCCAGCGACCCACGAACGCCCCGGCCGCGCGCGCTTGCGCGGCGTCGGCGAGCGCGTCGAAGCTGACCCCTTCGATCGCGGTCTGCATCCGCCAGACCCCGCCCGCGTGCTCGAGCCACAGTTGCCCGGCTTGGGTGGGCAGCAGCTGCGGGGTGTGAATGCCCGCGCGCGCGAGCGCCTGGGTCACCGCCTGGATGTTGTGGTGGATCGCCGGATCGAAGATCGGGCTGAGCGCTTGCAGGATCGTCCGCGCCCCCGAGTCGGCCGTCACCGCGTAGGTCGTGTTGATCAGTCCATTGCCACAAGGCGCGACCTGGGCCCCGCCAAGGCCCCAGTGCTGAAGCACCTGCTCGAGCACCTGCGGCTCGGACCCCTGCTCGCGGACGATCGTGGACATCACCGCTGTGCTCGGTCAGCTTGGGGGCGTGGTGGGCTCGGGCTTGGGGTTTGCCGCGGCCTCGGCCTTCGCCTTGGCCTGGAGCTCATCCCACTCGGCCTGGGTCGCGTACTGCTTGGACAAGATCTCGAGCTCTGCCATCCGCCCCTTCAGCCCCTCGGGCGGCGTTGGCAGCCCTTCGGCCGGCAGCCCCTTCGCGCGCTCGACGTACAGCTGGAACAGCTCGAGGGCCGCGACCGCCTGCTCGCGCACCGGGATCTGCCCGCGGATGACCGCTTCGTCGTGCAGCCACTCGATGCGGTCGTCTTTGGCCCGCGCCTGCGCCATCCGGTTGGCCCCTTCGACGAGGTGCTCTTGCTGCAGCGACAACACCTGGCCCAGCGCAAACAAGTACTCGGCCGCCTCGTCGCGGGCGATCGCCCGCTCGAGCGCAACCGTCGCCTCGACCAGCTTGCCGTGTTGGCGCAGCTGCTCGCCAATCCGTGCGTACAGCTCCGCGCCGGCTTTGGGATCGTCGACCGCCGCGGCCTCGGTCAAGTAGTAGAGCGCGGCTGCGCGCCGGTTCTTGGCCTGGATCATCGCAAGCCCCATCTCACCATCGCAGCGGGCGCTTGGCGGGGTCTTGTTGGCGCACTCGCGCAGCACGTTGCGCTGCTGTGCCACATCATCGATCTTGGCGAAGCCGGCGGCCTCGGCCAGCACCGCGTCGATCCGCTCGTCGCTGACTTGATCCCCGTCTCGACCGCGCGGGGTCTCGTAGGCGGGGTTGCGCAGCGGATCGTTGGGATCTGGCGGCGGCTTGGGCTTCGCGCCCCGATCGAAGGGGCTCCCCTGCTCGACCAGCTTGGGCTCGACCTTTTCTTGGGTGCCGCACCCGGTCGCTGCGACCGTGACGGCGCCCCCAGCGAGCGCCAGGGCGAAGACTCGAGATAGTTGACCCCAGCGAACAGACGACGGTCGCATGCGCTGGGCAGTATACTGCGCGAGTGACCGATTCAAAGCCGGCTAGCGCTTCGCGGGCCGCGGCGCACTACCTCGCCGTCTATCCCGGATCTTTCGATCCCATCACGCGCGGGCATCTCGAGATCGTCGAGCGCGCGGCCTCGCTGTTCGACGAGGTCGTTGTCGCCGTGGGCCACCACCCGATCAAGCCCGGCTTCTTCGCGTTCGAGCAGCGCGTCCAGCTGATCAACGAGAGCATCGCGCACATCGGCAACGCTCGGGCCGCCCACTACACTGGCCTGATGATCGAATTTTGCCGCTCGATCAGCGCCCGCGTGATCGTTCGCGGCCTGCGAGCCGCCGGGGACTTCGAGCCCGAGTTCCAGATGGCGCTCGCCAACCGCGAGCTCGAGCCGGCCGTCGAGACCGTCTTCTTAATCCCCGAGCCCACCAAACAATTTATCTCGTCCTCGCTGATCCGCGAGATCGCCAGCCACGGTGGGCAGTTTCAACCCTTCGTCCCGGAGCCGGTGGCGCTGGCCATGGAGGCGCGCTACCCAGAGTTCTACGGGGACAAACGCCAAGCCTGATGAGCGAACCGCAGACCGAATCCAAAGCCCTGGCCAAACTCGCTGGCGGGCAACCGTGGCGCGGCGACGAGCACGAGCTCCGGCTCGAGGCCGCCCGCGAAGCCGGGCTCGAGACCGAAGACGTCAACGAGGTCGAAGTCGGGCTGTTCACAGACGGCTTCAAGGCCGGCATGACCCTGGATGATCCGGCCGACCGCTCGATCGTCCTGCGCGGGCGCACCGTCCTGCGCGAGGCCCAAATGAGCAAGGCGCTCCACCCCACGCTGCGGTTCTTGGCGATCCCCGCTGACCAGGTCGCGCTGCGGGTCACGGACGGCGAGTTTGAGCTACGCGTCAGCGAGAACGCAGCCGAGGCCGCCAAGCCAGCGCTGGACTCGGCCCGGCTGGTGCTGCGGCTGTGGATTGGTCTGGGCCTGGTCGGCATGCTCGCCTGGTACTGGTTCAACCTGGGCTGGCTCGCCGCGATCTTGTGGGGCGGCGCGCTGGTCGGCGGCGGCTACGTGCTGCGCCAGGGCGCTGTATCGGGGCGCGCGTTGTTGGGCGCCCGGCTCACGGTCGCGCTGGCGATGTTGGCCCAACAAGAAAAGCTGATCTTGCCGCCATCGCGGGCGCGCGTCAGCCCAGAGTCCTGAACACGAGCCCTGAACATGAGCCCTGGACTGTGTGAGCGCTGCGTCCACGCGCGCAAGATCGTCAGCGGCAAGGGCTCCGTGTTTTGGCGCTGTGCGGTCTCCGAGCGGATCAACGGCTGGCCGAAGTACCCCCCGCTTCCGGTGCTTCGCTGCCCCCACCACGAACGGGGCGCGCCTGTTGCAGGCTCGTGACACACGGTGACCGCTGGCAGAGAGCCCCCTGCCCGCTGATCCAAGCAACCTACACGCGGCGTCCCCAACACCCTGGCAGCGGGAGTACATTGGCACTCGCCGCCATGACTTCGCTACCGCCGACGCCCCGAGTCCTCCTGATCTCGATCCCTGCCCTCGCGCTCGCGTTCATCGCCTGCGGCGGCAACGACGTTCGCCCCACCGACACCGAGGTGGGCGTCAGCGAGACCCACGCGAACGAAGAGACAGAGAGCAGCAGCAGCGGCGACGGTGATGGCGACGGCGACGGACCGCTGCTCGACCTCCCGGACCAGACCATGGTCGTCGACCTGAAGATCGAGCCACCCAATGCGGTGATCGAGATCGTCGACGGAGTGATTCCCGCCCAGCTCGACTTCGCCGCGCTCGCGACCAACAACCAAGGCGCAGAGAACCAGGTCGACGCCAGCGGCGTGTGGACCTTTGATCGCCAAGACGTTGCGCTGCTCGATCCGGCGATCGGCGGGCTCACGGCCACTGGCTTGCTCGGCGGGCTTGGGACCTTGAAGTTCAGCTATCAGGGTCTGGAGGCCGAGGCCGCCGTCACCGTCAAGCTCAAGTACACCTTCGAGCCCGAGCCGGTTGACCCCGCGGCCAAGGGCGCGCTCGACAACGCCAACCAAGTCGATCCCGCCGCGACGATCCTGTATCCCTACGACTTCACCGTGTTCCCGCGTGGGCTCGCCGGCCCGACCATGCAGTGGAACGGGGGCAACGACGCCGACATCTACAAGGTCCACGTCGAGAGCCCGACCTTCGAGCTCGACTGGTACGGCGCCGTGCCCAACCCCTCGCGCTGGAATTTCCCGGTCATCCCCGACGACATCTGGCTCAAGCTGACCGACTCGTCCGCTGGCGATCTCACCGTTGAGCTGCGCCGCTACGACGGGCTCACCGCCTACACCACCGGCACCCGGTTTTGGTCGATCGCCCCCGCCAACCTCGCCGGTACGATCTACTACTGGGCCGTCAACCAGGGCGACGTGCTGCGGATCCAGCCCGGCGCCTCGGCCCCCGAGCAGTTCATCCAAAAGCCGCCCGGGGTCACCTGCGTGGCTTGCCACAGCGTCTCGCGCGACGGCAGCACGATCGTCGCCTCGCAGCACGGCGGCTACAGCCCGTGGGCGACCTTCAACCCCGACGGCTCGGCGATCTTCGCCTCGGACTCGGCCTCGGGCTTTCAGGCGATCTCACCCGACGGTCAGTGGGTGCTGTGGGGCCAGAGCAACGGCGCGTTCTTGGGCCAGCCCAGCTACATGGTGCTCAGCCAGCAAGGCGCGATCGACCAGGCCACCCAGATGTTCCAGGCCTCGGGCTGGCCCGTGCACCCGGCCTGGTCCAACGACGGCACCCGCGTCGCCTACGGGGTCCGCAGCGACGGCAACTGGCTCGACTTCAACAACTCCACGCTGTGGACGGTCGACATCGACACCAACGTGCCCGCGTTCTCCAACCCCGCGCAGATCGTTGGCAACGACCCCGAGCGCCCCACGGTCAGCTACCCGACCTGGAGCCCCGACGACGAGTGGATCGCCTTCGGCCGCGCGACCCAAGCCCGGACCCGCGGCGCCGCGGGCGAGATCTGGATGGTCCGCGACGACGGCAGCGAGCCCGTGCGCCTGGATCTTGCCAATGGCTTTGGCCACATCCCGGATCCCCAGACGTCGCAGAACTACGAGCCAACCTTCGTCCCGGTCGCCTCGGGCGGGTACTTCTGGATGGTGTTCGTGTCCGAGCGGCAATACGGCAATACGCTGACCAACCAGGCCGTGGATACGCGGACCAAGCAGCTGTGGGTGACCGCGATCGACATCAACGCTGGGCCTGGGGTGGATCCAAGTCACCCCGCGTTCTGGCTGCCGGGGCAGGAGCTGAACAACAACAACATGCGTGGGTACGCGGCGCTCAACGAGTGCAAGGAGATCGGCGAGACCTGCGAGGCTGGGTATGACTGTTGCTCGGGGTTTTGTATTGAGGTGAACGGGGAATTCGTGTGTGACGATGACCCGCCGATGTGCTCGCCTAATAATAGTGCTTGTTTGGTTGATGAGGATTGTTGTGATCCCGAGGCGACCTGCGTGGGTGGGTTTTGTACTACTGTGATTAAGTAGCGGGCTCGGTTGGGCTCGGGAAGTCAGCGAGGCTGACACCGAATCGACTTTGGAAGGTGGCCTCGAGCCCCTCGAAGTCACGCGGTCGACCAAAAACATGCGGCCCATCCTCCCAAGCCTCGAACACCGAGCGAAACTGACTTTTACTCAACAACCCGCGCTCCAACCAGTGCCTCCCTAGATCGAAGAGATCCCATCCCGCCAATTTCGACGCCGTCGCAGCGCGCCTGGCCTCTGCATCGAGGGACACGAATGCTACGACACAGTTCAAAGTCAGCCTCGCCTCGATCCCCCAGGCGATCGCCTCGGCCTCGCCCTTGTGAACTCTGAGCCTGCTCTGTATCTCCCGCTTCATTCGAGCCGCTGGTGTCTTCGCTAGCACGCGCTCGACTCGAAACAGGCCAAGTGCCTCGAGTTCGCCGATGAGCGATTGCAGGTCGTTGAGTTCGTTTCGAGCGACAATGGAAGTACAGTACAGGCTCGGCTTCGGCCACAGCTCCGGGGATGACCTGAGCAGTTCAATGAGCTCGAGCTTTCGCGCACACAGGAACGCGTCGGCATCAATTAACACGATGGTCATGCGGCGCCCGAGGATTCGCGTTCGTCACTCGGCCAGGGCACTTCATAGAAATCGAGCACACGCTCGACCTCGTGTGCAGGCGTGACACCAAGCGACTCGGCGAAGGCATCCCGCTGCAGCTTGCCCCCAGAGTACAAGGACGCGGCCGTACGAGCCACGAGGGTTCGGCGCTCGGGGGGCACGTCCTGCAACGGGAAGTCATTGAGGGTTGGCTCGCCCTCTGCCGTTGACCATTTGGAATCGACGGTAGACCGCTGAACCTCGATTGGCGGGCGTGGCGCGATGTCTGTACCCGCCTCATTCTTCAGGTAGATTCGAATCGCTGAGTATGGGATGCCGAAACTTGCGATGATTTTGACCTGCTCTGACGGACTATCTGGTTCGAGTTTGTGCACTATCGCCTCGGGGCATAGCAGGCGAATGGCAAACGCGTTCGCGCGACGCTCTTCATCGAGGCGGGAGTCGTGAAGGTAGCCCGAGATTCGAGCGATCGGCTCTTGCCGGTTCCAGTCGACGAGGAGATGACACAGCTCGTGCGCAAGGCTGAACCGTCGAACTGTCGGATTCTCGTTCTTACCCCGAGTGTTGAGGACAATCGCTGGGCCGCGATAGTTGTCCGCGAACGCTAGCCCCGCGGGACCGCTGGCGGTCAAGTCCGCATGGAGCACAGCGATCATTGGAAAATACTCGGACACGAAATCGCGCACTGACGCGATCGGATCAACCCCGAGTTCGAGCTTGCGGCGCAGGCTCGCAGCGAGCGACGCTCCTTGTCGGTGCGACGCCGCAGTGCTTTGGATGCGAAGCGAAGGAGCGTCACTGAGAAACCGCTGCGCCCGCGACGGGCCCTCGGGTTCGGCGAGGCGTTCGAGAGCGATCAGCTCGCGCGCCGCGGACGCCGCGCGGATAATTCGCAATCGGACGATGTCTCCAAGCTCACGAAACTCATCCAGGCTAGGCAAAGCACCGATCGAGTCGCCCGGCGCGAGCACGATGGGCTCGTCCTCCAGCTGTTCCGGGTCCAGTCCGTAGAGCGATGCTAGCCGGTCGAGTTCGTCGAGCGCCGCCGGCTCGCCCGCTTCGATCTCAGCGAGCCGCTCACCGGAAATCGAGGCGTGACGGGCCACGAAGTTGCTGCTGTAGCCGAGCAGGGACTCGCGCAGCTCGAGCAAATTTTCGAACGAACTCTTCATCTCTTGGACAGGATAACCCAGCCCGGCTCTTGTGACGATCGGAGCACCCAGTGACGCGCCTGCGGGACTTCATGATGACGCACTTCACCAGTACCAAGGACGTACAGCGCCACGGCCAACGATCGAGACCGCCTCCAGACTCGCGGGGGAGGTCTCACGGAGACGGTCGCTAACGGTTCGGCGACGACCTCGCCCCGTCGTGGGCGGTGCAGGATGCCGGACTCGGCGCAGGCGTGAAAGCCTGCGCGTGACGAGCTTTCGTTCAAGCCTTGCTTGGGCCCGCCGATCCCGGCCCTGGCTCAACTTCGCACGGCGCCGACTCCTGCTTCGGCAGCTCGTACCAGTAGTCCTTGACCGACAACAGCCTCTCGCGCGCCTTAGGGTCCCAGCGCTCGAACACCCAGTACCTTCCACCGCGGCACACCAGGTCCTCGCTCACCTCAATGTTCGTCACGACGAACAGCACCGACCTCTCGGAGTTCGCGTGGGCGAACTCCACCTCGTTGTTCGTCACCATGACTCGGTCGCCTGGCGTCTGCGTGCCCTTGACCTCTACAAACAACCGCTCGTCACCGCGGCTAAACTCGATGTCGTATCCGAGTCCTTTTTCAAGGTGTCGTCGCTGTGCCTGCCACGTCGCGTAGTGCAACTCCGCTTGGCGCATCGCATACTCCTCGACGGCCAGACGGGTCCGCGGATCCTGCTCGAAGCCCTGCCCACCCGATGATGGGCCTGCGCGCTTCGTCCGAGTTCGCGGCGCATCCTCACCGATCGAAGCTTTGGGCGACCCAGCGTCGTACTTAGGCGCGAATCGAATGATCTGCCGAAGCTGCGCCGAGTCGCGAGGTGGCCCAGGCTTGAAGCTCAGGAACAAACGTAGCCGCTTCGTTGGATTTCCGCTGGAGGTGGGCTTTGCGGTCGGGCGCTGAGCTGTCTTTCCTGCCGCCCCGCCGATCTTCTTGCGCAGATCCATGTAGTCTTCGACATTGACGAGGGCGAGCGGGAGCGGATACCCGTCGGGGACGAACGTCAGCTCGTCAGCCGGTCGATGCATCATCTCGCGCGAGGCGACCTCGATTTTTGTCAGCGTTGCCCGCGCGCGACCCAGCCGTTGGAGCATTAGCTTGAGGGCCTCGTTGTAGTCGCTATTGCGAGGGCGCTTGGTGTCGCCCGCGCTCTCGAACACCACGCATGGCTCGCCGTTGTCCTCCTCGATCGAGAACTTAGCCGCGAGTTCTCGATCATCGGCATCAAGCAACGAGTAGGTCGTGTTCTGCTGCTCACCCACGCCATTTGTTCGCGAGTTACGTCGAGCTTCGCAAGTGTTCGCGAGAGATCGTCAAGATTCGCACGCTGCGTCCATCCAGCACGCATGCGCAAATCGCTCAGCCCGCGATCGGAGCACTTCTGCGGGGTCAGGTCACCGCTGCAAGATAAACTGATGAATCGTCCCATCCGGCGCCCGAAACAGCCTCGCCGTGACCACCACCTCCCCAGCAAACACCAACCGCACGCTCGCGCTCTCCATCCCCCCGCGCTCGCCCGCGTGCTCGAGCTCGACCGCGACCGGCTCCCCCAGCGCCGCGAGCCGAGCCGCAGCTTGCTGCAGCCGCGCCTCACTCATGAACAGACTAAACTCGTCGCTGAGCCTACTCCGATCAATCGTCCCAGCCTGCATCTCCCGCAGCAGCTCCACGGCGACCTGCGTCGCGGGCGGTCCATCGATCACCGGCGCCCCCAATTGAGTCTGCTCGGCCTCGATCAACAGCCCCAGCAGATCCTCGATCAGCGGCCCAGGATCGACAAAGTACCCATTCGTCGCCACCACCAAGGCCGAGCGCGTGCGCGGGATCATGGTATTGCGCGACAAGAACCCATCGATCGCCCCGCCGTGGCTGAGCACCTGCTCGCCGTGCACGCGCGAGATCCCGATTCCGCACCCATAGGTGGTCACGCGGCCATCGCTGAGCGTCGCGGGCGTGGTCATCAGCGCCCACGACCTTGGCTCGAGCAGCTCGCCGTCCATGAGCGCGAGGTCCCAGCGCAGCATGTCCCTTGGCGTGGACCACAGCCCACCCGCTGCGTGCAGCCAGCCCGGCCCCTCGCGCACGGCGGGCTCTGGGTCGCCAAGCGCGAACGAGACGTAGCCCGTCGCCGCGCTCGGCGAGGGTGACACGGCACCGACCATGCTGTCGCTCATGCCAAGCGCGTCGAAGATCCGGGTCTGCATGAAGTCTGCGAAGGACTGGTCGCTGAGTCGCTCGATCACCCGCCCAACGATGAGGTAGCCGGTGTTGCTGTAGGACCAACGCGAGCGCGGCTCGAAGTCCAGCGGCAGCGAGGCGTACTGACGCACCAAGTCTTCCGTCTGCGCGGCCTTGGCCATCGGTGAGACGACGAAGTCGAGCGGATAGAAGTCTGGGTAGCCCGAGGTGTGCTGCAACAGATCCAGCAGGCGAATGTCGGCGGCGCGGGTGAGCTCGGGGTAGTGCGTCGCTACCGTGTCCGTGAGCGCGAGCTTGCCCTCCTGCTCGAGCAGCAGCGCGCTGACGCAGGTGAATTGCTTGGTGTTCGATGCCATCGCGAACTGCGTGAGCTCGTCGACCGGTGCAGCCGGCTCGAGCGAGCGCTGCCCGTAGCCCTTGGCGAACACAACCTCACCGCGACGCATGATCCCCACCGACAGTCCAACAAATCCCATCTGCTCGGTCTGCATCTGCAAGTAAGCGTCGATCCCCGCGAGATCGAACACCTCCGGCGGGACCTGCTCGACCTGTGCAACCAGGACCTGCGCCCGCTGGGGTGGATCGGACGGGCATGGTGGCGTGGACCGGAGCGCTCCACTGCACGCGGTGAGGGTCATGGTGGCGCCCAGTAGCGCAATCTGAGCAGTCCGAGCTTTGTTGGCCTTCTGTCCGGTCGAGCGCATCGGCGATCGTACGAAACCTGAGCCTGGACGACACTCGCGAAGCAACGCGCGCAAACGGCGGACCCTCGGCACGGTGCGCCACCGTCAGCTCGGAGGCGCCTTGCTGACGATCTGCGATCGATTGTAAGCACCGACAGTTCGCTGCCCTCGGTGAACCAGTCTACGAGTGCCGCCTGCAAGCGGGCGAGAAGCCCTGGCCCGAGCTGAAGACAGTCCGACGAATGTTCAGAAATGACCCACCTGAGCTGATTCAATGATCAATATTCACCGACGCCACAAACTGATTGACCACAGAGCCTGCGTTCCCTTAGGGTGGGCGGTACATATCGATCTTGCTGCCACCATTCGATGGCGGCACCTTCGCGCGTTCGCGCACATCCAGTACAGGCCCCCCATGTTCAACAAGAAACTACGCTACGTTGCGCTTCTCTTTCCATGCATCACGCTCGCCGGTGCCTGCACCGACGACGTCACTGGAGACACCCTCACCAGTGGTCTCGACACCACCAGCGAGACGGTCGGTGACGGTGACGGTGATCCCAGCGGCGACGGTGATGGTGATGGTGATGGTGATGGTGACGACGATCCCACCGGCGACGGCGATGGCGATCCCGGTGACGGTGATGGTGATGGTGACGGTGATGGCGATGGCGATGGCGACGGCGACGGCGACGGCGACGGCGACGGCGACGGCGACCCGGGCGAGTCATGCGAAGACGGCGTCCAGAACCAAGACGAGACCGACATCGACTGCGGCGGCCTGCTCTGCGAGACGTGCGCTGACGGTCTCCTCTGCCTCGAAGGCAGCGATTGCATGTCAGACCAGTGCGTCGACGGCATGTGCTTCTCCGGCTGCGTGAACGACGAAGCCTGCGCCGATCTCAGCGACGAGTGCAACGTTGGCGTGTGCAACGAGGGCATGTGCGAGGCGGCACCGGCCAATGACGCCCAACCCTGCGCAAGCGGGGATCTGTGCCTCATCAACGGCATGTGCGATGCGGGCGTCTGCCTAGAAGAAAACGTCGACTGCAGCGGGGACGACAGCGCCTGCTCGCTCGGCACCTGCGACCCCAACGACGGCAGCTGCTTCGCCGAACCAATCAACGAAGGCATGGCCTGCGACGACGGCGACTCGTGCTCCATGGCGGAGGTCTGCAACGCCGGGGTCTGCAGCGATCCCGATGGCGGCGCCTACTTCTACGAGGAGTTCGCCAACAACGACGCCGGCTGGACCCTCGACACGCAGTGGGAGATCGGACCGGCGGTCGCGGGCTGCGGCGACCCAGGCGAGGACCACACGCCCAACGACAACAACGGCGTCGCGGGTGTCGTGCTTGGCGGCTGCGCAACCACGACGATCCACGACTACTACTGCCTGACCAGCCCGACAATCGACACCGCTGGCCAGATGAGCGTGTGGATGACCTACTACCGCGATCTGTACAGCGACTACACGCCGTACATGAAGAACAAGATCGAGGTCTGGGACGGCAACGCGTGGG
The DNA here is from genome assembly GCF_000737335.2 of Enhygromyxa salina. Classification (GTDB taxonomy): domain Bacteria; phylum Myxococcota_A; class Polyangia; order Nannocystales; family Nannocystaceae; genus Plesiocystis; species Plesiocystis salina_C. The sequence goes on along the minus strand of NZ_JMCC02000001.1, from coordinate 90,362 downwards.
TGATCGTGTTCGAGACCTTCGGGTCGCCGGGCGTCAACGATCCAAACTGGATGTACTTCGCCTACGACGTGTCAGCCTACGCCAACGCCGACATGCAGTTCCGGTGGTGCAAGAACATCGACAGCAACGGCTCCTTCCAGCGCGGCAGCTGGAACATCGATGACGTCACCGTGGCCGGGGCCGAGTGTAACGCCAGCGACTGATCCCAATCGCGAGACTGGGGGTCACCGAACCTCCAGATCCAAGCCGCCTCCCCTCGCGTACACCACTGCGACGGGAGGCGCTCTTCGTTCAGTTGCCGTCGCACCAAAATCAAAGTCGAAATTGCCGCCAGGGTCTGGTGAAGCTACACGCCGCAATGGCCAAACGTCGGCTTTTGCGCACGGCCCGCGTGAGTCACGCCACTGCGCTGGGCTTTTCAGCTTGGTCGACTAGCGCAATGATGCCGCAGTAATGAACGAGCCCGCCGCAGCCAGCGAACTGATCGCGCTCGAAGAGCGCTACGCCGCCCACAACTACCACCCGCTCGACGTCGTGCTCACGCGCGGCGAAGGACCGTGGGTGTGGGACGTGGCGGGCAAGCGCTACCTCGACTGCCTCGCGGCCTACTCGGCGGTCAACCAAGGCCACAACCACCCGCGGATCATCGCGGCGCTGGTCGAGCAAGCCAAGCTCCTGGGGCTGACCTCGCGCGCGTTTCGGAACGACAAGTTCGGACCGTTTTGCAAGAAGCTCAGCGAGCTCAGCGGCTACGAGCGCGTACTGATGATGAACAGCGGCGCCGAGGCGGTCGAGACCGCGATCAAAGCGGCGCGCAAGTGGGGCTACGAGGTCAAGGGTGTGCCCGCGGGCAAGGCCAAGATCCTCGTGTGCGAGGGCAATTTTCACGGGCGCACGACCACGATCGTTGGCATGTCCACGGACCCAGGCGCGCGCGATGGCTACGGCCCGTACACGCCCGGCTTCGAGATCGTGGGCTATGGGGATCTGGCCGGGGCAGCGGCCGCGTTCGACGAGCACGTCGTCGCGGTGCTGGTCGAGCCGGTTCAGGGTGAAGGCGGGGTCATCATTCCGCCCAAGGACTACCTGCCGGGCTTGCGCGCGCTGTGTGACAAGCACAACGCGCTGCTGATCTGCGATGAGATCCAGTCGGGGCTTGGCCGGTGTGGCTCGCTGTTCGCCCACACCCTCGCGGGCGTGCGGGCCGACGCGGTGACGATCGGCAAGGCGCTGTCGGGCGGGCTGTATCCGGTCTCGGCGTTCCTCGCCGATGATCGGGTCATGCAGGTGTTCACGCCCGGCTCGCACGGCTCGACCTTTGGCGGCAACCCGATCGCCTGCGCCGTCGCCAACGCAGCGCTCGACGTGATCGTTGACGAGCAGCTGGTCCAGCGCTCGGCCGAGCTTGGCGCGTGGATGAAGACCCAGCTGGACGAGATGACCTCGTCACATATCAAGGAGCTGCGCGGGATCGGCTTGTGGTACGGGATCGAGCTGCACCCCGAAGCCGGCGGCGCGCGGAAGTTCTGCGAGGCGCTCGAGCAGCGCGGGGTGCTGTGCAAAGAGACCCACCAGCACACGATCCGGCTCGCGCCCCCGCTGGTGGTCGAGCGCGCGGACCTCGAGTGGGCGCTGGTCCAGCTCGAGGCGGTGTTGGGTACGGCCTGATCGGGCTGGCGCAAACACACGCGCCGCCGATCCGCCGTCGCCTCGCCCCCTCGACCCTGGCGCGCCCGGTCGGATATCATCCCGGCTCTGACCGCGATATTCGGATACGTCGGCGAGGGCGAGCCTTCGCTGCTGGATGCGATGGCCCGCGTGCTCGAGCACCGCGGACCAAGCTCTGCCCACGCCCAAGGCCGTCACGGCGGCATGGGCCAGCTGTGGAACGCGGATCGTCCCCACGCCAAGGCCGTCGCCGTCAGCCGTGACGGCTCGGTCCGCTGTGTGCTCGGTGGCTCGCTGTTCAACCGGCTCGAGCTCGCGCGCGCGCTCGCGCTGCCGGACGCCGCCAACGTCGACGACGCCCAAGTGGTCGCGGAGCTGCTGGCCCGTGAAGGCGTGGCCGCGATCTCCAAGCTCGACGGCGCGTTCGGGCTTGCAGCCGAGGACGCCGAGGGCCTGCTCCTGGTCCGCGACGCGCTGGGCGAGCGCCCGCTCTACTACGCGCAGACAGTCGCGGGCACGACCCTGTTCGCGACCGAGATCAAGGCCATGCTGCCACTGCTGGGCCAGGACGTGCGTCCAAACCTGGCGTCGCTCAGCGCGGTGTTGGTGTTCTCGTTCATCCCCGGCCCCGACACCATGTTTCAGGGTGTCCGCGAGCTCGAGCCCGGTTCGTACGTGCGCATCCGTCCGGGCGCGGCCCCCCAAGCCCCGGTGTCGCACTGGTCCCCGCGCGAAGACGTCGACCCCGAGTGGACGGACGCGGGTGGGGCCCAGCACATCGCCAAGCTGTGCCGTGAAGCGATCGCCCGCCGCATGCCAACCGACGGACGCCCGGTCGCTGCGTTCTTGTCTGGCGGCGTCGACTCGAGCGCGGTGGTTGCGTTGATGGCCGAAGCTGGGATCGCCCCAGTGTGTCTGTCGGTCGGGTTTGGCTTCGGCCAGCCCAACGAGCTCGCCCACGCCCGCCACGTCGCCGAGCACTGCGGCGTCGAGCATCGGATCATCGACGTCGAGCCGGACGACTTCATCGATCTGCTGCCCGAGATCATCTGGCGCCTGGATGATCCGCTGTGCGACTGCATCACCGTCCCCAACTTCATCCTGGCCCGGCAGACCGCGGCCGAGGCTTCGATCGTGTTCAACGGCGAGGGCGGCGATCCCTTGTTTGGCGGGCCCAAGAACAAGTTCATGATCTTGGGTGAGTGGTACAAGCCCTACGGCGGCTATGATCGCCACCAAGCCTACCTGGCCAGCTATCACAAGTTCTTCGCCCACTACGACGCCCTGTGCACCCCGCAGCTGCGCGAGTCGTCGGGGGGCACCCAGGCGCTGTGCGACCAGGTCGCGCCCTTCCTCGACGATCCTTCAACGGCGTCGTTTCTCAACCGCCTGATGAAGCTCAACATCCGGCTCAAGGGTGGCCAGAACATCTTGGTCAAGGTCGACAAGATGCTCTCGTGCAACGGGGTCCGCAGCGCGTCGCCGCTGTTCGACCGCCAGCTCACCGAGTACTCCATGCGCATTCCCCCAGGCGCGAAGCGGCGCGGCGACGTAGAGAAGTACGCGTTCAAGCAGGCGATCGAGTCGCTGCTGCCCTACGCGGTGGTCTATCGCAAGAAGGCCGGCATGGGCGTGCCGCTCAACCACTGGTTTCGCAAGACCCGTCTGCGCGAGTACACCCGCGACATCCTGACCAGCCAGCGCGCCCGCGAGCGCGGCTACTTTGCCCAGCCCTTCGTAGAGGCGCTGCTCAACGACGAAGGGCCGCCGCAGCAATTTAGCCGTGATCGCAGCGGCGAGATGTTGTGGATGCTGCTGGCGATCGAGCTGTGGCACCGGGTGTTCGTCGACAAGGTTGACGGGGGCTTCACCAGCACCAGCGGGGCCACGTCATGAGCACCGACGCCACGCCAGCCCTGGACCCGCAGACGGTCTTGGCCGCGGCGAAGGCTCTGTCGGGCTCGACCGGATTTTGGTTCACCCGCCGCTGCTTGATGTTCGAGCTGTGTCGGCGCCGGGTGTGGCCCGATCCGGGCGCCAACCTTGCTGCGTGCGAGCAGAACTTCGCGGCGGCGCTGGCCAGCTACGAGCAGACGTCTGGCCAGCTCGAGCGCTTGGTGCGTCCCGAACAGGCGATCGCCGGGGTGGGGCCAGCAGATCTCGAGGCCCATGATCTGCCCGCGGATCTGTTCGACTACGCGATCGGTCGCGTGGCCTTGTTCCAGCGCATGGACCTGTGCTTGATGCTGATCGCCAACGGCTTTCACCGCGAGATCGAGGTCGCGCTGACCGTGCCGCCCGAGTTTCCCAGCCACGTGTGGGGTCGCATCCACGCCCAGCTGAACACCGGCCTGCGCACCACCTTCTTGGCGATCCACGACTACAGCCCCGCGAGCGGGCCGTGGCTGGCGAGCATCGACGAGCAGCTAGGTGGCCACGAGGCCGCCGAGGTGTTCCCGATCGGCCTGACCACGCCGTGGGCCTACCGGCTGCGGATCCCCGTGCGTGGGCCCCAGGCATCCCCCGGGGCACCCAGCGCTGCGGCGCCGACAGACGCCGAGCCGCGCGCGGGCAGCTACGCGCTGCTCGAAGAGCTGTCCCCGCTCCGCGCGATGCGGTGGATCTACGGACACGTCGCCCGCGGTGCGGAAGACGTCGGATTTGGATGACCATGAAGCTGATCGCATCACCCACAAATGACGCGGCGATCGACGCCAGCGCCACGATGTACCCGTCGCGGATCTCGGCGCTGCGGGGCGAGGGCGAGCTCGCCAACCCAACCTCGAGCTTCTTTGGTTACGTCGTTGACGGTTCGGCCCAGATCGCCACGCGCAACCTCGAGGTCACCGGTCGCGCGGGCACCTACTTTGCGTGTCCGGGCCCGGTCCAGGTCCGCGCGGACGGCCTGACGATCGTCATCGAGCGGCTTGGCTACCGCTGCTTGCCCCAGGCCGGCAGCGTCGAAGCCCAAGGTCGGCTCGCCTACATCGACGGCTGCTCGGACACCGTGCTGGTCGCCCCGGCCCGGCAGGGCGATCCGGTGTTGAACCTGCTCCATTTCCCTACCGGTGTGCGCCAGAGCGTGCACAGCCACCCCAGCATTCGCTTGGGTGTGGTCGCGGGTGGGGCTGGGTTCGCGTTTGGGCCGGGGGGTGGCGGCGCGGGCTCGGGGGCCGACTGGCGGCTGGCGCTGCAACCCGGGTCCATGTTCATGCTCCCCGCCCACGAGATGCACGCGTTCTCGACCGCCGAGAGTGGGAGCTCTCTCGACATCATCGCCTTCCACCCCGACTCGGATTGGGGACCGACCGACGGCATTCACCCCATGCTGAACCGCACGTATCTCCGATGATATCGGGGTGAGATCGGGGATAGAATCGGCGAGTCGCTGGGCCAGCTCGAAAGACGTACCGATGAAGATCAAGACGCTACTTCGCCTCAAGCAACTGGGCATCCTCATCGTTCCGCTGGCCGCGTGCGCCGACGATACCGTTGGGACCACGCTAGACACTTCGGCGGACAGCAACTCGACCGGGACCGGGACCGAGACCGGGACCGAGTCCAACGATCAGGGTGACGGTGACGGCGACGGCGACGGCGACGGCGACGGCGACGGTGATGGTGATGGCGACGGCGACCCGGGCGACGGCGACGGCGACAACACCTGCAGCGACGGCGAGATGCAGTCTTGCTACACCGGCCTGATGTTCACGGAGGGCGTGGGCGAGTGCAAAGCCGGGATCCAGACCTGCCAAGACGGCGTGTGGGGAGCCTGCGAGGGCGAGGTCCACCCGATCATCGAGCTGTGCAACAACCTCGACGACGACTGCAACGGCTACGTCGACAACGGCAACCCGCAAGGCGGCGCCGCGTGTGTCAGCAACGGCATGGGCGTGTGTGCGATGGGTGTTCAGACCTGCACGGCAGAGGGTCTTCAGTGCATGGGCGGCACGGCGAGCGCAGAGGTTTGCTTCGACAACCTCGACAACGACTGCGACGGCCAGGTCGACGAGTTCTGCTTTGGCTGCCCCTACGTCTACGCGTTCAACGGCAGCGCGTGGCAGTACGAGACCTCTGTCGGCGGCGCGGCGCTGGTTGGACGCGAGCGACACCTGCTCCCCGGCAACGGCAAGCGGGTTCGGTTTGCGCCGCTGTGGTCGCGGCTCGACCCCGCCAGCGTCCTCGCCAACCGCAGCGTGCAGGTCGAGGTCTTGGCTTCGGAAGACGAGATCGTGTACCTCGATCACGCGCTGCTGACCGCCGTCCACCACCCCGTTGGCCACGAGGTCGTCAGCTCTTCCGCGATGCAGTGGTCGACGCTGCGCAAGAAGGACCCGCAGCAATTCTGGGCGTTCCCCACCGCCCAGTGCCGGCCGCCGCAGCGCGCCAGCTGGTGTGACGAGCTGGATCAGACCCAGGCGCTGGCCAAGCAGACCAACACGCCCGCCGCCTACGCGCACGCCCGCGACAACTTCTACGAGCTCGACTTTGGCCAGGTCCAAGACAGCAAGCGCGCGTGGCTGCTAATCGACGGCTGGAAGTTCAAGCGCAACCGCGACCTGCCCCAGCAGCTGCGCGGCCGTCAGCCCGAGCTGCAAGTTCGCCAGGCCGATGGCAGCTGGCTGCGCATGAAGACCCTCTCGACCCCGCGCGGCGATCGCAAGACGATCGCCGTGGATCTGGCGGAGCTCAGCTGGCCAACCGGCGCCTACCAGATGCGGCTGTTCACGGGCACCCACGAGGGCGGCCACGCGATGTGGTACCTGGATCGCGTGCGCCTGGTCGAGACCACGCCCGCGCCGCTGGCCACCGCCAACGTCGGTGTCCGCGAGGCTCAGCTGGCATTCCGCGGCGCGCCAACCCTGCTCGCGGCCGACGATCACCCGCGGATCAGCCACAACGACGGCGGCGGTCAGCTTCACGATGACGTCGGCACCTACGGCCGCTTCACCCGCTACGGCGACGTGACACCGCTGGTCCGGGCCCCCAATGATCACGTGGTCGTGATGCGCCAGGGCGACGTCGTGTCGCTGCGCTTCGAGCATGTGCCCGAGGCCCCGCCCGGGTTCGAGACCAGCGTGTTCCTGCGCACCAACTTGGTCTACAAGCCGCGCGTGGTCCCAGGCGCGAGCGGTCCAACCGAGCTCACGCAAAACGTGGGCCCGATGCCGCGGCGGCACATGGGTCGCTACAACGCCCAGGCCATCACCCACGACGACACGGAGTATCTCGCGTACCTGGCCCGCTGGAACACCCGCGAGTACACGCCCGCGCAAGATCGCTACCGCGCGGCCGCGTAGCAACTCAGGAAGCCCCGCCATGTCGCTCGATCCCCTTGCTTCGATGTCCGAGACCGGGCGTGCGTTTCTCGCCCGGATCGGTCGCCGGTTTGGCACCGAAGAGGTGCTGGCCCAGGCGGGTCAGACCTTGGCTGCGCACGGTCGGTTTGGGGACCAGCTGCGCCTGCACGGGTTCAGCAACGACGACGCCAAGCTGCTCGCCGCCGCGCGAGAGGCCGCGGCCGCCCGCAACAAGACCAGCCGCGCCCGCGCCGGGCTCAAGGTCACCGACTCCACCTACGTGCTGGGCCTGACGGAGGCCAAGAACGCCCGCGCCCGCGCGCGCTCGGTGCTGTCGAGCACCTACCGGCGGCTGCGGGCCACGGGCGGGCCGGACACGCAGGACGTGATGACGGTGATCAAGCAGGTGCTCACGCAGACCTCGCAGCCGGGCGGTGACGATCAGATCTACGCCAAGGATCTCGAGCTGCTGATCGAGACCCTGGGCGAGCCAGAGATCCAAGCGGTCGTGTCCAACTCGGGCGGCGACGAAGCCGTGGCCAAGGCCAGCGCCGCGCTCGCGAGCTTGCGCAGGCTCGAGTCACAGAGCACGCCATGCTCGGACGACCCCAACGCCGACGCGATCGACGGCCTGATCGTCGAGCTCGCGCGCACGGCCCAGTTCGCAGCCCAAGCCGCCGCAAAAGAGGCCGGCAACCGCACGATCGCCATGGACTTTCGGCTGCGGCTGTTGGGCTGAGCCTGCGCTGACCATGGCAACGAGGCTGCTGCTTTGAGTGGGATCTCCGGGTGGGTCGGCGCGGCAGACCCGGCAACGCTGGATCTCATGCTCGACGCGATCGGCCACCGCGGTGATCAGATCGAGCGCGCGTTCCCGCCGGGCGCGGCGCTTGGCTATCGAAGCTGGCGCGGTCGTCCGGGCCAGGCAGCGTCGATCCTCGCCCGCGGTCCGTTCACGATCGCCTGCGCGGGGGACCTCGCGCCAACCGTGCCCTGCCCTGCCCACGCGATCTTGGACTGCGTGCAGAGCCGCGATCCCACCCGCAACAGCCTTGACGGTAGCTTTGCCGCGGCGGCCTGGGATCACGACGCGGGCCGGCTCACGATCATCTGCGATCCATTTGGTCTGCGCTCGATCTACTGGGTCGAGCATCGCGGCGTCGTCTACTTCGCCAGCGAGCTCAAGCAGCTGCTGGCAATCCCCACGCTGCCTGTCCAGATCGATCCGCAGGCGATTCACAGCTACCTGACCTTCTCGTTCGTTGCGGGTGATCGCATGCCGGTCCAAGGGGTCCGGCGGGTCTCGCCCGGACGGATCAGCGAACTGCAGCGAGGCGCGTGGACCGAGCGGCCCTACCTGCGCTTGGTCGAAGCCCTCGACCCCGCCCTAGAAGACGACGCGGCCGCGACCGCAGCCGTCGAGGCGCTGTCGCAGGCGGCGGTGAAGGGCCGGCTGCCCAGCTGCAGCAACGTGGGCCTGTACCTCTCGGGGGGTCTGGACTCGTCGGCGATCGGCAGGTGGCTGTACGAGCTGAACGTCCCGGTCCGCGCGTACACCCTGGACTTTGGCGAGCACAGCGTCGAGCGTGACGAGGCCGCGCTCGTGGCCAAGTCGCTGGGCTTGCCCCTGAGCTTCGTGGACGCCAGCCCGGACGCGGTCGCCCCGATCCTGAGCGACCTGGCGTGGCGCATGGACCTTCCGTTTGGCGACGGCGTGACGGGGCCCCACTACTTGCTGGCCCGGGCCGCCAGCGGCGACGGGATCACGGCGGTGTTCAACGGCGAAGGCGGGGATCAGCTGTTTGGTGGCTGGACCAACAAGCCCATGATCGCGGCCGAGGTCTATACCCCCACGCCCAGCGCACGGACCCGCGCGCGGGCCTACCTTGGGGCCTACCACCGCTTCTACCGGCTCGAGGACGATCTCTATACCCAGGAATTCGCCGCCACGATCCACGCCCCCGCTGGCACCGACGAGCCGGACGAGCGCCTCGCCCTGCTCGAGCGCGAGCTGGACCGCCCCGGGCTCACCACCTTCATGGGCCGGCTGCGCAACACCGACATTGCGATCAAGGGCTTCGACAACATCATGCCGCGGGCCGAGCGGATCGCAGGCAGCTTTGGGCTGGACGTCCGCTCGCCGCTGTTCGACCGCGCGCTGACCGAGCACTCGTTTACCCTCCATCCCCGCCACAAGCTGCAGGGTGTGTGCGAGAAGGCGGTGCTCAAGCGGGCCATGTCCGGCCGGCTGCCCAGCGAGATCGTGTGGCGGCAAAAGTCGGGGATGTGCGTGCCAACGACCGATTGGGTGCTTGGCCCGCTCCACGAACTCGCCCGCGAGCTGCTGGGGCCCAACGCGGTCGCCCGGCGCGGATTGTTTCGCCCCGCGTACATCGCCCGATTGCGCGCCGGCCGGGACCTTTCCCATGAATTGCGACCGCGCCGGATCGGCGAGAAGCTGTGGGCGCTGCTGATGCTGGAATTGTGGATGCGCGCGTACATCGACGGGCGTGGAAAGGGGCAACACACACCATGAACTGCATTCGATGCGGCACCGGCTCGCGCGCCCGAGGATCGGGCCCAAGCAACGACAGGCGTTGCCCCAATTGCGGCGCTGAGATCGCGTTCTCGCCTCGCGCGGGGGACCCGGTCTCAGACAAGATGTTCGCCCGCACGATCGATCGGGTCTCGGCCGAGGGGAAGCTGCGCTTTACAGAGGGGCAGCTGTACTACGAGCTGTGCCGCACGCTTGGGCCCGTCGCCCGCGGCGTGTTCGAGCAGCTCTGGGCCCGGTGGTTGGCGGTCCACGGCGCGCCCGCGATGATCGTGACGCCGTGGCCAACCCAGGCCGCCGCGCCAACCCTGCGCGAAGACGACATTGGCGACTACTCGTTCGACCGCGTGGTGATCACCGATCACGCGTGGATCGTCGACTTCTTGCTGTGCAACAACTTCCACTTCGAGACCAACTCGGCGGTGCTCTCGATCGATGGTCACCCAGCGGGACGCTTCGAGATGATCCGCGCCATGCTGCACAAGAACCCGCAGATCATCGTGATCGCGATCCACGACGCCTCGAGCGAGGGTTGCCAGCTGCCGCGCCGACTCGTGACCGAGGATGGGTGGTTTCGCGAGCATGGCTACGTCGTCGACGCCGGGCTGACGCCGGCCCACCGCGAGCTCTACGGTGAGCTGTGGCAGGCGCGCGAGCCGATCGGCGAGTCCGCGAACGCCGACGACCCAGACGCGCAGTGGCTGTCGCGCTACATGTTGGACTTCGCCGTGGTCCGGCCCGAGAAGGCGATGCGTCGGCTGTTCCGCGCGAGCCGGCGCTACGGCGCGCTGCTCGACCTCCCAAACGGGCCCCGCGTGGGCGAGGTGTACACCGACAAAGAGCTGCTTGGCCCCGGCAAGCACAAGCGGATCGCGGCGGGCGAGGAGGTCGACTGATCGTGCGTGTGGTGTCGGCGGATCCGGGGCGCTTCGAGTCGGCGCGCCGTCGCCCGGTCGGGCGGATCGGCGGCTGCGTGGGCCCGATCGGTGCTGGGCCGCGCGAGGCCCTGATCGCAGCGCTGGGTGCCAACGCCAGCGTGCTCGAGGGTGGGCAGCCGGGCCAATTCGTCGCCGACTTTGACGCGTGCTGGCTCGGTGCCCGGCACGTCGCCTCGGCGGAGGCTTTTGCGACGCGACTGAATGCCAAGGGTCTGCGCGAGATCGACGGGGCGTTCGCGCTTGCCTGGTTCGACGCCGATCGTGGGCTGTGCCTCGCCCGGGATCCCGTCGGCGAGCGCAGCTTGTTCTACGCCCTGACGCCCCACGGCTACGCCTTCGCCTCGACCGTGAGGGCCCTGCTCGCCACCGGGCTGGTCCCGCGCACGATCGACCCGGTGGGAGTCGCCCAGTACTTGGCCTGCGCCTACGTGCCGGGCGAGCGCACCCTCGTCGAGGGGATCAGCGCGGTGATGCCCGGCGAGATCGTCCGCCTCACGACCACCGGAGTGACGCGCACGCCCTATTGGTCGCCCCCCGCCGAGACCCAGATGTTGCCAGTCTCGCAGGCCGAGCACCTGCGCGCGGACCTGCGCCAAAAGATCGAGACGGCAGTGCGAAGGCGGCTCCCCGCGGGCGAGGTCGCCGGCTGCAGTCTCTCGGGCGGCCTCGACTCCAGCCTCGTGGTCGCGGTCGCGCGTCACGTCTCGAAGGCCCCGCTGAAGACCTTCTCGATCTCGTTTGGCGACAAATACCCCAACGAGCTGGCCTGGAGCACCCTCGTGGCCGAGCACTGCGGGACCGACCACACGATCCTCGAGATCACACCGCAGGCCGTCGTGCATCACATGGACGACGTCGCCGCTTGCTTCGACCGCCCGGTTGGCGACCCGCTGTCCGTCCCCAATGGCCTGTTGTTCCGCGAGGTGACCGAGCACGTTGGCGTGCTGCTCAACGGCGAGGGCGGCGATCCCTGCTTTGGCGGCCCCAAGAACCTGCCCATGGTCCTGGCCGAGCTCTACGGTGACGCCAAGAACGCCCCGGGCGATCCCTTCGCCCGCGAGCGCACCTACCTGCGCGCCCACGAGCGGGCCTACGATGACATTGGCGCGTTCCTGACCGCAGACGCCCGCGAGCGGATCGCCAACGACGTGCTCGAGCGCGAGCTCGCCCCGCTGTTCGCCGATACCCGCTGGGGCACCTTCGTCAACAAGCTGATGATGATGAACCTGGTGCTCAAGGCAGGTCATCACATTCTGCCCAAGGTTGACGCGCTCAGCGGCAGCTTTGGCGTGCGCGGCCGCTCGCCCTTGTTGGATCGCCAAGTCGTGGAGAACGCGTTCACGATCCCGCCCCAGCTCAAGCTGTACGGCGCGGTCGAGAAGTACCTGCTCAAGGCCGCCGTCGAGGACCTGCTCCCGCGGCCGATCCTCGACCGGCCCAAGAGCGGCATGGGCGTGCCGGTGGAGTCATGGTTTTACGGCCCGCTGCGCAGCTACGCGCGCGAGCGCCTGCTCGAGGGTCTTCCCCAATTTGGCATCTTCGAGCGCGCCTACCTCGAGCGGCTGCTGAGCCCCAAGACGACCGGCCTGCGCGAGCGACGGGGGCCCAAGATCTGGCTGTTGATCACCCTCGAAGCCTGGCTTCGTCGGGTGCTCACGGCCCCTGCTTCAACGACCTGAGACCAACATGAAACTCCCGCTGGGCAAGATCAAAGCCAAGACCGAGCAGCTCTACGCGCACCCGCTCCTCAGCGGTGACGTGATCAACAGCATTGATGCGCTCCACGTATTCATGGAGCACCACGTGTTTGCGGTGTGGGACTTCATGAGCCTGGCCAAGGGGCTGCAACACCATGTCTGCCCCAGCACCACTTGCTGGGTGCCCACCCGCTGGATCCGCAGCGGCGCCGCGCGGCTGATCAACGAGATTGTGCTGTCCGAGGAGAGCGACATCGACATGGACGGCGAGAGCTCGATCAGCCACCATGATCTTTACTGCCAGGCGATGCTGGAGGTCGGGGCCGATCCAACCAGCCTCGAGGACTTTGTCAATTGTGTGATGACCGACGGCGTTCGGTATGCGCTGGAGAACATGAACGTGCCCGCGCCCAGCTTGCGCTTCATGAACCGGACCTTTGAATTCATTGACACGGGCGAACCCCACATCGTCGCGGCTGCGTTTTGCTTTGGGCGCGAGAAGGTGATCCCGCAGATGTTCCAGCACATCGCGGACCGGCTCGAGCTCTCGGAGGTCGTGGCGCCCAAGTTTCACTATTATCTACAGCGGCACATCGAGGTCGACGGCGAGCACCACGGCCCGGCCGCGATCACCTTGGTCGAGACGCTCTGCGACCACGACCCCGTCCACATCCACGAGGCCGAGCAGGCCGCGATCGAGGCCCTCGAGGCGCGGATTCGGCTGTGGAACGAGGTCGAGCAGGCGATCCGCAACGAGTTGCCGGCGCTGCGGCACAACTGATCCGGCCCGCTCTCGTAACGACTCGCGGCGGGCGGCTCGCTCGCCCGATCGGCGACGCAATTGCGCTGCTCCAGTTCTGGCACCTGGGATCCCGACGGCTAGAGTTCGAGCATGGTCCACGGAGCGCTCACAACAACGATGCTCACGTGCGAGCGTGTTCCGTTCCTCAGTGATGAGCTCGAGGACATCGAGTGCCCGACCCACTGACGCCAACCCCGCGACGCATCGCCGTATTGGCCGCCGCACTTGGCTGCACGGCTATCTATTTTGCCATCGTGCCCGCGCTCGCAGGACGCTGGTGGGCGGGATTCTGGTTGGCGATCATGGTCGTGGCGTCAATAGCGATGTGGCGCTCCGCTCGTCGCCTGACGGGTCCCGATGCGGCCGATCGTATGCTGTATGTCGTGTATCTGTGGGTCGCCTATGCAATCGGCGTCGTCGCCGGATACTAGGACTTTCACAATCAGCGTCGGTATCGAGCGCGAAGCACGGCCTGCAGAGTACCGAACACCACCAAGATGAGCCCTGCCGCGAGCAAGCCGGCTGCCCACAGTGGGAGGTTGAGCTGCGCCACCGCGACTACAATCAAGGGGGCCACGATCGCAACAACAATTCGGAAGCGCGAGCCCCTGAACGGAAACGTGAGCGAGTCCTCGTCAGTCACAGTACCCTCCCAGCGCCTCGTTGCCCGCCATCCCCGCCATCGCGCCAGCGCCGGAGCACAGCGCGCAACCAAAGAACGCCGTCTCGACGCAGCACGCACCGACGCTGGCCGCCACCATGCCCGTCCAGATATATCGACCTGCTCGCAGAACCTTCTTCCCCCACTCGCTGCACGGGAACTCTTGGGGCCCCTCGCTAAACGCGTCGAGCAGTTCTTCAGCGGGGCCGTCCGAGAGTGCGATTAGAGCGGCCGCGGCCAATCCGTCGCTACCTGGAACAGTGGACGTCCAGTTCTCGACACCACGGGACGCGTCCCAACTCGAGTGGACAATCGCTTCGCCATCAACATAGACGTAGCCATCGCCGCGGTCTGCGTCGTCAGCAATCAAGACAACCTCCGCCGCTTGGCCATCCGGCAACGTGTAGGTCACAGACGCCCACCGCGTGCGGTGACCGTCAGGTGCAGTGTACTCGTCCGCGAGCACTAGCGGCTGGTACGGCGGAGATACCGACGCGGAGAGCGCGAGTGAAAACACGGTGTGGGTCAGCATGGTCAAAATCTAGTTGCAGTCAGCCCCGCGGCAACGCGCAGGGTCTTCGCGGCCGTCGCCAAGCACGCCGATCAGCCCCGGCGCCGCCAAGCCTACGCTGGCAGCGCCATCACCCGTTCGTAGTACTGATCCAAGAACTGCCCGCGCCGCGTGGCCGCGTCCTTGCGATCCATCTTTACGATCAGCAAGTGCTTGTCCTCCGCCAGATCATACCCAAAGGTACCCCGCTCGATCAGCCCCCAGCAATCTTGCATCTGGTGCGGCTTGCCCAGGGTCTCGAGCTCGGCCTGGAGGTTCTTGGCGTCGCGCCAGGTCATGACGCTGGTCTTCCACCGGGTCTTGCCGTACTCGGTGTACCAGTCAAACCCGTAGCTGTCGGCGTTCTTGTCGAACTCGCTGATCCAGCCGCTCTGGTGGTCGCGGTTGACGTTGAGGACGTGCCACTTCCAGTTGGGCATGCCGTTGTCGACGGCCCATTTGTGGGTGTCGTATAGATCCTCGCGGGTGTCCGGCGGGATCCCAATGATCAGGCTGGTCCGAAACGTGACCTGGCCCTGCCAGATGTCATGATAGAGCTTGGGCAGCCACGCACGCGCATGCTGGCCGCTCCAGGCCTTGCCGATCAGGCGGCTGCTCTGCTCGCCCAGGCTCTCGACCCCCAAGAAGCCCGAGACCAGGCCGGCGTCGCGCAGTTTTTCCGCCTGCCCGGAAAAGCTCCAGATCAGGTCAGGGCGCAAGTACGCGGCGAAGCCCAGGCGAAACGAGAGCTGCTGCGACATCTCGGCGAAGGCGTTGACCTTGTCGTTGCTGTCGTTGAAGGTGTCCTCCAACATGTAGTAATTGCGGGTCCCAAAGCGCTCGTGATTCTGGATGATCTCGTCGCGCACAAATTCAATGCGCCGGCCAAAGTCGTTCTTGCTCTTGCCAATATAGGGATACCGACAAAATTTACACTTGAAGATGCAACCGCGCGCCATCTCGATTGGCAGGCTCTCGCCGGGCGCGATGCAGTCGCGCTCGTGCCAGACGTGGGCGCACTCTTCGATCTGAAACCGCTTGCGCAATTGCAGCAAGGGCACGGTCTCGCGGATGACCTTGTTGCCCAGCACGATCTCCGTGTCGGGCAGGCTCTTGCCGCGGTACACGTGCTCACAAAAGGCGAGCAGGGTGTCCTCTGCGTGGCCGTAGAACAGGTAGTCGAACACCCGGCGATTGCGGTACAGCCGGTTGACCTGGTGGACCGCGGCCCCGCCCGTGACAAAGTTGACGTGGGGAAACCGGCGGCGCAGCACCGGAATGATCTCTTCGCAGATCAGCTTGATCCACCACTTCTCGTCGCCGGGCATGAACATGCAGTTCCAGCCAACGATCTTGGTCTCGGGGCCGATGAACTTCGAGACCATGGCGAGGATCTTGGACTTCTCGTACTTGTGCAGGAAGTCGAGGACCTGGACCTGATAGCCGTGCTCACGCAGATACCAAGCCAGCTGGTACGGGCCCCACGGGCGGTACAGCCGGTTGGTGTTGCTCAGGATACTGGTGAGGAGCACGACGTCCATGCGCGAGGCGGACGATACCAGCCCCGCAAACTTCCTACGAGCCCTCGCCCTCGGCATTGAGCCCGTCGCGCTCGATCGCCTCGAGCAGCCGGTGCTTTTGCAGCTTGCCCAGCGCGTTGCGAGGCAGCTCGTCGCACAGGTACAGCCCGCGCGGCTGCTTGTAGTCTGCCAGCAACGCGCGGTGCAGGGCGACCAGTGACTGCAGCAGCTCCCCCGGGTTGTCCAGGATCCCGGCCATCGGTGCGTCCGGGACGACGCACGCGACGATCCGCTGGCCCCACTTTTCATCGGGGACGCCGACCACCGCGACCTCGTAGACCACCGGGTGGCCGGCGAGCGCCTCTTCGATCTCGCGCGCGGAGATCTTGAAGCCGCCGGACTTGATGATGTCGACGGACTTGCGACCGACGATGTGGAAATACCCCTGCGGGTCCACGTAGGCGATGTCGCCCGTGCGAAACCAGCTCCGACCGTCGCGGTCGATGACCCGCGTGGCGGCGGTCTGCTGGGGGAGGTTCCAGTATCCGTCCATCAGCCCGTTGCTGTGGACGATGAGCTCGCCCGACTCGCCGGGCGGCAGCTCGTCGCCAGCCTCGTCGATCACGGCGGCGTCACACCCGGGCACGGGCTGGCCCACGGCGCCGGCGATCCGCTGGCCGATGTACGGGTTTGACAGGGTGATCAGCGTCTCGGTCATGCCGTAGCGCTCGACGATCCGCTGGCCCGTCAGCGCTGCGAACTCTTGCCACAGCTCGGCCGAGAGCGCCGCGCTGCCCGAGGTGAACATTCGCGCGCACGCGAGCTTGGCCGCGGCGGCCGGGTGCTCGCGCAGGTGCTCGACCAAGCTGGTGTACATGGTGGGCACGCCCATGAACACGCTGGCGCGACCGCGCTCGTGGTCGCCGAAGCGCTCGACGATCGAGGCGACATCGAAGCGGCGCTCGAGCAGCACGGCCATCCCACGGATCGCGGCACCATGCACGCCAATGCACAGACCGTGGACATGAAACAGGGGCAGCGCCAAGACCAGACGATCGCGTGACGACCAGGTCCACAGGCCCGTCAGCGCGCGCATGTTGTTGATCACCTGGGCGTGTGACAGCAGCGCGCCCTTGCTTGGGCCGGTGGTGCCCGAGGTGTAGATCATCAGCGCGGCGTCGCCATCGCCAGGGCGCTCGCGGGGCGTGGGCGCAGACTCGAGCAAGCTCGCAAACGCCAGCCCGGCCGCCCCGTCGCCAATCCCAACCCGCACCGGCGTTGGCGTGAGCCCGGCCTGGGCGAGCGCCCCCGCCATGACCGACTCACCCTCGACGTCACACACGATCGCGCTGGGTCGGGAGTCCGCGAGGATGTGGGCGAGCTCGGCCTCGCGGTAGCGAGGGTTGACCGGGACGTGGATCGCCCCGAGGTAGTAGTTGCCAAACAGCGCGACGACCAGCTCGAGGCAGGTCTGCGCATACACGACGACGCGCTCGCCCTTGACCACGCCCGCGCTGGCCAACGCCTGCGCATAGCTGCGGGCGCGGGCGTCGAGATCGGCCCAGCTCAGACGCTGACCCGCAAACTCGTACGCGAGCTCCGGGCCGCCGCGCTCGAGCGCCGCGAACAAATGGGCGGTCGCATCCGTGCTCATCGTGCTTCCAACTGTACTCACTGCGTGCGCAGTCTATCCCGCCAGCAGCCGGCGCAACACCTCCACCGGCTGCGCGCCCATGACCCCTTGCTGGCCAACTACGTACGTGGGCACGCCCGTGATACCCGCCTGCATGGCGACGCGCCACGCCTGCTCGCGCGCGCTCGCATAGTCCCCGCGCTCAATCGCAACGCGCCCCGCTCCACCGTCGAGCCCGACCTCGGTTGCGAGGCGCTCGAGCACGTCGAGGCTGTAAACGTCCAAATTCTCGACCTGGTAGGCGCGAAACAGCCGATCGTGCAGCGCCTCGAGCTGCGCGTGGGTCCCGTGATCCTGGGCCCACAGCGCGAGCTCCTGGGCGCGACGGGTGCTGTACTGCCGGCGGCCAGCGAGATCGGTCGGGTACTCGAGGCCCTCTTCCTGCATGAGCGGAATCAGCCGAGCGAGCGCCTGGGTGACGTCAATCCCCTTCGCGCGCAGATGTTCGACGATGTCGCGGCCCTCCGGTG
Source organism: Enhygromyxa salina (assembly GCF_000737335.2). Taxonomy (GTDB): domain Bacteria; phylum Myxococcota_A; class Polyangia; order Nannocystales; family Nannocystaceae; genus Plesiocystis; species Plesiocystis salina_C. Next base: position 72,509 of record NZ_JMCC02000001.1, on the reverse strand, counting down.
GGGTGTCGGGGCTGAGCGGAAACGGGCGGATCAGACTTGGCCGGTCGGGCTCGATTGCGCGCAGCAGCCTGGCGCGACCGAGATAACACCACGGACACGCATAGTCACTGAACATCACGACGGGCTCACGCTCGCTCATGGGCTCTGCTATCGCACACTTGCGCGGCGCGTGCATCACCGATGCGCTGGCGTCCCGGATCGCCCCACGCAAACCCAGCGCAGCGGCGCCCACGTGACCGCCAGGGCATGCGTTTGCGGCGTCCTGTTTCGGTGCTGTACTGCAACGAATGATCTGCGGAGTGTTGTAATGAGGGCAGGTGCTAGATCCATGCAGCTCGCGCTGGCTGCGGCAATCGCAGGTTGCACGCCCCAGAGCGCCCCCCCAGCGCAAGACCTCCCAGGCAAGTCTGCGGTCGTGTACAACCCGCACCTCGGTCGCAGCGGCGCGAACATGATCGCCGTGCCGCTGGTCGCCACTGACCAACGGATCATCGGACAGGTCTGGGTGTGGTTGGAGGCTCGCCGCTTGCACGCGCGCGTCATGCCGGCCAGTGATTGGCAGCTCGAGCGACTCCAGGTGACGGTGGCGAAGACCGCTCAGGAGCTCCCAACGAGCGCGTCGGGCTGCCCCGAGGTCGACCAATTTCCGTGGACGCATGCGCTCAATCCACCGCTCGATCACCACGAGCTCACCGTTGACTTGGCCAACGTTGGACTCGCGGAGGTCGACCAGATCGTGCTCGCCGCCCACGCCGACCTCCAGTCGTGGACAAACGGCCACGCGCAAGCTTGGGCCGACGGGCCCAGCGTCACCGGCTGCTCGGACACCGCCAACTACGTCCAGGTCGATCTTCGTGGGTTGCGCGGACTGATCTTGTGGAACAAGCTGGGCTCCGCCCACGAAGTGACCCACAGCGAGGTCGGACCCGACGGGGTCGTGGTCGGCGATGTCTCATGGTTTCGGGCCCAGCACGGCGACGGATTTCGCCCGGAGCCGCGCGCCGGCAATCACAACATCCCCGACAACTACATCTCGTTCTCGGGGTTGCAGCTAGGCGCGCGAGGCTGCATCGAATTTTGGTATCAGCCAGACTGGGAAGACGCGGCGATCGGCCACGTGGTCGACATCTTGTCCTACGGGATCCCCGATGATCCCTACAATACGCACGTTGCCATGACATTCAATGACCGGCAAAACCGGCTCAACAACGGCGCCCTCGATGCCAGCACGATCGCCAGCGTGTTCGTGCATGAAGTCGCGACAATTCCAGGCTGGTCCATGACCAAGCCGGTCCACATGGCCCTGTCCTGGAACGGCGACGCGCCCCGACCCAGCGACCGACTCGCCGTGTTCGTCAACGGCGTCGCGCTGCCGAGCACCGCTTGGTACGGCGACCCGCGCTTGCACGATTGGCACCCCGAGGCGGTCCTGCGGCTGGGCAGCCGGTTGGTCTCTGGCGATTGGCAGCGCCACCACTGGGAGGGGCTCGACGGGGTGATCGACAATATCAAGATCTGGGACTTCCCCAAGGCCGAGTTCAACGACCGCTTCGCCGAGTGAGCACGCGCGCGGCGCGTCCGGCCAGACTCGCGCTGACGCATGCAGGCTCGCCACCACCCGCCACGGCTTTACGCCGCCCGCCAAAGCTGCGAGACCCACGGGCGTGACGCGTCGCAACGACCTCGCCTCCTCGCTCGCTCGCGTGTCTGACCAGCTGCGGGCGCTCTACGAAGACGGCAGCCCAGCGGTGCTGCGCGGGGTCGGGCCGCTGTTCGAGACCGCCGAGGTGTTCGAGTGGATCAAGCGCGTGCACCCGCGCGAGCGCGCCGGCACCTCGCAACAAAAGATCCACGCGCTCAAGCGCAGCTGGGGGCTGGATGTCGAGGAGCTGCCCAGCTACGGCGCGCCGGATCCAGGCCGCCCAGCAGAGATCTACAGGGCCGGCGCGATGCTGCTCGAGCCCGCGCCGTTCTTGCCGACCCCCGACCACGAGTTCGCGCAGTGGGTCGAAGACGCTCACGCCGCGCTCGGCGGTGAGTTTGGCATGCAGGCCCCCGGGCTCGAGTGCGCCAGCTTTGACGCGCTCGAGCGGCTGCAGACCCTGCTGGGTCCGGTGCTGGCGCTGACCGGGCCCCGCAGCTATCGCTACAATGCCTTCGTTGGCGACTATCCAATGACGCCGTTCGGGTTTCACGTCGACCCGCACCAAGAGGCGGTGTTTCAGTACGTCGTGCACGGCCAGCGCACCGCGATGTTCTGGGAGGGGCTGACCCTGACCAGCGAAGACGCGCGCTGGGTCGAGGACGCCAACAGCCTCGCAACCCCACGCCAGCCGCCCCAGCTGCGCTTCGAGCTCGAGCCCGGCGACATCGTGTTCTGGCCGGGCACCCACGTGCATGGGTTCGCGCCCGTCGGGCCTTCGATGGCGCTGAGCATGGTCATTGATCGCGCTTCGCCGCGCACACGCGACGAGGTCATCGCCGCGCTCGAGGTCGAGAGCATGGCGGGCAGGGCCGCGCTGCCGCTGCCCGACGAGCACGCCTTCGTCGCCCGCGACGCGTCGCTACAGCGGCGCGTTGGCGCCCGGATCGTGTACGAGCGCTGGGAGGATCACCTGATCATCGGCGTGTGCGGCCGAACCTTTCAATGGCCGGACCGCACGTCGATCCCGGCTGCGGTGGGGCTGTTCGAGCGGGTCAACGCGACGGAGCGCGTGTCGGTGAGCGAGGTCATCGGCAGCTGCGCGGATCAATCCCTGCTCGAGTCCGACGTGCTCGAGGTCCTGACCATGCTGGTGAGTCTGGGCTGTCTGCGCCCATGACCCTCCATGACCCTCCATGACCGGCACACGGGCTCAGCGATCAACGATCCTCGAACACGCCGAGCGCCGCGCAGTGCAGCGCGCCGCCAAGCTTCTCGAGCTCGTCAACCGAGACCATCACCACCTCCACGCCATCGAGCGCCCCTTCTATCACTGCGCGCGCCTGTAGGTTGGCGCTGCGGGGCTGTCGCGGGTAGCTGGGCATCAAGAAGCGATCCCCGAGGCGCAGCCCGTTGACGTAGCTGCGCGTGACGTTCTTGATGGTGGGCGGCGTTGGCACGCGGACGACCTCGAGGTCGAGACCCATCGCGGCCCCCGCCCGGCGCAGGCCCAGCTCGGCCTCGTCGAGCCGCAGCGAGTCTTCGAGATCGAGATCTGGATCGATCTCGGCCAACAGCACCCGGGTCGGGCTCACGAACTGCGCGATCATGTCGGCGTGCTTGGTCTCCTCGCGCAGCATCGTTGGGACGATCGCGGTGACCGAGCAGCCAAGCTGGCCAAGCATGTCCTCGAGCTCGCCCTCGACGTAGCCCTCGAACTCGATGTAGCCGAAGGTCAATACGCACAGGCCCTGGCCGTTGCTGATGAACGCGCCGCCGTCGATCTCGTGGGGCAGCGGCACGATCGCGGCGCCGCGGATGCTGGCCAGCGCGAGCGCGGCCTCGTCGTCCCGCTCGCGCTCCTCGTCGATGTAGTCGGCGTCGAGCCACAGTGGCCGCCCTCGCGGGTCAATGCCGCGCGGGTCAGCGACCCGATCAGTCAGCTGCAAGGGCCCCCAGTCGCGGACCCAGACCGTGTCGGTGCCAAACTCGACAAACTCGATCTGCCCGGCGCTGCCCCGCGCCCGCTCGCGCCGCTCGACCGCGCGGACCCACGCGCGCGCCTGGCCACGACTCGAGTCGAGCTGGTACAGCACGCTCAGCTCGGTGTCGCTGGCCAACACTTGGCTCGCCAGCGTATCGAGCAGCCGAGGCCACAGATCGATGTAGACCAACACCACGCGATCGGGCCGCTCATAGTCGCCCCGCAACAGCCGTTGCTGCGCGCGCGGGGTCTCGATCACGACCGAGCGGGTCACCAAGCCGGGGACGCTGTCCGCCCGATCCATGTTTGGGTTCAAGCTGGCGAGCAGCAGCGCGGCGATGATGTTCACGGTTCTTGGCGATGCTACTCACACTGCAGCCGGCTGTCGTGGATCTTTTGCTCAGACGCGCGCCAGGGCGGGTGGGGGCGCGGATTCGGGTCCCGGGCGTGGGCTGGCGAGGGGGATTTCGGGGGTTCACCGCGGCCCAGACCAGCTAGAGTGGCGCATGCCCCTTCAACGCTACGGCGTGCTCAAGGCCCGTCCGATCGCCAGCCGCCAGGGCCGTGGGCGGACGCCGCACTACCACATTCACGCCGTCGACAACGGCGAGGACTACCGGGTGTCGGTCAGCGTGCGGTCTTCGGCCGGGGCCTCGCAGCTGCTCTATCTGATCGACGATCGCTTCGAGCACCCGCTGCTCGAGCGCTTGCGTGCGCTGCCGCTGGGATTTTGTGGGCAGGCGCCAAGCTCGGGCGGCGCGGCGCTCGACTACGTCCGCGACAACTTGCTGGCGCGCGAGCGCATGTCCGAGCTCCCGTGGGATGTGCCGGGCCCCGACGATGACTTCAACGAGCTGCTGGACCTGTGGGTGGGTCGAGCGCTGCGTGATGAAGACGCGCTGATCTACGCGTTCGGTGAGCGCTTTGGTCCCACGCACGAGCCCGACCCACACTTTGGCTTCCGGCCCGCAACCGGGATCTATCGGGTCCACATGAATCAGGGCAGCGACGCGGGGTTTTCCAAGCGCGATGGCGCGTGGCAAGACGGCGCGCTGCTGCTGTGGTTCCCCGCGATCGTGGAGGATGGCCGCGTCAAGCTGCGAGAGCGCTGGGTTGCCGTGTTTGTCGCGTTCTCGTCACAGCGCTGGGGGACCTGAGCGCGCGCGCAAAGTTGGGTGCGCAATAACAACCGCTGCACGCGAGCAAGAGCTGATATACGCTTTTGGTGTAGCAGCATTGCTCGCCACTCGATGTCACGATTTCTCGCAGGATTGGGCACCAGCGTCGCAGCCTCGGAGGCCGAAGCGGTCGACGAAGCGCTCGCCAGCGCGCTGGCGAGGCTCGAGGGCCTGACGCCTGGCCTGGCGATACTCGGGACCACGGTTGGATTCAACGTACACGCCGTCGTAAAGCGGATCCGCGAGCAACTCCCCCGGGTGCCGCTGCATGGACTCACCACTTCGATTGGGTTGCTTGGCGCGCGGGGTATCACCCGCGGGCCCAACGGTTCGCTGGGGGTGCTGCTGCTCGCGGGTGAGGGGGTCAGCTTTGGCGTGAGCGGCTCGCCGATCGACGCAGGCGATCCCCGCGCGACTGGCCGTCACGTCGCCGAACAGCTGCGCGACCGGCTGCCAAGCCAGCCAAAGTTGCTGCTCTTCAACGCAGCCCCCGGCGCCGAAGAGGGGCTGCTCGCGGGTGTCAACGACGTGTTCCCGGGGGTGCCCGCGTTTGGTGGCAGCGCGGCCGACGACTCGCTGCGCGGCGACTGGAAGGTGATCACAAATGACTCGGTCCACGCCAACGCGCTCTCGCTGGCCGGCGTGTGCGGCTCGCTTCGCTGTGGCGGAGCCCTGCTCGCCCCGTATTCGGCGACCCGTGACAGCGCGCTCGTCACCCAGGCCGACGACCGCTGCTTGCTCACCCTCGACGGTGAGCCCGCCGCGAACAAGCTGCGCGAGTGGCTTGGCGAGAGCATCGCCGACCAAATTGCGGCGGGCGGGACGATCCTGACCCAGAGCGCGCTCGCGCCCCTGGGGCTGCGGCTCGACACCGGCCGCGGCATGCACTACCTAACGATCCACCCGGCCCAGATTGAAGCCGACACTGGCGCAGTCTCGGTGTTTGCCCGCGTCAACAACCGCCAGCGACTGTATCGAATGCACAGTGATCCGCAGCGCCTGACCGGCAGCGTGGCGCTGCTGCTGCAGCGTGCGCTCGAGCAGGCCAAGATCGAAGACCACGAGGTTCGGGCGGCGCTGCTGATCTACTGCGCGGGCTGTGCTGGCGCCGTGGGCGACGATCTGCACAGCGCCCTGCAAGAGCACCTTGGCGTGCTGGGCGACGCCCCGATCCTCGGGCTGTGTACCTTTGGCGAGCAAGGCCCGGCGGGCAACGCTGGCAACGTCCACGCGAACCTGTCCCTCGCCATGGTCGTGTTTGGCGACGGGTAGTTGGGCGGCGAGGAACATGGCACCGCGAGCTGGACATGGCGAACATGAGCTGGGCCGCGCGCAGACTCAGATGTTCGGGGAAACCTGAACGCCTAGCGCGGGCAGCACGTGGCGAGCCATCAGCGCGTAGGGCAGCGCGGCGTCGGGGTGGTTGTAGGCGCCACCCGTAAAGCTTGCGACGAGCCCGAGCTCGGGCAGCACAAATAGATGCTGGCCCCCGTTGCCGCGGGTCTCCCAGACCCGAAGCGCGCGGCCATCGACGGATTCGAATGTGGACACCCACCACAATAGCCCGTAGTCGCTGCCCTCCAGCCGACTGATCGGGGCGACGCTGGCCGCGACCGCTGCCGGGCTGAGCACGGCAGCGCCCTGCCACGATCCGCCCTCGAGCACGAGCTGTCCGATCCGGGCGAGGTCGCGAGGGCGCAGGCGCAAGTGACCGCCCGTGTCGACCCGATCACCGCCTGCGTAGGTGGCCCAGCGCGCGTCGGTGATCCCGAGCGGGCTGAACAGGACACGCGCGGCCCAGGCATCGACGGGCTCGCCCACGGCGCTCTCGAGCGCGCGGCCAAGCGCGACCGCATTGCCCGTGCAGTAGCGCCCTTGCGCTCCGGCTGGGCCCTCGCGTGGCACCTTCAGCCAAAACGCGACCCAATCACGCGAGGCATACATCCGCTCTTCGTGGCCAGGGCTGCCCGCGTCGTGGTCGTTGCACGCCAGGCCACTGCGCATCGTGAGCAGCTGACGCCACGTCGTGGTCTGCCAGTCCGCGTCGAAGCTCGCGGGATCAGGGGTGAGGTGGGGCAGGACGGGCGCGTCGAGGTCGAGGTGTCCGCGGGCGGCGGCCTCGGCGACGAGCAGACCGGTCACGCTCTTGGTGGTCGAGCGAAGGTCTTGCAGCGCGCGGGCGCGAGACGGCCGATCATAGAGCTCGAACACCAGCGCCCCGTCACGGACCAGCAGCATCGATCGCAGCTGCACGAAGCCGTGGCTGGCCAAGCCGCGGCTCATCCGTTCGAGCGCCGACACGTCGACCCCCTTCGCGGCCGCGTCCGCGACTGGCCAGCCATCGTCTAGCTGCGGCGGCTGGGTGTACGACCCGTAGCGATCGCCGATCGGCCCGGCGCAACCGACGAGGCCCAACAGGGCGAATATCACGAGCACGGTCCAGCGCATGGTTGATTCGTCGGGGGACCGGCAGCCTGCCACACACCTTCGGCCGCCGCCAAGAGCCGTCGCCCGAGCATTCGTGACAAACCAATTGTCATGCTAACAATCGAGCACGATGCCCTTCGATCACGACTTCGCCGTCATCGGCTCCGGCTTCGGCGGCAGCGTCTCCGCCCTGCGCCTGCTCGAGAAGGGCTACGACGTGCTCATGCTAGAGAAGGGCGCCGAGTTTCAGGCCAAGGACTTTCCCAAGACCAACTGGAACCTGCGTCGCTGGCTATGGATGCCGCGCCTGGGCTTTCGCGGCATCTTCCAGATGCGCTTCTTCAAGCACGTCACCGTGCTCGCTGGCGCTGGCGTCGGCGGCGGCTCGCTGGTCTACGCCAACACCTTGCCGATCCCCAAGCGCGATTTTTTCCAGAGCCCCGCGTGGGCGGAGCTGTCGGACTGGGAGCAGGAGCTCATGCCCCACTACGCGGTCGCGCGGCGCATGCTTGGCGCGGTTCCGGTCCCGTTCTTGACCCCACCCGATCGGATCTTGAAGCAGATCGCGGAAGATCGCGGCCAGCCGCAGGCCTTCGAGTCGACCCACGTCGCCGTTTATTTTGGTGGTGAGTCCGAGGGCCAGCCAGGGGTGACCGCGCCCGATCCCTACTTCGAAGGTCACGGCCCCGCGCGGACGGGCTGCATCAAGTGCGGCGCGTGCATGACCGGCTGCCGCCACGGCGCCAAGAACACGCTCGACAAGAACTACCTGTACCTCGCGCGCAAGCTTGGTCTGACCCTGCGCGCCGACTGCGAGGTCGTTGACGTCCGCCCGCTCGCGCCCGGCGACGGCAGCGGCGGCTACGAGATCCTGACCAAAGAAGGCAAGGGCCTGTTCGGCGCGCTGCGCAAGCGCAACCGCTACACCGCCAAGCAGGTGATCTTCTCGGCTGGCGTGCTCGGCAGCGTGGACCTGCTGCTGCGGCTGCGCGAGGGCTCGCTGCCGCGGCTGTCAGCGCAGGTTGGCCGGCGGATCCGCACCAACTCGGAGTCGCTGATCGGTGTGGTCAGCGAGCAGCGCGAGCGGGATCTCAGCAAGGGCGTGTCGATTGGATCGATCTATCAGACCGACCCGCAGTCGCACCTCGAGGTCGTCCGCTACGGCGCCGGCTCGGGCTTCTTCCGCACGCTCATGGCCCCCCACGTTGGCGGCACCGCCCCTGGCATCGTCAAGCTGTTCCAGGCCATGGGCCGCGCGATCACCAGTCCACGGCACTTTCTCAAGAGCTACTTCGTCCCCGACTGGGCCAAGTACACGATCATCTTGCTGTACATGCGCTCGGCCGACGGCACGCTCCGATTCCGCCGCAAGGGCGCGCTGCGCAAGCACATGGGCAGCGACCTCGAGCATGGCCAGGCTCCAACCGCCTCGATCCCCGAAGCCACCGAGCTCGCCGCCGCGGTCGCCGACCGTGTCCAAGGCTTCGCCGGCTCAATGGTCACCGAGACCGCCCTCAACATCCCCACGACCGCACACATTCTTGGCGGCGCGTGCATGGGTCGCACCGCCAACGAGGGCGTGATCGACCCGCAGCACCGCGTGTTCGGCTACGAGGGCATGTACGTGATCGACGGCGCCGCGATCTCGGCCAACCCTGGCGTCAACCCCAGCCTCACGATCACCGCGCTCGCCGAGCGAGCGATCAGCAAGATCCCCAGCAAGCAACCCGGCCACGAGTCCCCGCTGCCCAGCTCGGCCCGGTCCGCCCTTCCGATCTAGCGCTGCACACCCTAAGTTCGTTCCGGGTTAGGTGCGGAGCTGAGGCATGTCGGCGCATAGCTTGCGGTCGTGACAGACAGGTCGCGCAATCCACCGCGACATCCGGCTCGTCACACAATGCTACAAGAGCCGCTGCGTTGCGGAAATTCCCCGTGCTCGTCTGGACGAACACACATGTCAGGCGCATCCTCGGATTGGCATCGAGCAGGTTGGCATCATCACCCAGTCCCTGCGGAAGCGGGCCCTCGAGCGTGAACCCTTGGCCGAACATCATCCATTGATCTCCGACAAAGGGAGGAGGCAGGTACCGCACATGTTGCCGTGGTTCAGACATGGTGCTCATCGGAGGCGGGCAGCGTTCACGATGTCTTGGACCTTGGCATCGAGGTCATCGAAACGCTTCGCTTCGGCGGGGTCGTCGGGCTTCTTGACGCGCTTTTTGTGGATGGGGCAGGTGATGAGACGCGACGCTGGGGTGGGTGTTCTTCTACCGCGTATCGAGCTATTTTTCCCGACCCTTGTTCAGCGCACCCGCAAGCTTCGGCAATTGATCGCTGGCCCACGCCTTCATTGTCTTGAAGGTCGGCCCTTGGTTGCTGCCGCTTCCAGCGACGACCTGCTTGGGACAGCCGGGGTTTCCGGCGAAGTCCGCGTCGTCGCGGTCAGCGGCTCGTGACCGGGGGGGTCGTCACCGTGAACGTGATCGGCCAGTCGACCTTCCCATACGGATCTTTGAAGCTCTCCCACGGGGCCTTGGCCAGCTGTTCGTCGACTGGCACCACCAATTCGTCATCAGGGGTACCGGCGACCGTATGCTCGGCCTCGCCCGAGGCGATGACGGTGCCGACGGGGAGCTTGATCGGCTGCAAGGTGACGCCCTCGTCCGTGTAGGTGGAGATGCGGACCTCGACGGCGCCAGGTAAGCCTTCGGCCTCGAGCTCGAGGTACCCGCTGCCTGACCAACGCGGCTCGGGTGCCGGCGGCGGGTCGGGAATCAGGCACGTCATGAACTGCCCCCGCTGCCGCGGTGCGATGCGCTCGGGCCTGGGGCCTCAACCGTCGTTTGAATCGAGGTCGTCGTCGTCGTCGCTGTCACGGCCCAAGCAGAGCTCGTGTCGGGAATCTCGATCGCATCGCCCACGCCATAATAACGCAGGCGATTGATCAACGGCAGCTGCGTTTGGATTTGCAATATGACCGGACTAAAAGTCACCAAATCGCACACTGGGCAGAGGCGTTCAGCGTCAAAGACATCGAACATGGCCCAAAATGCTATCTGCGACCACCGTTGGTGTCAATCCGACGATAGTGGAGAGGAGACCTCATCACTCGCACTCGCCGTCGTCCGTGGCGCTGGCCTCGTCGACGATCCAGGTGTGGGGAGCGCCCGAGCTCGGCGCGTAGATCCACGACGCAGCGCGGGCGGCCTCGACGGACTCGCGCACACAGCAGTCGCTTTCGTCATCGTCGGCGCACTCGTAACGACTGTGGGTGATCTCGCGCTCGACGAGATCGTGGTGCAGGGCGCCCGCGTTCAGCCGCCAGGACTCGCGCGTACGGCTCTCGACGCTGCGCTGGCCCGCGTCCATCGAGCCCTCGGCGCTGGTGTGGAGCGACTGGCTCGCGGCGAGCAAGGGGGACCCGCGATCGGGCCACCAAATCTCGTCGGTCGTGTGCAAGCGATTCTCCCCGTGGTCGCAGCTCGGGCACGCGTCACACAGCTGCGCGAGCACGAGCACGACGCCCGCCTCGCGTCGCAGCGCGGCGACGGACGCCTCGTGTCGCTCGCACGGCTCGCCAGCTTCCCAGTCCAGCAGCAGCGCGCCCGCCTGGCTCGTGACCCGCAGGTGGAGCGCCGCGTCGAGCAGCTCGAGCGTCATCGCCTCGGCGCCCTCGAGTTCGGGCCGCAGATCCGCGCTCGTCAGCTGCCGAGCCGCTGCGTGATCCTCTGCGGGTCCGAGCGCGAGCTCGAGCTGCGGTGTCGTGGGCGTGAAGTCGGTCGGTTCGACGCGCCCGCGGGCGGATATCGGCCAGCATTGCAGGTCCCCGGAGTCACGTTCGCGCGCGACGATCCGCGGCGACCGATCGCCGACCAGCGCAAACGCCTCGGGCCCCTCGAACATGACCAGCAGCTTCGCGTCCTCGTCGAGTGTGCAGGGGCTGCCGGCGCCGGTGAGTTGCAGCAGCGTCGCGTCAGCGAGGGAGAGGGCAACACCGCCGAGGTCTGCCGTTGCGCGCCCACGCGCCATGCCGTTGGCGGCGTCGAGGCCCGCAGCGAGCTCGGCGGTTTCAGCCAGCGCCGCAGCCGACGGCGCGAGCGGTGCTGGGGAGTGCCCGAGTTCGGGCGTGCAGGCGCCGAGCAGCAGCAGCGCGACGAGCATCCCCGCGCTCGACCACCCCTGCGCTTGCGTGGAAGTGGTGCGTTCGACGATCATCCTGGCCCAGTTTTACTCGGAGCATGGTCGCTCCAGGTAAATTGAACACACGGCGCGTGCTGGAGCAGCATCCGGCGCGTCGGCTGCGTCGCAGCCACTCGCGCGACGTCCCCCGCTGCCCGCCCGAGTGTCTCGTGTGCTCGCGTTCAGTTGATCTTGTGCTCTTGGGGGCCGACGTTCCTCGGCCCACGGTCGAACCACTCGACTTCGCGGCGTGAACGACCCGTCCCCTGACCAGGCCGAGATGGCGGAGCCGTGGCTTGGGCTCAGAGACCAAGGCAGGCCCGGCGCGAGACCGAGCCGAACGGGGTGAAGTTGGGGGCCTGTTCGCCACCCGACCCGGCCCGAGCCCACTTCGCCTGCCTATCCACATCCCGAAAATGAGCGGCGCGGCGTTCACTCCACCCCCAAACTCGCATCGGATGTCTTATCCGCCAGGCCCCGAGCTTGGCTGGCTCTGGCGTCGCTGCATGGCGCGCGCAGATAGTCCGCGTCGATGCCCGGATCGCCGCGGTGGTCGTGGAGCTCCTCCAGCGCGCGGGCGGCCTCTGAAGCGTGGATGACCACACCAGGGAACAGCTCGGGCCCGAGCGCCTGTTGTCGACCGAAGCGCTCGAGCTCGATCGCCAGGCGCCGCTCGAGCGCGCGCAGGTGCTCGCTCAACCCATCGCCGCTGGGCTGCACATCTCTCACCCGATCAGCATAGGCGGCCCACGTGGATCGGGAGCATGAACTCGACACGGCGCACAAACTTCGCGGTGCTTCATTGTATCCTGGCCGCCATGTCGCCCTCGCTGTTCTCGACTTCCGTGTCCGATCTCGCTGGACTGCATCGTCGACTTCGCTGTGCACTGCAGCTCTCGCCCGCTTTGTTGTTGACCCTCGCCTGCACGAGCGGTGACGAGAAGAGCGCCGCGCAACCCGACGTCGCGGTGGCGGATGGGGGTAAGGCGGCCCCCGACCAGCTCGAGCCCGAGGACAGCGGCGCTGATCGAGGGGACGAGCCGACGACCGCGATCGGCTCCGGTGGCGTACCATCGTCAGCTCCACCGCCGGATTCGAACGATCTACCGACTTGCCCCACGCGCGAATGGTGTGGGCCGCAGTCTCTGGTTGCGAGTGTGCGCAGCCAGAACGTGCCGCTCGGCACCCACATCCCGGACATCGAGGGCTGCCCCGGGACCATCACTTCTGCCGGGATGGCGGACATCGACGAGGACGCCCGCAAGGCGCTGTTGGGGATGCGGGCACAAGCCAACATCGACCACGTGGCGACCAGGGCCAAGCGCGCGGCCGGTGAGGCCGACGCCTGCTGCTACACCTGGATGGAGCAGTGCCCAGGTGGTCGGCCGTTGCTCGATGATCGCGGACAGCCCCAGCTCGCCGAGCTCGTCGAGCTCGGCCAGGCCGGCCAGGCCGATACCCGCGACGAGCTTCCAACCGAGCTGCGTCAGCGCCTTGCGCAAGCGTGGCTGGCCGACGCGCTGATCGAGCACGCCTCGATCGCGTCATTCTTGCGTGTGCGCGCCGAGCTCGAGGCCGTGGGCGCACCCGACCAGCTGCTCGCCGCTTGTGAGCGCGCCGCCGTCGACGAGCAGCGCCACGCCGCGCGCTGCTTCGAGCTCGCCGCTCGCTACGGTCGCGCGTGTGCCCCCGCATCCTCGCCCCAACTGGCCCCACGCGACGGCGGGCTGATCCGCGTTGCGATCGACACCTTCATCGAGGGCTGCGTGGGCGAGACGGTCGCCGCCGCCGGTGCCCAACGAGCCGCGCGCGGCTGCACGGATCCCGCGGTCGCGCAGGTGCTGGCCGAGATCGCCGACGACGAGAGCGAGCACGCGGCCTTGGCCTGGCGCACGCTCGCGTGGGCGATCGCCAAGCATGGTGCCCCCGTGCTGCTCGCTGTCCGCGAGGTGAGCGAGCAGCTGCGACCGACCGGGCCGATCCCCACGGCCGATCCCCACGCCCAGGCGCTGGCCGAGCACGGCCGCCTGGATCCTCGCGCCCAAGCCCAGCTTCGCCACGCCACCTGGGCAACGATCATCGATCCCATGCTCGCCGAGCTGCAGGCTGGCTAGATTCCCACGACGTCGTGCGACCCAGCTGTGTATGGGGGGCAAGATTCCCATGCCTCGCCGGACTCAGAGTCTCCATTTTGATCCTCGGATCACTTGCCTCGCCGGACTCAGAGTCTCCATTTTGATCCTCGGATCACTTGTATGGGTGCCTCGCCGGACTCAGAGTCTCCATTTTGATCCTCGGATCACTGGGCTCCACGAGCGCATCAAAATTAACGCAACACCCAGGATCCGCGGGCCGATAGCCCTGCGTGGCCACTCCCGCGCAGAAACAAGAGAGCGCCGCCCGTCGGGCGAACAACCGAGCCCGCGGCCTCGCCCGCGACTACCCGCGCGTCCGCGCGCAGCCGATCTACCGTGGTCGCCAGTACAAGATCACCCGGCGCTGTATCAACCGCCTGATGCTGTTCTCCCCCGGGCCCGAGCCCGATGAGTTCAACAACTTCGTCGGCTACTGCCTCGCCCACGCGGCCGCGCGCTACGGCATCCAGATCCACTCGAGCCTGTGGATGTCCAACCACCACCACACCGACCTCACGGATCCCGACGCCAACCTCGTTCCCTTCAAGCAGCTGCTGCACAGCCTCATCGCTCGCGGTCGCAACGCCCAGCTCGGCCGCAGTGACAGCGTCTGGAGCGGCGATGGCCCCTGCGACACCCGGCGGCCAACCGAGGGCGAGTCGCTGATGGACATCGTCTACACCCTGACCAACCCCGTCGAGGCGGGCCTCGTGAAGTGGTCGCGCCAGTGGCCCGGCTTCACCACGATCGGCTGGCGCTTCGGCGAGACGCGGACCTTCAAGCGGCCCAAAGGGCTGTTCGACGACAAGGGCGACATGCCCGAGGAGGTCTCGCTGACGCTGGTCCGGCCGCCGATCTTCTCCGAGCTCGACGACGACGCACTGTACGAAAAGCTGATGGACGCAGTGCGCGAGCGCGAGCTCGAGGTCCATCGATACATGCGCAAGCATGGGCGCCGATTCATGGGGCCGCGCAAGCTTGCCGGGCAGCGGTGGAATCGTGCGCCGCAGAGCTTTGAAGAGCGGTTCACGGTCACGCCAAAGCACGCGGGTCCGTGCCTGAGGCTCGTGCTGAAGGAAGTGGCGCGGGACCGGGCGTGGGAGCGTGACTACGCCGCGGCGCGGGCGTTGCTGCTCGCGGGCAAGCCGGCTGTGTTTCCTGCGGGGACGTACTGGATGCGGCGCTTCGCGGGCGTTGATGTGATCTCTCAGGCGCCGTAGCGGGCGCCAAAATAGCCAGACGGCGGGGTCGCGCGAGCCATCCTGCCGGTTTGTATTGGTTCGGCGGCAATTTTGGGGGTGTCGCGGGGGTGGATCACCTCATTTTGGGTCTTCGTCGAGCGGAATTGGGTGCGAACTCGTGACTCGGAGGAGGTCGGAGGAGCAACTCAGCCCTCGAGTAGACCGACGCTCACAGAAGACTCCCCGTCCGGATCTTTTCCGTGACTCTGGGGTGGATCACCTCATTTTGGGTCTTCGTCGAGCGGAATTGGGTGCGAACTCGTGACTCGGAGGAGGTCGGAGGAGCAACTCAGCCCTCGAGTAGACCGACGCTCACAGAAGACTCCCCGTCCGGATCTTTTGGATTGAGCGGATCGCCTCTAGTCGCAACGACCGTGGCGGCCGCGTCGAGAGACTCGGTGCTCCGCCTCGTTGACCCGCAGGGTTCGCCCGGCAAAGATCTTCCCGTTGAGCTCGACGATCGCGGTGGCTGCATCATCGACCGTCGCCATCGTTACGAACGCGTACCCGCGCGGCCGCCCAGTTTCGCGATCTTTCACGATACATACCTCCGTCACCTCACCGACGGCGTTAAACTGCTGGCGGATCGTGTCCTCGGTGATGTCGCAGGACAGATTGCCCACGTAAAGTCGGTTGCTCATGAGCGCGAACAATTAGTATGGGGTCAGTCTCCAAGGTCAGACCAGGGCCTACCTGAGAACTACCTCTGCATTGCTTGCGCGGGCTGGCACTCGACGTCTGGCGGCGCGCGCGGTTTTCGACAGCGCCAAGGCCTCCCTCCAGGTCGGCGCCCACCCGGCGCGCGGTCCCGCCAGGCTCCTCACGCCGCCCACGCGCGTTCGTAGGGGTGACGCGGGTGTCAGCTGGGACCGAGCCCATGGCCCATTCCGGCGCTCCAGCGCGGGGCCCAAGCGTGGTACTGGTGGCATCGAGCGCCGTCACGGGCGTGATCGACGATCCTCGCCCATCCTTCGCTCGGCTTCGAGCCACCGCCACACCGATGAACCTCGAACTCGCCCCAGGAGACCGCTACGAGGAGTTCGAGATCCTCGCCGAGCTCGGGACCGGAACCTTCGCCAAAGTGTACGAGGTCCGGGCGCCCGGCCACCCGAAGCCAGTCGCGCTCAAGCTGTCGCGCGTCCCCGTCGAGGCCGAGGCCACCGCCTTGCGAGCGCTCCGCGAGATCCGAATTCTCGAGTCGCTGAGCAACCCGCACGTGGTCCGGATCCTCGATCATGGGCTTGGCGCCGACGAGCGCTGGTACATGATCATGGAGCTGCTCGAGGGCGCGGATCTGCTGGCAGTCCATCACTTCCACGACCCCATGGACACGATCCGCGCCTGCAAGCTCGCCTATGAAGCCTGCGTCGGGCTCGACGAGGCCCACCAGCAGGGCATCGTCCACCGTGACATCAAGCCAGAGAACCTGTGGGTGCTGCCCGACGGCACCTGCAAGGTGATCGACTTTGGGCTCGCGCGGGCGTGGGACCCGGGCTCCACGATCGGCATCACCGCGACCATGGGTCACATGCTGATCGGGACCCCCCACTACAGCCAGCCCGAGCAGGTCGTTGGCACCGAGCTGGTCCCCGCCAGCGACGTCTACAGCATCGGCATCGTGCTCTACGAGCTGCTCTCGGCCCGCATGCCGCTGTTCGCCAAGGAGCCGTGCAACGCGGTCCGCGAGCGCTTGCTCGACGAGCCGCTCGAGTGGCTCTCGGCCCACGTCAAGCGTGACCTCGTGCCCTTGGATCGCTACCGCGACTGTCGCAAGCGCCTGCCCAAGCGGCTGATTCAGCTGGTCCACCGGACCTTGCAAAAGCAACCTGAGCAGCGCCCGGCCAGCGGTGGCGTGGTCGCGCGCGAGCTCGCGTCGATCCTGCATCGCGAGCTCGAGACCCCGGTCGCCGCGGTCATGCACATCCACGACGCGCGCGGCACCAAGGACCTCGCGTTCGTGATCCCCGGCAAGCAGACGATCGGCACCAGCGACAAGTGCCTGATCCAGACCGCTAGCGACGGCAGCAAGCGGGTCCAGGCGGTGCTGCACTGGGGTGGACACGGCACCGAGGCCGTGCTCGCGCCCGCCGAGCCGCCTGCGCAGCCGCGCCACGGGCAGCCCGAGCTGAGCGTTGACGGCGTCGAGGCAACGCAGCCGATGCGGCTTCCGGCTGGCAGCACAATCCGCGCTGGGCACCTGAGCATGACGATCGAATATCCGCGCTGAGCCAAGCTCGAGCTCGATCGCCCGCCGTTCTAGAGCAGTGAGACGCAGGACCTGCGCAACATCGAGCGACTGTTCGCGCGCGCCGGCAACTTGCCCCAGGTTCATCTCGACGGGCGGCTCGCTTTGCACGAGGAGCTGCATTGCGAAAATCGTGAGAACGGGATAGTTGGTTTGAGGTACCGGGAAGCGCACGACCTCGACGCCGCGCGTCGACGCTCCGCGCTCGAAGGTCGCCATGTTGGCGCTGCTGCTTCGCCCCCCTCGTCAACTTGTCTGCAGCTGCACCAATGGCGACGGGTGTCGAGCCCCGCTCAGTCCAATGTCCTCGATCAAACAAGCCAACGCGATCATCGAGATCCCGGCGCAACCGACCCCGACGGGTCCACCGCTGGGGCCGCCCTCGAGCCCGCCTCCGCAGCCGCGCACGTGGTCGCGGGCCGTGCAGCGTCGCCGCCCCAAGGCGCCGCTCTTGCCCCGCCGATACGTGACCCCCACATAGCCCTTGCTTGGCGCGGGCGCGCGGCTCGGGCAGGTTACTCCGGCAGGTACTCGGGCGGCCAGAACCGCTCGCACCAGCGCCTGAAGTCGATGATCGGGCCGTCTTCGGCGAGCGGCTTGGGGTTTTGCAAGAACTTGCGCTTGGTCCAGATCATCTCGTCGCCGTCGAAGTCCTTGGTGGCGATCGCCAAGAACACCCGCGCCAGAAGGTCTTCTAGACCGCGCCCAACGACCCGCCGCGCGAGCTTGTTGATCGGGGTGTCGATCGTGCGCTTGACCGAGCTGACCACGCGAATGTGACAATCGGTGGGGCTGACCGGGGTGATCAAGATGATGTTCATGACCTCGAGGTTGCCCTGGTCCGGGCCCAGCCTGGCGATGGAGAGGGCCATGCCTGGGCCAAGCACCCGAACGTCAAACTCGAAGGGGGTCTTGATCACCTTGCCCAGCCGCTGCAGCAGCGGGCTGGGGCTCTGCGCGCCCAAGGTCCAGGTCACCCGCAAGACCGTGGAGAAGTCGCCGAGTTCATCCTCGCCTGGGTGACGATCGATCCCGCTGAGCTCCCAAAAGTGCACAGCGTAGAAGTGCTGGATGTCGACGATGTTCTCGGTTGGGAAGAACACGTTGGTTGGCGCGAGCGGGCGCCCGGCGTTGGTCACCGGCTCACTCCAGCCATCAAAAAAGCCGTCTTTCAGGAAGCGCAGCGGGCGATCGGGCTTGGTCCGGTCCACGCCGTGCCAGATGAAGATCGACGCGGCGACCTCGTGGACGGTCCACGGCACCGACTTGACGTGGCGCAAGCTGGTCGCGTCCGCGACGAAGTCACCCTTGACGCACTGCCCGTCGCCGTTGAAGTACAGGCCGTGGAAGGGGCAGCGCACGCAGCCATCTACGACGCGCCCGCCAACGCCCCGATGCGCGCCGAAGTGCGGGCACTGGGCGTCGAGCACCACGACCTCACCCGCCTCGTCGCGAAATGCGATGAGATCGTGGCCCATGTACGTGAAGTTGGTGATCTTGCCTGCGACCACGTCGCTCGAGCGCAGCGGCGAGAACCAGTCGTGCACGTACTGCGGCGGCGGCCGCATATACCGTTTTGAGGCGTTCTTCGCCGTGGCCATGGCGGTCGTAGGCTACCACGATCCCTCGCAAGGATAGACACAACGAGTCCATCTGCTAGAAACGGCCCCCATGGCCAACAAGGTCCTCGTCACCGCCGCGCTCACCTACGCCAACGGGCCCGCCCACCTCGGGCATGTGCTCGAGGCCATCCAGACCGACGTGTACGTTCGCGCCCGGCGGATGATGGGCGACGAGGTCATCTTCATGTGGGCGGACGACACCCACGGCACGCCAATCCAGATCCGCGCGCTGCGTGAGGGCATCGATCCCGAGCAGCTGATCGCCCGGGTCTACGACGAGCACGTCAAGGCCTACAACGGGTTTCAGATCGGCTACGACATCTTCTACACCACGCACAGCGAAGAGAACCGCAAGCACGCCGCGGCGATCTTCGAGGCGCTGCGCGAGCGCGGCGACATCGAGGTCCGCGACGTCGAGCAGCTCTACAGCGAGGTCGACCAGATGTTCTTGCCCGACCGCATGGTTCAGGGCACCTGCCCAGTCTGCAAGACGCCCGACCAAGACGGCGACTCGTGCGAGCGCTGCGGCAGCACCTATCGTCCAACCGAGCTGATCGAGCCGCGCTCGGTGATCTCGGGCGACACCCCAGTCTTGCGCACCTCCGAGCACTTGTTCGTGCCGCTGGCCCGACACGAGGCGTTCTTGCGCGAGTGGCTGACCCCCGCGTCCGAGGGCGGCGCCACGATCCTGCAAGACAGCGTGCGCAACTTCGTGTTGAGCTGGGTCGACGGCGGCCTGCGCGACTGGGACATCTCGCGCGAGGCCCCCTACTTTGGCATCGAGATCCCGGGGTTCCCGGGCAAGTACTTCTACGTGTGGTTCGACGCGCCGATCGGCTACATCGCCGCGACCGAGAAGTGGTGCGAGCTCAACGGCAAGAACCTAGATGACTGGTGGAAGGCGCCCCCCGGCCGCGAGGACGGTCAGACCGAGATCGTCCACGTCATCGGCAAGGACATCGTCTACTTCCACTGCCTGTTCTGGCCAGCCATGCTCAACGCCGCTGGCTACACCGTGCCCTCGCGGGTCCAAGTCCACGGCTGGCTCAAGGTCAACGGCGAGAAGATGTCGAAGCGGCGCGGGACCTTCATCCTCGCCAACACCTACCTCGAGCACGTGGATCCAGCGTACCTGCGCTACTACCTGGCCGCGCGGCTGTCGAGCAACCAAGACGACTTCGACCTGGCCATGGACGACTTCGTGCTGCGCGTCAACGCGGACCTGGTTGGCAAGGCCGCCAACCTGGCCAGCCGCAGCATCAAGTTCCTCAACAACAAGCTTGGCGGCACGCTTGGCCCAATCCCGGAAGATGGCGCGGCGGTGCTCGAGGGTGCGCGGCAAAAGCTGCTCGAGGTCCCGGATCTGTACCGCAACTTCGACAGCGCCAAGGCCCTGCGCCTGGCGATGGAGATGGCCGAAGCGTGTGACGGGTACATCAACGAGCACGCGCCGTGGAAGGTGATCAAGACCGACCCCGAGCGCGCGCGGGCGATCCTCACGGTCGGCGTGCAGGTCAGCAAGCTGGTCGGCGCCGTGCTCAAGCCGGTGCTGCCCGAGTGGGGCGAGAAGATCGAGCGGATGCTGAAGCTCGATCAGCCGCTGAGCTTCGCCAACGCGGCCGAGCCACTGCCGGCCGGGCTCGAGCTCGGGGCGTACGAGACCCTGGCCGAGCGGCTGCAGAGCGCGACCCTCGACGCGCTGATCGAAGCCAGCAAACAAGACGTCGCCGCCGATCAGGCCGTGGGCGCGACCCAGAGCGAGGACGCGGGGCCAAGCTTCGACTACGAGGTCGCGCCGCTCGCCGAAGAAGTTGGGATTGACGCGCTCGAACAGATCGATCTGCGAGTTGGCAAGATCGTCGAGTGCGAGCAGGTGCCCAAGGCCAAGAAGCTGCTGCGTCTGACCGTGGATCTGGGCCCGCTGGGCCAGCGCAACGTGTTCTCGGGCATCTCGCAGAGCTACGCCCCGGACCAGCTGCTGGGCAAGCACGTGGTCATGTTCGCCAACCTCAAGCCGCGGACGATGCGGTTTGGCGTGAGCGAGGGGATGATCATGGCGGCCGGTCAGAGCGACGACAAGGTGACCGTGATCGAGCTCGACCCGCGCTCGCTGCCGGGCGACAAGATCAGCTAAGAGACCGGATCGAGGGCCGGCCCGACCGGGGCTCGGCGATGCTTCGGGTAGTCAGCACGACTACCCGAAGCCGAGACGCTCCCGATTCGTAATGTGGAAACGTTCATCCAGGTAGTAGGCCACAGCGCCCGTCAGGATCTGTTGAGCGATTCCGGCGTCGTACCCAAGGGCAGCGGTCAGCCGGCTGCCCGCGCTTCGCAGCGCAGACTCGATGTCCCGCCGCGCATGGGTGAACTGCGGCTGGACGGTGCTTGGAGGATTCGTGGAGGTCCGCTCTAGGCACCGCGCAACACTCGGCGCGTCGGCGAAACCATGCTCGGTCAGCACCAACACGAGCATCGAGTTGAAATACCCATCGCCGTAGCGCGCCTCGACCGGCTCGAGCTTGAACTTCAGAGAGTAGCCAAGGCGCTCCATCTCGTTCTCAACCGAAACAGCCTTGGCTCCGATGGAGATGTAGTCCTCGTTGACCTCCTCATCCCAGAGCTCGGACGTGGGATCAGGAGAGCCGTCCACCCGCACATCGCTGGCGTCCACAATGAAGACCGTCAGCCGAGCCGGCCGAAACGAGAGGCCGTCGCGCTTGCGATCGAACTCCACCGTCACGCGCCCGCCAAGTTCCCTGGCTTTCTGCATCCAGAACTCCACACTTCCGTGGAGCGGGCGCGACGCCGGGGGCTGGACAAGCTGTTGTAGGCTCATGGTCTCTCCATACTACGGCTGCTCGGCCAGGGCTCCCAGCACGAAACGCGCCGCGGCCCGGCAAGCCTGCTCGCGCGACTCGTTGATGACGCTGTGCCGCTCTTCGTCGCCGAAGTCCGAGATCCCCTTCACAACGAGCCAGTTGGGCTCTTGCGGGTCCGACGCCGCCAGAAGGCCCACTCCTTCCATCTCACCGCCGATGATTGGCTCGCCCTTCTGCGGGACACGAGCCCTCAGCTGGTCGCGGAATGCGGCACAGTGGATGCGTGCAGCGCCTGTGAGCAAGGCACCGAAGTGCGCTGTCGTCGGACCCTGCGCCTTGGCGTGGCCCTCCATCAACCGCACCAACGATCGTTTCGCCCGTCGCCGCTTGACCCGGTTGTATGTCGTGGTGATCACCCCATCCACCAGCCCGACGTCTCGGTTGTCGTACGGGACGAGTTGGGTGCCCACCAACACATCGCCGAGTTTCTGGTTATCGGGGTCGCAACCGAACGCCATCCCGATCGAGATCACTCCGGTGGCCTGCGTGGCGTTGACGTAGTGCACAGCCCGAGAGCCGGACCCGTGAAAATCAAGCGCCCCCATCGTTGTCCGGGCGGCGAGCACTCGGGTATGACCGACGATGCCTAGCCAGCGAAACTCGCCCAGCGGTCCATCCCGAACGTGCACGGGGATTTCCAGCTCATCTGCGACTGTATCGAGCGCCTCGACCTCCGAAGTGGTGGCCACGAACAGAACGACATCGCAGGTTTCGATCTTGGCCATGTTCCTCGCTCCACCGCCTCGGTTGAAATCATCCTACACCAGCGACCTCGCACCTCGAAAGGCGATCACGACCGTCCCGGAACGCATGGACGATGCTCGAGATCAGCGGCGAGAGGGTCGAGTCGGGACGATTGGGGTATGTAACCCACGTGATCAAGCCAGCCCATCAATGGCAGACGCGACGGCACCTGGCGATCCGGGCGCCCGAGCGTCCGTTCGAGGATGACCCGCGATCCGAGGCGTTCACGCTCGTGTTCGAAGACGGCCAGCACGACGGCCAGCCCGGCTGGGCCAAGTGCGGGCTCGAGCGTCAGCAGGTCGACGAGCGCGGCGCGGCCGACCCCGACACGGTTCATGCGATCTCGGCCTGGCTGATCGCTCGGGGCGCCCGCAGGATCGAGCTTCGCGGGCCCGCTGGGGAGTCGCTGGCGACCGGCCCGATCTCACCCGCGACCCTCGAGCAGCCCAACGTCGAGCGGGCGACGCGGCTGATCTCGATCTGCCCGTCCAACCTCGAGGCGATCGCGGCGCTCGACTGCTTCGATCGCGTGATCGCCTGCGAAGACAGCTCCGACTACCCGCCCGAGGTCACGGCGCTCGAGCGGCTTGGGCCCGATCTTGGACCGGATCTGGATCGCATCGCCGCGCTGGCGCCCGATCTGGTCGTGTCATCGCTCTCGGTCCCCGGGATGGAGCGCAACGTGACGGGCCTGCGCGCGCGCGGGATCCCGCAGCTGGTCTTGGCGCCGCGCAGCATCGCCGACGTGCTCGCCGAGCTCGAGCTGCTGGGTCGGGCGCTTGGGGTCGAGCCGCGCGCCGCTGTTGTGATCGCAGACATGCGGGCCCAGATCGCCGCGCTCGAGCGCGACGCGGGCGCGCGCGAGCCGGCGCGGGTGTACCTCGAGTGGTGGCCGCGCCCCATGTTCACGCCTGGCTCCGCCTGCTACAGCAACGAGCTGATCGCCCTGGCTGGCGGCGTCAACGTGTTTGGCGCTCAGCCCGGATCGAGCCTCGAGATCACCGCCGAACAACTGATCGCCGCGCAGCCGCAGCTGTGCTTCGTCTCATGGTGTGGGGTCGCGCTCGACAAGCTCGATCCCCGCCGCCTGATCGACCGGCCCGGGCTCGAGCAGCTCGACGCGGCCCGGCGCGGTCACGTGTACCCGCTCGACGAGCGGTTCTCGGGCCGACCGGGGCCACGCATGCTGGAGGCCGCGCGGATCATGGCGGCCGGCATTCAGCGCGCCCATCGCTTGGTCGGGCCCGACTTGGGTTAGCCTGCGGGCGTGTCTACTGACGACGACCTCGACGACGCGCGCTGGCTGGTGATCGCGGAAGCCCTCGAGCTGCGTGACTTCGACCGCGCGAGCGCGGTCATTGACGAGCTCGCCAAGCAGCTCGGCGAGCAGCACCCCCAAGTGCTGTACGAGCGCGCGGTCGTGGCCTGGGAGCGCGAGGGCCCCGAGTCCGGGATCGCGATCCTGGACCAGCTGCTGCGGCTCGATCCGAACCACGCCGACGCGCACTACCTGCGCGCGCTCGCCTGCGAGGAGGCCGATGATCGGGAGGGCATGATCATCCACTTCCTCGAGTGCCTGCGGCTCGACACCCTGGCCGACGCGGACCAGGACGAGCGCTTCCGCAAGCAGGACCTCGACTTCATCGAGACCACCGCCGAGTACTTCATGACGCGGATCCCCGATGAGTTCCGCGAGCACCTGCGCGACGTCCCGATCGTGCTCGAGCCCAGGCCGCACCCGGACATCGTGCGCGAGGGGTTTGATCCGCGCGCGCTCGGGTTGTTCGAGGGTCTCGAGCAGGGGCGGCTCGCGGCCGGGGAGCTCGCCCAGGCCCCTACCCGCATCGTGCTGTTCTACGCCAACTTGCTCGACGACGCGCCGGACAACGAGAGCTTGCTCGACGAGATCGAGATCACCTTGTTGCACGAGATCGGCCACTTCTTTGGGCTCGACGAGGACGACGTCGAGCGGCTTGGCCTCGAATGACGCGAAGCTGGCTGATCGCGCTGGGCTGCGTGATCGGCTGCCAGCGATCCGAGCCTGCGACCCCGCCCACGCCGCCGCAGGTGTCGAGCCCGGCCACCGCGTCGAGCCCGACACCACAGCCCCGACCAACCGGCGTCACGCCCGACACCTCCGACTCCTCCGACTCCTCCGACTGGGAGCCCGCGCCAGCTCGAGGCGGCTCCCCCTGCGAGCGGTCATGCGGCGAGCTCCACGACTGCGTGATCGAGGCGGGCGTTCACGGGCCAAGGGCGGCGGTCTGGATCGAGCTCGAGTGCCTCGCAGCTTGCGTGACGAGCCCTCCGCCGAGCGCCGCGAGCCCGTCGCTGTTTGGCTGCGCGCTCCCAGCTGCATCGAGGGCGGATGCAGCTCGCTGCGATCCCTTCTTGGCGTGCGTCCGTGATGCGTGGCCCGACCAAGCGGCCAGCGCCGGACCCACCAGCTCGGTGGTCGTTCCTGTTGCCAAGGGCTGCGACCGCGCGTGCTGGGCGTTTGCGCGGTGTCAGGGCCGAGAACGAGAGTGACCACGCCAGGATCGCGCAGTGCATCGACAAGTGCGATTCGATCTTGGACGACGAGCAAGAGCTGCGGCTTGGCGAGTGCGCGGAGCGGCCCACCTGCCACGAGATCGAGAGCTGCGTGCTGGCAACGCCAGGCGCTTGACCTGTTAGCGGCCAGACCAGGCGCGTCGCTCAAAAGCGCAGCGCGAGCCCGCCAGCGCTCAACCGAAGCTCCGCGGTCAGAGGCTCCTTCGGCCGCGCCTGGTGCTCGAAGATCAGCAACCCGGCCCCGGTCCCCGCACCCGCCAGCCCGACAGCGAGCGCGACAGCGCCGAGCGCTCCCGTCGTGTAGACGTTTGGGCAGGCACCGTTGAGGTCGAGCGATGACGGCGCGCAGGTTGGCATGTGCGGACGCCCGTCAATGCCGATCAACACGGCCCCCGTGCCAACGCTGATGACCCCAAGCGAGACGGCGAACCACCCACCGACGCGCAGTCCGGGCCGTGGCTTTCGCTCGCGCTCTCTCTTCACGAGCAGGCGCTTGAGCTCGTACTCGACGACCTCCTCCACGCCCCCGACCGCGATCCAGCGGTGGACCTGCGTCGTGTGGTTGCGGGCCCGGATCTCGAGCTGGTGGTCGCCCGTCCTGACTTCGACGTCGAGCGGACTGACGCCGATCATGGCGCCATCGAGGGTGAGCTCCGCTGCGTTGGGTGTCCCGGCGACTCGCAGACGCGGTGGCTCGGTGCGCCCCGCAAAGATCCGGTCGATCTCGGACTCGAGCTCGATGATCTTGGCCGGGATGGCGTCGAGAAATTCTTGCTGCCCACACACGCCGCAGGTGATCGAGACCTGGGCCAATTTCTCGCCCGTTCGGGAGTCGTGCGCGAGGATCTCGGCGCTGTACTCGCGAGACCCGTTGTTGACCCGAACCGCCAGCGTGACCGGGATCTCGGCCGCCGTGGCGGCCTCGCGCATGCACTCGAAGCTCGCGCAGTCGTTGGAGCGCAGCACCACAGCGGTTCGGCCTGCACGCTCGAGCGACTTGGCTAAGGTCTGCTCGAACTCCCGACGAAAATCTTGCGGCAGCTCCCCGGTGTACTCGACGGGCGCCACCCCAAACTCGCTAGGGCTCGCGCGAGCGGGCCCCGCCATGCCCAGCATACAGACCATACTAGAGCCCAGTGCCCAGACAAGAGGTCGATGACGCATGGACAGACAATATCACCGCTGCGGCAGTTGGAGCGCCCGTCATCGCCCCGCGAGCTCGACAGCACTTACTTGCCAATCGCGGACACATGTACCCTATGCGGGTGGATCATGCGAAGGCACTCGCGGTCGGGCTTGGATGGCTCACGCTCGCGTGCGTTGGACCCAACCCCGACTACCTCGGGGCCTCCACAGGGGCGGGGACCGGGAGTGACGGGACCGGCACCGGAGCCGAGAGCGGGAACGAGAGCGGCGACCAGGCTGGCGACGGCGACGGCGACTCGGGCGACGGCGACGGCGATGGCGACTCGGGCGACGGCGATCCGCCAATCCAGGGTTGCGGCGACGGCAACCCGCCATTCCCCGGCGACCTCTGCTTTCACCCGCCAACTCAGCTCATGCTCGCTCCCTTCGCGCACCCGCACTACGTCGGAGCCGGCGACGTCGACGGCGACGGCAAGCTCGATCTCGTCAGCGTCGATCTATTCGCGGAGTCGGCCCAAGTGCTACACAACCTCGGCGCGGGCGCCTTCATGTACGTCGGTGCATACGGCAGCGCGTCCAACAGCAGGTCGATCACGCTCGGCGACTTCAGCGGTGACGGTCGCCCCGATGTCGTGACCACCCACGGCAACGATACCGACGCGATCGGACTGCTAATCAACAACGGCGCGGGCGGCTTTGGCCCGCAGATCAACACCTCGATCGGCGCGGACCTGCGCGACGCCGCGATCGCCGACTTCAACCACGACTCTGCGGCCGACCTCGCGGTCGTGTCCGCTGGCGACGATGAGGTCCTGGTCTTGCTCAACAACGGCAACGGCCAATTCGCCGGGGTCGATCATTTCGCCGTCCCCACGCAGCCTACCGATCTGGTCGTCGTCGACATCGACAAGGACGGAGAGTCCGACATCGTGGTCGTGTGCATGGGCGCCAACGAAATTGCGATCCTGCGTGGCACTGGCCAGGGCACGTTCCTGGCTCCACTGACCTTTGTCGCGGCTGGCGACGGCCCCGAGAGTCTCGACGTCGCCGACTTCAATGGCGACGGCTGGCCGGACATCGTCGTCGTGATCCGAGGTGAGGACAGCGTTGGGCTCGCGCTCAACGACGGCGCTGGCGGGCTGCTCAGCCCCACGATATTCGGCGTTGGCGTTCGCCCGCGCTCGGTCACGGCCGCAGACTTCGACGCCGACGGCAACCCCGACATCGTGTCGGGAGACCACGACGGCGGAACGGTGACATTGCTGCTCGGCGACGGGCTTGGCGGGCTCGACTTCGCGGAGCAAATTTACGTTGGCATAAATCCCCGTCAGGTGATCGCGGCGGACCTCAACGGCGACCTGGCCATGGACTTTGCCTATGCGCTGCACCTCAACGCGAGCATTGGCGTGGTGCTCTCCAACCCCTGAGCGGCACGCCGGCATCGACGAGCCGCTCTCGTAGATCAGGTCGGTCCCACGAACGCTCCGAGTCGCCGGGCTCTCGAGGTGCGACAGGTCATCGCTGAATCAATCGCAACCCAACAGGACTGGTCTCCAGTGTCTGCGCTATCGCGCAGTCGAGCTGGGCCCTGCTTGTCGTTTGCCCTCACGTCATCCTGGGGACATCCAGTCAGCGCCGCGAGCGCGATGAAGATTGACACGACGCGAGTCATACGAACGGTCATCGAGCTCCTGTCGCCGGCCTGCTTCGCGCCCTCCAAGACGGCCTGACCCCAGCCGACTGGTACCGGCTCCACCGTCTACAACCCCGCGCCCCGCGACCGTGATTGATTTTCCCGCTCGACTGGTTCGAGTTCGATCACTGGGCCAAGAAGCGGCGCTCCAAGTTCAAGGTGGTCGTCGAGTTGACGGTCCGCCATCGTGTGCCCGATGTCCGCGACCTCGTGATCGAGCCCCCAGTGTCCACGCGGGGGTCACCGCGGTCTGTGTGCGACTGGCAAAGTACTCCACGCGCTGGGCGGGAAGGCGCGTCGAGCCGTCATGGATAATCTTCGATTCGCTAAAGTGGTGCTGCTTGGGGTGTTCTTCGCGGTGACGGGGTGCCTGTCGGAGCACTGCGAGGTGTACCCCGAGCACTGCATCAACGCGAAGGCGGACGAGAGCGGCACGCAGGACGACGATTGCGGCGATGGTGTCGTCCAGGCCGGCGAGGCGTGCGACCAGGGGCCGAACAATGGACCCGGCCATCCGTGTACCAGCCAATGCATGTTGAATGTGTGTGGCGACGGTGAGCTCGGCCCTGGGGAAAGTTGCGACGACGGAAACATCGTCGATGACGATGAGTGCACCAACGCCTGCGCGCTGGCCTCGTGCGGTGATGGCATAGTCGAGCCCGGGGAGGCGTGCGATGACGGCAATGCGGACCAGACCGACGCGTGTCTCAGCACCTGTGTCGAGGCTTCGTGCGGAGATGGCTTCGTCTGGGAGGGGGTCGAGACGTGCGATGATGGCAATATGAGCGAGCTCGACCTGTGCACGTCGCTCTGCACTCACTCGCCCGAGGTGCCCACGCTCGAGCTGGACTTCTCGCAGGTCAAGCAATTCGAGTTTAGCTGGGAGCCGGTGCTGGGGGCGGAGTACTATCAATTGCTCGAGCGCGTGGACGTAGGGGCGGAGTTCGTGCAGGTTGGTGGGGACATTGTTGGGGAGTCGGTCGCGCTAACGGTCCCGCTGCACTCTCGAGTGAAGTCGAGCTACAAGCTGTGGGCGTGCAATGCTGAGGGATGCTCGGAGTCGGCGATCGTCTATGTGGCGGGGAGCTTGGCGGAGGCGGTGGGGTACTTCAAGGCGTCCAACTCCGACTCGGACGACCGCTTCGGGTTCAGCGTGGCGCTGTCAGGCGACGGCGACACCTTGGCGGTTGGCACCCCTTACGAAGCCAGCGGCGGAACGGGCATCGACGGCAACCAGGCCGACAACTCCGCGTCCAATGCCGGGGCCGTCTACGTGTTCGCCCGCAGCGGCACCGTCTGGTCCCAGCAAGCCTACCTCAAGGCTTCCAACTCCGACTTGGACGACCGCTTCGGGCAGAGCGTCACGCTGTCGGACGACGGCGACACCTTGGCCGTTGGCGCCTACGGAGAAGACAGCAGCGCGACGGGCATCGACGGCAACCAGGCCGACAACTCCGCGTCCGTTGCCGGAGCCGTCTACGTGTTCGTCCGCAGCGGCGCCGTCTGGTCCCAGCAAGTCTACCTCAAGGCTTCCAACTCCGACTCGGACGACCGCTTCGGGTGGAGCGTGGCGCTGTCAGGCGACGGCGACACCTTGGCCGTTGGCGCCTACGGAGAAGACAGCAGCGCGACGGGCATCGACGGCAACCAGGCCGACAACTCCGCGTCCGTTGCCGGAGCCGTCTACGTGTTCGTCCGCAGCGGCGCCGTCTGGTCCCAGCAAGCCTACCTCAAGGCTTCCAACTCCGGCTCGGGCGACTACTTCGGGCGGAGCGTGGCGCTGTCGGGCGACGGCGACACCTTGGCGGTTGGCGCCTACGGGGAAGACAGCGGCGCGACGGGCATCGACGGCAACCAGGCCGACAACTCCGCGTCCAGTGCCGGAGCCGTCTACGTGTTCGTCCGCAGCGGCGCCGTCTGGTCCCAGCAAGCCTACCTCAAGGCTTCCAACTCCGGCTCGGGCGACTACTTCGGGCGGAGCGTGGCGCTGTCGGGCGACGGCGACACCTTGGCGGTTGGCGCCTACGGGGAAGACAGCGGCGCGACGGGCATCGACGGCAACCAGGCCGACAACTCCGCGTCCAGTGCCGGAGCCGTCTACGTGTTCGTCCGCAGCGGCGCCGTCTGGTCCCAGCAAGCCTACCTCAAGGCTTCCAACTCCGGCTCGGGCGACTACTTCGGGCGGAGCGTGGCGCTGTCGGGCGACGGCGACACTTTGGCGGTTGGCGCCGCTTACGAAGCCAGCGGCGCGACGGGCATCGACGGCAATGAGGCCAATGACTCCGTGTCCTATGCCGGGGCCGTCTACGTATTCACCCGCAGCGAGGCCGTCTGGTCCCAGCAAGCCTACGTCAAGGCCTCCAACTCCGGCTCGGGCGACTACTTCGGGTGGAGCGTGGCGCTGTCGGGCGACGGCGGCACCTTGGCGGTTGGAGCCTGGTACGAAGACAGCAGCGCGACCGGCATCAGCGGCGACCAGCTCGACAACTCCGCGCCAAAAGCCGGCGCCGTCTACCTCTACTAACCCCGCCCCAACACCTCCATCATGACAACCATCGGCCCCTACACGCTCCTCCGCCGCCTCGGCGCCGGAGGCATGGGCGAGGTCTGGATCGCCCGCCGCCCCGCCCTCGGCGGCGCATCCAAGCTCGTGGCGATCAAGACCCTGCTCGCCACCAAGGCCCACGATCCCACCGCCCGGCGGATGTTTCTCGACGAGGCGCGGATCTCGATGTTGATGTCGAACTCGAACATCGTGCAGGTGTTCGACGCGGCCCAGACCGACGACGGCACCTGCTACTTGGCGATGGAGTACGTCGAGGGCATCGATCTCGCCAACCTCACCGAGCAGCTCGAGGCCAAGGGCGAGACGCTGTCGCATTCGGCGATCGGGTATATTATCGGCGAGCTGCTCAAGGCGCTCGCGTACGCGCACGAACTCGACCACGAAGGCACCCGCAGGACGATCGTTCACCGCGACATCTCACCGCACAATGTGATGCTCTCGCGCTCCGGCGAGGTCAAATTGATGGATTTCGGCATCGCCCGATTGGCCTCGGAGGAGACCTCTGGCTCGTTCGCCAAGGGCAAGCTCCGCTATATGCCGCCCGAGCAGCTCGACGGCGAGACCAAGGCGCCGACGATCGACCTCTTCCCTATCGGAGCGATCTTGCATGAACTACTCGACGGCAAGCGGTTCCGCGGCGGCGCGCTCGAGGAGACGCGATTGGTCGGGATCGTCGCACGAGGCGAGATCCCACCTTTGTCCTGCCCGCCCGAGCGGGTGCCCGCGATCTTCGAGCAATTGCGCAGGGGCCTGCTCGCGCCCGCGAGCGCCGATCGTATCGCCAGCGCGCGCGAGGCCCATCGCCTGCTCAGCCAGTGGCCAGGTGATCGAGACGCGAGGTTCGAGCTCGAGGAGATCATCCAGCGCTTCGTGAGCAGCAGCTCGCTGCCCTCCGTGATGATCGACGTGGACCCGCCAGCGCTCGAGGGCATCGCTACCGAGCTGTTCGCCCGCGGCGGCTCGGAGACGGCCACCGCCCGCAGACCGGCTGGCGAGGAGTCGGCGAGCGCGCGACAACGCGGCATCGCGGCGACGAGCCGCAGCGCCCCTCGTCTCGCGCCTGCGCGTCAATTCCGGCGGGTCCCGCGGGTCCCGCTGGCCCTCGGCAGCGTCACCTTGCTCGCCCTGCTGGGCATGGGCGCGGGATTGCTGGTTTGGTGGTCGGATGACGACGAGCCGGCACGAGCGGCCACGACACCCGAGCCCGTGCAGCCCGAGCCGTCCGAACCCGTGCAGCTCGAGCGACCCGAACCCGCGGCACCAAAGCTCGAACCTTTGCCGGTCGCTCGGGTGCCCAAGGAAGCGCCCCCCCCGAAGCCCGAGCCCGCGCCCAAGCCCAAGCCCAACACCAAGCCCAAGCCCAAGCCCAACACCAACACCAACACCAACACCAAGCCCAACACCAAGCCCAAGCCCAACACCAACACCATGACCTCAGTGACGATCACCGCCACCGGGGTCTACGCGCAAGTGAAGCTCGGCAGCAAGGTGTACACGCTCGATCACCTCAGCGGTCAAAATCAAGAATCCGCGAAGGTCGAGCCCGGCGAATACACCGTGCGCTTTCGCGATGATCCCGAAGCCGCGTGGCAGCAGCTTGGAACCGTCAACATCCCCGCCGACGGACCCGTGAAATTACAAGTCGCGTCCGACTCGGCCAGCGTCACCAAATAGCAGGAACTCCCATGCTGATCTCGCCCATACTCGCAGTGACACTGGCCACATCGCCCCCGCCAGTCACCTATGAACAATCGCAGGCAAACCTCGAGTCCGCCGCGGATTCGATCGCCGATCTCACCCCCGCGCAAGCGGTCTCGACCCTCGAGCAGGCCCTCGCCGAGGCCGAGGCCCACCCGCGCGAGCTGCTCGACGACCCGGCCGCGTTCGACAAGATCCAGCGCGCACGCATGGCCCTGGTCTGGGCCTATCTCGCCAACGAACAACCCGAGGCTGCGACTGCGCTGATCGATCTGGCGATCCGCAGCACCGACGCCCAAGAGCTGCCCCTGTCTGGGCTGGGGCCGAGCCCGAGCAAGCTCCACGATGAACGCCGCGCGCTGCTCGAGGCCCAGGGCCACGCGACGATCATCGTCGACTGCGACGCGTGCGAGATCCTGATCGACGAGGCCAGAGCCAGCAACCCGAGCGCGCCGCTGCTGCTCGGTCGCCACCGCGTGTGGCTGTTCGATCCTCTCGAGCGACTCGACCCGCGCTACGAGGACGTCGAGCTCGAGCGCGCCGACGAGCCGGTCGAGCTCGAATACCTACTACCGAGCGAGGCGCCGCCGAACAGCACGGTTGCGGCCCAGCGCTCCGTCGAGCGAGCCAAGCCCGCCCAGTCCAAGCTCCCGCGTTGGGTCAAGATCGTCGGCATCGGCGTGGGCGCGGGCCTGACCGTGGCCGGCGGCATCTTGATGGCCCTCGACGGCAACTGTCGAGACGGCAGCACACCGACCCCGGACAACGTCGGCTCGAGCAGCTGCGCTAAAGTCTGGACCAACGCGGCGCCGGGCTACGCGTTGCTCGGTGTGGGCGGGGGCCTGTTCGTCGGCGCGAGCGTGTGGTTGACCGTGAGCGAGGTCCGTGGCCGCCAGCGCGAGACCACGGCGATGCTGGCTTGGACACTGCGATTTTGATCCTGCGTAGGGCTTGCCACTGCCCGAGCGCGATAATTTCGCCCCCCCCGCAGGGACGTCCCCCCGCCGCTCACCAAACCCAGCGGCCTCGCCTGCCTGTCCAAGAAGTGCCTGATCACGGGGTCGCGATCGGCGACGCGGTCGAGCTCGTCGTGCGTGACACCAGCTCGTTGCAAGGCAGCGTGCACTACGGCTACGACGTCGTGGGGACCCGCTACATCCTCCAATACCTGCTCGCGGCGCCGGTTGGGACATCGATCGTGTTGGACACCGAGCACGCGCCGGGGCTGGTGTTGGTCGGGAGCTGAGATGGGCGCCGCGATCGCCCGACAGACAGAGTTCTCGCTTCTTGCCCGCACATCGGCGATTTTTTGCGAGCCCGATTTCACTGTGCCAGGTTGGCTGCATGCTGCTCGCCGCCCTCGAGTCCCGGATTGACGACATGGTGTCTGAACTGGCCCAGTTCCACGGCTATCGAACCGTGTGGCTCGGCGAGAACGGCCAGCTGTTCCACGCCGAACCCGAGGACATGCTCGAGCTGCGTGGCTTCACGTGCATCGCGACCATGCTGCGTCCGACTCGCGAGGAGCTGACCGCGGCGGCGCTCAAGATCGTCACCGTCGAGCTCGACGAGCCCCTGCGTCGGGCGATGGCCAGCTGGGAGGCGCCGATCTCGGCGCTCGAGAGCAACCTGATCCCGGCGATGTGAACCTCGGCGGCGCAGCAGCATGGCGCGACGCGCCCATGGAACATGACCCTCGGTCTCGCGTAGCCTCCCCGGAATGAGCGACGCCTCAGCAGTCGTGCCCCTGTCCGTGCTCGACCTCGCCTTCGTGGCCGAGGGTGAGACCGTCCAAGACAGCCTCGCGGGCTGCGTGCGCATGGCCCAGCGCGCCGAGCAGCTGGGCTACCGGCGGGTCTGGTACGCGGAGCACCACAACACGGAGTCGATCGCATCTTCGGCCCCCGCCGTGCTCATCGCTCACGTGGCCGCGCACACCAAGCACATCCGACTTGGCGCAGGCGGGGTCATGCTGCCCAACCACGCCCCGCTCGTGGTCGCCGAGCAGTTTGGCACCCTCGCCAGCATCCACCCCAACCGCATCGACCTTGGCCTGGGTCGCGCTCCCGGCACCGACCAGAACACACTGCGAGCGCTGCGACGAAGCGCCGCCGCGGCAGAGAGCTTCCCGCAAGACGTGCTGGAGGTGCAGGGCTTCCTCGGCGGCACCACCCGGATCCCCCACGTCCACGCGGTCCCTGGCCGCGGGACCACCGTCCCGCTCTACATCCTTGGCTCGTCGCTGTTCGGGGCCCAGCTCGCCGCCAGGCTCGGCCTGCCCTACGCGTTCGCATCCCACTTCGCGCCGCAGCAGCTGGTTGAAGCGGTGGCGACCTACCGGGCGCAATTCGAGCCGTCGAAGCAGCTCGACCGGCCCCACGTGATCGCCGGCATCAACGTCATCGCCACGGACACCCAAGCCGCTGCCGAAGAGCAAATGCGGTGGCGGCGACGCGCGTTCGCCCGCGCGCTGTTTGGTCGCCCGGGACATCGGCCCAACGACAGCGAGGTCGACGTGATGCTCGCGTCACCGCAGGCCAGGGTCCTCGACCAGATGCTCATCCACACCGCGATGGGGCCCCCCGCCGCCGTCAAGGCGGCGATCGATCAGTTCACGACCTACGCGAACGCGGACGAGCTGATGGTCGTGCACCAAGCCGCCACCCTC
Source organism: Enhygromyxa salina (assembly GCF_000737335.2). GTDB lineage: Bacteria > Myxococcota_A > Polyangia > Nannocystales > Nannocystaceae > Plesiocystis > Plesiocystis salina_C. The sequence goes on along the minus strand of NZ_JMCC02000001.1, from coordinate 37,909 downwards.
GACGCCCGCTTGCGCTCGCTCGAGCTGCTCGCGCAGGCGCATTTTTAGCCCCCGGGCAGGGGCCTCGAGCACACAGATATCGAGGGCGGGGTTGGGTCGCCGGGAGCGGGCGTCTCTCGACCCGCTTCCGGCGTCCGTCGCCTACTACAGAGCTTTGACCGCAGCCTGGACGTCGTCGTAGTTGGGCTCTTGGCCCGGGTTGTCGGCGACCCACGCGAAGCGCAGCTTGCCTTCTTTGTCGACCACGAACACCGAGCGCTTGGCGGCGGTGTAGCCAGCCATGCCGGCGAAGTCGGCGTGCTCGATGCCATAGGCCCGGACGGCCTCGCGGGCATAGTCGGACAGGATCGGGAAGTTGAGGCCGTTCTTCTCGGCGAAGGCCGCGTTGGAGAAGGGCGCGTCAACGCAGATCCCATAGACGGCGGCGTCGAGATCGTTGAACGCAGCGAGCGAGTCACGGAAGGTGCACAGCTCCTTCTCGCAGACGCCCGTGAACGCGGCTGGGAAGAACGCGAGCACCACGTTCTTGCCGCGCTGCGCAGACAGCTTGACGGCCTCGCGCTTGGTGTCGGGAAGGGTGAAGTCGGGAGCGTCGGAACCGATGTCTGGCATGAGGCGGGCAGCCTAACGCCGCGCGTTGACGCCGGCTGGCCAAACTCTCGCGCGGTGGAGGCCTGTGCGTGAGCTTTTGTGCGAGAGGCTCATCACGCGCAGGCCCGCTCGTGTGGCCAGCCGGACGCCTGCATGATAAGTGGGACACGGAGATCAGACATGCCAGAGCTCAAGGGATCCAAGACCGAGGACAACCTCAAGGCCGCCTTCGCCGGCGAGTCACAGGCCAACCGCCGCTACCTCTACTTCGCCAAGATCGCCGACGTCGAGGGCTACCCCGAGGTCGCGGGCAACTTCCGCGACACCGCCGAGGGCGAGACCGGCCACGCGCACGGCCACCTCGACTACCTCAAGCGCTCGGGTGACCCGGCCACCGGCCTGCCGATCGGCGACACCGCCAACAACCTCAAGGCAGGCATCGCTGGCGAGACCCACGAATACACGGACATGTACCCCGGCATGGCGAAGACCGCCCGGGAAGAGGGCTTCGAGGAGATCGCCGACTGGTTCGAGACCCTCGCCAAGGCCGAGAAGTCCCACGCCGGCCGGTTCGAGAAGCTGCTCGAAGAGCACTTCTAGAGCACCGCTGCGCAGTGAAGCCGGCCGCCACTTGTTGGCGGCCGGATTCATTTAAGCACCGCAACTCCCCCCCACCCAACAAGACACCACACGTGAGCCCAACACCTGCAGGTGCCCAGACAAGAGCCCCCTTCCAGCGCCAGCAGTCGGCAAAGCACCCGTACACGTCCGCCGAACCACCCGAGCCCCCTTCCAGCGCCAGCAGTCGCCAAAGCACCCGTACACGTCCGCCGAAGCACCCGTACACGTCCGCCGAACCACCCGAGCCCCCTTCCAGCGCCAGCAGTCGGCGAAGCACCCGTACACGTCCGCCGAAGCCGCCCGAGCCCCCTTCCAGGGGGCCACACATGCGGCCGCGAACAACCAGCCCATCGGGAGCGAGCGCAGCGAGTGACCTGCGAAGTGCGAAGGCGCCTGTGGGGGTAATAATCAATCCCGCGAGTAGAGGCCTAGCTCTTTTAGCCTGGCTCGCAGCTTGTCGCGGCTCATGCCCACGCGCTTGGATACCTGGCTGAGGTTGTGGTCGTGGGCCTCGAGCACGCGGGGCAACAAGAGCTTGTCGACCTCCGCGTGAATCTCGTGATAGCTCGCGTTCGAGGCGATCAGGTCCTCGACCTTGTTCGAGGGCTGGGCCCGGCCCTCGCCGATGCGTAGGTCGGCGGCGGTGATCTCACCGCGTCGCTTGATGTGTGCGGCCTGCTCGATGACGTTGCGTAGCTCGCGGACGTTGCCGGGCCACTCGTGCGCCCGAACGGCTTGCATGGCGGCTTCGCCCAGATAGGCCTCCAGCCCGAATTCTCGGCAGACGTCGCTGAGGAAGGTCTCGGCGAGATCGACGACGTCTTCACCTCGATCGCGCAGCGGAGGGGTCCGCAGCACGGCCCGCGCGAGCCGGTAGTAGAGGTCCTCGCGGAAGCTGCCCTGGGCGACGGCTTGCCGCAGATCGCGATGGGTGGCGGCGATGATCCGAACGTCGACCTTTCGCTGGATCCCGGGCTCGCCGAGTCGGGTGATCTCGCGGTTGTCTAGCGCGCGCAGCAACTTCACCTGGAGCTCGAGCGCGAGCTCGCCGACCTCGTCGATGAACAGCGTGCCGCCGTTCGCGGCCTCGAACACGCCGGGCTGGTCGCGGTCCGCTCCGGTGAACGCTCCCTTGCGAAACCCGAAGATCGTGCCCTCGGCGAGGGTGGGCGAGAGCGCCCCGCAGTCGAGCACGACGAGCGGACCGCGGCGCTTGGACGCCGCGTGGATCGTCCTGGCGGTCCGCTCCTTGCCGGTGCCGGTCTCACCGAGCAACAAGATGTCGAGGGGTGTCCGGGCGAGGGCGTCGATCTGCGTGTAGAGCTCGCGCATGCCCAGGCTGCCGCCCGTGAGCTGGCCAAACCGACTGGTCGCGAGCGCGTCGACCTCGACGGTGGCGACCGCGGCGAGCACAAACCGGCAGTCTCCCGCCTTGAATTGATCACCTGCCTCGAGGTGCAGGGTCTGAACTCTTCGGTCGTGAAACCATACGCCGTTGGTGCTGCCAAGGTCGCGCAGGATCGCGCCGGTCGCGGTTGGCTGCAGCTCGAAGTGCACGGAGCTGATCGAACGATCGGAGACCCTCACATCCGCCAAGCTGCTGCGACCCACGGTCACGACCGCGCCGGTCACGTCGACCGTCACCCCAGGCATGCTGCCGTCCAACCACCGGAGCACCAGTCGCCCCGGCCGGCGGGTCTTCTCGAAGGCGTACGCGGCCCGCTGGGTGGGCATCGTGTGGTCGCCGTCTCGCACCACCTGACTGTACTCGATTCACGGCCTGCGCGGGGGCCGGGCGCCGGGCGCGATCCAGGCCCGCTGAACCCGCGCTGCGCATCGCAGACCTGCGCACCTACATATCCGCACACTTGGCGCGCGTTCGCCCCCCTGTTCGTTTCGGAATTAGCGCAGTTGTGATTCGCGCGGCGCCGGCAGGTCCGCGCATTGGTACTGTACGCATTCGTGTCACTCGCTGCATTTGGCCTTTTGACCAGGTTCCACGCTAATTCGCTGAAATCCGCGCCCCGCACATTGCCTCTCGTTCGCCAAGAGAAACGCCATTGCTTTTCGTCGATTGCGCATATGCAGAAAGAGCGATTTTGAGCTTGCCACGATAAGCCGATTCCCTGACTATGAACATCAACGCGACCATTCCCGGATTTGTATCGATCGTCTCCATTGTGGTGATCGCAGGGACAGTTGCGTTCGAGGAGAACAGCGATGGATCACAAAACGTACCTCCGATCACACGACCAAAATGGCCATATCAGCCGACGCAGCTTCGGGGCAGGAGTCGCCGGCCTCGCTAGTTTCGCGGCGGTCGCGGGCATGCGCCCCAACTTGGCACGTGCTGCCAATGAAGTTCAAATGGTCCCAGTCCCATTGTCGATTCCCGTTGATGTGACACAGACATTAAAGGATCAGGGGCTCAACAGCGATCCTTGGTCGTGCTCGGTCTCCGCGGCGATCGGCGACGTGTTTGGTGTGGGCAGCCAACTCCGCGTACGTCGCGACGTAGACAATCTGGCGGTCTACACCGTGGCCGAGATCCGCGAGCAGGATCCCGCCAACGTGGTGCGCATGAGCAGCATCGCCCGCCAGCGACTGGGCACGTCTGACGTGTTCACTGGCACCCTGCACACGCCGCTGTCGACCAAGCTGATGACCGACGCCCAAGCCGAGAACGCTGGCGCGTTCGTCGAGCGCATCGCGGACCACCCCCAGAATCAGGGGTTGCTGCTGATGGCGCCGCACGGGGGCAGGATCGAGTTCAACACCGACCACCAGGCGCGCCTGGCCGCGAAGGACCTCGCTGGCGGCGACGTCAGCACCTGGTGTTGCTCGGGCTGGCGAACAGACAACGGCAGCACCCACTCCCGCTGGCATGTGTCCACGACCGAGATCAGCCCGCTCAGCTTCCCGGGCCTCGCGACCATCGCCAACCGGGGCTTCGCCTACGCCGTCGGGTTTCACGGGATGAAGGCCGACGGCGTGCTCGTTGGCGGCGGCGCCCCCAACGAGCTCAAGCAGATGGTCCGCCAAGCGATCAAGTCTGTCGTTGGTAACAACCCTGTGACGGTCGTCAACGGCGGCAAGAACTCGGGCGTCTCCGACACCAACGTCGTCAATTGGATAACCGCCGGGAACGGCGGCGGCATCCAACTCGAGCAGAGCTCCGAGATCCGGAGCAAATACTGGAGCGACGTCGCGCATGCGGTCGCCGATGTATTTGCTGATCTGATCTGACCGATTCAGTTCACGCGTCCGAGTGTCACAAATATGGGACCGTCGCGTGGGCCGGTCACACAAATGTGCCCAGGCGCCGTCAGAGCCACCCTGGCAGACATCAGCGGCATAGGCGCACGACTGCATGAATTGCCCTGTTACACCAGGCGAGGTGAAAACCACAGGGTGACCTCCCCTCGCGAACCCCGTTTTCGAGGGGTGCCTGTTTTCGTTCGTCGAGCGTCCTACACTCTCGTGGCGTTCTCCCTCTATTACACTGATTGGGGGACATCGCATCGCGAGCGCTGTCATGAAACATGAGACATTCATCCGACTACCAGGCACCACTCACCACATCAGCCGCCGCGAGTTCGGTGCAGGACTTGGCATCGCCGGTTTTGCGCTCGCGGCGGGCATCCCCCACAATCAGGCGCAAGCCGCCTCGGAAATTCAGATGGTCCCGATCCCGGTGTCGATCTCGGTCTCGGTGACATCACCTTATGAGTATCAGGGCCTGAACGACGACCCGTGGTCTTGCTCGGTGTCAGGCGCGATCGCCAACGTGTTTGGGTTGGGCAGCCAGGTCCGGGTACGACGCAACATCGACAACTTTGCGATCTACACCGTCGCCGATGTTCGCTACCAAGATCCGGTCAACAGGGTCCGCATGGGCAGCGCCGCGCGCCAGCGGGTGGGTACGCCCAATGTGTTCTCGGCCACGCTACACACGGCATTGGCGACCAAGCTGATGAGCGACACGCAAGCCAAGAACGCCGGGGAGTTCGTCGAGCGGATCGCCGACGCCCCCCATCACCACGGCTTGGCTGTCCTCGCTCCCCACGGCGGCGTCATCGAGGTCAAGACGGATCTGCAAGCGAGGTGGGTCATGGACGCGCTGCCCAACGCCGACGTCAGCTGCTGGATTTGCTCGGGCTGGACCTCAGAAGGCGGCGCTCACGCCCGCTGGCACGTCGCATCAACCGAGATCCATCCGGCCAGTTTTCCGGGCCTCGCAACCATCGCGGATCGTGGATTTGCCTACGCCGTCGCCTTTCATGGGATGAACGCCGCAGGCGTGCGGATTGGTGGTAGCGCGCCCGACGAGCTCAAGGAGATGCTTCGACAGGCGATCCAGTCTGCTGTTGGCGGCTACAGTGTCGAGCTCGCCGCCGACGATGACCCAAATGGGGGCACCTCCCCCGACAACATCGTCAACTGGATCACGGCGGGCGGCGGCGGCGGCGTGCACATCGAGCAAGGCCCGCTGATCCGCAGCAAGTACTGGTTTGCCGTCGCCCAGGCCGTGGCCGACGTATTTCGCGGACTGGTCTGAGCCCGTCACCGCGCAAGGATCCCGCGCAGCGCGTGCTTTAGATTGCTGTAGGCGCGAATCGTTGTGGGCCCCGCCGCCGGCATCAGGTCTCGCTCGACCATGAAGCGCGCGAGCGCGGGGCGGATCCCCGCGAGCACACACTTCGCGCCCAGCAGCGCCACCGCGCGACTGAGCCGGGCCAGCTGCTCGGCCGAGCTGGCGCTGTCGACACTGGCGCCCGTGAGGTCCACGATCACCACCCGAGTCCGGTACCGCTGGACGGCGGCGAGGGTGCTCTCTACGAGGTCGAGTCCGCGTCGTTCATCGAGCGCGCCGAGCACTGGAATCACGACAACCCCGTCCCAGACCTCCAGCGCGGGCGCTGACAGCTCGAGCACCAATTCCTCGAGCTCACGGATCAGCGCCGCCTTCTCGGCGTCACGCTCACGCAGCTGCTCGGTCCTCAGCGCGAGCGCCTGCTCGTCGGCGCGCCGGGCGGTGATGTCCCGGACGACGTTGACCACGGCGATCATCGCCCCGGATGGATCGCGGATCGGCGCTGCTGTACCGCGGAGCCACCGGCGCGCGCCCGTGCGGGTGTCAACGTGCAGCGCCGTGATGGTGGGCGGGTCGTGGTCCCCGTTGAGCACGCGCCGGACCGGCGTGTCCTCCGGGGGCACCTCCGACACTTCATCCTCGCCAAGGTACCGCCATTGTCGCTCGGCGGCCCCGATCTCGGCGAGCTCCCCAACGTTCATCCATTCGAGCGCGACCGGGTTTGCGTAGCGGTGCGTCGCGTCGCAATTGCGAATGTTGACCGAGTCGGGGATGGCGTCGAGCGCTCCTTTGAACAGCGCGACCTCGGCCTGCAGCTCGCGCTCTCGAGCCTGGCTCGCGGCGAGCTCCCGGCGTAGTGCCTCGAGCTGGTCTTCCGATGTCGCCATGGCGTTGGCCCCTGGGGATACCGTCCCAGATCCGATGGTAGAAGTCGATCTGGTGACCGCGCTCCCGCAGGCTCAGCGCGCGGGCTGGGCCCGGTCACACTCTCCCGCGTCGCCCGTAGAGGACCTCGACCATGCACAAGCTCCAGCTCCTCACCTTCACCGCCCTGCTCTGCTCTGTCACCACCTTCGGGGCCTGCCTGATGGCTGACGACCAAGACCCAGATGTTCCAGACACCCGCGCCGCCGCCGTCGTCGATGGCGCGAGCTACCAGATCACCACCAGCGCCGCGCTGACCCAGGATCAGCTCCACGCGATCGCGCAGTTCGTCGAGTCCACCGGTCAGGATGTCCACAAGGCCAAGGTCATCGTCTCCGACGACGAGAATGGCACCCAGACGCTCTCGATCGAGATGTGGGCGGGCACGCTCCCCGGTGACGAGGTCGCAGACGCGCTCCGCCAAGAGTTTGGCTACCTCGCCGACGCCGAGATCGGCGTCACCCCGCTCGGCAGCGCCAACGCGCCCACGCCCAGCGACGCCGGCATCGAGCCCGGTGACGACCCCGAGACCGTCAAGCAGAAGGTCATCGACGATCTGCGCGCGCAGGGGGTCGAGGGCGAGATCAACGTCACGGTCACGCCAACCCAAGACGGCCACTACGACGTCGAAGTCGACGTGAGCGAGCATCACTGACCACCGCCCTCAGCACTCGCACTCGTCTTCACCGCCAAAGCTGCGGATCTCGACGTGCAGCTCGTAGGCGTAGGTCGCCAGCGGCGTTGGGCCAGAGACTCTGAGCAGTAGATCATTGGCGAAGCTCTCGTCGAAGCCATTGACGTCGACGCGACCGTCCAAGCCCACGCCCTCGGCCACCAACAACAAGGACGTCGCGTCGAACACCTCGACCCGCATGGTGTGCTCGGGTGCCTCGGGGAGCGCCGGCTCGCCGCAGACCTCGACACTTGCGCACCAGCTGCTGCCCGCCGCGATCGCGTCGACGTGCAGACCGTAGAAGTCGAACTTCAGCTCGCTGACGGGGACGCGGTACCAGTCGCTCTCGCCGGGGCACAAGAACGCGTCAATCGAGAGGTATCCGCCGAATGCGGAGACGTCATCCCAGACCAGCGCAGCGGCGCTGGTGTGGCTCTGGTTTGGCTCGCGCGCGTCGTTGTCCGCGCAGCCGATCCCGCACGCACCCGCGACCGCGTCGGTCGGGTCGTCGTCGGGCGCCGACACGACGCAGGCGAGCCCGAGCGAGAGCCATGCCAAGGCGAAGACCACTTGCGTCCGGGGCACGTGTCTTCACTAGCACCGCCGCGCGAGCGCACCGCATCCCCACGCCCGCACGCGCGAGCCACGAGCAGCTACGCCAAGTCCGTGCTCGTCGCCCGCTGCGCTCGGGGGCTCGCCGCCGCTGGCGCGACGCAGAGTCCGGCCGTGGCGACGCGATGGATTGCACCACAGGCGCTTGCGAGCCCGCGGTTTCTTGCCACGCCGCGGTGGGTTAGGTTCCCGAAGCGAACATGGCCGAGACCATCTCTTACAAGCCCACCGACGGCCTGACCTACGATCCCAACGATCCCCACTACTGGAGCGAGCGCGCCCTCGACAAAGAAGTCACCCGCGTGTTCGAGGTCTGCCACGGCTGTCGCATGTGCTTCAAGTACTGCGACTCGTTCCCCAGCCTGTTCGACCTGATCGACAACAAGTACGACGGCGACGTGACCCGGCTTGACCGCGCCGACAAGCAGCGGGTCATGGACGAGTGCTTTCAGTGCAAGCTGTGCGAGGTCCAGTGCCCCTACACCCCGCGCGACGGCCACGAGTTTCAGCTCGACTTCCCCAAGCTGGTCCACCGCTTCCAGGCCCAGCGGGCCGCCCAAGAGGGGCCCACGCTGCGCGATGTGGCGCTGCGAGATCCCGACCAGACCGCCACGCTCGCGCGCGCGAGCCTTGGCATCGTCAACAAGATGAACCGCGTTGGCGCCCACCGGTGGTTCATGGAGAAGGTCGTTGGCATCCACCGCGACAAGCAGCTGCCCGACTTCGCGGCGACAACCTTTGATCGCTGGGCGACCCAGACCGGCCGCGCCAGCCAGGTACCCGGCGGCGAGGTCGTGCTGTTCCAGACCTGCTACGTGCAGCACAACGAGCCGCAGATCGGCAAGGACACCGTCGAGGTGCTCGAGCGCAACGGCGTGGACGTTCGCTGCCAGCGTGATCTGCAGTGCTGCGGCATGCCGGCGTGGGAGCGCGGGGATCTCGACCGGGTCCGCGCCAAGATCCACCACAACGTCGCGCTGCTCGAGCCCCACGTGCAAGCCGGCGCCCAGGTCGTGGCGATCAACCCGACCTGCTCGATGATGCTGCGCCGCGAGTGGCCCGAGCTCGTCGAGCGCGAACACAGGCAGCGGGTCCAGAAGATCGCCGACGCGGTCCGCGATCCCGGCGAGTTCTTGTGGGGGCTGCGCAAGCAGGAGCGCTTCAACACGGAGTTCGCCTCAAAGCCCGAGGTCGAGCGCTTTGCGTACCACGTGCCCTGTCACCTGCGCGCGCAGTCGGTTGGCTTCAAGGGTCGCGACTTGATCCGCAAGCTGCTGGAGATCGAACCAACCACCGTCATGGAGTGCTGCGGCCACGACGGGACCCACGCGATGAAGGTCGAGGGCTTCGAGTACTCCAAGCGCGTCGGCAAGAAAGCCTTCGAGCAGATGCAAGACCCCAAGACCGAGCTATGGGCGACCGACTGCCCCCTCGCAGCGATCCAATTCGAGCAGCACGCCGGGGTCCAGCCCATGCACCCCATGTCGATCCTCGCCCGCGCCTACCGAGGCGACAGCTTTTCGCCCAAGCAGGCGCCCAAGCCCGCGGACGGCAAGCGGCGGCTACCGATCCTGCCGGCCGAGTCAGCCCGCCCCGCCGCGGCCAAGAAGGACAACTCATGAAGCCCATCTCCCGCACCGAAATCCTCGACTTCGTGACCTACACGGAGCGCCGTGACGAGATCCGCGACGCCGCCCTCGCGGCCAAGCGGGCCCGGCGAGTCACCGTGGGCGACGTGTTCACCTTCTTGTTCGAGAGCCGCGAGACGGTGCGCTACCAGATCCTCGAGATGGTCCGCGTCGAGCAGATCATCAAAGAGGCCGACATTCAGCACGAGATCGCCACCTACAACGAGCTGCTGGGCCGCAATGGAGCGCTGTGCGCAACCTTGTTGATTGGCATCGCCGACGAGGCCGAGCGCGCAATCAAGCTTCGTGCGTGGATTGGCCTGCTGGACCATGTGTACGCCAAGACCGCAGATGGGGGCCGGATCACACCCAAGTGGGACCCACGCCAGGTCGGGGTAGATCGCCTGAGCTCGGTCCAATACCTGACATTCGAGCTCAATGGGTGCGCCCCAATCGCCATTGGTATCGATTGGCCGGAGCGCGATCTGGTCGTCGAGGCCACGCTCGAGGCGCAGCAGGTGGCTGCGTTGCAGGCGGACCTCGACCAAGCAGACGCGTGATTGCGCGAACACGCGCGATTGTGCAATTGGCTGCTCGATTTCGCGTGCGCTCCGAGCACGTGAGATCGATCGACGCAATATCGCGCGTGCGATCCTGATACTTGTAATTTTTCTAGTACCCTGCCAAACATTAAGTGCACCGTGTTCGGTCCGACAGGACACTCGACTCACGCTGCCGATCATTCGCGCTGTAATGCGCGATCCCGCGACCTGACCGGCCGGCTGGCCAGTCCGAACGAGCGGTTTAGTTCATGCTGTACATTATCGCGCAATCGGCCGTTTACCGTGCAATCGCCACCCCCAATGCTGTGAGGCGACCGAGCCAGCGTGGCGCGACAATGGTCAGCGTATTGCTGTTGACCGTATCAATGATGACAATCGCTGTTCTGGTAGTTCGCGCCTCCAACCGCGAGCTGTCCCAGGCGAACGCCTCGGTCGCGCGCGAACGTGCGCTCATGGCCGCGCAGGCAACCGTAGAATTAGGGGCGGCGCAACTTCGCCAGGCGATCAATCAGACCAACAACGCCCAGCAGGTCATCAACGCAGCCCTCGCTGGCTACAATACGCCGGGCGACCAGAGCGCGTGTCTCTCGATCTTCGACGACTGCATCCCTGGAGGGGGCGGACTGCCAGACATCCCGCAATCTGGCCAAAAGAACCATATGGTCACGGGAAAGTCGGACTGCGCCGGGCGGCCGTGCATGCGCCAAGGCGCGATCGCAATGTTGCCCAACCGCCAGGGCGTGCCGACCGACTGGGTGCAGATCCCCCTGCGAGATCTGCTCGAGGGCGCTGACGCCGAGGTCCGCGTCACGCTCTGGGTTCGCAACAACAACGGCGACGCGATCAACGGCGATGGCGCCGCGTCGTGGCTCGCCGACAGCGACGGCCGCGTGGTCCTGACGGCAATGGCGACGCTCCGCAACACCACCGTCACCGTCGAGCAAGAGTACATCCTGACCCCGGGGACGTCGGCCCAGGCCTGGTCCATGAACACGCCTGACGTTGGCGAGGGCGGCGGGCACAACGGCGACAACGTCATGGCCGCGGTCTGCATCGAGAATTTTGCCGGCTACCAAGAGTGAGCGATCCACCCATGAGCACGCGAACGAAATCCATTCGAACGGGCGCCTGGCAGCAGCGGCTCAGCGTCGCGCTATTGCTCACCTTCATGCTTGGCATGTTGACCCATGCCCGCGACAGCGAGGCTCGCCTCGACCCTTTCTATATTGTCACTGGCCAGAGCTACGGCACCGTGATCCCGCGGGTGTTGTTCGTGCTCGACACCTCGGGCTCGATGGGCTTCGAGCAGCCCTGGCCCGACCAAAAGTGCACCTGGGACGGCTGCGAGAGCGACGGGCCCGGAGAGAGCCGGGTCCACGCCGCCCGCAAGGTCATCAACGACGTGGTCACCCACGCCGCCGGCTCGGCCGACTTCGCGCTGATGAGCTTCGGCATGGCGCGGCCGCCCCAGACCAGCGACGACCTCCCCTACGAGTGCTATTCGTGGGACAGCAAGAAGTGGTACCGCTTCACCTGGGTCGCCTACGCCAACCAGCCCTACGGCAACGTGTGGAAGCCGCTGACCAACATCTTTGGCGGCCAGGGCACGTGGATGCTGTGCGGTGACAATCGCCCGTTCCCGTACCTGCGCCACGACGATCTTGGCGGGTTCTCGCTGCCCAACAACAGCCAAGAAGTGCTGTCCGACGAGCCGCTGTACAAGACCAAGGCCGACTACAACAAGTTCAAGAGCAGCGCCAACTACAGCCGCGATGTGCAGTTTTTCCCGCGCTTCATCGGCCGCCGCGCCAACCTCAATTGCAACGACGACAAGCAAAAGGCGATCGTCACCGCGTCGTGGGGCGACTGGGGCAACACCGAGAACAGCAAGCTCTCCAACATCTGCGGCCGGGACTTCTACTATTGGCCCTACGTCGACGGGAACCCCGGGTACTCCTACTACTCGGCCTACTCGCTCAACGACATGTGGCACGTCGAGTGTGACGACGATGGCTACTGCTATTCAACGAACTCGCAGACTCATCGGCTTGGCGTCAACCGCCGCTTCTACGACGATGGGGCCACGCTCTATGTACCGTTCTACTCCAAGGCCGTGCTCAGCTCCAACGAGGTCGCCGCGGCCGACAAGGGCCCGCTCGATTCCAACGACGCCTCGGTGATGTTCGACGGGCTGACCTCCGAGAACCACCTGGGCGGCATCGACGTCAGCGGCGGCACGCCCTGGCGCGTCGCGATTGGCAACGTCGACTGGCAGGTCAAGCAGACCCAAAACGGCCTCGAGGCCAAGCCCGCGACGCCCAAGAGCAACGCCGCGTTCTCGCACACGACCGTGGCCTCGTACCTGGCGTTCTTGACCACCGTCGCCGACGAGGACGTCTGTCGGCCCACGATGGCGATCCTCGTGACGGACGGCCAGCCCGATCCCTGGGCGTCGCAGGGCGGCACGGAGCTCTACAGCCGCCTCGCCAAATTGCGCAAGGTGCTTGGCGCCAAGGTCTACCTGGTCGGGTTTGGTCAGGGCTCGTGGAACAACCCGCTCGCGTGGGAGCGCATGCACCACATGGCCTGCGCCGCGGCGGGAGCCAACAGCACCCTCGCGCCCTGCAACGGCACCAACGACTACGACTGGGACACCTGCCGCGACCCCGAGGACCCCGAAGATGGTTGCGCGTGGCTGGCCGACGACTCCGAGGAGCTCGCAGAGGCCCTGTCCAGCATCATTGACGGGGTGATCGAGACCGAGGTCCCGGCCGGCGCGCCGACCGTGGCGACCGAGTTTCAGGCCGCCGATCCCAACAGCCCCAACAGCGACACGACCGCGGTTCAGACCACGATTGAAGCGTGGACCCAGACCCCCGCGTGGCGCGGGCACGTGACCCGCGGCGCCTGCACCGACGAAGATCCCGACAACCCCGGCGAGCTCGCAAGCTACTGCAAAGACGCCGCCCAGCTCCCGATCGAGACCGGCGAGACCGAGAGCTTTGGCCCCTGCCCGCTCGGGCGGATCTGGGACGCAGGCGAGTGCCTGGCCCAGACCGAGTGGAGCGACCGTCGGCTCTATACCCACGACTTCGACAACAACCTGGTCCGCATCGCCGAAGCTGGGGAGCCAACAGACGCGTTCGTGAACATTGTCAAGACGCTCAACGCCAAGGGCAAGCTCGAGCCGGCGCTGACCCCAGGCAAAGAGACCCAAGAGATCGCGGCGATGGTCAACCTGCTGCTCGGGCGCAACGGCCCGCAAGGCTGGAAGCTGCCGGGCTTGCCCCGCTCGGCGCCGCTGCTGATCCGTCGGGTCGCGCGCTACAACGGGCAATATCTGCCCACCGTTGGGATCCGCGATCCACACTGCGCCGGCCGCCGCAACGTCGTGGGTGACAACATTCCGGCTTCACTCGAGGCGTTCTCGAGCGAGGCCTGGGCGCTCGAGTCTGGCGGTGGGTTTGGCGACCACTACGACTACGCAGAGGCCGTGATCGTGGGTGACGACACCGGGCTCGTCCATGGTTTTCACTACGACAGCGGCAACGAGCTGTTCGGGTTCTTGCCGCTCGCGCTGATCAACAATTCGCGGGTGCTCTCGCTCGGCAAGCCAAGCCAGTTCGGCCAACCCGACGGACTTGGCGCCCACGTGTACGGCGTGGCCTCGAGCGTCAACGCTGGTTGGGCGTGGGACGAGCAGGCCAAGGTCTGGCGGCACCTGGCGGTGTTTGGGCTGGGGCCCGGGGGCTCGGAGCTGGTCACGCTCGACGTCTCGCACATGGGCCGGCTGCAAGACGACGAGCCGATCGAGGTCGTGTGGACCTCCTCGACCTCGGCGCTGGCGCAGGACTACGCCCAGACCCTGGGTGAGACCTGGTCAAAGCCAGCGCTGGCCTACGCGGTGCCAAACGACTCGATGTCGCTCGAGCCCACGGCCTACCTCGTGTTTGGCAGCGGCTACCGCAACGGCGCTGGCGACGAGCGCCGCGGCCGGGTCGCGTGGATGGTCGACGCGATCACCGGACAGGCCGTGACCGCCAAGGCCTACATGCCGTCGCCGCAGGCCGGCACCACCTACGACACCCTCGACGACGTGACCGCGGCCAGCAACATCGCCGTGACCTCGCACTGTCTGTCGCGCTACTGGGGCGAGATGCAAGAGGCCTATTGGGTCGACTCGGCGGGTCGCCTGTATCGCTGGGATCTCGGCGCGGATCTGAGTGACCCCAAGGAATTCTCGCACGTCGCCGACAGCCAGGGGCCGTGGCCCGTCGACCCGCAGGGGTTCGCGGTCGCCAGCGCGGCGACCCGGTTCCCGGCCTGTCAGGGCAAGGGCGAGTTCTCGTGCAACGTCAAGCCGATCGCCCCCGGCACCAGCAAGGGCGACGTGTTCAGCTTTTCCCCGGCGGTCGCGGCCAACAACCGTATCGACGACATCGACGACCCCGGCGGGGTCCTGGCGAAGGGCGATCGGGATCAATTCCTCGTCGCGCTGATCAGCGGCAGCCCCAACGATCAGGTGATCGACCCGGGCGAAGAGGAAAGCGACTTTCACAGCAGCTTGTACATGCTGGTCGACGACCACCGCGTGACGCCAAGCGCCGGCCTGGAGATCCCTGGCGGCGGCGCGCTCACCAGCCCCGGCGCGCACCCCAAGTTCATGCGCCTGGCCCTCAACCAGATCGAGCGTACCCGCCACGTCGAGTACGCCGACGGCACGGTCGAGGATCAAACCAGGCCATTCTCCAAGCGCGCGCGACCGATCCGAGCGCCGCTGATCTACGTCACGGGCGTCGCCGATGGAACCGATCAGGTCGACGCCTCGCTGTACTACGTGAGCTTCATGATCTACGAGCCGGGCGACTCGCTCTGTGATCCGCGCTGGTACGACGATGACACCGGTGAGTGGAGCTTTGACGAGGGCGCCACCTACGAGGTCACGTTCCGCGTGGCCGTTGGCGGCGACGAGGCGTTTGATTTCAACAATGGGTTCGTGTTGCCGAGCGATCCCGATGATGGGTTTGGGACCGGCGGCGCGTTGGCCTCGCCGGTCGTCCGCCAGCTGGATTCGTGCCCCGACGGCAACTGTGGTCCGATCCTCGAGGCGCCGAAGAGCTCGCCTTGCGATCCGAATCAGGACGCGCCCATGGTCGGCGGGTCGATCTCGATTCAGACCGGCTACTCGGAGCTGCGCGGGTTCACGCCGCTCGAGCTGCCGCTGTAGTCGCGCTTGTTGGTTGAGCCAGCTCGATCGCGCTACGGATCGCCATCTCCGTCTCCATCTCCGCGTCGCCGTCACCCGGATCACCGTCGCCGAGATCGCCGTCGCCGTCGCCGTCGCCGTCGCCGTCGCCGTCGCCGTGGGTGCTCGAGGCGTCGCTGCTGGTTCCCCCATCGGCATCGCCCGCCGCAGGATTTGGGGAGCGGCTCGCCGTCGCGGTCAGGGCATGGAGGGTTGAACGGGCGCGGTGCCCAGCTCGACGTCTTCATCAGCTTGATCGCCGCTGCAGTTGGCGCCCGCGAGATCCGTGTAGACCGGCGAGCGAGCACCCTGGACGAACAGCGTTCCGCAGCCGCCGGATCCGAAGTCCTCGGGGTCGTTGCCTTCGCAGGGCTTGCACAGCCGCTTCAACCCGCTGGTGTCACACACGAACGCCTCGTCGCAGAACCGGGCGCGGCAAAATTGGTCGCGCACGTCTTGTCCGGCGATGTTGGCGGCGCCGCCCACATCGGGGCCATAGACGGCGGGCGAGCTCGCGTTTGGATCATCACAGATCCCATCTTCACGAACCTCGAGCCCGGCCTCGCAGCTGACTCCATCGATCGCAGGGCAGCCCTGCATGCCCTGCGCCCCACCCAGGCTCGGGTCGCACTGACCGTACATGATCCGCGACAGGTCGTTGGTGGCGTCGGCCCACAGCAGCGCGAAGGGGTGATCGTCGGGGTAGGCGCCCGGGCTGCACTCGACCTGCTCGAAGTAGGGCGCGCAGATCTTATCGGTGTCTTGGGGCTGATCCTGACCGTAGACGCACTGAAGCCGCCAGCGATTGTCCTCGAGCTCCGGGCAGTCTTGGCTGGTCTTGCACCGGATCACCCCGTCGGCGCCCTCGCCTGGCACGAAGATCACCGTGCACGCGCTGGCGACCAAGCCGGCCGTGAACACGAGCACGAGCACGATTGCGACAGGACGACGCATGTTGCGGCGTGACGACCCTACGCAGCGAGCCAGCGGATCGCAAGCGCGCGGATCAGCGAGCTCCCAGACTGGGGCTTGCCCTACCGGCCAACCTTAGTCATACCAGCCGGAGTGAACCACCTCGTCGTCGACCTCGCTGTGGTACTGAGCGTCGCCGCGCTCATCAGCGTGGTGTTCCAGCGGCTGGGTCAGTCAACGGTGCTGGGTTACCTGTTCGCCGGCCTGGTCGTCGGCCCCTACATCCCGGTCCCGATCTTCGCCGACGCCGGGCGGATCGCGGCGCTCTCGGAGCTGGGCGTGGTCTTGGTGATGTTCGCGGTCGGGCTCGAATTCAGCATTCGCCGGCTGCTGCGGGTGCTCCCCGTCGCGGGGTTCACGGGCCTCGTCCAGGTCTGCGCGATGATGGGCCTTGGATTTGGGCTCGGGGAGGCGCTTGGGTACACCACGATCGAGAGCGTGTTCTTGGGCGCCTGCGTGGCGATCTCGAGCACAATGGTCGTCGCCAAGGTGTTCGACGAACACCCACCCGAGGGCCGCGTCCGCGAGCTGGTGTTTGGCGTGCTCGTGGTCCAAGACCTCGCGGCGATCGTGTTGGTCGCGGGTCTGACCGCGGTCGCGGCGGGGGCGGGGCTGTCAACGGACGTGCTGGCCTCGACCTTGACCAACCTGCTCGGCCTGCTCGTGGGTCTGACGATAGCGGGGCTGTTCGTGGTGCCCCGGGTCATCCGCTACATCGCGGATCTCGACAAACCAGAGACCCTGGTCGTGGCCGCGGTCGCGCTGTGCTTTGGGATGGCCGCGCTGGCCGAGTCACTGGGTTACTCGGTCGCGCTCGGGGCCTTCTTGGCGGGCATGCTGGTCGCCGAGGCTGGGCGCACCCACCAGATCGAGCACCTCGTGCATCCGATCCGGGACATGTTCGCCGCGGTGTTCTTCGTCTCGATTGGAATGTCCGTTGATCCAATGCTGGCGATCGAGCACGTGGGCGTGGCCCTGCTGGTCGCGCTGCTGGTTGTCGCCGGGCAATTTCTGACGGTCAGCGCCGCCGGCATTCTCAGCGGCAACGGGGTCCGCCGCTCGATCACGGCGGGGCTGTCGCTTGGGCAAATTGGCGAGTTCGCGTTCATCATCGCCGCGATCGGGGCTTCGGCCGGCGTCGTTGGGCCCTTCTTGCAGCCGGTCGTGGTCACCGTCGCCGTGATGACCGCGTTCACGACTCCACTGATGGCGCGGATCTCCGGGCGGGTCGCGGGCGCGGTCGACCGCGCGCTACCGCAGCCGCTGCAGACCTTTGCGAGCCTGTGCGAGTCGTGGTTCGAGGCGGCGCGGCGGGCCCCCGTCGGCTCCCGGAATCGCTCGCACCTACGCAACGCCGGCATCGTGATCACCATCGACGCCACCGTGATCGCGGCGATCTGGGTGGTCATCGCTCGCTGGGGCATGCACCTTGGCGCCATGCTCGGCGCGTCGCTGGGGCTCGCGGGCCCAGTGCCAACGCTGCTGGTGACGGGGGTCGGCGTGCTGCTGACCCTACCGCTGGTCGCGGCCGCTCTGCGCTCGGCTCGACGCGCGGGGCAGCTGTTGGCCGAGCGCGTGTTCCCGGCCCGTGACCCCGGTGCCTTCGATCCGGGCGCGGCCCCGCGGCGGGCGTTTGTGGTCGCGGTCCAGTCCATGGTGATGATCGCCGCCGCCGCGCCGATCATACTGGCGCTCGCCCCCTTTACCGGCGTCCCGGGTGCGCTGGCTGGCCTGGGCCTGGTGACGGTGGTCCTGGGCGTGCTGTTTTGGCGCTCGGCGACCAACCTCCAGGGTCACGTGCGGGCCGGAGCCGCGGCGATCGTCGATCTGCTCGGACGCCAGATGGCCGACGAGGCCGCCAGCACCAACCTGCCCACGGTCGACCAGCTCTTGCCGGGGTTTGGCTCGACGAGCAGGGTCGTCGTGCCCGACAACGCCAGCGCCGCCGGGCAATCATTGGCTGCCCTCAACGTCCGCGCCACGACGGGGGCCACCATCCTGGCGATCTCCCGCGATGGGCAGACGCTCAGCGTGCCGTCTGGCCACGATCTCGTGATCGCGGGCGACGTGATCGCGCTCGCGGGGGCCGAGCACGCAGTCGAGGCCGCCACGCTGCTGCTCACGCGCCAGGTCGACGAGCCGCCTGCAAGCGACACATAGGCTCGATCCTGCGGGCCGAAGCGCTGCGCGCCTGCTGTTGGGATCGGCTCAACCGGCGGTCGACTCAACCACTGTCGCCGTCCCCGTCGCCGTCGCCATCCCCGTCGCCGTCGCCGGTGTCGCCATCCCCGTCGCCGTCGCCATCCCCGTCGCCATCCCCGTCCCCGTCGCCGTCGCCGGTGTCGCCATCCCCATCGCCATCCCCGTCCCCGGTGTCGCCATCCCCGTCGCCATCACCGTCCCCATCTCCAGCGGTCTCGGTGCCGCCGGTCTCCGTATCCGGCGCTCCAGTCGTGGGCGGTGGCTCCTTGCACTCTGGCGTCAGGCACCGACACACCCCCTGCTGGCAGGTCAGATAGTCGTCGCACTTGTCACCGGCCGCGCACTCGCAGTCGAGGTCACCAACGATGCAGCCGTAGTCCTCGGCCGCACCGTCGTTGTAGGTCTCGAGCGAGACGTCGGGGCTGGTGTTGCAGCCCAGTCCAAAGCTCGAGCCGATCAGGGCACCCCAGAGCAGGAGTCGGGCGTAGTCCGCAGAAGCCATGTCCGCGAGTATACGCAAGCTGGCGGCGCAGCGGCACGTGCTTTCAGCTCGGGCGAGGGCTTCTCGCCCGCTTGCGGACGCTTTCCTAGACTGGTTCACCGAGGGCAGCGAACTGTTTTCAGCTCGGGCGAGGGCTTCTCGCCCGCTTGCGGACGCTTTCCTAGACTGGTTCACCGAGGGCAGCGAACTGCTTTCAGCTCGGGCGAGGGCTTCTCGCCCGCTTGCGGACGCTTTCCTAGACTGGTTCACCGAGGGCAGCGAACTGGTGGCGACGATCGCGAACGAGCCGAGCGGGTTCAGACCGGCTCGGCTCGTCGCGGCACGCGGCGCCATGGCCACGAACCCTGGGGGGCCCCAGCGCTACTCGTTCTCGACCGCGCCGTTGGTGATCCACGTGAGGATGTCGGCGATCTCGGCCTCGCCAAGCGTGCCCTCACCCGTGAGCGGGTTGTACGGCATGGGGTTGCCCTCGATCGCGTCGTCGCCGATCAGCTTGAGGTACAGATAGCTCTGCTCGGGCGCCCCGGGGGTGATCAGCGCGAGCTCGGGCACCTGCGTGGAGGGCTCGAGCAGGCGCAGGTACACATTGTCCCCAACCAGGTTGAGCCCGGCCTGCGGTGAGTCGCCGCCGTGGCAACCGCCACAGTTGAACTCGAGGATCTTGGAGATCCGCGCGGCCCAGGTCACGCCCTCGCCCAGCAAGTTGAGCCCGGCCGGATCATCGCTGTACGAGCAGTTAGCGTAGTCGATGCCGCGGTTGAGGTCGGCCTCGGTGCCCTGATCCGGGAACCCCTCGACCAGGCAGAACAGCGCGAGCATCTCGGGGATCGTGAGCGGCGAATTGGCAAGCGGCATGCGCGAGCCAGGGATGTCTTCGCCGGCCATGGTCCCGCGCAAGCGCGCGATCAGATAGCTGGTCTCGGGGGAGCCGGGCTCGAGCAGGTGGACGGGGTCGTCTTGCCGCGCGCCAAACACGTCGTTGCGGTTGGCGTCGCCTTCAACCACGCCGACCGAGAGCAAGCTCTGGACCTGATCGAGCTGAAAATCGCGGACCTCGCCGATGACGTGGGTACGCCCCGGGAGGATCGACCACAGCGTGGAGTACTCGGCGAAGGTGAAGTCTTCGACCTTGCCGTCGTTGATGAAGGTCCGCTGGAACTCGCCGCTGGTGTAGACCTCTGTCTGCTCGCCGGGGATGGGGTCGGCGAGGTGGATGTGGAGGCCGGGCGCGTCTTCGGGCGGCAGGCCCTCGCCGGTGTAGTACTCGCCGGGGATCGACTCGATCCAGCCGATCTCGATCTGCCCGGTGTTGACGCCGCCGCCGGAGATCCGAAACCGATCCCCGGGCCGCTCGCAGCGATCGTAGACCGACTGATACTCGCCGTACTGCACGTTGCAGCTGGCCCCAAACGCGTTGACGAAGTTCGCCGGCGTCCGCAGATCCGGGAACTCCTTGCTGTTGTGACAGACGCCGCCGTTGGGCGTGCAGGTCCGCCAGATGACCTTTTGGTGCAGCTCGATCCCGGTGCGAAAGTTGGACTGGGCCTCGAGCACGAACTCGTCGTCACCCGAGTAGGGCGCGGGATCGTCGGGAGCCTCGGTCTCGGGCCGCTCGGGCTCGAACTGGATCTCGCCGGGGTCGAAGCTGGTCCCGACGGTGCAGCCGCCCACCACGAGCAGGGCAGCTGAAAACAGTTTGCGCTTGGCGATCATCATGGTGCTCCTAGGCGAACAGATCGTCGAAGGGCTCGTCGGCCGGGAAGAAGGGCGAGTGGTCACAGCCAAGCGCGTCGAACATGGTCTTCATGGTTGAGCGATAGCTGGGCACCTTGCCGGTTGGCGACAGATCCCCGGCCGCGGTCGCGCCGATGCTGGCACCGCCCGCCGTGATCGGCCCGCCGAAGAAGGGCATCGACATCCACCGGGTCGCGTAGTCGCCACCGTGGTCGCTGCCGCGCGCCGAGTTGAACCGGCCGCCGCGGGTGCTGCGAGAGAACTCGCTGCCGATCGTGACGATCGTGTGATCCCAGTAGGTCCCGCCGTCGGGGTGGGTCATGGTCTTGAGCGCCCAGAACAAGCCCGACAGCACCCGGGTCAGCTCCTGCAGGCGACCCGGCAGGGCGTCCTCTTCGCCGGAGTGATAGTCGTAGCCGCCCTGATCCAGGTACACGGCCGGGCACCCGTAGTGGAACAAGCGTAGCGCCAGCCGCAGGTTGCTCGAGGTCCCGCCCTGGCCAAACACGGTGGCCAGCTGCGCGTTGCTGACCCCGTCAAACGGCTCGGTTGAGCCGTTTTGGATCTTGAGCGGGTCGCTGGAGAAGATCTCTGCGTAGGCCTTAGTCGCCTCGCGCGACTGCAAGTAGGCGTCGACCGTGGGGTAGTGCGGCTGCTGGACCCGGTCGCGGTAGCGCAGGTCGTAGTCGTTGGTCATCGTGCGCGCCCAGTCGGGCAGCAGCTCGTCGGTGTTGAAGCCGAAGCGATCCAGATCATCGCCACGCATGACCGGCGGCCGGTAGGCGGCGTACTCACCGATGCCGCGGCCCATGCCGGGCTGGCCCATGATGATCGCGGGCAGCAAGGTGACGCCCTCCATTTGGGCCAGCGCGTAGCGATCGCGCAGGCCGTAGTTGATCATCGTGAACAGCCCGGTCTGCCCGTTGACGTGGCCCGTCAAGTAGCGCTCGAGCCCGGTCTGGTGGTTGCCGTCGGCCGAGCCCGCGAGCGGCTCGTGATCCACACAGGGGATCACGGCGACCTCGTTGGTGACGTCGGTGAACTTGGGCACGCCCAGGTTCTGAAGCTCTTGGGTGTACCAGCTGCCGTCGCCGGTCGCGGTCTCGAGCAGCTTGCCGACGCCCCAGTCGGTCCCGCTGGCGACCCCGTTGGCCGTGCCCCACGGGCTGAACTCTTCGCCAACGTCCGAGTTGAACGCGGTCGGGAACCGGAACCCGCCCGACAGGCGAATGCAGATCAGGTGCTTGGCGGTGCCAAACCCGATCGTGTTCGCCCGGGCCTTGGGGATCCACAGGTACGGAGCCCCAAGCGCAGCGCCGGTCGCGACACCGCCGAGCCCCGCCGCCTTGAAGAAGCCGCGCCGACTTGTCTTGAATTTCTTGTCTTGCGTGGTCATGGTTGGCTCCCGAGGTCTAGTAGAACAACATCTCCGCGGACGAGAGCAGCGCGAAGCAAGTCGGCCGCGCGAAGCTCTCTGCGGTGCAGGGTTTGGGCGTGCACTGATCGGCGTAGAGCTCGACCTGCGAATACTCGTACTCGCTGGGCTCGCGCCCGTAGAACAGCCGCGTCTGCCGGGCCACGATCTCTTGCGCCGTGTCGACCGTGAGCGCGGTCTTCGAGTCCATCCCGTCCGGCAGCAAGATCGAGGCGCTCACGCCCCCACCTTGCAGCGCCGGATCGCAGATCTCTGCGACGTAGGCCTCTTGGACCGCGGTGTTGAGGATCGACACGGTCGTGAAGCGCCCGCCGATCTCGTTGGTTGGGCAGCCGCCAAGCGTCTGCGCGAGCCCGCGGTAGTCGGTGACCAGCTCCCGATCCTGGTTGATGATCCAGCGCGAGTTGTTGACCAGCGCGAAGGTCCACCCGTTCGCGCCCATGTCCTCGTTCAGGTAGTCCTCGGGGTGCGAGATCCGGTGGTCGCACGTCGCGAGGTCGGCGCCCGTGGTCCGCTTGATCGAGTCGAGCCAACCCTCGGGTTGGATCTGCTTGAGCGGCCCGTAGGTCCAGCGAAACGCGCTCTCTTCGTCCAGGCCTTGGTTGCTCTGCAAGTAGGGGATGGACGTGGCGACCGCGTAGTGGACCGCGCGAATGTCGGCCTCGTTCTCGAGCAGGTACTCCACCAGCTGGTGGCGGACCTCTTGAACCTCGGTGCCAAGGTCGTAGCCAAGGTACTGCATGAGCACGTCGTCGACGGCCGCCTCCCAGAAGATCGACTGCTGCGCCATGATCCGACCGGGCAGCTGCACGGCCTCCCACTCGTCGGCGCTCATGTAGCCGCTCCACATCAGCCCCTCTTGTTCGCCGTCGATCTCACGGCGATCATCGGGGTCGAGCGTGAGCTTGTTGTAGCCCCACAGCACGCTGGTGCAGGCGCCCGCGTCGGTGTCTTGATCATCCGCGCCGGTCTGGCACCGGTAGTTGAGGTACGCGTCGGGGACGGTGCCAAGGTGCGAGTGATCGCGGTAGCCGTTGGACCACACCGAGTACAGCCGGCCCATGTCAGCCCGCTCGCTCTCGTAGGGCGGGCGGTGCAGGAACAGGCGGAACGCAGCCTCCGCGCGATCGCCAGCGGTGTCGTAGCGACGAACCAGGACCGGGTGCGAGGCCGTGACCGAGGCGAACAGATCCCACGGCACGTAGCCCTGGTAAGCCTTGCGAACCAGATCGTCTTGGTCGTACACGCGCTCGACGTTGACGATCCGGTTGTTGTAGAGCAGCAAGTCGGCCCAGCGCTGCTGCTGGACCAGCACGAACTCGTCGGTGGCCATGAGCGCCTTGACGGTCTCGCTCCAATCCTCTGTGTTGCACACGTCGTTGATCTCGGCCGGCGTGGGGTAGCGGCCGATCATGTCGACGTAGAGCTTGCGACACGCGAACCGACGATCGACCGGCTGCGTGGCCAGGCCAACCCCCCACAGGCTCGTGCAGACGCCCCGGTTGACCGGGTTGGTCAAGCCAAGGTCATCGCAGTACGACTGACACATCACGTCGCACTCGAGCGGACCTTCGGCGGGCGGCGGCGTGTCACGCGGTGCCGGAGGTTCGTCGTAGCCCCCAGGAAAATTGCCGTCGGTGATTGGACCGCCGTTGCCAACCAACTCACCCGGACCGCGCTGGGGGTTGGCCGGATCCATGCCCTCCACTTGCAGGCAGCCGGTGGTGCCCAAGCCGACCAGCGTGGCCATGGTCATGAGCGCGACGAGTTCGCTACCAACGAGCGCCGTCCGCAGGCGGGCGAGAAGGTTTGGCCGAGCTGAAACCAGGCGGTTGGACCGATTGATCCGGTGGGACCGAGAATTCGAGGCTGCGTGCATGAGGCTCCTGTGCAGGTCGGCATCGGGACGTGCTCGCTCCAAGCGGGCAAGACGCGTCAATGCTCGGCAATGATATGTGTACAAATGCGCCGCGCCCAGCCTTCGCCGAGCCTCAATCACGGGGATCTGGCGTGGTCATCGACCCCCAGGTCCAGACCCCCGCGCGATCGCGGTGACGATTTGGTGGGGTGGATTGCTGTCCATGCACGCACGCATCCGGGCCTGGAACCGCTCGCTACTTCCATCTAGTGCTTTTGGGCCACCGCCGGCCGCGGTATCTTCCGGCCCATGAAGCTCGGCCAAGTTCAGCGTTTCGTGGTGTCAGCGTCGGCGATCGCGGCCCTCGCCCTGCCTGCGAGCGCCCACGGGTCCACTGGCGACGAGGAGTTCGACGCCCCCGCGAAGTCCAAGGGCAAAGCCAAGGCCGAACCAGAGCCAGAGGCGGCGCCAGAGCCGGAGCCGGAGCCAGAGCCCGAGCCCGTCGCCGACCCCGAGCCAGAGGTCGACATCGCCGCGAGCATCGATGACACGGCCAGCTCCGCGCGCGGGGGCATGAAGGGCCGGGTCGGCCTCGGCGGAACGCGCTCGCTGTCCGGCGTCAACGGGATCTCGCTGCGCTACTGGGCGGCGCCCAAGTTCAGCCTTGGCGCGCTGGTTGGCTTCGCAACCTTCTCCCACAAAGAGCCCGACGACAACGGCGACTATCAGCAGACCCGCACGGTCGGCCTGCTCGGGGCCGGGCTGCAAGGCTTCTACTGGCCCGTCGTCGGCGACCGCAACAAGTACATCTCGGCTGACTTTGGGTTCGGCGCCCGCGGCGTCGTGTACGTTGGCTTTGGCCCGGGCGACGACAACCCCGACACCCTCGATCGCCCAATGGAGATCGACGTCGAGATCCCCATCACGACCAGCGTGTTCATTGGCGACTCGGTCGCGATCACGCCAGAGTTTGGGTTCGTGGCGCGCATCATCCCGGGCAACCGCGAGCCGGACGAGCAAGACAACTCGGACAGCAACCCTGGCAGCGGCGCCGGCGAGCGGCTCGGCACCAGCAACGGACCGGGTCTCGGCTTCGAGCTTGGCGAGCACGGCGGCGTGTTCTTCGGTCTGTCGATCACCTATTACTTCGGCGCCAACAAGCACAAGTAGACTTTCAAGAGCCCCCTCACTTCGTGCTCGCGCCAGCCAAGCCCGGCTCGAGCTTGGCCTGCTCGGCGAAGCTTGGCAGGTGCACGCGAAAGGTGGTCCCGCGCCCACGCACGCTCTCGCACACGAGCTCGCCCTCGTGGTTGCGGATGACGCTGGCGGCCACCGACAGCCCCAGCCCCGTGCCCGCGGCCTTGGTCGTGAAGAAGGGCTCGAAGATCTTGCTGGCGACCTCGGGCGCCATGCCCACGCCGTCGTCGGTGACCGTGACGATGACCGTGTCGGCTTCGCCGGGCTCGACCGCGACAAAGATCCGACCGTGGCCGCGCGCTGGCGGGATCGCTTGCGCCGCGTTGGTCAGCAGGTTGACGAACACCTGGGTGAGCTTGCCACCGTCGCCGCAGATCGGCGCGACCCGCTGCTGCTGAAACTCGATCTTGGTGCCGTCCTCGAGCTCGCCGCGGCTCAGCTCGATCGACGCCTCGACGACCCGTCGGATGTCGACGGACCGCATCGAGCCGGGCCGGTCGCGCACGAACAGCTGCAGCTCGCGCGTGATCTTGTGAATGCGCTCGACCCCCTCGCGCGACTCCTCGAGGCTGGTCCGCAGCCGCTCCCAGATCTCGGCCCAAGCCGCCTCTTCCCCCTTCGCCGAGCGCAGCTGCTGCAGGTCGTCTTGGGCAAACTCGAGGTTGCTGAGCAAGTACGTGAGCGGGTTGTTGATCTCGTGCGCGACCCCAGACGCCAGCGCGCCGATCGTCGCAAGCCGATCCGCGCGGGCCATGTGGGCGTCCATCTCGGCTTCTAGCTTGGCTCGCTCGCTGTGGGTCCGGCGCTGGGTCTCGAGCTCGAGGCGCGTGCGCAGCGTGCTCAGGTAGCCGATGACGAGCCCAACCAACACCGTCATGAAGTGGCCGACGACCGTCGGGGGATCACGCAGCACGTCGCTCAGATCGAGGCTACCGAGTGCCAGCATGCCAAGGCTCAGCGGCAGCGCGGCGAGGCCGGCGTAGATAGCCCCGCGCAGCCCAAACACCCACGAGGTCGCGCACACTGGAATGCAGATGACCATCGCCAGCGAGCGATCCTGGACGGCGTTGAAATAGAGCGCGACGGTGATCACCAGCCACGTCCCCATCACCATCCTGCCGGGCCAGCTCACGGTTCCAGCCTACACTCTTCAATGAACAGACGTAATTCAGATGACCGTATGTTCGTGACCAGAACTGGCTATACAGGCAAAATTAGGGTGGCGAATGGCATCTCGTGTGGTGCTAGAAGTCTGGATTGGGTATCCATGGCCATTTAACTGGCAAGATCAGGAATGAAGGGCCCATCTTCCGTCCTAGCGTGGATTTGCGTATGTTAGGCCTGATGTTCCTACCGAAGCTCAACCGCGTGGCCACCGGGTTGGCCGTGCTCTCGCTCGCCTTGCTTGGCTGCGGCAGCGACACGACTGACCCGACACTCGACGACGCGACTGGCGACGGCGACGGCGACGGCGACGGCGACGGCGACGACACCTCGACCAGCGAGGACACCTCCGATCCCACGCCCATGGAGCAGTTCCCCGCCATGGGGATCTCGATCACCCAGGTCGAGGCCAACCAGGGCACCGCGGTGATCATTGGCGAGAACGGAGAGTGGGTCCCTGGCGCCGAACGGCTCGCGCCGCTGGTCAAGAACCGCGACACGCTGATCCGCGTCCACTACGAGATCGACCCGAGCTTTACCCCGCGCGAGATCGAGGCGCGCCTGCTGCTCGAGCTGCCCGACGGCACGACCACGACCCGCACCCAGGTCCGCCAGATCACGGGCCCGAGCCAGGCCAACACCCTGCAAGAGATCTTCTACTTCGGGCTGGTCGCCGAGCAGGGCGAGGTGGCCCCGGGCATGACCTACAAGGTCGAGCTCCACGAGGTCGAGGCGGGCGCGGGCACAGGCGAGACCGAGGGCGTGTGGCAGACCCCGGCTAAGCCCGACCAGGTCGGTATCCAGCCCGAGCCGGTCGAGCTCAAGATCGTGTTCGTCCCTTATCACCACCTGTACGAGAACATCGATCGCGTCGCCCAGACCACCGACGAGACGATGAAGATCATCACCGACGCGCTGTTCGAGCAAAACCCGATCGAGGAGCTGATCTGGGAGGTCCACGAGCCGGTCCTGTGGGAGCTGCCAATGGACAACCTGGGGTCGGTGCTGGGGCCGATGTCGGCGCTGCGCGACAACGAGATGGCGTTCCCGAACGAGTACTACCACGCGCTGTTTCCGGTCCCGAACGGCGGCGTGGCCGGGGTCGCGGGCGTGGCCTCGGTTCCCGGCGACGGCAAGGGCGAAGGCGAGAGCCGCGTATCCGTCAGCGCGCTCGGCAACAGCCCCAACAACACCGCGGGTACGGTCGTCCACGAGATCGGCCACAACGAGGGCCTGCAGCACGTGTTTTGCCCGTTCGCCGCCGCCGCGAGCCCAGACCCGACCTACCCCTACCAGAACGGTCTGCTCGGGACCTGGGGGTTTGGCGTGCTCAGCTTCAAGCTGTACTCGCCCGACAACCACTACGACTACATGAGCTACTGCGGGCCTTCGTGGGTCTCGAAGTGGAGCTGGACCAAGACCTTCACCCGCGCGAAGACCCTGACCAGCTGGGACTACGCGGACGCTGGCAGCGGCGGGTTCGACCTCACCCTGGGGCCCGCTGGCTACGAAGAAAAGCAGCTGCTGATCGGCTCGATCAACGGCGACGCCACCGAGTTTTGGTGGACCGCCCACGGCACGCTGCCGGCCAACGCTGACGTCTACGGTGACGACTACGATCACTACATCGAGCTGCGCAACGCCGGTGAGCTGGTCGCGCTGCTGCCGGCGATCGTGCGCTACACCAACGACTACTCGACCGCGTGGCTGACCGCCGAGCTGCCAACCGAGCTCGAGGGGCTCGAAGGGATCGACGAGATCGTGCGCTTCGACGACCTGCAGCAGGCTCACTCGTTGCCCAAGAGCCGCGTGCAGCTGAGCCGACGGTAGGCCACAAAGCAAGATACGCCCACGAGCCTCGTGAGCGCATCTTGGCAGCCCGACCGCGCGGGCGGAGCTGGCTGGCTCAGCCGCCGATGCCGGGGCAGCTGACGTTCTCGAAGTCGGCGAGCGAGCAGGTCGCCGAGATCGAGGTTCCGCCCACGGCCGGGAACCCAGGCCGACGCTCGACCTTGAACTCCAAGTTGTAGTTGAGGTCGACGCACTCGTCCGACATGTCGTCGGCCGGCGAGTTGGTGATCCCCATGTTGTCGGTCAGCAGCACGTAGCAGACGTTCACGCTCGGACCGGGCATGGTGTAGGCGCCGTCGCCATCAACGATGTAGCCCGCGGCGTCCTTGAGGCACTCCTCGATCTTCACGTCGTTGCCGTCGCCGGGCGGGTCCTCTTCAACGGTGCACTCGGGCTCGACGATCTCCGTGGAGGCGTCGGTGTCCTTGACGCAGTTGGCGTAGCAAGCCGGCTGGATCTGCTCGCGGATGCGATCGGCGATCGCCACCATCGCGTCCGAGTAGTCTTGCTGGCAGATCGAGAACATGTTGCCAGGCGTGAACTCCTCGACGAGGTCGCGCAGACGCACGGGCGGGACCGCCTGCACGGGCTCGGCCGGGTTGATCGGGTTGGGGGCCTCGCAGCCAGGTCCGATGCCAAAGCTGTTTTGGAACATGGGGTTGGTGCCGCCGACGTCGCCGTAGAAGGGCGTGCCGTCATTCGCCACGCCGCCGATCAGCGCGACGATGACCTCTTGCGCCTCGTTGACCTGTTGCTTCTCTTTCTCGAGACCGTCGAGCAGGCCAATGTAGCGGCTCATCGGATGCAACACCGCTTGGCTGTTGTCGACGCCGCTGTTGCCGTTGACGTCCTTGTTGACCGCGCTGCAGGTGTCGTAGTTGTTGGGATCGCCCTCGCAGTCGACGCCAGCGTTCCAACACACCGCAGAGGTCGGGAACGCGGCGGCTGGATCCGACCAGAACACGCGGTTGCCGTCTTGCTTGAAGATCTCGGCGTAGGTCTTGTTGTACGAGCAGTCGGCCTCGTCGGTCACGAACACCACCGCCAGGATCGCGCTGGCACGCAGGAACCCGTAGCTGTCCACCTCTTCGGCGTTCTGGGCTCGGATCAGCGCGAGGTACATCGACTCGAGCTGCGACTCGAAGCCGCACCCGTTGATGCCCTGCGGCCCGAAGCACTTGAACGCGTCCTCGGTGCTGGTGCCCTCGGGGATGTTCTTCTTGCCCTCGATGTTCTCGAGCCACTTTCGCGGCTTGGGCGTGCTGTCGTAGTCGGTCGTGCTGGGCAGCACTTCGAGCGCGTCCGCGTCGAGCGTACAGATGTCGTTGCAGGCGAGGTCGGTCACGTCGGTCTCGCCACTGTTGAAGATGAAGTCGCCAATTCGCGACTTGCACGAGCTCAGCACCAGGTTGCCGGCCTCGGGCGTGGTCGCACCGAGTCCGCACCACTCATTGCCGTTGTCGGAGGTCGTGATCCCAAGCCGGTAGTTGGCCTCGACGTCTTTTTCCTCGAGCTTCTGGATGAACGAGCCAAAGTTGTTGGCGAGGATCGCCTGCTCCTCACCCATGGAACCGGAGTTGTCGATCACGAACAGGATGTCGACGTCCTTGTTGACCGTCAGCTGCACCGGGCGGGTCTTCTCTTCGCCCTTCTCGAGCTCGACCGGCTTGAGCGGGTGGTTGAGACAGCCGCTGGTCATGGCCATCGCCATGGCGCAGCCGGTGAGGAGGGTGAGGGTGGGTCCAAGGCTGAGGCGTGACATGTTCTTGCTCCGACGACGCAAATCGATGAGGTGGAGCCTGACCAACTGAGGTCAGGCTACGGTCACTCAAAGCAAGGTTGGGGCCAGCCGATTTTCTTAGTGATTTTACAAGCGAAGCGGGCCCGAGCGCCAACCGCACGTCAACCTGGTTGGCAGTTGGCAGCCAAACTGCCAACTACTCAGATCGCCACGAACTTGGCCGAGAAGGTGACCTCGGACGCCTCCGTCCCGCGCTGCGGGTCAAACACCCAGCTTTGGATCTCGACGCGCACACAGGCCGCGACCGCCTCGCTGCCCACGGTGTCGGACTCGATGATGACGCCGCTGACCTCGCCGCTGGGCTCGATCGTGATCGTGTAGGTCATCTTGCCGGCGAGCGTGGCGTCGTCGACGAGCGCGGCTTCGTAGCAAGCTTGGAGATCGCGGAGGTAGGTCTGGATCGAGGCGCGCAGGGCCTGCTTGGTCTGCGCGTCGGCCTCGGGATCGGGCTCCGGCGCTGGTGGAGGTTGCGACGCGGGCGTGGGCTCGGGCTCCTCGACCGATTGCGGATCGGGCTGCGGATCTGCCTGCGGATCTGCCTGCGGATCTGCCTGCGGATCTGCCTGCGGATCCGCCTGTACATCAGGCTTGATCGTCCGAGCCGGAGTGTTGACACAGGCGACCATCGCAACCGCGGTCGTGAGCGTGACGAGCCAGGCGAGCGAAGCCATCGCGGCGATCTTACTCGCCCCAGCTCACTTGGCGACGGGGATGAATTTGCGCGAGAAGATCCAGCGCGTGTCCGTGGATCGAGCCGCGTCAAAGCGATAGCGATCCAGCGCGAAGTCCTTGAGCCCCTCGGCGCGATCGAGCCGCTCCGTGATGATGTAGCGGGCCATCGTGCCCCGCGCGATCTTGGCCAAGAAGCTGATCACCTTGCCCTCGTCGGGGCGCTGCTTGTAGTCCTCGAACACGCAGGTGATCGTGCGCCGGTTGAGCTGCTTGGCCTGCACGGCCTTGAAGTACTCGTTGCTGGCGAGGTTGATCAGGCTGGGGTCGGGGTGGCCCTCGAGCGTCGCGTCGATCAGCTCGCGGATCCGAGAGCCCCAGAACTGATAGAGGTCACGACCGCGCCGGGTGGCCAGCTTGGTGCCCATCTCGAGCCGATAGGGCTGGATCAGATCCAAGGGCCGCAGCAACCCGAACATGCCCGAGAGGATCATGACCTTATCCTGCGCCCAGCCAAGATCCGTGGCCGACAGCGAGCGGGCGTCGAGCCCCCGGTAGACGTCGCCGTTGAACGCCAGCGCGGCCGGCATCGCGTTGTCTGGGCCAAACGGCAGCTCGAAGCTGTGGTAGCGATCGTAGTTGAGCTTGGCCAGATCAGCGCTCAGGTGCATCAGCTCGCGGATCTTGGTCTGGCTCAGGCCCCGGGTCGTACGCATCAGCGACTCCGCGTCCTTCATGAGCGAAGGCGTTGTCGGGTGAACGGACGCGGACGCTGGAGAGAAATCGAGCTTCTTGGCGGGAGACAGGACAGCGAGCATTGGGCGGTCGCAGGCTACTCGATGCGTGGAAGCGAGAACAGCGTACCCTGGCCGCAGTCCGTCATCGTGCGAGTCTTCGCTGCCCACGGTGAGCCAGTCGACCCGAGCTGAAAACTATCTCAACCCAACCAGCCTCGGCGCAGTAGGCTGGTGGACGCAGCCATGCCGCGACCTCGCCAACCGTCACGCCACCTTTCACCGCGCGCCACCGCGGCGCTGTCCTGTCTGCTCGCGTGTTCGGGCACGATCGCGTGTACCACGGCGCCCGGTGACGAAGACGCCGACACCAGCGTCGTCGAGCCCGGTGAGCTCGACGGCGCGTGCCCGCTCAACGAGCGCGTTGGCCTGTTCAGCGTCGTCCACGAGGCCGACTACTCGGCCGTCGACGGCGAGATCAACGAAGCCGTGATCCCGGCGACGATCGTGCAAGAGACGCTCGCGGCCGGTGGCTGCCAGCTGCTCACGCGCGACAACCCGTTTTGCGATCCGGCGTGTGGAACCGGCGAAGCCTGCACCCACGCGGGCAGCTGCATCCCCTACCCCGAGCGACAAGACACGGGCACGGTCACGATCGACGGGCTCGCGGTTGGCGTCGTCATGCAGCCGCGCGCGGACAAGCGCTACTTCGAGACCACCCTGCCGCACCCGGTGTTCAGCCCGGGTACGGCGATCCGCCTGACCAGCAGCGGCGGCGAAGTTGGCCCGCTCGAGCTCAGCGGCCGCGGGTTTGCGCCGATCGAGCTGGCCAAGTCCGCCTGGATCGCGCAGCCCGGCCAACCGCTGATCGTCAATTGGGTGGCCGAGGACGACGGCGAGGCGCGCTTCTATCTGACGATCAACGTCGACCAACACGGCATCTCGCCGTCCACGCTGGTCTGCGAAGGCCCGGACACCGGCAGCTTCGAGGTGCCCGCCACCATGATCGACGCCCTGCTCGACGCCGGCATCTCGGGGTTTCCCACCGGCCACGCGTACCGGCGCACCGTCGACTCCACGATCACCGACAATGGCTGCGTGGAGCTCCAGGTCCGCTCGCACCGCGACGCCACGCTCGAGGTCGCAGGCCACACACCGTGCACCGCCACCCCCGACTGCCCCGACGGGCAGACCTGCGACATCCCCAACCAGACCTGCGTTTAGAGTGGGGGCTTACCCCGCCGACGAAGACCGGGGACCAGCAACAGCATCGGCAGCGTCATCACAGCCCAGGGCGAGACTGGTTGAGCCCCGACGCTGCAGCCACCGCCACCGCCACCGCCACCGCCGCCACCCATTGTGCCGCCGCCGTCCTCATCCTGGCCGGTGTCGGCCGGATCCTCTGGCGGATCCTCGTCGACGTAGACCGTGACGCTCGTGGCGTAGCCGGTGTCAGCCACGAGCTCGAACAGATGTACGCCCTTGGCGAGCTCGATGTCAGGGAAGGTGCAGCCTGCGTCGCAGGGCTGCGAGCCAACCGACTCCCCGCCAACGAACACCTCGACCGACGCGATCGGCTCGTCGTCCACGCCCTGGTGGACCCCGACCTCGGCGTCGATCGTCACGGGCGCGCCCTCGTAGGCGGCGTTTGGCAGCGGCGCGATAAACCATGCAGAGGTGAAGTCGCCGGGAATACCCCCGGTGTCGCCACCGCCCGATCCGGTTGCGAGCGCGTCGCCCGAGGCAAGCGCAAGACTCGCGGTCATCGCAACGAGAAGAAATCCTTTCGTGAGGCGCACGGCTCTATCGTGCCCCAAACCTCGCGCATCGATCACTGCTCGAGCCAGATTATTTAGCCTGGCCCACGAAGCTCGCGCAGCGAACCCGGTCACTCGCGGGTCGGCGCCTCGGTCTCGCCACGCTCGAGCACGACATCGGCGACCAGCGCCTAAACACAGGCAGCTGGCGCGCGGCCGACGAAGCGCAGGCGGCAGCCTGGAGAGGCGAACCGCTGAATCCCACGCACCAGTATCCCGATCCAGCTTCGGCCTCGCTCCTTGTCAGGAACGGCCCGAGACGCACCCTGGCACGGTCCGCCTCTCTAGGGGATGAAGATCACTTCGGCCTTCATGCCGCCCATGTAGCCGTAGCCCGCGGAGTTTTGCTCGGCGCTGATGAAGTCCGAGTAGCCGTACTGCACGATGCCAAACGAGCCGGCGCTGTGGATCTCGTGCGGGCCCTCGCCGACCTCGACCGTGGCGATCTCCCAGTCCCCAACCGGTGTCCAGCCGCTGACGCTGGCGTCGTCGAGCAAGACGTCCGCGGTGCCGCTCTCGCGGATCACCTGGACGTAGTGCACCTTGTAGTTCTTGCCGGTCGAGAACAGGTAGCGATCCAGGAACTGGGCGGTTGGGACCATCTGGATCATGGCCGGCGAGCCAACGTTGTTGGCGTTGTCGTAGTGCCCGGTCACGTACTGCACGGGCATGAACGCGCCGTTGCCCTCGAACACCAGATCCGTGCCGGCTGGGACCACGATCTCTTGCCAGTCGCCGCGCTTGGCGAGGTTGATCGGCGTGCCTGGCTGGGCGGGGGTCACGTTGATCGTCACGTCGTCGTCACCCGCGAACACCCGCCAGTAGTGCTGCTCGGCGCCGCGCACTGGCGAGGCCGGGCCCACGTACTTCTGCCCCCAGTAGTCGAGCGG
Source organism: Enhygromyxa salina (assembly GCF_000737335.2). Taxonomy (GTDB): domain Bacteria; phylum Myxococcota_A; class Polyangia; order Nannocystales; family Nannocystaceae; genus Plesiocystis; species Plesiocystis salina_C. The sequence continues at coordinate 3,632 of NZ_JMCC02000001.1, read as the reverse complement.
CAGGTTCTGCTCCATCGCAAAGTCCGAGCCGTAGTTGCAGCTGCTGTCGGCGACGTCGTTGCAGCCCGGGACCACGCCGCCGCACCAGGGCAGCCGCAGCACCCGAACCGCCGAGACCAGCCAGATCGGCTTGTCCGCGCTGACCACGGTGCCCGACAGGTCCTGCTCGCACTTGAGCCGGTCGTACTTGATCGAGGTGTCGATGCGGATGTTGTCGTAGCGGTTGAGCAGCTGGGTGCCGGAGTTTCCGGCGTCGACGAAGTCGAGCGGCCACCCGTTGCCGGCCGTCTCGACGCTGGGATTCCACGTCACGGTGGTCTGGTCGTGCAGCGCGATGACGGTGAAGTAGTTGGGGGTCTGCCACGCGCCGTGGCTGTAGACCACGTAGTCGTTCTGCATCACGTTCTCGGGCAGCAGCAGGGTCGAGCCGTTGGAGTTCTGGCCCTCGTAGGGGGCGTGCAGGTAGCCAACGACGGGCAGATCGCTGACCGCGTGATAGACCACGCCCGAGCGATACAGCGACGTGTCTTGCTCGCCCTGGTAGATCGTGATCTCGGGGTCGAGCAAGAAGGTGTGCTGCTCGCCCGGCGGGATCACGATCGGGCCCTCGACGACCTCTTCTTTGTGGCTTCCGTAAGGGATGAAGCGCAGCTCGACGGTCGCGTCTCGGTCGATCTGCGGGTTGCCAATGACGATCGCGTCGGCCGGCTTTTCGGTCACGTTGAACGGCAGCGTGGCCTGGTACATGCTCGTCGTGAAGAACGAGCAGCCCTCCGAGGACGACGAGCCCTCGAGCTTCTCACACGGACCCGCACACACGGTGATGGTCTCGCCCTCTTCGTTCATGATCGTTGGGTCGCACTGCTCGTAGCCCTCGCAGGGGACCTGCTCCCACGCCAGGCCGGTCGGCTCGCAGATCTCGAGGGTGTCGAGGTCGGCGCAGCGGGTCTCGCCGGGCATGCAGACGATCTGCGGGCTCTCGTCGCCGCCGTCGCCGTCGCCGTCGCCGTCGCCGTCGCCGCTGGTGTCGTTGTCGCCGTCCCCGTCGCCGGTGCCGTTGTCGGTGCTTGGCGGCTCTGTGCAGGCGATCGTGCTCGCGGCCAGTAGTAGCAGCGGCGCGAGCAGGCGCAGGGTTCGGGGCTCGAGCAAGGTAAGACGCATCACCCACGATCGATAGCACGGCCGCGTGGGTGTCCGCGCTGTTTTCAGCCCGCACGAGCTTTCTCGCCCGCTCCCGGTCGCCTCAGCGTCCCGGAGCCATGGCGTGCAGCGAAGTCTCGCCCTTGCGCCAGGACCGGCTGGGCGGGCACGCTCCGCGCAGGTCCGCCCCAAATTCTCGTTCCCGTGTCACGAGCCCCCCTCACCCTCCGCGCCTTCGCGCGCCAGCTGCTCGCACGGCTGCGCGAGCATCCGCGCGGATCAGCGCTCGCGCTCGCGCTGGCGTGCACCTTCGCGTTCTTTGTCGGGCCCCCCGCCTGGAACCAAAATTCGCGCCTGGCGCTGACCCGGGCGCTCGTCGAGCACGGCAGCGTGCAGATCGACGACTGGCACGTGACGACCGGCGACAAGAGCTACCGCGACGGGCACTTCTACAGCGACAAGGCGCCGGGGACCTCGCTGCTGGCCGCGCTGCCCTACGCCGGCTTTTACGTGGCGCGGCGGGCGACCGGTGGCGAGCTGCCGAGCGTGCGGGTCCAGCCGCTGGATCCGGCGGTCGAGGCCGCTGGCCTCACGCCTGCGCCCGAACAGCGCGAGCCCGGTGACGTGTTGGTCTACAACCCCGCGACGCTGGTGGCCCTGTGGCTGTGCCGGATGTTCGCGGTCAGCCTGCCGACGCTGGTGGCCGGCGCGCTGTTTTATCTGCTGATGTTGCGCGAGCTCGGCGGGGATCGGCGGACCGCGACCTGGGCGACCCTCGCGTGGTTGTTGGCGACCCCGGCGCTCGGCTACGCCTGCGGGTTCTATGGCCACCAGCTCACGGCGGATCTGCTGATCGCCGGGTTTGCGTTGGTCGTGCTCAGCGACGCGCACGAACGGGTCGCCGCCTCGTTGCCGATCTTGGTCGGCGCGCTGCTGGGGTGGGCGGTGCTCAGCGAGTACACGGCCGCGATCCCGGTCGCGTTGATCGTCGCCTGGGCCAGCTGGCGCCGCGGCCCGCGGTTTGGCGCGTGGGTGTGCGTGGGCGGGCTGCCGTGGGCGCTGGTGCTGGCTGGCTACCACGCGTGGGCGTTTGGGGGGCCGCTGAAGACTGGCTACGACTTCGTGTACCTCGACGAGTTCGCCGCGGGCATGGCCGTGAACTACGGGATCGGGCGGCCGGATCTGGCCGTGCTCGGGCAGCTGCTGTTCGGCAGCTACCGCGGTCTGTTCTACCTCTCGCCGGTGTTGTTGCTCGCCGCGTGGGGGCTCGGGCTGCGGCTCGTATCGGGGACGCGCGCGCTCGCCAAGTCGGACGCCGCCGAGTCGGACACCGAGGCGGCGTCGCGGGAGGCTGCGTCGGACCCAGGGTCGGCAGCGCCATTGCGGCGCGGCGACCTGTTGCTGGCGGTTGCGATCATCGCTTGGTACCTGCTGCTCAACAGCGGCTATTACATGTGGGACGGCGGCGCGTCGTTGGGTCCCCGCCATGCGGTCCCGATGTTGGCCTTTTTGGCAGTGGGCTTTGGACCGGCGTTGCGACGGGTTCCCTGGGCCACCGCGGTGCTTGGGGCCGTGGCGTGTCTGCAGATCGTGCTGATCACCGCGGCCGGGCCCGAGGCGCCGAGCCACGGCAACCCGATCTGGGCGTATGCGGTTCCAAAGCTGTTTGCGCCGTCATCTCCGGGTATGGCGACGAATTTGGGGCGGCTGTTGGGGCTGCCTGGGCCCGTGAGCCTGCTTCCGTTAGTTGCGCTGTGGTGGCTGCTGTGGCCGAATGGAGCCGACCCGTGAGCCTAGGAGGACCGGACTCGGAGTCGCCGATTTGGTCGTTGGATCACGTTAGGAATAGGAGGACCGAGTGCACACTAGGAGGACCGGACTCGGAGTCGCCGATTTGGTCGTTGGATCACGTTAGGAATAGGAGGACCGAGTGCACACTAGGAGGACCGGACTCGGAGTCGCCGATTTGGTCGTTGGATCACGTTAGGAATAGGAGGACCGAGTGCACACTAGGAGGACCGGACTCGGAGTCGCCGATTTGGTCGTTGGATCACGTTAGGAATAGGAGGACCGGAGGACCGGACTCGGACCGGAGGACCGGACTCGGAGTCGCCTGAACGGGAGGACCGGACTCGGAGTCGCCGATTTGGAGGACCGGACTCGGAGGACCGGACTCGGAGTCGTCGATTTGGTCGTTGGATCACGTTAGGAAAAGGGGGAGCGGAGGAGGACCGGACTCGGGAGGACCGGACTGACTCGGAGGACCGGGAGGACCGGAGGACCGGACTCGGAGTCGTCGATTTGGTCGTTGGATCACGTTAGGAATAGGAATAGGGAGGACCGGACTCGGAGTCGCCGATTTGGTCGTTGGATCACGTTAGGAATAGGGGGAGGAGCGCCACCCGGAGGACCAGACTCGGAGTCGCCGATTTGGTCGTTGGATCAGTGATTCGCCCACGGACCAGGCGAAGACTAGGCTGCCCCCACAAAAA